>DWUU01000045.1 GCA_019120575.1 Candidatus Mediterraneibacter quadrami
TACGGAGTAGATTTCCTTGAACCTCTGAATCCCAGGCCGCCTGCACTTGCCCATGAAAGAGCATTTCCCTGTGTATCTGTTAATGTAACGATCGTATTATTAAAAGATGACTGGATGTGTGCCTGTCCTCGTTCAACGTTTTTCTTGACACGTTTTTTTGTTACTTTTTTCGCAACTTTCTTTGCCATTTAAACTAACCTACTTTCTTCTTTAATCAAGGTAGTTCGATTCACTAAGCTCGCACGGGGATACTCTTCGCTGCGCTCTGAGTATCTGCTTTCTCACCAGGCTCGATAACACCTCGCCAGGTGTTCAATGCATCGCCAAGTTCATCGAACAAAGTTCGCACTAACCTCAAGCTGCGCTTATCAGCTTGCTTTCGCTAAGTGCTCACTTTTTCTTATTTGCTACAGTTCTCTTCGGACCTTTACATGTTCTTGCATTTGTCTTTGTCTTCTGGCCGCGTACCGGAAGTCCTTTTCTGTGACGGATTCCACGGTAGCATCCGATCTCTCTGAGTCTCTTGATGTTGAGCTGGATCTCTCTTCTGAGGTCACCTTCTACAACCTGAGTCTCATCGATCACTGCACTGATCTTCTTTACTTCTTCACTGGTAAGATCTCTTACGCGAGTATCAGGATTAACTCCTGCCTCTGCTAAGATACGGTTTGCACTTGTTCTACCGATTCCGTAGATATAAGTCAGACCGATTTCTACACGTTTGTCTCTTGGTAAGTCTACACCTGCAATACGAGCCATGTGTCTTTCCTCCATTTTCTTTGTTGATATTTACTTTAACTGAGGCTGCGGATGCGCTGCAGAAATATCTGATCTGCATAAATGGTGTCATGCATCCTACCGGGGTATCTTCATCTTCCCGCGATATCCCAGCCCAGGCGTGTTCAAATAGCCTCCACGCCCTTTCCCGGCACGGACCTCATACAGGCTCCGCCAATGCAAACGCCGGGTATTAGAAGCAATATACAGAAGTGTCAGACCAACCGCCCTGCGGTACCTGTGTACAGATGCGGTGTATCCTTACTGTATATTAAACAGTTCTACACACTTCCGTGTGTATCATACTGTCAGCCGCCTGATTCATAGCACATACATAATTAATAAGGATGTTCGCCTTAACCCTGTCTCTGTTTGTGCTTCGGATTCTCACAGATAACTCTGATGCTTCCTTTTCTTTTAATGATCTTGCATTTTTCACAAATTGGTTTTACTGATGATCTAACTTTCATGTCAAATCCTCCTTCCCTTCTGTGCTTTGCCTACATTTTCCGGTCGTTTTTGGGCACACCACCCCAAAAGTGACCATTTCATAGTATAGCATCAAATACAATACTGAGTCAACAACTAATTTTCAATTTTTCGCTAACTGCTTTCGGTCATTTATCTCTCCAGATGATCCTTCCTTTACTGAGGTCATACGGAGACATCTCAAGTGTCACCTTGTCGCCCGGCAGAATTTTGATAAAGTTCATTCTCAGCTTGCCGCTGATATGAGCGAGGACGATGTGTCCGTTCTCCAGCTCTACCTTAAACATTGCGTTCGGGAGTTTCTCTACTACCACTCCTTCGATTTCGATCACGTCAGCTTTTGACATTTTTAATCCTCCTGTCGGATAAATTCTCTGATGATCCTGCGGATCCCCTCATCATCCGGTTTTCCTTCCAGACGCATCTTCAGGATCGGCTGAAGATGTCTGCTGTTTTTTCGTTTCATGCGGCGGAGGGGTCTCAATTCCCCGTCCGCCACATATACATATTCGTTTTCTGTTTCGATTATGACATAGACCCGATCCCTGTCATGTCCCGCTTTTGAGCGGGCAAGCATTCCCGGTTCCAGTTTCATACGATCCTACTCTCCCAGGATCTCCACGATCGCCGCGAATACATCGTTGATATCAACTGTACCGTCTACCTCTCTGAGGATTCCCGCCTCTGTGTAGTAGTCGATCAGCGGCTGTGTCTGCTCGTGGTATACGCCCAGTCTCTTGAGCACGGTCTCCGGCTTGTCGTCATCTCTCAGGATGAGGCTGCCGCCGCATTTGTCGCACACGCCCTCAACCTTTGTCGGAGCATACTCGACATGGTATGTCGCGCCGCAGTCTACGCAGGCTCTCCTGCCGCCCATGCGGTTTACGATGTTGTCGTCCGGAACTTCTACATTGATGGCGTAATCCATCTTCTGGCCCATTCCTGCGAGGGCTTTGTCAAGCGCCTCCGCCTGCGGAATGGTGCGCGGAAAGCCGTCCAGCACGTATCCGTTCGCGCAGTCGTCCTGGTTCACTCTGTCCACAACCAGGTCTACAACCAGTTCATCCGGAACAAGGAGTCCCTGATCCATGTACGTCTTTGCTTTCTTTCCAAGCTCTGTTCCGTTCTTGATGTTGGCGCGGAAGATGTCGCCCGTGGAAATGTGCGGGATGGAATATTTCTCCGCAATCTTCTTTGCCTGGGTGCCTTTTCCTGCGCCCGGTGCTCCAAGCATGATAATCTTCATAGTCCTACCTCCTTTTATTATATGGAATAATTGTATCACATCAGCCCGCAGCCTGCATTTGTAAAATCACGCAGACGGGCTTTTGCTTCATATACGCCGCAAGCCCGCAGGATTTCACCTGTTTACGGGCGAAATGACGCGAGCTTAAAATGGCTTAATATCCGAGGTAGCTGTTGGACATGCTGCTTCCTCTGTTATTTAAAAATCCTGTGTAGTTTCTCACAAGCATCTGGGACTCGATCTTCTTGATCGTCTCAAGTACAACGCCTACGATAATGATCAGTGACGTACCGCCGAAGGATACATTTGCACCAAACACACCGTTGAAGAAATACGGGATCACCTGTACGATGATCAGTCCGCATGCGCCTATGAAAATAATGTAGTTCAGGATCTTCTGCAGATACTCAACCGTTGGTTTGCCCGGACGGATACCCGGTATAAAACCGCCGTTTTTCTTCATATTGTTTGCGATCTCCATCGGATTGAATGTAATCGATGTATAGAAATACGCAAAGAATATCGTCAGCAGAATGTAGATCACAAGACCGATGGAGTAGAGCGGCTGCTCCGGATCACACCAGTTGTTGGAATTCATTCCTGCAAGTATCTGACTTCCGATCCCGGTTCCGTTTCCTTTGCCCAGGAAACTTGCGATGACGATCGGCGTCTGCATCAGGGATGATGAGAAGATGACCGGGATCACACCCGCCGTGTTCACACGCAGCGGAATATGTGTGGACTGGCCGCCGTAGGTCTTTCTGCCCTGTACTTTCTTGGAGTACTGTACGGCGATCCTTCTCTCACCGCTCTGAAGGAGAACGACGAAAACAACTACAACAAGCAGCACTGCAAGGATGATCACTCCGGCAAGTCCTGCCATTGCGAGCTTCTTGCCTGCCATAAACTGCTGATAGAGCGTCACGAAGTCGTTCGGCACACGGGAGATGATATTGATCAGAAGTACGATCGATATACCGTTTCCGACGCCGTTTTCCGTAATACGCTCGCCGATCCACATCAGGAATGCACTTCCGGCTGTCAGCGTACATACCACGATCGCGCAGTTTACGAAATTGTATGTCTCCAGAAGTCCCTGGCGTCCGAGTCCGACTGCAAGTGCGGTTGACTCGATCAGCGCAAGTCCGACGGTTACATATCTTGTAATCGCTGCGATCTTCTTTCTTCCCTCTTCTCCTTCTTTCTGCATTTCCTCAAGCTTCGGAATCGCGATCGTAAGGAGCTGCATGATGATGGAAGATGTGATGTACGGCGTGATGCTCAGGGCAAATACGGAAAAATTCGTAAAAGAGCCGCCGGTGAACGCTTCAAAGAAATTGAATGCGTCACCGGTATGCTGCTGGAAAAATTCCTGAATAAAGGTCGGATCAACTCCCGGAGTCGGCAGTTCTGATCCAAGCCTCACCACGATGAGCATTGCAAACGTATAGAGGATCCGTCTTCTGATATCCTCAATCTGAAATGCTCTGCGTACTGTCTTAAGCATTAGATCACCTCTGCTTTTCCACCAAGCGCCTCAATCTTCTCAGCCGCCTTTGCGCTGAACGCATTGGCCTGAACTGTAAGCTTCTTAGTTAACTCTCCGTTTCCAAGAATTTTGACTCCGTCTCTCGGGTTCTTTACAATACCGCTCTCGATCAGTGTGTCAACGGATACGGTAGCTCCGTCCTCAAATCTCTCAAGCGCACCAAGATTGATCGCTACGATCGTTTTGGAATTTCTGTTTGTGAATCCTCTCTTCGGGATTCGTCTGTATAAAGGCATCTGACCACCTTCGAATCCAGGTCTTGTCGCACCTGAACGGGCTTTCTGTCCTTTGTGGCCTTTGCCGGCTGTCTTGCCGTTTCCTGAACCATGTCCGCGGCCTCTTCTGAAATTATCACTCTGTTTAGAACCGTCTGCCGGTCT
>DWUU01000046.1 GCA_019120575.1 Candidatus Mediterraneibacter quadrami
AATTAAGCAGGCAGATAAAGAATGTGGGAATTGTGGATGTGAGCTGGATTCGCTGTATAAAAGAGCATTGGAGCTTCTTTGAGGATATGGAAAATCCTAAGTTGTAGAGACAGAAGTTCTTTTTTGGGGAGATACGGAAATGAGTATACGGCAAGCTGTTTTGGCGGATTTAAGTACAGTAAAAAATATTACAGAACTTACAATTTCGGAGGTCTATCCACGCTACTATCCTAAAGGTGCAGTGGATTTCTTCCTTGAGCATCATAATGAATGACAACCTCGAATAAAGAATGACACACAATCAGCAGTGCGTGAGCAATCAGAAAATCCAAACTGCCTGTCTCTTTGGCCGCGATAAACGGTCTAAAGGAAAATACGATGAGAAGATTTTATACAGCAGAATCTGCACAGGCGGTATTCTGTCCGTAAAGAGTTAAAGGAAATCAAACAGGAGTATCATTTGAACTACATTATAAGCAAGAATACGATTAAAATGCTGGAAAATAATTGTCACTAAAGCATATATAATATGATTGTAGAATAGAAAAATGCAACATGTTGCAAAAATCTTTCGCAAAGAGGTTTAACGATGGAGATTCGCGGAGATTTTTATTTGGATAACGAGGAATTTTCTGATATCATTCTCCAGGCTGCGGCAGGTGAAATAGAGACAAAATCTTTTCCAATAGATAAGCAGGCGGTTGTGTGGTATACTGGAAATGTGCGATGATCTCACTCCATATGGAGTGAAAATACTCATTTTATTTTATATTGGGAGACAGATATCATGCCATTATTTGACAACGAAAGCAGGATCTTACAGATTGAAACAGAAAAAACAGAAATCTTCCGGCACATGGAAAATCCGCTGATCCGTCAACCTTTTACAGAAGACTTTGCCAGGAGATTTTCATGGAGTACGAATGCAATCGAAGGGAATACCCTGTCACTGGAAGAAACGATTGCGGTAATCGATTATGATGAAGTAAGGTCGAATCACACTTATTCCGAATATACAGATGCAAAAAATGCTTACCATGCTATCCAGAACATGCTGATTCCTTTTGCGAAGACAGTTATTGATGAAGCGTGGATCAAGAAGGCAAACGGCTATATCCGGCATATGCAGGGCGAGTACAGGGAAACCTCAGTGTATATTGGAAATCTGTCGGAAGCAGTATACTATCCGCCGGATCCGCCGGACGTTCCAGCACTTATGAAAAACTGGATCAGAGAAGCGGACATCGAGGCGGAGACAGTGAAAGAGACTTTTGAAAAAATTGCGGCCAGCCATGTCCGGTTTGAACGGATCCATCCATTTTCCGATGGGAACGGCAGGACCGGGAGGATGATTGTGAACCAGCAGCTGATTAACAGCGGATTCCTGCCCGTCTCAATCCCTCCTGCCGGAAAGTACCGGGAAGCGTTCAGACGGTATGACAAACGGGAAGATTTATCAGAAATGGTCTATGTTTTGTTAAAAAGCGAACTGGACTCTTTTGAGAGAGTCCGCAGCCTGGCCTTGAAACTTTCCGAAGACCGGGAGAAACAGAAAAAAGAAATGAAACATTTATAAAAATACTGAGTTATGCGGAATGATAAATGACAGGATGAGTTCAAAGGAGGCTTTCCTATGTGTACCTGCATTACCTATAACAACGGCGATTTCTACTTCGGCCGCAATCTTGATCTGGACTGCTCTTTCGGGGAAACTGTGGTCATCACCCCGCGGAATTTCTCGCTGCCCTTCCGCCACACGGAAACTCTGGAACACCACTATGCCATGATCGGCATGGCGTCGGCCAGTCCAGTCTTCCCGCTCTACGCGGAGGCGTTGAACGAGAAGGGGCTTGCCATGGCGGGACTGAATTTCCCGGGAAATGCATTTTACCGGGACGCGTCCGGATCAGCCGGGGATGGGCCGGACCGGCTGGAACTTGCCTCCTTTGAGATGATCGCCTGGTTCGTTGGGAAATGTGCATCCGTGGATGAGGCGGAAGAATATCTGGGCAGGCTGTGTATCGTGGACACCGCATTTGCGGAGCAGATGCCGCCGGCGCCGCTCCACTGGATGCTGGCGGATAAGGACCGGTGCCTGGTGATCGAGCAGGTCCGGGAAGGTCTGAAAATATACGAGAATCCGGTAGGCGTGCTGACGAACAATCCGCCTTTTGATTTCCACCTTATGAATCTTCATAATTACATGAATCTGACGGCGAAGAGTCCCGGGAACCGGTTCGCGGACGGCGTGGAACTGAAACCTTTCGCCCAGGGCATGGGCGCGGTGGGGCTGCCGGGAGATGCGTCTTCGGTTTCAAGATTTGTGCGTGCGGCGTTTCTGAAATGGAATTCCGTGTCTGACCGGACGGAAGAGGCGAACGTGTCCCAGTTTTTCCACATCCTGGACAGTGTGGCCATGGTGCGGGGCTCTGTGGTCACGGAGAAGGGGACTTATGATATTACGACTTATTCCTGCTGCGCCAATGCGCGGACCGGGGTGTATTATTACAAAACCTATGATGACAGCCGGATCAGAATGGCGGATCTGTATGACGCGGATCTTGAAGGGACGGAATTGCTTCTGCTGTAATTGACTTCTTTTATATGAAACTATATAATACTGTTGATAATTTTTATCAACAGTATTTTTATGCATACAAGGGATGAGGCAGAAATGACATTAAAAGAAGGAACGAATAACCATACATACGTGGTCGAGAAGATCCGGATCGAACTGAATCTGGAACGCCGGCTGGAGGCCCTGGGGCTTACGGAAGGCTCTCAGATCATAGTCCTGAACAATGACAAGAAAGGGGCCATGACCGTGAAGTTCCGCGGAACCCGGTTCGCGTTCGGCCGCCGCATTGCCGACAATATTTTTGTGAAGGAGGCGGCGGTATGAGTGATAAGGTGATCAATGTCGGGTTCATCGGCAACCCGAACTGCGGAAAGACGACGCTGTTCAACGCCTACACGGGGGCGAATCTGAAAGTGGCCAACTGGCCGGGCGTGACCGTGGAGAAGAAGGAGGGCCGGACGACTTACAAGGGACAGGAGTTCAAGCTCATCGACCTTCCGGGCATCTACAGCCTGACCTCCTATACGATGGAGGAGAAGGTGTCCCGCGAGTGCATCATGAGCGATGAGGTGGATGTGATCGTGGATGTGGTGGATGCGTCCTGCCTGGAGCGGAATCTGTACCTGACGCTGCAGCTTATCGAACTGGGCAAGCCGGTGGTGCTGGCGCTCAACATGATGGACGTGGTGGAAGAGCGGGGCATGGAGATCGACCTGCACCGTCTCCCGGAGATGCTGGGCATCCCGGCGATCCCGGTGTCGGCGCGCAAACGCAGCGGCCTGGAGATTCTGATGCATGCAGTCGCCCATCACAGGGAATATGCGAAGCAGGGGCCGTTTATCCATCATCACGCGGAGAAGACGGGACATAAGCACAATCACCACAGCGAGTACGCCATGGTGTATGATGACGTCATCGAGGACAAGATCGACGCCATCATCGAGCAGTTCCGGGCCAGCGAGCCGGAGATGAAAAATATGCGCTGGCATGCGATCAAGGTGCTGGAGCAGGATGAGACGGTCCTGAAGCGGCATCCGGTGGATACAAAGGGAATTGTGGACCGGAGCTACGAGAAGGATATCATTAATGAGAAGTACGACTTTATCGAAGAGGTGATCGATGAGGTCCTGGTAAATAAGAGCGAGAAGGCGGAGCGCACGGAGCATGTGGACCGGTACATGACCGGTAAATGGCTGGGGCTTCCGATCTTCCTGCTGATCATGGCGCTGGTCTTCTTCCTGACCTTTACGGTGGGCGACTGGCTGAAGGGCTACTTTGAGATCGGGCTGGACATGCTGACGCAGACCGTGGGCGGCTTTCTGGAGAGCGCGGGCGTTTCTCCGGTAATCCGGTCGCTGCTGGTGGACGGGATTATTTCCGGTGTGGGCGGCATCCTGACCTTCCTGCCGAACATCTTCATCCTTTTCCTGGCGCTGGCCTTCCTGGAGGACAGCGGATATATGGCGAGGGTGGCCTATGTCATGGATGATATTATGAGCCACCTGGGCCTGTCCGGCAGGGCCTTC
Organism: Candidatus Mediterraneibacter quadrami; assembly: GCA_019120575.1. GTDB lineage: Bacteria > Bacillota > Clostridia > Lachnospirales > Lachnospiraceae > Mediterraneibacter > Mediterraneibacter quadrami. The sequence goes on from DWUU01000046.1 coordinate 4,105, forward strand.
CTGCCGATGCTGCTGGGATTCGGATGTTCGGTGCCGGCGATCATGGCGTCCCGGGCGCTGGAGCACCGCAAAGACCGGTTGAAGACGATCCTGGTGACGCCGTTTATGTCGTGCAGCGCAAGGCTTCCGATCTATGTGCTGTTCTCATCCATGTTCTTCGGAGAGCATGCCATGATCGCCTGCTACTCCATGTACCTGCTCGGCATCGTAGTGGCGATCCTGACGGCATTTATCATTTCCAAAGTTGACGGAAGCCGCGCGGAGCATGCGCTCCTGATCGAGCTTCCGGAATACAAGGCGCCGAATGCCCGGACGATCGCGGTCTATGTGTGGGAGAAAGTAAAAGATTACCTGACGAAAGCGGGAACCGTTATCTTCCTTGCGTCCATTATCATGTGGGCGCTGCTGAATTTCGGAACGACTGGATATGTGACGGATATCAGCGACAGCTTCGGCTCCATGTTCGGAAAGCTGATCGTGCCGTTCTTTGAGCCGCTGGGCCTGGGATACTGGCAGATCGTGGTGGCGCTGATCTCCGGCATCGCGGCGAAAGAAGTGGTGGTGTCGAGCTGCAGCGTGCTTTTCGGCATCCAGAATATTACCACGGCCCACGGGATGGACAGTTTTGTGGCAGTGCTTGCATCCATGGGATTCGGCGCGGCAAATGCGTACGCGCTCATGGTGTTCTGCCTGCTGTATGTGCCCTGTACCGCGACGATCGCGACGATCCGCCGGGAAGTGGGCAGTGCGAAGCTGACATGCGGCATTGTATTCTTCCAGCTGGCCGTTGCCTGGGTGATGAGCTTCATCGTCTTCCATGTGGCCGGGCTGTTTATGTAAACTTAATAATGTACTGATTTAAGCAGGAGGCCCTTTGTCCCGCAGGGGGCGCCTGCTTTTTCTGTGCCTTCAAAAATGGCTTTGATGCAGTCCGGTCTGCGCCTGCCAAGTCCGATCTCCAGCAGGGTTCCGATGATGAGGGCGGGCATGCGGTAGAGAAAGTCGTCCGCCGTCAGTTCGATGAGCAGAAGATCCGGCCCGGCTTCCGTGACGGAGACGTCCAGGATCTCTCTGACGGTTCCTTTCTTCTTCCGGACGCCGCAGAAGTTCCGGAAATCATGCTTCCCGATGAAAAAAGCCGCGCCCTCCTGCATGGCGGAACGTGCCGGGGCAGGGAAAATGTGCGCGGTAAATGCCGCGGTAAAGGGATCGCAGACGGGGGCGGTACAGATCCGGTACCGGAAGGTGCGCGCCCGGGCGTTTAAGTCGGCGCGGAAGCGCTCCGGCGCCGGCAGGGCAGAGAGGACGGCTATATCCATGGGCAGGGCCCCGTTCAGCGCCTTCTTTAGTTCTGCCGGAGAGAGGGGGGATCCGGTGTGGAAGCTGACCGTTTGTTCCATGGCGTGGACGCCGGGTTCGGTCCGGGCTCCGGTATACAGCTCCGGGATTTCTCCGGTGATCCGTCCGAGGGCGGACTGAAGCTTTGCGGAGACGGTCCGGGCAGTTCTGTCCCGGCCTTCTTTCTCGGGCTTTTGCCAGCCGGCATACCGTGTGCCGTCGTACTGGAGCGTGAGTTTGATGTTCTGCATGTCAGAAGCCCTCTTCCTTTCTCCGCATGCGCATCTCACGGCGCTTTTCGGCGGCCTCCCAGTCGGCCCGGTCTGATTCGGTCTCCAGGATCAGGCGGGGCACGGTTCTCGGCTGGTCGTTTTCATCCATGGCGACCATGGTAAAGTAAGCCCGGTTGATGGGCTGGCGCATTCCGTTCTCAAGATGCTCCACATACGTATCAAGACGCACTTCCATGGAGGTGCGCCCCACATAGGTGACCTTGCCGATGATGACGATGATCTCGCCGTTGTAGGCGCCGCGGATGAACCGCAGATTGTCTACGGAGGCGGTGATCACATTGCAGTGGGCGTGCCGCATGGCCACCGTGCCTGCGGCCTCGTCGAGCCACTGCATGAGGGCGCCGCCGAAGAGCCGGCCGGCTCCGTTCAGATGGTTCGGACGCACCATGTGGATGATCTCGGTCCTTGATTCAGATACAGCCTGTGCTTCTGTCGTGTTTTTCGTTTCTTCAGCCATGATATTATGCTCCGTTTCTTTCGGTATATCGGATGATTCCTGGTATCTATTGTATCCTATTTCGTGTGTTTGCGGAAGATGGAACCGGCCATTTTTACGGTCCGGTCGATCTGCGCCTGTTCTTCTTTTGATTTTCCCGATTTCAGGATCTCGAGAATCAGAGTCATTTCGTCGGGCGTGAAGCGGATCCCCTGCCGGTCGGCGCCTGAGATCAGGGCCAGCATGACCGGGACCAGGTCCCGGCCGGATTTGCCGGCGGTCTGTTCTGCGGCCATGCGGATCAGCTCCAGCTTGGCCGGATCGATCTGTTTCATGGCCGGATCATTCATCCAGTTACTGTCCATCTTTATGGTCTCCTTTCTGATCAGACTGCTGTGAATGTGAAAACATTTCGCTGTATTCTGCGAACATTTCCTGCTGTTCGGGGGTCAGCATCCCGGCGAGCAGGTCTGTGAAGTCAAAGCCCGGCCCGGAACCCTCCCCGGCGTTCCCCGACATCGCGCCGGAGGCCTGCAGCATCTCAACGAGCGGCATCATTTCCTGCACGCGGACGATTATATCCAGGGCGGAAGCCTGCTGCGGGGCGAGATAGGGGCGCATCTGTTCCAGCAGATCGGCCGGCGTGTCCGGCGCAGGTTCCTCAAAAGCCCGGATCCCGGGGCAGCGGCCGCCGGAATGGAAGAGCCGGACGGCTTTCCTGAGTTCGGTATATTTCACAAGCGCTGCCAGCGTCTGCCTGCCGGATGCGGGCGCGTACGGGATGAGCAGTTTAATCATCTGGAGTTCCGGCGTGGTGACAAGTTCATCAAATGGCGTCATGGGCCCGGGCATATCTCTGTCCATGCATCAGCGGCCTCCTGCACACAGCGATTGTTGTATCTTCTGATATATATGCGCATAGTTCCGGATTATTCATAAAATAATAACAGATGGAACAAATAAGAAGAAAGGAATGGAAAGACGATGTCAAGAAAGCTGATTATCGACGGAAATGCAGTCTACGAGATCGACGAGAACTGTATGCTGAAAAAACATCTTGACGGAAACGGGAAAGAGGGCCGACGGGCGGGCCGGGAGAGGAACGCCGGAAAAAATACACAGAAGAAACCGGACCGGTATGACGGATCGTGAGCCGGGGAGGATACAAAGAATCAGGATGCACGGAAGACCGCGCATCCTGAATTGTGTTAAGAGGTTTTAAATCCGGACCGATGAGATCAGCATCCGCATCCGCAGCTGTTGTTTCCGCCGAAACCGCCGCAGCAGCAGAGCAGAAGGATGATCCACAGGCAGTTGTCGTTGCCGAATCCTCCGTTGAATCCGTTGCCGCCGCATCCGCCGCAGCAGCAGAGCAGGAGAATGATCCACAGGCAGGAAGACATGCCGTTGTTGTTGTCGCATCCGCATCCGCAGTTTGTAGCACTTAATTCACTCATGTTAAATCCTCCAAAATTGGTTTTTATTTACAGTTTTATACTATGCAGGAGCAGAGGATGTGTGCGCGGGACGAAAAGGGAAAGGGGTGAATATTCTTATTAAAAAGGGTGTTTTTAATGAGATGGGTAAAACAGGCGCTGGGATACCGGCGCAGCGGCATAGATGAGAAGACGGCGGGAAAGGGGGTATGCGCGGCCATCCTGGACACGGGGATCGCCCGGCATCCGGATCTGGACGGGCGGATCGCGGATTTTAAAGACTTTACGGGAAGGAAGTCCGCGTGCTACGACGACAGCGGGCACGGCACTCATGTGGCGGGGATCCTGGCGGGAAACGGAAAACTTTCGGCCGGGATGTATTCGGGAATGGCCCCGGCGGCGACGCTCTTGGCGGCGAAGGTGCTGGATCGTTCCGGCAATGGAAATGTGGAGAGCGTCCTCAGGGGGATCGAATGGCTGAAGGGCGTCCGGAAGGAGCATCCTTTACGCATCGTAAATATTTCCGTGGGCACACAGCCGGAACTTAAGGAAGAACAGAAGGCGCGTCTGCTGTCCGCGGTGGAGGAACTGTGGGACGAGGGCCTGGTGGTCGTGGCATCGGCGGGAAATTACGGACCGGGCGAGGGAACCGTGGCGGTCCCTGGCAGCAGTCCGAAGGTGATCACTGTGGGGGTGCCGGATACGCCGGCGGGTCCGGCATCCGCCGGCCGCATCAGGAGGAAGATCAACTATTCCGGCAGAGGCCCCACGGCGGACTGTGTGGTGAAGCCGGATCTCTTCGCGCCGGGGACCGGGATCATCAGCTGCAATGCCGGGTACGGCGCGGCGGGTGAACCGCCGTATATTATGAAGACCGGCACTTCCATGGCCACGCCGGTCATATCCGGGGCGATTGCCTGCCTGCTCTCCAGATATCCGGATATGACGAACGTGGAAGTGAAACTGAAGCTGCGGGATGCATGCGTGAAGGCGCCGGGGACGGAATCGGGCTGGGGGATGCCGGACATGGAGCGTCTGATGCGGGCGTAAAGCCGCGGGTGATAAGCTGCAGTCGAAAAGCCGCGGGCGAAAAGCTGTCAAGAAAAAATACTTGACACCACATTTCTATTCGTGTATGATAGCAAAGGTGACTGTGATGAATAAGATTTTAGAGCAGGCTTTATTATATGATTTTTACGGAGAGCTTCTCACGAAGCATCAGAAAGATGTCTATGAGCAGTTCATCCTGGAAGACCTTTCCCTGAGCGAGATCGCCGAGGGCGCGGGCATCAGCCGACAGGGCGTGCACGATCTGATCCGCCGGTGCCAGAAGGCGCTGGAAGGATACGAGGCGAAGCTTCATCTGGTGGAGCGTTTCCTCTCAGTGAGGGAGAAGGTCGGAGAGATCGGGGATGTGCTGGATGAGTGGGAAGAGAACCGGGAGAACCCCGAAGAGATCGTAGGGCGCATCCGGAAGATCTCGGATGCGATCATTGAAGAATTATAGAGGAATAAACGAATGGCATTTGACAGCTTAAGTGAAAAACTGCAGAATGTGTTCCGGAACCTGCGCAGCAAGGGACGCCTCACCGAAGACGACGTGAAGACGGCGCTGAAGGAAGTCAAGATGGCCCTGCTGGAAGCGGACGTCAACTTTAAAGTCGTAAAAGGCTTTATTAAAGACGTGCAGGAGCGCGCGGTCGGCCAGGATGTGATGAACGGCCTGAATCCGGGGCAGATGGTCATCAAGATCGTTAATGAAGAGCTGGTGAAGCTCATGGGCTCCGAGACAACGGAGATCCGGCTTCAGCCGGGAAGCGCCATGACGGTTATCATGATGGCCGGCCTTCAGGGTGCAGGTAAGACGACGACCACGGCGAAGCTGGCCGGGAAGTTCAAGCTGAAAGGCAAGAAGCCCCTCCTTGTGGCCTGCGACGTCTACCGTCCGGCAGCCATTAAACAGCTGCAGATCAACGGCGAGAAGCAGGGCGTGGAAGTCTTCTCCATGGGAGACAGGAACCGGCCCGCGGACATCGCGAAGGCGGCTGTGGAGCATGCCCGGAAGAACGGCAACAACATCGTGATCCTGGATACGGCCGGACGGCTGCATATCGATGAGGACATGATGGCGGAGCTCCAGGAGATCAAGGAAGCGGTGGAAGTTCACCAGACCATCCTTGTCGTGGATGCGATGACCGGTCAGGATGCGGTCAATGTGGCCCAGTCCTTTAATGAGAAGATCGGCATTGACGGCGTGATCGTCACCAAGCTGGACGGCGACACAAGAGGCGGTGCGGCCCTGTCCATCAAGGCAGTGACCGGAAGGCCGATCCTTTACGCCGGCATGGGCGAGAAACTTTCGGATCTGGAGCAGTTCTATCCGGACCGTATGGCGTCCAGGATCCTGGGCATGGGCGATGTGCTCACCCTGATCGAGAAGGCGGGAGCCGAACTGGATCAGGAGAAGGCCGCAAAGATGGCCGACAAGATGAAAAAAGCCCAGTTTGACTTTGACGACTATCTGGAGAGTATGGAGCAGATGCGCAAGATGGGCGGCCTGTCCGGCATCATGAGCATGCTTCCCGGAATGGGCGCGCTCGGAGGAAAAGGCAAGATGCCGGATCTGGATTCCGAGGAAAATGAAAAGAAAATGGCGCGGATGGAGGCCATGATCCATTCCATGACGCCGGAAGAACGGAGCAATCCGGATCTTCTGAACCCGTCGAGAAAGCACCGGATCGCCCGGGGCGCCGGCGTGGATATCTCGGAAGTCAACCGCATGGTAAAACAGTTCAACGAATCCCGGAAGATGATGAAGAAGCTTCCCGGGATGATGGGCGGAATGGGTGGCAAGAGGGGCAGATTCAAATTCCCCTTTTAACACATAGATCATGCCGGAGGCGGCCGGCCGCAGGGCGGGGCTTACGGCAGAAGCAACAATAAGAAAAATAAAACAAGAGGTGAAAGAAATGGCAGTAAAAATCAGATTAAGAAGAATGGGACAGAAGAAGGCTCCTTTTTATAGAATCATTGTAGCTGATTCTCGTTCCCCGAGAGACGGCAGATTCATTGAGGAGATCGGAACATACGATCCGAACTGCGAGCCGAGCGCGATCAAAGTAGACGAGGAAGCAGCTAAGAAATGGCTCAACAACGGTGCTCAGCCGACAGAAGTAGTAGGAAAGATCTTCAAGGCGGCAGGCATCGAGAAATAATCGGACTTCGCGGAGGTGCGGACACAATGAAAGAATTAGTGGAAGTGATTGCTAAAGCACTCGTTGACCATCCCGAAGAAGTCTCTGTAAATGAGAAAAAGGAAGGCCGCACTACAGTGCTTGAGCTGCATGTGGCAGACGGCGACATGGGCAAGGTGATCGGCAAGCAGGGACGTATAGCCAAAGCGCTCCGTTCCGTAGTAAAGGCTGCCGCAGCCAGAGAGAACAAGAAAGTCGTTGTCGATATTGTATAAGATAAGTAGAAAACAGGGACAGCCTTCCGCTGCGGAATGACTGCCCCTTTTCTTATCTGTGTCAAAACACAGTATATGGGTAATGAATACAGGAGCAAAGAAATGGAACAGTTTCTCAGAACAGGGGTGATCTCATCCACCCATGGGATCCGGGGTGAGGTGAAAGTATTCCCGACCACAGACGATGCCGCCCGCTTTAAAGAGATCCGGAAGGTTTTTCTTGACACCGGCAGAGAACGGCTGGAACTGGAGATCCAGTCAGTCCGGTTCTTCAAACAGTTTGTGATCGTAAAGTTCAAAAGCATCGACAACATTAATGATATTGAAAAGTACAAAGGATGCAGCCTCTATATTTCCAGAGAAGAGGCGGCGGAACTTGATGAGGATGAATATTATATCGGCGACCTGATCGGCATGGATGTATTTACAGAGGAGGGGCATTTCGGCGTGCTCCGTGACGTCATGGAGACAGGAGCCAACGAGGTGTACATTATAGATTCGGACAGCCACGGCGAGGTGCTGATCCCGGCCATCCGTCAGTGCGTGCTGGATGTGGACGTGGAACAGAACCGGATGACCATCCGGCTGATGGACGGGCTGACAGGAGACGACAACAGATGAATTTTCATATACTGACACTTTTCCCGGAGATGGTAATGGACGGGCTGAATACGAGCATCATCGGACGCGCGGTCAACGCCGGGCTTCTGTCGATCGAGGCGGTCAATATCCGGGATTATGCCTTTAATAAACATCAGAGCGTGGACGACTATCCGTACGGCGGCGGAGCCGGTATGCTGATGCAGGCGGAGCCGGTCTACCTGGCGCACGAGGCCGTGGCGGAGAAGATCCGGCAGCGCACCGGGGCGGCAGAGCTACCGGAAGGGAAGCGGCTGCGGACGGTCTACCTCTCACCCCAGGGCGATGTGTTCGACCAGAAGATGGCGGAGGAACTCTCAAAAGAAGAAGACCTGATCCTTCTCTGCGGGCACTATGAGGGCATCGACGAGCGCGTCCTCGAAGAGATCGTGACGGATTATGTGTCCATCGGGGATTACGTCCTGACCGGCGGCGAGCTGCCGGCCATGGTCATGGTGGACGCCATATCCAGACTGGTGCCGGGCGTCCTTCACAATGATGTGTCGGCGGAGTTCGAATCCTTCCAGGACAACCTGCTGGAGTATCCGCAGTATTCCCGGCCGGAGGAGTGGCACGGGAAGAAGGTCCCGCCGGTCCTTCTGTCCGGCCATCACGCCAATATCGAGAAATGGCGCCGGGAGCAGTCGATCATCCGCACCTACGAGCGCCGTCCGGACCTGCTGGAACAGTCCGAACTTACGGAAAAGGAACGGAAATGGTTCCGCCAGTGGCTGAAAGAACGCGCGGAGGGCGAAAAAGAAGATTAGGGCTTGCAAATCCCGGGAAAGTATGGTAAACTACAACAGTTGTGAAAAGAAGAGCGATGGTCCTCTGGCACAAAGATGTGTTAAGAACGTCAAATATGAAGGAGGTCACACAAAATGAACGAGATCATTAAGAAGATCGAAGCTGAGCAGTTAAAAGAGAATGTACCGGAGTTCAATGTCGGTGATACTGTAAGAGTTCACGCAAAGATCAAAGAGGGTAACCGTGAAAGAATCCAGGTCTTTGAGGGAACAGTCCTGAAGAAACAGGGCGGCGGCGCGAGAGCGACATTCACAGTAAGAAAGACATCCAACGGTATCGGCGTTGAGAAGACATGGCCGCTTCACTCTCCGCATGTAGAGAAGGTAGAAGTTGTCCGCAGAGGTAAAGTAAGAAGAGCGAAACTGAACTACCTGAGAAAACGTGTAGGAAAAGCTGCGAAGGTAAAAGAATTAGTAAAATAGTAACTGAGAGAGGGACAATTACAGAATATGTATATTGTCCCTCTTTGAATATAGAGAACTGAGCGGGAGAGGCGTATGAGTCAGGATTTGAGTTTCCGCAGAAAGCGGAAGAAGAGAGGGAAAAGAAGAAATAAAGCGGCCGGGATCTTTCTCTGGGTCCTGGAGATCCTGATTGTCTGCATGACGGCGGTGCTTCTTGTGGCGGCGTTCGGACAGCGCGTGAGCACGGCGGGGGATTCAATGTCGCCGGTGCTCAGAAACGGAGATGTCGTGCTTGTAAATCATTTCATTTACAATATCAAAGATCCGGCCAGAGGGGACATCGTTGCCTTCCGGCAGGACGAGAACGGCCACTATATGCTGAAGCGTGTGGTCGGGCTGCCCGGCGAGACCGTGCAGATCACGGACGGACAGCTGCTCATAAACGGAGAAGCGCCAGAGGAGGATATTTACGTATCTGATATCGAATATGCAGGCGAGGCGCAGGAACCGGTGGAACTCGGGAAAGACGAATACTTTGTGATGGGAGACAACCATACGGACAGTGATGACAGCCGTCTTCCGAGCATCGGAAATATTAAAAAGGATGATATTTTCGGAAAAGCCTGGTTTATCGTAAGCCCGGGCAAACATTTCGGATTCATATAAACAGGAGGAACAATATGCATTTTCAGTGGTATCCGGGCCACATGACCAAAGCCCGGCGGATGATGCAGGAAAATATAAAACTGATTGATCTGGTGATCGAGCTGGTGGACGCCAGAGCGCCCATGTCCAGCAGAAATCCGGATATTGACGAGCTGGGAAAAGGCAAGGCGAGGCTGATCCTGCTGAATAAGGCGGATCTGGCGGAAGACCGGCTGAATGATGAATGGCTGGACTATTTTAAGGGAAAAGGATTTTCCGCAGTGAAGGTCAATTCAAAGAAAGGCGGCGGGATCAAGTCCATCCAGGGCGTGATCCAGGAGGCGTGTAAGGAGAAGACAGAGCGTGACCGGAAGCGGGGAATCCTCAACCGGCCGGTGCGCGCCATGGTCGTGGGCATCCCGAACGTGGGAAAGTCCACATTTATCAATGCGCTCGCAGGCAAAGCCTGCGCCAAGACCGGCAATAAACCGGGCGTGACCAAGGGCAAACAGTGGATCCGCCTCAATAAGAGCGTGGAACTTCTTGACACGCCGGGGATCCTCTGGCCGAAATTCGAAGACCAGACGGCAGGGATGCGGCTGGCGTTTATCGGATCCATCAAAGATGAGATCCTGCAGACGGAAGAACTGGCTGCGGAGCTGGCGAAATTCATGAACAGCGCGTACCCGGGCGTACTGGAAGAGAAGTACGGGATCCCGGCATTTGAGGATCCGTACGAAGGGCTGAAGAGCATTGCGGAGAGCCGGCACTGTCTGGTGCGCGGGAGCGAACTCGATACAGAGAAGGCGGCGGCGATCCTGCTGGATGAATTCCGGAACGGGAAGCTGGGCCGGTTTACGCTGGAGGCTCCGGAAGTCTAGAGGCTTTCCGGGACAGGCTTACGGATGGGAGAGAAAGCAGAATGAAAATGAAAGGGATAATAAAAGAGCTGCTGGGATGGCTGGTGTTTATCTTTATTGTGATCGCGGCGTCCTGGTTTGTCGTTACATTTATCGGACAGCGGACACAGGTGAGCGGATCATCGATGGAGACAACGCTCTCAGACGGGGATCAGCTGATCGTGGACAAGATCTCCTACCGGTTCCGGGATCCGAAGCGGTATGACATTGTTGTATTTCCTTACCGGTATGAAGAAAATACATACTATATCAAGCGGATCATCGGCATGCCGGGCGAGACGATACAGATCGTGGACGGTGAAGTATACATAGACGGGAAACTTCTGGGAGAGCATTACGGAAATGCGCCGATGGAAAATGCAGGGCTTGCGGCGGATCCGATCACGCTGGGGGATGATGAGTATTTTGTCCTCGGCGACAACCGCAATAACAGTCAGGACAGTCGTGTATCCAATGTGGGCGTGCTCCACCGGGATGAACTTCTCGGGCGGGCGTGGATCCGGATCTGGCCGTTCAGTGAATTCGGGGTAATAAAACATGAGTAAGAGCATCGCACAGATAAAAGAAGAATTTGTACAGGCAGGCCCTCAGGGACTGCCTGCTCTGTATGCGGCATATGGCGGGGACCTGCGCTCCGGCGTGCAGAACCTGATCAAACAGTACCGGAAGAAAGAGGAGGACCTCCGGCGCGAACGCGAGCGGCTGGAACAGATGAAAACCTATGAGAGACAGCATGCGGACTGCGCGCTGATCTGCGGCATCGATGAGGCGGGCCGGGGACCGCTGGCCGGTCCGGTGGTGGCCGGAGCCGTCATCCTTCCGAAGGACTGTGAGATCCTGTATCTGAATGATTCCAAGAAGCTTTCGGCGGCGAAGCGGAACCTTCTCTATGACGAGATCATGAAGAAGGCAACAGCCGTCGGCGTGGGTATGGCCAGCCCGGCCCGGATCGATGAGATCAATATCCTGCAGGCGACCTATGAGGCCATGCGGCAGGCCATCGAAAAGCTGGGCGTCAGACCGGATCTGCTGCTGAACGATGCGGTGACCATTCCGGGTGTTGAGATCTCCCAGGTGCCCATCATCAAAGGGGATGCGAAAAGTGTATCCATCGCAGCGGCAAGCATTATCGCAAAAGTGACCAGGGACCGGCTGATGTTCCAGTATGACGAGATCCTGCCTGGATACGGTTTCGCGAAGCACAAAGGCTACGGGTCGTCAGAGCACATCGAGGCGATCCGGCGTCTCGGTCCGACGCCGATCCACCGTCAGACATTTATCAAAAATTTTCTGTAAACAGGAGAGGCGGATGAACAAAAGAAAGACGGGCGCCGTCTATGAGCAGAAAGCGGCGGAATATCTGGAAAAAGCCGGGTGCCGGATCCTGGAGATGAATTACCGGTGCAGAGCCGGGGAGATCGATATCGTTGCCAGGGACGGGCGGTATGTGGTATTCTGTGAAGTGAAGTACCGGTCCGGAAGCCGGGCGGGCAGCCCGCTGGAGGCGGTGGACTATAAGAAACAGCAGGTGATCTTCCGGTGCGCGCAGTTTTATCTGGCGGAACACCATATGCAGGATGTGCCCTGCCGGTTTGACGTGATCGGCATCGAGGGTGAAGAGATCACACATATTAAAGATGCATTTGCGGGGTGATATAATGAGCCTTGGATTAGTATATAAAAATAAAGAACACATTTTTGACGAAATGGAAGGCGCTGTGCCTTATCTGTCTTTCCCAATGTTCCGGGATACCGGGCTTGTGACGGACGGATTCTCCACCCGGCTGGGCGGGGTGAGCGAAGGCTGCTTTTCGTCTCTGAACTTAAGCTTTGACCGGGGAGACGACCGGGCTGCGGTGGAGGAGAATTTCCGCCGCATGGGCGAGGCCCTCGGCGTGCGCTGCGAGGACATGGTGCTGTCTCAGCAGACCCACACGACCAATATCCGGATCGTGACGGACGAGGACAGGGGAAAAGGGATCACCAGAGAGCGGGATTACACGGATATAGATGGACTGATCACGAATGTCCCGGGCATCTGTCTCGTGACGACCTACGCGGACTGTGTGCCCCTTTATTTCCTGGATCCGGTGAAGAAAGTGATCGCCCTCAGCCACTCCGGGTGGCGGGGAACTGTCGGGAAGATCGGGAAGAAAACGGTGGAGCTGATGCACGACAATTTCGGCTCGGATCCGGCCGACATTCTGGCCGCTGTCGGACCGTCCGTGTGCCAGGACTGCTATGAAGTGAGCGCGGATGTGACCGACCGTTTTAAGGAAGTATTCGACCGGTCCGCATGGGACGAACTGTTCTATGAGAAACCGGACGGAAAATATCAGCTCGATCTCTGGAAGGCGAATGAAAAGATCTTTCTGGAGGCCGGCATCCGTGAGGATCATATCGCAGTGACAAATGTGTGCACCCACTGCAACAGCGGGATCCTCTATTCCCATCGGGCAATGGGAGACAAGCGGGGCAACCTCTGTGCGTTTCTCGCATTGAAGCAGGATATGTAATAAAAGCGGATTTTGATAAAAAGGAGGCGTAAAAGCGATGACGAATGAATCAGTCAGCGATGTGATCGATACGGCTACCGAAGTAACCGGCGACGCGGCGCAGGACGTAAACCAGTTCTTTCAGTTGATACAGGATAATATCCCCAATATCGTAGGCTTCGGGATCCGTGTGCTCCTTGCGCTCCTTTTTTTCTTTATCGGCAGCAAGCTGATCAAATGGTTCCGGAAGGTTGTCCGGAGATCGTTTGAACACACGAATGTGGACGCGGGCGTGATCCAGTTCGTGGATTCCATGCTGAAATTCGGACTCTACGTGCTGCTGATCTTTATGATCGCCTCGAACTTCGGGATCGAGTCGTCCTCCATCGCGGCGCTCATCGCCTCCGCCGGTGTTGCCATCGGTCTGGCCGTGCAGGGCAGCCTTTCGAATTTCGCCGGCGGCGTGCTGATCCTTCTGCTGAAGCCTTTTGCCGTGGGCGATTATATCATCGTCACACAGGAAAATATCGAAGGCACCGTAAAAGAGATCCAGATCTTCTATACGAAGCTGGCAACCGTGGATAACCAGACGGTCGTGGTGCCAAACAGCATCCTGACCAACAACAGCCTGACCAATGTGACTGCAAGGCCGGAGCGGCAGCTGGACCTGAAAGTGGGCATTGATTACGACGCTGATCTGAAGAAGGCGAAAGACCTGATTCAGGATATGCTCAACAATGATCCCGCAATCATAAAAGATGAGGAGATGAAAGTGTTCGTTGACGCCCTGGGAGACAGCGCGGTGATCATCGGGCTCAGAGCCTGGGTGAAGACGGAAGAGTACTGGGCCACACGGTGGCGGCTGATGGAACAGATCAAGCTCACCTTTGATAAAGAAGGGATCGAGATCCCGTATAATCACGTTACAGTGCATGTGCGGAATGAAGAAAACAGAAATTAAAAAAAACTATTGAAATTCTCAAAGAAAAGAGATATAATAGCAAAGGCTCGTTTGACGGGCCGAATGCCGGAATAGCTCAGTCGGTAGAGCACTTCACTCGTAATGAAGGGGTCGTCAGTTCAAGTCTGATTTCCGGCTTTAGAGATGCCGCCCGATGCTTAGGTGTCGGGCGGTTGACTTTTTAAGTACATTTGCTATAATGTATTTAGCAAGACAGCCGACAGGTAGGTGCAAGCTACCCGATCCGGCGAATTAACAGTTACTAAAAAGCAAGCTGCCTACTCCGACCAAGAGACAAGGCGGCTTGCTTATTTTCTATAATTCAGAATCGCTACAATAAACATTGCCATGGTTAAAATCACCATGAATTTTATGAGAACGGACAGCGAACGGCTGTGCCGTAAGCTGCCGTGGTATCGCGTGAATCGGATAGGGGGAAGGACCTTTTCCCTATTCGATCGCACAAAAAATAAAAGATAAGTTATTCAGACGGATGGCACTCCGGCATCTCTTTAAGACCACTGGGGCGTGATAGCTGCCTGTTCTATCCTTGAATAACTTACCTTACAGAATACGTGTTCGATAATTTACTATATCATTTCTGCCGGAAGAAATCAAGACTCTTGAAAATCCCCGTCTATTTTTGTATACTTATTTAGTTGAAATTCGGAGGTGACAGTACAGTGAAACCATCAGAGGAAACGATCCGCCTCTTTCAGAATGACCGGTTCGCGACAGAGAACGGAGCGGTGATCGAGGAAGTGGATGATCACTATGCAAAATGCAGCCTTAAGATAGAAGACCGCCACAGGAATGCCATGGGCGCGGTGATGGGCGGCGTGTATTTTACGCTGGCCGATTTTGCCCTGGCGGTGGCCAGCAACTGGCAGGAAATGGGCAATGTATCCCTGAATTCGGAGATCACATACCTGACTGCCGCTAAAGGAGATGTACTTACAGCGGAAGCGTTCTGCGTGAAGAACGGCAGGACGACCGGATATTACCGGATCGATGTGAAAGACGGCTGCGGGAATCTGGCCGCTGCAGTAACAGCCACGACATACTGTGTGGCAAAGAAATGATAAAAAGGAGGCGTCTGTTATGGCAAAGTCAAAAGTTTATTTCACAGACATGCGTGCCCTTCCGGGGACGAATCTTCCGGAGAAGCTTCAAAAGCTGATCCGGAAAGCAGGGATCGGGGAGATCGATTTTGAGAAAAAGATGACCGCGATCAAGATCCATTTCGGCGAGCCGGGGAATCTTTCTTTCCTGCGTCCGAATTACGCCAAAGCGGTGGCGGATGTGGTTAAGGAACTGGGCGGCCGCCCCTTCCTCACGGACTGCAACACCCTGTATGTGGGGAGAAGGAAAGACGCGCTGGAGCATCTGAGCGCGGCCTATGAGAACGGGTTCAACCTTCTGTCTACGGGCTGCCATATCATTATCGGCGACGGGCTGAAGGGAACCGATGATGTCAGCGTCCCGGTAGAGGGCGGGAAGCTGGTGAAAGAGGCGAAGATCGGCCGTGCCGTCATGGATGCCGATGTATTTATCAGCCTCAGCCATTTCAAAGGACATGAAGCCACCGGGTTCGGCGGATGCTTCAAGAATATCGGTATGGGCTGTGGAAGCCGCGCCGGCAAGATGGAGCAGCACAACAGCGGAAAGCCGACGGTAGATCAGTCTGTCTGCGTGGGATGCCGCGTCTGTTCAAAGAACTGCGCCCACGGGGCCATCTCCTTCCCGGAGAAGAAGGCGGTCATCGATCATGAGAAATGCGTGGGCTGCGGACGGTGTCTGGGAGCATGCAATTTCGATGCGATCTATAATGAAAATGAATCCGCTGTCCAGGATCTGAACATCAAGATCGCGGAGTACACGAAGGCGGTTATCGACGGACGTCCGTCGTTCCACATCAATCTGGTGATCGACGTGTCGCCGTACTGTGACTGCCATCCCGAAAATGACGTCCCGATCCTTCCGGATGTGGGGATGTTTGCAAGCTTTGATCCGGTGGCTCTGGATCAGGCGTGCGCGGATGCCTGCAATGCTCAGCAGCCGATGCGCGGAAGCCTTCTGGATGAACACATCCACGAAGAAGGATTCTGCGACCACCACGATCATTTCATCAACACCACGCCGGAGAGCGAATGGGAAACCTGCCTGGCGCATGCGGTTGAGCTGGGGCTCGGCAGCAGGGAGTATGAACTGATCGAGGTAAAATAAGACTGGTTAAAAGGAAAAGAGGAAAGTAACTGATGAAAAGAGAAAAATTCGGCTCCCGCATCGGGTTCATCCTGATCTCTGCGGGCTGCGCGATCGGACTTGGAAATGTATGGCGTTTCCCGTATATCACGGGACAGTACGGCGGGGCGGCATTTGTGCTGATCTATCTGTGCTGTCTGGTGCTGCTGGGATTCCCGATCATGGTAATGGAATTCTCCGTGGGACGTTCCGCAGGCTGCGGCATCGCGAAGGCGTTCGACAGGCTGGAGCCTCTGGGGACAAAATGGCACTGGTATAAATGGTTCGGCATCGCCGGCAACTACCTGCTGATGATGTTCTACACGACCATCGGCGGCTGGCTTCTGATCTATCTGTTCAAGATGGCGGCTGGAAGCTTTGAAGGCATGGATGCGGCACAGATCGAGGGCAAGTTCGGAAGCCTGATGGGGCAGCCGGTGCTCATGACCGTATGCATGGCAGTGGTTGTCGTTCTGTGTTTTGCCATTGTAAATCTGGGACTCCAGAAAGGCGTGGAAGGCATCACCAAGATCATGATGGTCATGCTCTTCATCCTGCTGATCATCCTGGCAGTCCGTTCCATCCTCCTGCCCGGGGCAGTGGCAGGGCTTGAGTTCTATCTGCTGCCGGATTTCGGCAAGATGAAAGAAGCGGGCATCATGGAAGTCGTGTCGGCGGCCATGAACCAGTCCTTCTTCACCCTGAGCCTCGGCATCGGCGCCATGGCGATCTTCGGAAGCTATATTGAGAAGAAAAGAAGGCTCGCGGGAGAAGTCGTGGCGATCACCGTGCTTGACACCTGCGTGGCGCTGATCTCCGGCCTGATCATCTTCCCGGCCAGCTTCGCGTTCGGTGTAAACCCGGACAGCGGACCGAACCTGATCTTCATCACCCTGCCGAATATCTTCAACTCCATGGCAGGCGGAAGACTGTGGGGCGCGATCTTCTTCCTCTGCATGTTCTTCGCCGCGGCGTCCACGATCATCGCCGTATTCGAGAACATCATTGCATTCGCCATGGACCTGACCGGATGCTCCAGGAAGAAAGCCGTAGCCATCAATTTTGTTGCGATCCTGATCCTGTCCATGCCGTGCGTGCTCGGTTACAACGTGCTGAGCGGGTTCGCACCGTTCGGAGAGGGATCCGCGATCCTGGATCTGGAAGATTTCATCGTCAGCAACAACCTGCTCCCGCTGGGCAGCCTCATCTATGTGCTGTTCTGTACGAGCCGGTACGGCTGGGGCTGGAATAACTTCGTAAACGAGGCAAATACAGGCGAAGGCCTGAAATTCCCGAAATGGGTAAGGCCATACGTAACATACATCATACCGCTCATCGTAATCTTCCTGTTCGTACAGGGCTACTGGAGCAAATTTGCGGATTAGGCTTAAGCCGTGCACAAGGAGAAAGAGGTGTCTCCCTATCGTGTTTACACGAATAGGGAGCGCCTCTTTTTTCTTGTATAGGGCGCAGCCCGCGAGCGAGATAAAGCGAAGCGGAATCGAGCTGCGCACGGGTTAAGCCGGATGAGGGGAGGGCGCAGCCCGCGAGCGAGATAAAGCGAAGCGGAATCGAGCTGCGCACGGGTTAAGCTGGAAGAGTGGAAGGCGTAGTCCGCGAGCGATGCTTTGAATGTGCTGGATGCAGATTATTTTCAGGGCGGATTTCATTTATGAACAAAGGAAGGACCGAGGTGATGCCCTTGCCGGAATAAACAGCAATAAAAATATAAAGTTGCACCAGTGAAACAGAATGTATTATACTGAAGGAGAAAACATGAAGAATACAAAACTGCAATGGCATCCCGCTTTCGGCGCCGCCCTGCGTATCACGCTGCAGGAGGAACTGAAATACCTGGAGATGCGGGAGGAATATCTTCTGAGCAAGAAACCGCTGCAGATGGATATCCTCATTATCAAGAAGCTGAAAGACGTCCCGATACGGAAGACAATCGGACGGATATTCAGAAAACACAATATCATTGAATATAAATCGCCCGGCGACAGCCTGAGCATCAATGATTTTTATAAAGTTTACGGCTATGCCTGTATCTATCAATCCAATACGGACCAGATAAAGGAGATTGATCCGCAGGAATTAACGCTTACGTTTGTGTGCAG
>DWUU01000047.1 GCA_019120575.1 Candidatus Mediterraneibacter quadrami
TGGAGAGCCCTTGTTCGAGAAGATTATGAAGTACACTATATTGTTTTAAGAGCCAGTAAAGAAGAAACTATGAAACGAGCTGTGGAACGTTCAAAATTAGACAGAAAAACAAATGTTGAATTAGTAGAAACAATGTGGGAGCAATTTTGTAATTTGGGGATATATGAATCGAATGTTATAGAAACGACAACCTATTCTATCCAAGAGGCTGTTTTTGCAGTAAAAGAAAAAATTTCAAGTGGAGCCGCATTGCTATCTTAAACGATTTCTAAAAATCGAAATTTCATTTATCAGAGAAATAGCAAAGCCAGTCAACGGTCAAGATGAACGGCGCATTTCATGCGCCGCCGTTGACCGTCCCGTCTGTCTTTGCTGATGGGCAATCAAGGCGGGAAAGCCCTAAAATGGCTTCCCGCCCATTTCAATTATGAGAAAAGAAACACTCCAAAATCAGAAAGAGAGCGGCCAAGCACTTTGAGGGATTGGTCGCCTTGTTCACCCATTCAGCGGGACGGCGGGTGGCGGTCAAGGCCGGGTGTAAGCCCGTTCATTTCAGCCTTGACGGTTGCCCGCTGTCCTGTTACTTTTCCGGGAGTGTAGCCACAACTTCGGGACACTTTGTCCACAAGTCGGAGCGTAGGACGAGGGACGGGGGCTTTCATATACGCCCTGTCTGCTGATGAAAACAGACCTGCGCTTGCGGCTCCACGCCACACAAGCACAGTCCTGTTTTCCTGCCGCCCCTCCCCGGCGGCAACGGCATTTTCACGGCAACGCCGACAGAGCGTATAACACACTACACTTTGCTTCGCAAAGTCGTGTGCCAAATGGGGGCGTTGCCCCCTTTGGAAACCCCCACAAAAAAAGGCGGTACGCTACCCCTCCACGGGGCGCATACCGCCTTTTCTTGTTATCCAGCCCTCCGGCTGTATCGGTTGAGCAAAAGTCAGCGTGGGATTGGTGTGGTATCTTTATCTAAGTGATACCCCTGTTTCCCATTTAGAAACAGACTACCTTGTCACTCCGCACTTTTCTGCTAAATCCTCTTGAGACAATTTTTTGCTTTTTCGTAAACTTTGTAACTTATCAGCAAATGTCATCGTAATAACCTCCCTTGTTTTTCCATGGCTTTATTTTAGGTGTTTTTAAAAAAAAATTCTACCAGCTTCATCGTGCTTTTCGCAACTTTGGGTTGCCTTTGCTTAAACAGAATCTCAGAAGAAGTTCAGATCGAATGCGACTTTCACGGAATAAGGGATAAAGCCGGACCGGTGACTGTGGAACCGGAGACGGGAAGGTTTTATTCCTTATTCCGTGAATCCGCATTCTGATAGAAATTTATTGTTGTATTCTATGCTGCAGGTTCCGCTCAGTTCGATAAACAGGAATTTACTCATAAATCCCATTAATTGTTACTTCAAACAGCGCCTCTTTTCCGCTGAGATCGGGATTGTTATTGTACGGGTCAGGGAAGGTCGCGTACACATCAACTGCATCTCCGGGATGAGCGCCGATGAGCTGTTCTTCGAAATCATCGATATAACTGCCCGAGCCTATGACAAGGTCTGTTCCCTGTCCCCGGGTGCTTCCGCCTTCGAATTCGACGCCGTCCACGGAACCGACATAGTCGATATTTACGGTGTCGCCGTCCTCAACAGTCAGAGAAGCGTCGGTTGAGTAACCGGCGGAGTTATTGTCAGTGTTGTCGTCGGCAGTGGTATCTGTGTCTGTGCTGCTGCCGGTGGAAGTATCCGTGTTTGCATCTGTATTGGATGCGGAATCCGCCGATGTTATGGCGATCGCGATGAACAGTGCGATCACGGCGATCAGCGGGATCAGTATGACAATAACTTTGCTGATCTTTCGTTGGATTTCTTTTTTGAGGCGCTCTCTGGCGCGGCGTTCCCGGGCCATTTTCTTGTTTTCTTTTTTCATAGTCTGTCAATCCTCGTTTCTTTAAATAACTTTAGGCATGTCCTGCCGCATTGTTGATGAATATTATAAATTCAAAATATGATTATTTTGTGATCCCTTTTGGGAAAATACATGATATACTATTAAAATGACAATTATGAGGAACAGACCGGAGAAGAGGATTATGACAGCTGAAAATATAAATTATGACGGAGATGCATTTCTGGAAAATGTAACTCTTAAGATAGAAAAAAGACTTGATGAGATCCGCCGGGATCTCCGTGAAGGGCAGAAAGAAATTGAAAATATGCACGAGTACTACTGGGACAATTATACGGAAATGGACCAGTACGGATACGAGGATTATGATAATCAGCAGGCGCTTCTGCAGCAGACGAATGCAAATGCGGAGAAACTGAGGATGAAGCACCGGTACGAGCGCATGAAGGATGCGCCGTTCTTCGGGCGTGTGGATTTTATTTTTGACGGGGAGGATGCGCCGGAGCCGTTCTATATCGGGGTTGGCAATTTTGCAGAGAAAGCGGGGATGACGCCGCTTATTTACGACTGGAGAGCGCCGGTCAGCGGCCTTTTCTATGATTATGACAAGGGACCGGCGTCCTATGAAGCACCGGCAGGAATGATCAAGGGGGAGATCGCGTCCAAGTGGCAGTATAAGATCCGTGGTGGAAAGATGATCTATGCCTTTGAGAGCGATACAAAGATTGACGACGAGATCCTGAAGCAGGAACTGGGCCAGAACGGGGATGTCAGACTGAAAAATATCGTCCGGACGATCCAGAAAGAGCAGAATGCGATCATCCGCAACACACAGGACCGGATCCTGGTAATCCAGGGCGGGGCCGGGAGCGGCAAGACGTCCATCGCCCTCCACAGGATCGCCTATCTTCTTTATCATGACCGGAAGAACCTGAAGTCTTCCAACGTGCTGATCCTGTCGCCGAACAGCGTGTTTGCAGATTACATTTCACACATCCTTCCGGAACTGGGGGAAGAGAATATACGGGAGATGAGTTTCGACCTGTTTGCCTATAAGGAACTGAAGGATACGGCTGCGGACTGCGAGGACCGGTATGACCATCTGGAACGGATCATGAAGTTCCCGGACGACCAGGAGAAGGAGTGCTTCCGGATGAAACAGTCGGAAGAGTTCATCGGCCTGATCGAAGGATTTCTGGCGACGCTGGAAGACCGGCTTGTTGATTTCCATCTGGTGTCATTCCGCGGGATGACAATGTCGGAAGAAGAACTGATCCGGATGTTTTACTTTAAATTTCAGGATATCCCGCTCCTTGCCCGGATGGATGCGGTGAGAGAGTACTTTGTGGATGCGTATGAAACGCTGAAGGGCAGCGACATTTCTGAGGAAGACGCGGAATATCTGAAAAATAAATTTGACAGAATGTACGTATCCCGTGACATTTACCGGATCTATAACCGGCTCCTGGAAGAGTACGGATACGGGCAGATGCCGGACGTGCCTTATGAGCGCAGAAAGATCCGGTATGAAGATGTTTTCCCCATGCTGTATCTGAAGTACCGTCTGGTCGGGAAAAGTTCCCAGAAGAATATCAAGCATCTTGTGATCGATGAGATGCAGGACTATTCCTATATGCAGTATGTGATCCTTGAAAATCTGTTCCAGTGCCGGATGACGATCCTTGGGGATTACGCACAGACGCTGGATACAAAACAGCATGATGTGCTCACATTCCTGCCGAAAATATTCGGGAAAGATATCCGGAAAGTCATTTTGAACAAGAGTTACCGGAACACCTGGGAGATCGCGCAGTATGCGGCCGGGATCAGCGGCATCACAGGTCTGGACCTGCTGGAGCGGCACGGGAAACCCGTAAGCGAGAAACAGTTTGATACAGAGGACGCCCTGCTGGATGCGGTTGCCTCCAATCTGAATCTTGGCGCGGACGGCTATGAGACAGGGGCGGTGATCACCATGACCGAAGACGATGCCTATGATATTTACCGTCTGCTGAAAAACAGAGGTGTGGATGCGGCCTATGTGGATCGGGACAGTTCTGCGTTTAAGCGCGGCCTGACGGTGACTACATTTTATCTGGCCAAAGGGCTGGAATTCGATCAGGTGTTTACGATCCGAAGCAGAGAAGAGAATCCACTGAAGAAGCAGGCCGAATACATCGCAGCGACCAGGGCGCTTCAGGAATTGTATGTATACAGTGTAAGATAAAGGCGCGCAAAAGATGAAGATAACCGTAATTACCGTAGGAAAGATCAAAGAAAAATATTTAAGAGACGCGGTCGCAGAGTACGTCAAGCGGCTGAGTCGCTACTGTAAACTGGAGATCATCGAAGTCGCCGATGAAAAGACGCCGGACCAGGCCGGCGAAACAGTGGAAGAGCAGATCCGGGATAAAGAAGGCGAACGGATCCTGAAGTATATCCGTGACGACATGTATGTGATCACGCTTGAGATCGGCGGAAAGATGCTTTCCTCGGAAGAACTGGCGGATAAGATCAATATGCTGGGGATCCGGGGGCAGAGCAGCGTGGCATTTGTGATCGGCGGCTCTATCGGACTTGGACGGGAAGTGCTGAAACGGTCAGATTATGCGCTTAGCTTTTCAAAAATGACATTTCCCCATCAGCTTATGCGGGTGATCCTGCTGGAGCAGGTGTACCGGAGCTACAGGATCATTAACGGGGAACCATATCACAAGTAAGTGCGTATGGTATGAAGTATGTGGAGTATTTGAAAGGGAGTGGACAGATGATGTTCCGCTCTCTTTTCGTATGGGTAAGAAAGACAATGACAGGGAAATAAACGAATGGTATAATGAAGTAAAACTAGGTCGACAGATTGGGATTTGCGGAGGGGATATTGGATGTTGGATAGTAAAAGGATAAAGGAAATAATGTTTGCGTTAGGTGCAGATTTGTGTGGTATAGCAAGTATAGATAGGTTTGATAATGCACCGAAAGGCTATCATCCTTTAGATGCACTTCCGACTTGCAAATCGGTAATTTCTTTTGGTTGCAGATTTCCAGTAGGAACACTTAATTGCAAGTCTAATATTCCATATACAAGGGTAAGAAATTCTATCACGTCAAAAATGAAT
>DWUU01000048.1 GCA_019120575.1 Candidatus Mediterraneibacter quadrami
AAATCAGATGAAAATAAAGCGGATAATTGGTCTGCTTTTCGGATTTGAGGATGGCTCCGCCGTGCGTGCGTGTGATTGCACCTTGTTCTTCCAGAGTTTTCAGGTCACTTCTTATTGTAACATTGGATACGTTTAATAAATTGCTCAGCGTATTTACGTCGATTTGTTTCCTTTCTTTTAACAATTCCTGAATTGTTTGTAGACGTTCTGCTTTAAACATGGAAGTGCTCACTTTCGTATTAAAATTCGATTATATATTACTTATAGTATAATTCAACTGATAAAAAAAAGCAATAATGTAAAATGTCATATTATTTTCGTTTGTTTTATATAATTAATAAAATATTCTTGAAAACGAAAGAAATATCTGGTACAATAATAAAAATTAATAAAAAAACGAAAATAAAAGAAAGGAGAAAAGGAAATTGAGTGTACCAGAGCTGATTGTTATGCTGACGCATAACGATGTAACAGTGAAAAATGCAAAAGAGATCTTTCTTGAAGCCAGGGAGGCCCCCTGTAAGTACTGGGGATTTAAAGATGTCGGGCTTCCGCCGGATGAAATGAAGGATCTGGTTGCATGTATGAAAGAAGCCGGAAAAACTACATTTATGGAAATTGTAGCTAAATCTGAGGAAGACTGCCTGAAGGCGGTGCGGCTTGGTATTGAAAGCGGATTTGATGCGATTCTGGGGACTGTATTTTATGACAGCGTACTGGAACTGATCAGGGCGAATCATATGACCTTCTTTCCGTTTATCGGAGAGCGTTATACTGAAAGTATCCGCGGAACGATTGAAGAGCTGACTGCCGAGGCGGAAGAACTGAGCCGCAAAGATGGCGTTGCAGGGATCAATGTTGCAGCATACAGGTATGACGGGGACATCGAGAAGCTGCTGGAATCGGTATCGGACGTTGTAAAGAAAAACGGGAAGCTTCTGAGTATTGTAGGCAGTATTAACAGCTATGAAAGGCTGGATGCCGTGAAGCGCTTTAATCCCAAAATATTTACAATAGGCGGAGCGTTTTTTGAAAAGAAATTCGGAGATACGTTTTCAGAACAGATCGGGGTTGTTGAAAAGTACATAAAAGGGGAGTAAGTGCAGGGAGGTGAAGAAATGCCGTTTATACAGATAAACACGTCTGAAAAGATTTCCGTGCAGCAGGAAGAAGACCTGAGAGTAAAGGCCGGACAACATATTTCTCTTCTTCCGGATAAAACGGAGGACTGGCTTATGATGGAACTGTGCGGTGAGAGAAAGATGTTTTTCCGGGGCCAGACAGTCCCCTGCGCGATGATCGCTGTTTCGCTTTACGGCAAAGCGCCGGCGGAAGCATATGCCGCACTGACAGCTGCATTGAGCGGAACGGTGAATCAGGTCCTGGGGATACCGCCTGAAAATATTTATGTTAAATATCAGGAGACAGAGTACTGGGGCTGGAACGGAGCGAATTTTTAGAGGTAGATACGGTGCTGAGAGTAAAAGATATTCGCATAGATTACGAGAAAAAACTGATGGCGGTAACGCAAATGCCGGTGTTTGGCTGGGCGTTGAGCAGTGATCATGACGGCGTGATTCAGGCAGGATATCGGATGCAGTTTTCTGAAAGCGCGCAGTTTGAGAATGTTGTATACGACAGCGGCTGGGTCTGTACAGACCAGTCGGCCGGCGTTGTTCCGGATTTTCAGATAGAGCATCTTTGCAGATATTATGTGAGAGTATGTGTCCGTGACAATTATGACGAATACAGCGACTGGAGTGAGACGGCTGATTTTCTGTATATTGATCTGTCAGAGCCGTGGAAAGCAGAATTTATTACAGCAGATAAGATTCATTATGTCGGCTGCACATGTGTTGGAACTGAGTTTTCGACAAGGAAGAAAGTGAGAAGAGCGGTTGTGATGGCTGCCGCGCTCGGGCTGTATGAATTGTATCTGAATAACATCCGTGTAGGAGACGGATATCTGACGCCCGGATGGACGAGCTATCACAGACAATTGTTATATCAGACCTGGGATGTAACTGAATATTTAAAGGAAGGGGTGAATCAGGCTGCGGCGGTGGTTGCTCCCGGCTGGTACAAAGGAAGAGTTGGAGAGACAGGAACAAATTTATATGGCGACAGGACGGCCTTTTCCATGCAGCTGCATGTTTTTTATCAGGATGGAAGTAGCGAGATGTGGATGACAGATGAACGGTGGAAAGGAGGTTTGTCACAAATAATATTTACCGGGCTTTATGACGGAGAAACGTATGATGCCAGATTAAAGGCGGGAAAAGACGACGGATACCCGGTTGAAAAACTGAAGGTTTCAAAACAGATTTTATTTCCGCAGAAATCAACATTAGTGAAGAGGCATGAGGTTCTGAAGCCGGTCAGACTGTTCGTTACACCGGATGGAAGGCAATGCGCGGATTTTGGACAGAATATTGCAGGCGTTCCGGGATTTTTCGTTAAAGGCGGATGTGGAGAAGCGGTAGAACTGTATTGCTTTGAGGAACTTGACAGCGATGGAAATGTCTACAGAGACAATCTGAGAAGCGCCCGCCAGAGAATCAGGTATTACTGCAGCGGAGACGGATGGGAGCATTATGAACCGCATTTCTGTTATCAGGGGTTCCGGTATGTCTGGATTGCGAAATGGCCGTCAGGGCGCCTGCCGGATCAGGAACATTTATATGCTGTGGCGTTATATTCTGATGTGGAGTATGACGGTTATTTTTCAACAGACCGCACATTGGTAAATCAATTGGTTTCCAATATACGCTGGAGTATGAAAAGCAATTTTGTCGATACTCCGACAGACTGCCCGCAGCGTGACGAGCGGCTCGGCTGGGCCGGAGATATTCAGATTTTTTCCGGAACGGCAATGTATTTTGGCAATGTATACAATTTTCTTGAAAAATGGCTGACTACACTGCGGCTGGATCAAAGACCCGACGGCGGCGTCCCCCATATTATTCCGGATATTTTGTGTCTGGAGGATCAGTCGGAAGACTGGCTGCTGAGTCAGGGGACGCATTCCGCGGCCGGATGGGCGGACGCGGCGGTTATTATTCCGTGGAAGATGTATTTGTTTTATGGCGACAAACGGATCTTGTTGAAACAGTATGACAGTATGAAATCCTGGATTGATTTTATGACGGATCACGCGGAGGTCGGACTCTGGAATTACAAACTGCAGTTTGGTGACTGGCTTGCGCTTGATGCCAGTGAAGGCAGTTATTTCGGAGCTACCGAGCAGGCGCTTACATCGACAGCCTATTACGCATATTCCACAGGACTGTTTGCGAAAGCGGCAGGAGTGTTGGAGAATCGGGATGACAGGGAGAAATATTACAGCCTGTATCAGAGAATTGTCCGAAAATTTCAGGATACATTTTTCCTTGGGGACGGAAGCATGACGTCGGATACTCAGACGGCTTATGCTCTGGCGCTTTGTTTCCGTCTTGTGCCGGAGAAACTGAAACAGAAAGTTGTGAAGAAGTTCCTGGAAGCCCTGCAAAAGAATAATGGTCATATGACAACCGGCTTTATGGGCACGCCCTGTCTGTGCCCGGCGCTGAGTGAATGTGGTGAAGCTGAAAAGGCTGAGCAGCTCTTCCTGCTGGAAGATTATCCGTCCTGGCTTTATCAGGTCAGGCAGGGAGCTACGACCATATGGGAGCATCTGGACGGAAAGAAGCCGGACGGGACAATGTGGAGCCCGGATATGAATTCGTTTAATCATTATGCCTATGGATCAATCGGTGAATGGCTGTACGCCTGCGTGGCGGGAATAAGGCCGGATGAGGCGGATCCGGGATTTCACAGGATTATTATTAAGCCGGAGATTCTGGATAATTTCCGGGAAGTGGAAGCGGCCTGCCATACATCTTACGGCATGGTTCGGGTTAGATGGCGCAAAGCGTCCGGACGGGCTTCGATAGAAATTGAAATACCGTGTAATACAACAGCGGAACTGCATCTGAAGAACGTTGCCTGTGTCATTGAATCGGCAGGAAAGGAAATCAGGAGCAGATCAGAAGAAAAAGTTTGGGAAATGGGTTCTGGATGCCACAGATTTTATTGTTGCATGAATGAGAATGAAAGGAGAAAACTATGAAAAAGAAATTAATGTCAGTAATCATAATGGCGGCGATGATCATTACACTTACGGCATGCGGCGCAGGAGGCGGGACAGACAGCAGCAGCGCCGGCGAAGATGAGGAGGTAACTTTAACGCTGATGGTGGATTCGGATGAAACACTGGACGGGCTGGAAGCAGTCTGCGAAAAAGCGAAAGAAGCAGTGGGAATCAATGTTGAACTGGATGTATATACTGCCGGATCGGATGGCGACAACCTGGTTAAGACCCGTCTAGCTTCCGGGGATATGGCGGATCTCTGTGTATGGTCAGACAGTAAATTCAAATCTGTGGGGCCGGAAAAATATTTCATTGATCTGAGCGATACGGATATTCCGGATAAACTTGACGATACTTATAAAAATGCAGTGACATATGAGGACGGTGTATATGGAATACCGCTTGGAACATCTATGTGCGGCGCGGTTTTATACAATCGTGAAATGTATGAAAAATATAATCTGGAAGTCCCGAAGACCTGGGATGAATTCCTGGAAAACTGCCGCGTGCTTGATGAAGCCGGAGAGACGGCTGTTCTTGGGACGTTCGCGGACAGCTGGACGGCTCAGGTGCTGTTCCTGGGAGACTATTACAATGTGCATGCTGAAGAACCTGAATTTGCAGAAGACTACGAGGCAGGTAAAGTGAAATTTGCTAATACGCCTGCAGCAACGCGCAGCTTCCAGAAGTTTGAAGATCTGACAGACTTCTATAATGATGATTATATGGCAACGATTTATGATGACGGATGTGAAATCATGGCTAACGGCGGAGCCGGCCACTGGATTATGCTGACTCAGGCGCTTTCCAACATCTATTCACTTTACGACAAAGAAACCGTAGATAAGATCGGCGTATTCGGGATCCCGGGAGATGATCCGGATAATCAGGGCATCACGGTCTGGACGCCGTCGACAATATTTGGGAACAAGAATTCAGACAAGCAGGAAGACATTATCAGATTTATGGAATTCTATATTTCAGAAGAAGGACTCGATGCATATTCTTCTGCGCAGATGGCTGACGGACCTTTCCTGGTAAAGGGATATGAAGGAGCGGAAGACGGATACAAAGCGGTGAAAGAAGATATGCAGGCATACTTTGACGCCGGAAAAACAGAAGTGGACATGCAGTCTCAGGTTCAGGTAGTAGGAAGCGATCTCCCGGCAATCTGTGTAGAAGTCGCAACAGGACAGATCAGCGGACAGGAGGCGGCAGAAAAATATGATGCCGACTGTTATAAAGCAGCCGTTCAGCTGGGGCTGGACTGGGCCGAGTAGAAGATTCTGATTAAGCGGACGAGGCAAGGAGAATAGATGATGGATAAGAAAAAAGTATATTCTTTCTGGTTCCTGATGCCGGCGTTAATTATTTTTACAGTATTTTTTCTGATTCCAACCGTATCATCCCTGTATTTCAGTATGACGGTATGGGACATTAACGGAGCCAGATTTTGCGGATTAGATAATTTCAAAATGTTCTTTCAGGAAGATTCCCTGAGTATTGGAATCCGCAATACGATGATTTATGCAGTGCTGACCAGTGTGCTGAAGCTGATCCCGGCATTCTTCCTGGCAGTGCTGCTGACCAGCAGGATTAAAACCAAAAATATTTTGCGGTCGGTCCTGTTCTTTCCGAGTCTGTTGAGCCTGATTGCAATAGGAATAATGTTTAAAGCTATGCTTCATCCATCAAAGGGGATTATTAATCAGGCATTGTCAGTCATCGGCCTGGGCGGAACCGACTGGTTAGGCAACACGAAAACCGCATTGGGCACAGTTATTGTCGTATCTCTCTGGGAGGGGTTATGTATAGCCACGATGATGTTTATTGCCGGCATTCAGGCAATAGACGCCAATTATTATGAGGCCGCGGATATAGACGGTGCCAGCTGGTGGCAGAAATTACGGTACATTACAATGCCGCTCACAAAATCGGCAAGAAATTCCATTATTATTCTGGCGTTTATTGACGGAGTCAGGAGTTTTGAGCTGATATGGGCGATGACAGGAGGCGGACCCGGGTTCGCGACGGATGTATTGTCATCGATCGTGTATAAACAATATGCGGCAGGGTATTATGGACTGTCAACAGCAGGAAATGTGATCATGCTTATTCTTATATCATGTCTCGCATATCCGCTTCAGAGCTGGTTGTTGAAAAGAGAGGAGGAAAGCATGTGAAAAAGAAAAAACATATGTATCTGCTCGGAGATATTCTTGCATGCGCCGGAATGGCGGTTGTGTACGTTATTCCGTTCCTCTTCATCCTGTTTAATGCACTTAAAGACAGGAAAGAAGCGAACAAGCTGAATTTTACGCTCCCGGAAGTGTTTCATTTTGAAAACTTCCTGGAAGTTATACAGGCCCGGAATTATCAGCTGCTTACAGCGTTTAAAAACAGTGCACTGATCACATTTTTTTCCGTTGTGCTGCTGCTGATCGTAGGCGCTATGGCAGGATACATTATCCAGAGGCGGAGAGACAGGTCTGTGAGATTTATCAGTAATGTGTTTATGCTCGGACTGATGCTGCCGCCGGCGATCCTGCCGACAATATGGGTTCTTCAGACGCTGCATATATATAAGACGTTCTTTTCGATTGTCATGATAGAGACGGTTCTGCATCTGCCGTTTACAATCATGCTTTACCGGGGGTATATAAGCACCATTCCCAGGGAACTTGAAGAGGCCGGCTATATAGACGGCTGCAGCAGATGGAAGATTTTTTCACAGATTGTCTTTCCGCTGCTGAAACCGATCCATGCGACGGTGGTCATTCTGAATGCGATTTACATTTTTAATGATTTTACGAATCCGCTTTATTTTTATCCGGGCGCTGAAAATGCAACGGTTGTACTGACATTGTATAACTTTATCGGACAATTTCAAAGCTCGTACAACCTGCTGTTTGCAGATGTAGTGATTATTATTATTCCGATGCTGATCCTGTTTATTTTCTTCAACAAAAAAATAGTAAACGGAATGGTGGCCGGTGCTGTTAAGGGCTGATGAAAGGTGGGGTAGTATGACAGTCAATGAACTTAAAGACAAGGCGAAGGAGATAAGAAAAGGCATAGTAAGTATGATATATGAAAGCGGCACCGGACATGTCGGAGGCGCGCTGTCCAGCTGTGATATTCTTACAGTGTTATTTTACAGTATTATGCTTCATGATCCGAAAAAACCGGATGATCCGCAGAGGGACCGCTTTGTTCTGAGCAAAGGGCACTGTGTGGAAGGATATTATAATATTCTTGCAGATATGGGGTATATTGAGAAAGAGGAGTTGAAAACTTTCAGTAAGTTTCAGACAAGACTGATTGGACATCCGAACAGAGAGATCCCCGGCGTTGAGATGAATACGGGGGCTCTTGGACACGGGCTCAGTGCGGCGTGTGGGATGGCCAAGGCAGGGAAGATTCTGAAAGAACCATATCGGGTATTCTGCCTTATGGGCGACGGGGAGACAGAAGAAGGTTCAATCTGGGAAAGCGCTATGTTTGCCGCAAATTATCATCTGGATAATCTGTATGCTATTCTGGACCGGAATATGCTGCAGATCAGCGGTCCAACAGAAGATGTTATGCGATTGGAGCCGCTAAAAGATAAATGGCGCGCATTTGGGTTTGACGTCTATGAAGCGGACGGCAATGATATTGAGGAATTGCTGGATGTATTTGACAGGATGATGAAGGCAGAGGGAAAACCTAAAATTCTGATTGCCGATACCATAAAAGGAAAAGGCGTATCATTTATGGAAAATCAGGTGAAGTGGCATCACGGGAAAATGAGCGATGAGGAATACAGCCAGGCAATGCAGGATCTGGCATAATAGGGAGGTGAAAGAATGTCAAAAGCATGCAGGAGGGCATTTACAGATACCTTGGTCAGATTGGCTGAAAAAGACCCGAGAATAGTGGCGGTTACTTCCGACGCACGAGGATCTGTGACACTCGGGGAATTTATAAAGCGCTTTCCGGAGCAGTTTATCGAGGCCGGAATTGCAGAACAAAATGAAGTCGGCGTGGCGGCCGGCGCAGCCACATGCGGTCTGATCCCCTTTGTCTGTGCGCCGGCACCGTTCCTGAGCGCAAGAAGTCTTGAACAGATTAAGGTAGATGTGGCATATTCCAATACAAATGTAAAAATATGTGGTGTCAGCGGCGGTCTGAGCTACGGAGCCCTGGGCGGTTCTCACCATGCAATAGGCGACATTGCGGTAATGCGGACGATGGCAAATATGACAGTCTTACTGCCGGCAGATGCGACAGAGACGGAATGGATGACCGAAACTCTGGCCGGATTTGAAGGACCGGTCTATATGCGGATGGGGCGCAATCCGGTGGAAGACGTATATACGGAAGAGGATAAGAAAAAGTTTGAGATCGGAAAAGCAGTAATGCTGCGGGACGGGAATGATTTAACCCTGATTGCCGCAGGAGAAATGGTATGGCCGGTGTTTAAGGCGGCAGAAATCATGCAGGAGAAAGGGATTTCTGCAAGAGTTCTGGATATGCATACGATCAAGCCGTTAGATGAAGGGGCAATACAGAAGGCTGCTGAAGAAACAAGAGGAATCATAACTGTGGAGGAGCATAGTATTTACGGCGGACTTGGCAGCGCAGTTGCAGAAAAAGTCGTTCAGGCACATCCTGTACCGGTAAAAATCATCGGTATTCCGGATGAACACATTATTGCAGGGGAAAGTGATGAAGTATTTCCGTACTATGGTCTGGATTATCTGTCGATCGCCGGAACAGCAATGCGATTTGTGGAGCAAATATGAAAAAAATATTAGCGCTTGATCAGGGGACGTCATCAACCAGGGCAGTTTTGTATAATCATCAGGGAGAGGTTCTTGCAATGTCCTCTTCTGTAAATCAGATTGTATATAAAAGCAACGGATACGTCGAACAGGATCCGATGCAGCTGCTGGACGCTATGGAGCGCGCTGCCAGAGGCGCGCTCCTGAAAGCAGGCGTCTCTGTGAAAGATATACTGTGCATGGGGATTTCGGTTCAGACAGGGGCTTTTGTTTTATGGGAAAAAGACGGAGGAAAACCGGTATGTCCTGTGATTGGATGGCAGGATGGAAGAGGAAAAGAAGTCCCGGACAGATTGGAAAGTATATTTGCGGATAACAAAACGATATATAGTGAAGCATGTATCGGAAAGATCCTTTTCGGAACAATGGAAACATGGCTGATCTGGAATCTGACCGGCGGGATAATCCATGCTTCGGATATCACAAACGCAGAAATTACGACAATGTATAACCGGAAAGCTGCAGACTGGGATCGGGGAGTTCTGGACAGATATCATATACCATATGAAATTCTTCCGGAAGTTCTCAGTAATGACGGCGATTTTGGAATCGTGAGTAATGGCATATTGGAAGGAATACCGATTACTGCAGTCACGGGCGACAGCAGCGCGGCTCTTTTCGGAGAGCGATGCTGGGAAAAAGGAGACGTAAAGATCACTTATGGTACAGGAGTCTCGGTTGTGTTAAATATGGGAGAAGAGACACAGGACAGCAGATGTGCAGCCGCATGGGAAATGCAGAACAGACAGATTCTGATAAAAGAGGCTACCGTATATTATGCCGGAGTTCTGCTTCAAAAGCTTGTGCAGGACGGAATCGTAAAATCCGTAGAAGAAACGGCAGAGCTTGCGGTTCAGGCAACGGCAGGAGGCGGAAACAGAGCGGAGAAGGTCAGGGAAGTGCTGGAGAGCATAGGATATCAGGTGGCAGAGAAAATTATCTCGCTGGAGCGTGAATATCATATTCCTGTAAAACACATAAGAGCAGACGGAGGCGTGAGCAGAAACGAATTTCTAATGCAGTTTCAGGCGGATATTCTTCAGCGTTCACTTACTGTGAACGAAAATGCTGAAATGTCTTCTTATGGAGTCGCGTGCATGGCCGCGATCGCTGCGGGCGTGTGGGGAAAGGAAACGATGAAAAAACATTCCACGATATTGCGGACATACTCTCCGGTGATGAGCGTGCGGGAACGGGATAGCTGTCTTGCCGAATGGGAAGAAAAAAAGAAAAATATAGTTTTTCTGTACAGTGTGTGGTAGAATACTTTTATTAAAACGGCACAAAGAAAGTATATGAATTATTAAGGAACTACCATAATGTTAATTAAATATTACCTGGATATTCTGACCGCTTTGATCCCCAAAGCGGTCTGGTTTTTACAATTATATATCAGCCGGTACAAGGAGCTGCTTATTTTTATCGCAGCTTTTGTTGTTTTATATATTTTCTTCATGCACTGGCTGAATGTCCGTTTCCTCAACCGTCTGCGTCAGCCGGCGGCGCTCATCAGCCTGGCCGTGGAGCTTGCAGCGATTGCGGCGTTTACGCTGATGTTCCGGGAAGTGGGGACAGAGCGGCAGTACGAGCTCGAATTTTTCTGGTCTTATAAGGCATGGATATTCGGGAAGAATGTTGAGCTGGGGATGGAGATCCTGAACAATATCCTGCTTTTCTTCCCGCTGGGATTTGTCATCACGGACGCGCTGAAGCGATGCCCGTTCTGGGCGGCGCTGCTTATATCCGGATGCGTGAGCGGAATGGTGGAATTTAGCCAGTATTATTTCAGGCTGGGACTGTTTGAGTTTGACGATATATTTAATAATGTGCTGGGGGCGCTGATCGGATGGTGTGTGTTCCATATCCTGCAACGGGTAAGAGGCAAACTTAATTGAACCGGAACGTTTGCGAGTATATATTGACTGATTTGTTGAGCAGTGCTATAATCGGATTACCCGAAAGGTAATTTTATTAAACCGGAGGAAGGACTTGGAACTGGTATATGCATCTGAGACGCATAAATCACAATGTACGAATATTAAGGCAGCTCATAAGCTTAAAAATAAAGGTAAAAAGAATCTGGAAGGGTATTTTGCAATTGATGTTAAATCCAGAAGGGATCAATGGCGAATAATACTGCAGCCATTGGATGAGAATGAAAAGCCCTATGTTCCATGTAATATAGACCAGATAGCAGGAAAAGTTAGTGTAGTAGAAATTTCGGAGGTGAGCAAACATTATGAGTAATTATATTGAGTATAATGATACAATTGCATTTCACCCTGGTTATTATGTAAAAGAAATAGTTGATGAAAGCGGTTTGACCCAGGAAGATTTTGCAAAAAGACTGGATACAACGCCTAAGAATCTCAGCCTCCTTATCAGGGGAGAACAGAATCTATCTATTGATATTGCAATGAAATTATCTCGCATGATCGGAACTTCCGTTTCTTATTGGCTTAATTTACAAAACGTGTATGATGCATTAATTGCAGAATTCAGATCAGATGAAGAATTAGAACAGGAAAAGGAAATCTTCAAATCCTTAGATTACAAGTATTTTCGGGATAATTTTGGATTGCCTGATTTGCCGAGAAAAATTGATGAACAGATTATTGAGGTTAGAAAATTTCTTAAAGTTGCTACTTTGTCTGTTTTTAAGAAAAGAGATATGGCTGTAAGTTTTCGAAGTGCTTCAAATAAAATATCCGATGCAAATGTGGTTAAAGCAAATGCTATGGTTCAAATTGCGATTAATAATGCTCTGACTTTCCATGCTCCGAAGTACAATAAGGTGAAATTTAAACAAGCTGTGGATTATGCGTTGTCATTAACCAAAAACCATGAGGATTTTTATCCGTTGATTAAAAATTCATTTTTTGAAGCAGGAGTTATTTTTGTTATTCTTCCTAATCTGCCCGGTTCTAAAATCAATGGAGCAACAAAGAAACTTGAAAAAAATGTGATGCTTATGGTAAACGACCGGCGATTAAATTCAGATACGTTCTGGTTTACGTTATTTCATGAAATTGGACATATTATTCATGGTGATTATGGTATTTCATTTGAAAAAGAGAGTGGAGAAAAAGAAGAAATTGCAGATGAATATGCTGCTGATTCTCTGATCGATCCAGATGAGTATGAAAGATTTGTCAAAGAAAAGGTATTCAGTCCGGGAACCATAAAGGAGTTTGCAGACTCGATCGATCGAGATCCGGGGATTGTTTTGGGCAGATTGCAAAACGATGGCCTTGTGAGATATGATGATTGCACATTGCAGTCATTGAGACATAAATATAGAGTGAAAGTTTCTTCATGATATAGCGGTGGGTTTTGGCTTTGAACGAGATGAAAATACATTGGTAAGCTTGAAAAATATTAGAAGGTTATAAGAAAGGAAAGATCGTGGACGGAATGATAAATGACGGGATCGTACTCTGCGCGGCCAGCGCTTACGAAGAGAAATTTTACTTAAATCCGGAGTTCAGCCAGCTTCCGGAAAGCATACAGCAGGAACTGCAGATTATGTGCGTGCTGTACACTGCGGATGTGGGAGGTATTCTGATGCTGGTGTTTGACGATGCCGGCAATCTGGAACTGAAGGTGGAACATAATGAAGACGATTTCGCCTTTGATGAGATCGGCAGCGTGCTGAAGATCAAGGAACTTCAGCAGATGAAGCGGGAACTTTTCGAGTCGCTGGAGACATTCTTTAAGGTGTTTTATCTCGGAGAGGATTTTGAGGAGAAATCCACACCCGGGGAATAAGATTAAAAAGCAGCCCTGTTATCGGGCTGCCTTTTTTTCTTTCATCCGTTTGATGACTTTCAGTCTTGTGAATTCTTCACGTTCCTTTTCTTCCAGGGCGTTTGTGATCGTGTAGACCAGCGAGGAATACATGGGGATTGTGATGTTCTGCAACGCGTTGGCGCGCTTCTGGGTTTTCTTGATGTTGCCGGCCAGTCGGTAGGCTGCGTTTTCCACCATGGAGAGCTTGACCGTCAGGTCCTTCACTTTCCGGAATGCCTCCCGGGCCCTGTCGATGGACTCGTGGGTAGTGCTGAAAGCATAGGTCGGCTTTCCGGCGTCCGGCACGTACTTGACGTGGGGGATCTCCGTCCCCATGATGCTCCGGGTCTGGATGGTGATGGAATTTTCGATCGGAACGGTGTAGGCCAGCAGTTCCACGTTGCTGATGCCGTTTTCGATATTGGCGCGCTGGAGACACTGATACGCATAGGTAAATGTGGTGTCGATTTCTTCCTGTATGGTACGCGCTTCATCGATCAGATCCATCAGTTCGCGGATCAGGATATTCCGTTTCCGGTCCATCAGGTCGTAGCCCTGTTTCGCCAGCGCCAGCGAGTTCTTTGCCAGCATCAGATTTCCCTTGGTCGGAAATGTACGCGGATCCATAGGATCCCTCCTTCCTTAAGAATTATTCTTCTTCCATCGGTTTATAATATTTATCCAGGATCTTTGTATCCACACGGTCGAGTTCTTCTTTCGGCAGTCTGCCGAGCAGTTCCCATCCGAGATTCAGGGTCTCTTCCATGCTGCGGTTCTCATTGACGCCCTGGCCGATATAACGCTCTTCGAATTCTTTTCCGAATTCCAGATATTTCTTGTCGATCGGGGAGAGTTCGTCCTCGCCGATGACGGACGCCAGGTTCCTCGCATCGCCCACTTTGGCGTAGGCGGAGAAGAGCTGGTTGGCCAGATCCTGGTGGTCTTCCCGGGTGTAGCCCTTGCCGATGCCGTCTTTCATCAGACGGGAGAGGGAAGGCAGGATGTTGATGGGCGGATAGATGGACTGTCCGTGCAGCGGACGGTCGAGTACGATCTGCCCCTCGGTAATGTACCCGGTCAGGTCGGGGATCGGGTGGGTGATATCGTCGTTCGGCATGGTCAGGATCGGGAGCTGGGTCACGGATCCGTCCACGCCCTGCACGATGCCGGCGCGCTCGTAGATGGTTGCCAGCTCGCTGTACAGGTATCCCGGATATCCTTTACGGCTGGGGATCTCGCCCTTGGATGAGGAGACCTCACGCATGGCCTCGGCAAAGGAAGTCATGTCCGTCAGGATCACGAGGATGTGCATGTGCTGTTCGAATGCCAGGTATTCCGCAACGGTGAGGGCCACTTTCGGGGTGATCAGACGTTCCACCACCGGGTCATTTGCCAGGTTCAGGAACATGGCCACATGGTCCGCCACGCCGCTTTCTTCGAAGGTGTTGCGGAAGAAATCCGCTACGTCGTGTTTTACGCCCATGGCGGCAAATACGATGGCGAATTCTTCATCGGAATTATCCCCCAGCGACGCCTGCTTTACGATCTGGGCCGCCAGCTGGTCGTGGGGAAGTCCGTTTCCGGAGAAGATCGGAAGCTTCTGCCCGCGGATCAGGGTGGTCAGTCCGTCGATGGCGGAGATGCCGGTGCGGATATAGTTCCTCGGGTACTCTCTGCGCACCGGATTGAGCGGCAGGCCGTTCACGTCCCGCTTCAGGGTGGAGACGATGGAGCCCAGGTCGTCGATGGGCTGGCCGATGCCGTTGAAGGTGCGGCCCAGCATATCCGGGGAGAGTGCGATCTCCATCGGATGTCCGGTGAGCTTCGTGTGTGTATTCTTAAGAGACATGTTTTCAGAGCCCTCAAACACCTGGATGACGGCTTTGTCTTCATAGATCTCTACGATGCGTCCGATTTTGTGTTCGGATCCGTCCACGACGAATTCCACGATCTCGTCGAAGAATGCGTCCTGGACGCCCTCAAGGGCGATCAGAGGTCCGTTGATGCTGCTTAAGCCTAAATATTCGATTGACATAGATTCGGTCCTCCTTATGCGTTTTTCTCCAGCACGCGCTGATAGAATGCGTCGATGTCGCGGTGGTACTGGGCGAACAGTTCCGGCCGGTCATTGGGCACGTCGTACTTGATGGCGATGACGCGGTCGAAGATGTTCTCGGATTTCAGGACGGACATGGGGTGCCCCATGGTGACCAGCGCCCTTGCCTGCTTGAACAGGTAGAGGATGGTGTCCATCATCAGGAACTGCTTCTCCATGGAGACGCAGGTATCGTCCTTGTGAAATGCGTTCTGCTGCAGGAAGCCGAGCCGGATCACGCGGGCGATCTCCAGGACCAGTTTCTGGTCGTCCGGGAGCACGTCGCTTCCGATCAGCTTGACGATCTCCAGCAGGCTGCTCTCCTGGTTCAGGAGCGCCATCAGGCGGTTCCGGTAGTCCACGAACTTCGGGGAAACGTTGTCCTGATACCAGTGGCTTAAGTCGGTCAGGTATTCGCTGTAGCTGGTGAGCCAGTGGATCGCCGGGAAATGCCTCGAGTACGCCAGGCTCTTGTCCAGCCCCCAGAAACAGCGGACGAAACGCTTGGTGTTCTGAGTGACGGGCTCGGAGAAATCGCCTCCCTGCGGGGAGACTGCTCCGATGATGGTGACGGAACCGTCGGTGCCGTTTAAGTTGTGCATCATGCCGGCGCGCTCATAGAAAGCGGACAGACGGGATGCAAGGTAGGCCGGGAACCCTTCCTCGGCGGGCATTTCCTCCAGTCGGCCGGAGAGTTCGCGGAGCGCCTCCGCCCAGCGGGAGGTGGAGTCGGCCATGATGGCCACGTCATAGCCCATGTCGCGGTAGTATTCCGCCAGGGTCAGGCCGGTGTAAATGCTAGCTTCACGGGCAGCCACCGGCATGTTGGACGTGTTGGCGATCAGGGTTGTACGGTCCATCAGCGGGTTGCCGGTCCGTGGATCGGTCAGTTCGCCGAACTCCTCCAGCACCTGGGTCATCTCGTTGCCGCGCTCGCCGCAGCCGATGTAGATAATGATGTCTGCATCCGCCCACTTGGCGATCTGGTGCTGGGTCATGGTTTTGCCTGTTCCGAATCCGCCCGGGATGGCAGCCGTGCCGCCCTTGGCGATGGGGAACATGGTATCAATGATACGCTGGCCGGTGATCAGCGGCACAGAAGCCGGGAAGCGGTGATGCGTCGGCCTCGGCACACGGATGGGCCAGCGCTGGGTCATGGTCAGTTCCTTTGTGCTTCCGTCCGGAAGTTCCAGGGTTACAAGCGTCTCTTCGATGGTGTATTCGCCGTCGGATACAACCCCGGTCACAATGCCCTCAATTTCCGGGGGAACCATGCATTTATGGGTGATGGCGTGGGTTTCCGGCACCTCGGCGATGATGTCGCCGCCGTGGAGATACTGCCCTTTTTCCACTGTGATATGTGTCGGCCATTTCTTCTGACGGTCCAGCGAATCCACGCTGACGCCCCGGGTAATAAAGGCTCCGCCGGATGAATCGGCGATGCGCTCCAGCGGGCGCTCGATGCCGTCGAAAATGTTATTGAGAATGCCGGGGGCCAGTGTCACGGAAACGGCGCTTCCGCTGGCTGTGACCGTCTCGCCGGGACGAAGTCCCGTGGTTTCCTCGTATACCTGCACGGTTGTCAGGTCTTTATCCAGGGCGATGACTTCGCCGACCAGCTTTTCTTCTCCCACATAGACCATCTCGGACATGCGGAAACCGGTATTGCCCTTTAAGTAGATGACAGGACCGTTGATCCCGTAGATGGTTCCGGTCTTAAGCATTGCAGTCACCTCCTGCAAACATAAATTTATCGTATTCATTGCGCAGCTGTGTCTTGAACGAGTTGTCGATCAGGATGTTGCGGGAGCGGATGACTGCGCGCACGCCGCCCCTGAAGTCCTCGGCGCTGACGGTGAGTTCTGCATTCGTGGCGCGCTCCAGCGCGTCTTTTTTGTCTGCGTCTGTCGGATTGATATAGATGATGACCGGATCGCTGCCTGCGAAATCAGCCGCATGGCGGATGCACCGGATCAGGAAATCATCATAGGCTTCCGTCTTCATATACTCATCGACCAGGCTTTCGGCCTCTTCAAATATTTTATCTTTCAGTTCCTGCTGGACCTTTCCCTGGCGGCGCTTGATCTCAAGCTGGGACTTGGCCGCGGCCTGGTTGAGCGACAGCCGTGCGTTGGTCGTCTCTGCTTTTACGCGCGTCTCGGACTGGCGTCGTGCCTCGGCTTTGTGGTCTTCCAGAAGCTTCTCCAGCGCCTCCCGGTGGGAGTCAATGATGGCATTGCCCTCCGCACGGGCCTGTTCCATGGATGTGGACTGCAGGTGTGCAATCTTTTCTTCTAATGTCAAGAGGACTACCTCCTTCTTATAATTTCAGCCCTATGGCTTCGGTAATATACGATGTGATAAAGTCTTTCTTTCGTCCGGTGCCGTGGCGGTCAGGGATCTCGACCAGCAGCGGCATCTTCCGTTCCAGCCGGAAAGTATCGATGATGTCCGGGAATTCCCGTCCGAACTTTTCGGTCAGGAGCACAATGCCCACGG
Source organism: Candidatus Mediterraneibacter quadrami (assembly GCA_019120575.1). Taxonomy (GTDB): domain Bacteria; phylum Bacillota; class Clostridia; order Lachnospirales; family Lachnospiraceae; genus Mediterraneibacter; species Mediterraneibacter quadrami. Next base: position 17,339 of record DWUU01000048.1, read on the forward strand.
TCTTGTCCGCGAGGACTTTTTCCAGGGCGTCCCGGAGTTCGTCCCGCTCGTGGACGACCACGCCGTCCACGCCTGCCAGACGCATGCCGGTGTACGTATCGACATTATCACTGATGAGATACATCTTCATGATAAAACCCCTTTCTTTTTGCCGGGCGGCATGAATAGTGAATAGCCGCCGGGCGGCATTCATAATCTGCCTGCAGCAGATTATTCATGTGGGGCGTCCGCCCCATGTGAATTCTCAGTCTGCCGTGCGCTGGTGTGCAAGTGTCCCGCGTCCCGCATCCTGCATCTTCCCGCCCTGCGGGTGAATGGTATATAGCCGCCGGGCGGCATTCATAATCTGCCTGCGGCAGATTATTCATGTGGGGCGTCCGCCCCATGTGAATCTACAGTCTGCTGTACGCCGGTACACAAGTGTCCCGCGTCCCGCATCTTGCATCTTCCCGCCCGTCGGACTGGTGTTACAGGTTTCCGAGTATCATGAAGGAGATGATCAGTCCGTAGAGGCAGACACCTTCTGCCAGACCTACGAAGATGAGGGATTTACCGAGTACGCTGGAATCTTCGCTGATCGCGCCGAGGGCTGCGCTTGCCGCGCTTGCCACGGCGATACCGCCGCCAATACAGGAGAGTCCTGTAACGAGGGCTGCCGCCAGGTAGCCGAGTCCTGTCGCGAATCCGCTGTCAGCGGTTGCCGCTTCTGCAGCCTGTACGTCCGGGCCGGCCAGCATCATGATGCCGGCGATGGCGAATGCGCCGAAGAAGAAGAATGCGTTGGTCCCGATGGCGCGTTTGTAACGCTTCTTTGATTTCTCTCCGAGCAGGTAGTAGCCGAAAGGTACGATAATGCTCACGATGAGCGCGATGATAAAGATGATTTTTGTTGCTAAAGTCATGATAGGATCCTCCTGATTTTATTATTTACTTTGTTTTTTTGAATTCTTTTTTGTATATGGTTCAAACGCATGTCCGCTGCCCTTGTAGAAGCGGCTGAACATTTCGTAATATTCCAGACGGAGTACCTGGATGCCGACGATCAGACCCTCGAACCCGCAGACGAACAGATTTCCGAAGATCACGCCGATCCAGTTGGGATGTCCGCTCTCCGCGCCGGCGAGCTGCAGCACCACTTCCATGATCGCGGCGTGGCTGACGGCGAAGGCGCCGATACGGATGAAGGAGATCGTATTCGAGAAGTAGCTGAGAAGCGTCTCGAACATCTCGAAGAATCCCTGTACCACAAACATGGCTTTGCCGGTTTCCATCTTGTCCGCGCGTTTCTGGATCGCCCGTGTGATCGGTTCCCGGAAGAACATGACGATCAGCGGAACGCCGAACATGATCCCCAGCACGATGCCTCCCGGCAGCGCATTTCCGGTCATGAACAGCACGATGGTCACAACGACCGCCGCGTAGAATACGAGTCCGGCCAGGCCGTTTGGGTCGAACCAAGCGCTCTCGATATCTTTCCCCCGGATGCCGTTGATGATGTGGAGCACCATCGCCACGATAATGAGGAACATACCGAACGCGACTGCAATGATGAACACGGTGTTCAGCTTGCCCAGGAACGGCAGCGTAGTCATATGGTCAATGGGCCGCATCCAGAGGGCGGGCAGCACATCCTCGAATCCGAAGATGCTGCCGAACATGAAGCCGAAGATGGTGGAGAATACACCGGCCGATGCGATGATCCCCGCCAGCGGCGCCTTCTTGAAATGATAGATCAGAAGGCCGCCGATCAGGAGCAGGAGCCCCTGGCCCACATCTCCGAACATGACGCCGAAGATGAAGGAGTAGGTGATGCCCACGAATACGGTCGGGTCCATCTCGTTGTGGGCGGGCAGACCGTACATCCGGACAAACATTTCAAATGGTTTGAACAGCTTCGGATTCTCCAGTTTGGTGGGCGGTTCTCCGAAGTAGGCGTCGTGGTCGTCCTCAACGACAACGAATACTTTGTCGTCGTCCTCGACCTCTTTGACGAATTTCTCCACGTCGTCTTCCGCCATCCATCCGCAGAGAATGTAATAGTCTTCTTTATTGTCTTCCATCCGGGCCGCGAGCTTGCGCACGTCAAAGTTGTTGGAAAGCTCTTCCAGACGGTCCCGGGCGGCGATGAGCTGGGGCGCCCGGTCGGAGAGCATCTCGCCGGCCTGCTTGTCCAGATCCTGGATCTCCAGGTTCACCCGGGCGATCTCGCGCTCCAGGGCCTGGTATGCGTATGCGGGCGTTCCCTCGAAGTCATCTTTGAGCTCGATCCGTTCGAAATGCAGGGAACGGAATACGGCGTCCACCTTCTGGGCTTCCGCCGGGGAAACAAAATAAGCCCCGTACACGAAACTTTCATCCCGCTCGCCTTCCACAAAGATCGCGTTCAGGTCATCCATGAGGTATTTCTGCATCTTGTGGTAGAATTCCACGGCGATGCGGCCGAACCGGTATGTGATGTAACGGTAGTTCAGCACCTTATGGATGTCGCAGTCCACGGGACGGAAGGGAGCGATGACCTGCTGTTTCGCACGAAGCTCCTCGATCTTTTTCTTTAATTTCTCTTTCTTTTCCTGAAGGTCCTGATAATCTTCATTTGCCTTGCGCACGAGTTCGAACATATCGTCAAGTCCCAGGCCGGCAGCGGGCGTTACATTTTCTGCGTCAGGCAGATAGCCCACGAACTGGTTGGCTTTGGCCAGGGCGTCGCGGTAGGGGTTGAGCTCCACGAAAGGTCTTAAGTTGTCCACGGTCTTCAGTTCGGACAGGGCGGACTCGAGCTGGATCTCATAGCGTGAGAGATACAGGTCGGTAACACGGTCAATGTCGTTCCTCGGACCGGATATATTGATGAATTTCATTTTAACGATCATTGGATCTTACCTCCGACGTATGCCAGCGTCTCGCCGGGTGTCAGGCTGTAGCGTACACATTCCATGGCGGTCGTCAGCTTTTTGATTTCCTCTTCTTTCAGGAAGAGGTAGGTGTTGATCGGGGCGATGGAGTAAGGATTGCGCCTCCGGTCGATCTTGTACAGGTGATGCAGGCAGTCCGCATACATCTGCTCAATGGTCAGGTCTTTGCGGAGATTGTAGTGGTGCGCGTAGTATGTGCGCGACACTGCATTTTCAAATTCTTCCAGACCCGGCGCGTCCACCATTTCCTTGACCTGGTCGGTGGACAGCTTGTAGTGAATCGGGATGAGCAGCAGATAAATGTCGGCGGGCTTCATATTGTAATATTTCTTCGCCCGGTAGATCCACTGCAGGTTCAGAAGGTCGATCTTGGATCCGCGGTCCCTCATGAACAGTTCCAGATCCGCTTTTTTGAGCACTTTCTTCTGTTCTTTCCATGTTGATGTGAAATAATACAGATCCAGTGTCAGGTTGTAGTCATAAAGCGTTACGTCCCGGGCGTCTTTCAGGCGCTTGAGAGGGGCGTAATACTCGGTGTTTCTGAGGTTCTCTACCAGCTCGTCTGTTGTGCGGGAAGTGATGAGCTTCTCAATGGAAATCTGCGAGTAGCGGTCAAAGAACGGCCGCTTGTAGTTCAGGTCAAACGGCTGTTTGTAGCGGTTGATCACAATGCGCAGGCAGTAGTTGATGAGGTCGATCTCGTAACTCTTCAGGATCAGCTTCATGAACTGCCGCTGCTTCTGCCCGCAGAAACGGTAGAGCTTCGTATAATCGTGATAAAGCGACTGGGTCAGCACCTTCTCGATGTTGCCGCGGTGGATCTGGTCCTCCGTCAGCGTATCCAGCGCTTCGGCATAGGCCGTGTTCTTCCGGAGATATTCGGCGATCTCGGGGACACTGCCCAGATTGGCGATCTCCACGAACTGGTCCGGCGTGAGGAGTCTTGCCTCCATGGCCCGCACCTTGGTCACGATCCCGCTGTATTCAAGTAAGTTTCCCATAGGCTATACCTCGGTGATGTGTCTGAGGATCTCCTGCGCATATTCCGTATGCTTCTCCTCATATTCTTCCTGAAGCGTGCGGATCAGCGTCTCACTGCAGCCGCTCTGGCTGTCGAGGAGAGCGGATGTCTTCTTCTCAAGATCTTTGCGGATCGCATTCAGACGGGCCTGCGTCTTTTCTTCCAGCTCCTCGTCGAACGATTTTCGCTTCTTATCATACTCCTGATCAAGGACTTCCTTCTGCTCTTCGGCGTGCCGGACGATGGCCGATGCCGCGTCTTCAATCTCTGTCAGTCTGTTTACGATAGAGTCCATAAAAAGCCTCCTGTTTTCCTGGGATAAGGGCGTTTTCACACCAAATACCAATATATTTTATCATACACTTTTTAGCAGAAAAAGCAAGTTCAAAAGTTGCTCAGAATTATTCAAAAACAGTCTTCAATGACACGCGCGGATAACCTTCTTTTGACCTTGCCCGGCTCCTGTGCTAAGATGGTAAAGTCATTACTGAAAAAATGCATGAAAAAATTGTCAAAATCAGGGAGGAAGATCCATGAGACTGAGAAATATACCGAGAGCCGGAGAAATCATCCGGACCCATCACGCGGTGATCAGACAGCCGGAGCTTCAGCGGGGGTGCTGGAGCCAGGTGTTCGGGAACAGCCGTCCCATCCGCATTGAGATCGGCATGGGGAAGGGACGCTTCATCATGAATATGGCAAAGGCCCACCCGGAGATCAACTTCATTGGCATCGAGCGCTACTCAAGCGTGCTCCTTCGCGCGGTGGAGAAGTTTGATACGGACGAGTTCAATGAACTGACAAATGTGCGCTTCATCTGCATGGACGCGCGGGAGATCGGGGATGTGTTCGCTCCGGGGGAAGTGGAGCGAATCTACCTCAACTTCTCCGATCCGTGGCCCAAGGCCAGACACGCCAGAAGAAGGCTGACCTCAACAGAATTCCTGGCGCGTTACGAACAGGTTCTGAAAGAGGGCGGCCTGCTGGAATTCAAGACAGACAATACCGGACTTTTTGACTTCTCGCTGGAACAGATCGGCGAGGCCGGGTGGACGCTGCAGGCGCATACCTACGATCTTCATCACAACGAAGAAATGAACCGCGGGAATATCATGACCGAATATGAGGAAAAATTCTCCGCAAAAGGAAATCCCATCAACAAGCTGATCGCCGTGAGAAAATAGCGCTTCCAGCCGCACACATTTCCGGATGCTGCATATACTGTCCGTATACAGAACGGCGCCACCCGGGCGACGTTTATGAAACGGATGGTGAGAATAAAATGAAATGCTGCAAACCATGGAAATCCTGTATAAGTACATTCGTATACTGCAGGCCCGGGCTGAACAGATGGCTGCTCTGCCTGCACCGATCCATGCAGGAAGTGTGCAGGATCCTCAATGCAGATCTGTGTCACGGCTGCGAAAAAGGATGCCGCAGTCCCCGCGGGAAATGCAGATTGAAAAAATGAGTAAAAAAATGGTGAAAAAAATATAAAAAAATACTTGCAATTTCCCGAACGGTCATATATAATAGCTTTTGCGTTATTCAATAAAGCACATAAGCTATGCGCGATTAGCTCAGCTGGCAGAGCACCTGACTCTTAATCAGGGTGTCCAGGGTTCGAACCCCTGATCGCGCACTTGAAATCGCTGATTTTGCGGACACTGGAGCCGCGGGGTCGGCGGTTTTTTTCGTGTAGCAATGAGCAGCGCGGAAGAAAAGACGCTACGACCGGGGAATGCTTGCATTCCTCCGGGCGATGGCGTCTTTTCTTACATGCGGCGAATGCCGCGACCGAGATGAAGCGCGAAGCGCGGAATCGAGGTTAGCGCTGCTCAATTGCGGACGTTTTCCATGCGGCGAATGTCATGCTTGCATTATTGACCAGTGAGTGATATGATTTCTTTACATCAAAATTCCGGACACAATTTCTGAATTTTCACTGTCCGACCCGGATTCTGTGTTCTCATACAGAATCTATTCAAATATCATGGCTTTTCAGCCGGTGATACCCTGTTTTGATGAAAAAATAAAAAAACAAAGGAGGAACTATATGGGAAGTGCTAATGTAGCGGTGAATAGCTGGCTGTCTGACAGGGAAAGATTTGCCGATCTTTTCAATGGTACACTGTTTGACGGGAAACAGCTTATACACCCTGAAGACCTGGAAGATCTGGATCGGGAGACAGATATCCTGATAACAGGAAAGAGTGGGAAAACAAGAGGATTGCAGCGTTATCGCGATATTGCAAAACGGTGGAAGGGTGGATCTGATCTCATGGTGCTTGCATGTGAGTCGCAGGCAAAAATTCATTATGCAATGCCGGTGAGGAATATGTTGTATGACAGTCTTACATATACTGATCAGATCAGGCAGTTATGGGGGAAATCTGCAGACCGGTCTGGGATGACCGGAGAAGAATATCTTTCTTCATTCCGGAAAAGTGACCGGATATATCCGGTTATAACGCTGGTTTTTTATTATGATCTTAAGCCATGGGACGGTCCGACAGATCTTTACGGCATGTTTGGATTGCATGAAAATGGAGTTGCAGATAATATAATAAGAAAATACGTACCGAATTATCATATTAATCTGTTGGATGCAGGTGCAGTCCGTAATCTGAAACACTTTCAGACGGATTTACAGCAGATATTCGGTGTGTTAAAATATAGAGGGAATAAAACCGGACTGCAAAATTACATGCAGGAAAACAGAGATTATTTTACCCGCGTAAATGTGGATGCTTATCAGGCATTATGCGCATTTCTTCATTCAGAGAAAATGCTGAAAGAGATTAAAGATTCTGGAAAGGATGTGAAGATAGACATGTGTCAGGCGCTGGAAGAATTGTATCAGGATGGAGTAAAAGAAGGAAGAGAAGAAGGGATAGCAGAAGGGATAGCCGCTGTGATCTCGAATATGCTGAAAAGCGGCATGTCAATTACAGATATTAAGAAATATACCGATGCAGATGACCGTGTGATCGAACAGGTGCAAAAAGACTTGAAGTAATATCATAACCGCCCCGGCAGCAAATCCTGCCGGGGCGGATCTGTTTATTCGAAGAATTCCCGGATCTGTCCTGCAACGGTCTTCATCAGCCGCTGTCTTGATTCAACTGCCGCCCATGCAATATGGGGCGTGATAAAGAGGCGGTCCTGGTCTTTTACCCGGAAGAAGGGGCTGCCTTTTCGCATCGGCTCTTCGGAGAGCACATCCAGGCCGGCGGCGCTTATCTCTCCGGCGTTCAGTGCGTCAGCCAGATCGTCCTCGTTAATGATCGGTCCGCGGCCGAGATTGAGCAGGATGGCTTCGGGCTTCATTTTGCGGAACGCATCGGCATTCATGATGCCTTCTGTGTATTCGTTGAGCGGGGCGTGGATGGACAGGATGTCGGACTGTGCCAGCAGGGCGTCAAAGTCTACCTGATGATATCCCTCCTGCGCCGGGGCGCCGGATGCAGAATAGTAGATGACATTTGCGCCGAAGGCCTCTGCAATGTCGGCGACTCTGCGGCCGATGGCGCCAAGGCCGAGGATACCCCATGTCTGCCCCTTCAGTTCGCGGAAGGTGGCGTCAAGCAGGGTGAAAAGGCTGGAAGCGGCATAGCTTCCGTCTTTTACATATTTATCATAGTGGGGCAGATGCTCCATCAGATAGAACAGCATGGCAAATGTGTGCTGCGCCACGGATTCCGTGGAATATCCCGCCACATTGCGCCACTCGATCCCGCGGCTGGCCAGGTATTCTTTGTCAAGGTTGTTAGTCCCGGTAGCGGTGACGCATACAAGTTTCAGGTTCTGTGCGCTTCCGATGGTCTTCTCGTTGACCGGGACTTTATTGAGCACTATTACATCTGCGTCCCCGATGCGGGCCGGGACTTCCGCCGGGGAGGATGCAGGATATTTTATGACTTCCCCGAGTTCTTCAAACCGGGAATAATCTGTGTCGCTGCCGAGAGATGCGGCGTCTAAAAAAACGATTTTCATGTTGGTTCTCCTTTGCTTGTTATGAGTTAAGCTATAAAAAGGATAGTCTGAAAACCGGGGAAAGTCAATAAGCATTATGCGCCTGCAGCGGTGCGGATTTGACAAATTTCGCTTTGTAATGTAATATAAGAACGGTTTACAAATTAAATACGGATTGATGACAGGGGGAGCTTGTATGACAGGCTGAGAGGAAGTTGGAAACTTCGACCCGCAACCTGATTTGGATAATGCCAACGTAGGGATGTGTTATGAGTGCCATTCGTGCCCTTTTGTTTTCAATCTGAGAACAGGAGGGTTTTAATTATGTTTGAAATGTTTGTAAATTCGGAAGGCGGGCTGACGACAGCCGGTTATGTGGTAACGGTCGTGGCGGGAATCATTCTTTTCCTGGCGGCATGGTTTCTGGCGGGCAGGCGGTCCGCTGAAAAGAAAATGAGCGCGAAACAGCTCGTTTTCTGCGGGGTGGCTATTGCTCTCGCCTACATTACGTCCTACATAAAGATCTTTAACATGCCATGGGGCGGCAGCATTACGCTGTGCAGTATGCTGTTCATCGTGCTTGTCGCGAACTGGTACGGTGTGGGCACCGGCCTGTTTGTAGGGCTTGCCTACGGGATCCTGCAGTTTATCCAGGAGCCGTACGTGCTTTCTTTCTTCCAGGTGTGCTGCGATTATATCTTCGCATTTGCTGCGCTCGGCCTGGCCGGCGTGTTCGCAAAGAGCAATCACGGACTGCTGAAGGGGTATATCCTGGCGGTCGTGGCCAGAGGCGCATTTCATGCCCTGGGCGGCTATCTGTACTGGATGGACTACATGCCGGATAATTTCCCGAAATCACTGACGGCGGTTTATCCGATCCTCTACAACTACAGCTACCTTCTTGTGGAAGGAGTGATCACGGTGATCGTGATTTCGATCCCGGCGGTGGCCAAAGGCCTGGCGCGGGTGAAGAAGATGGCAGTGGAGTAAAATCTGTATCGAAAACATCTGATCCGGCAGGGCGGTTTCCGGTGAAACCGCTTTGCTTTTTTTTATACCCTGCTTTACAATGAAAGGGGCTAAGATTTTTTTAAGATTTATATCTGGATTTTCTTAAGCGGGATGCATTACAGTGGATACAGAAACAAGAACAAAGGGGAGGTCACAGGATGGCGGAAGAGACAGTGCTGGTCGTGGATGACAATAAAGAAATTGTTTATTCGATCAGTGAATTGCTGAAGTACGAGGGATACCGGACGCTGGCGGCCTATGACGGGATGCAGGCGCTGGAACTTCTGGAGGCGCAGCCGGTGGATCTGATCATACTGGATGTGATGATGCCGAAAATGAACGGGTTGTCGGCGCTGATGAAGCTCCGGGAAAAGCACCGGATCCCGGTGATCATTTTATCGGCGAAGACGGAGGAGAGCGACAAAGTCTCCGGCCTGGTCATGGGCGCGGACGACTATGTGGAGAAGCCATACAACCCGGCGGAGCTGATGGCCCGGGTGAAAGCCCACCTGCGCCGGTACCGGGCCTGGGGCGGACAGGCGCCGGAGCAGGACACGGACCGGCTGGTTAACGGCGGCCTGGTGCTGGACAGGAAGCAGCGGCTGATCATCGTGGAAGGCGCGGAAGTCCGGCTGACAGCCACGGAATACAAGATCGTGGAACTGCTGATGGAGCATCCGGGGCAGGTATTTCCGGCGGAGCAGATCTATGAAAATGTGTGGCACGACGAGGCGTGCTTTGCGGTGGAAAATACGGTGATGGTACATATCCGTCATATTCGTGAGAAGATTGAGATCGAACCGAAGAAACCAAGATATATAAAGGTGGTGTGGGGTATTGGATACAAAATGGAAAAATATGACTAAAGAAGCAATGATGTTTCTGAAACTGAACTGGCCGTTCATTCCGGGCGCGGTGCTGCTCCTGACCGGAATTTATCTGGAATATTTTATGCTGGTGAATGCAGACTACCGTCCGATGGATGAGTCTTTGATCATCGGACTGACGGGGAACTTTGTTCTCGGCGCCGGCGTGGTTATGACGCTCGGCCAGGTCCTGAAAATGATCTATGAGAACTGGGTCCCGGAGGATGAATCATTCTATGAGAAATGGAAAGAGACCGGGAAAAAGCTGGACCGGATCGCCGCGGCGGCAGGGGCGGTGTGCGTGGTCGCTGCCTATATCTATCTGTACACGCTGATCAACTGGCACAACTACGGGAACTATTACTGGAACTACGCGGCCGGATATATGATGGCGTTTACCATTGTCGTCCAGTATATTCTCGCGCAGATCGTGCTGAACCGGTTCAAGAACCGGAAGATGGACCTTCTGATGGAGCAGATGGAAGAGGTGAACCGCCGCCGCATCGATGTGGCGCTGGAGATCGAGAAGAAGAGCCTGGAAAAGGTGACGAGGAGCGACCAGCTCCGGGTGGACCTGATCACGAACGTGTCCCACGACCTGAAGACGCCGCTCACGTCCATGATCGGATATATTGAACTGATCCGGAAGGAAGAGCTGAATGACACGGTGCGGGATTATGTGGATGTGATCTCGGCGCGGGCGGAGAAACTGAAGGAGATGGTGGACAGTCTCTTCAGCCTGGCCAAGGCGAGCAGCGGCAATATCGAGCTCCATCCGGAGAAATTCGAGCTGAACCGGATGGTCGGACAGATCTTCGCGGACATGGATGACCGGATCCGGGAGAGCGGGCTTGAATTTGTGACCCGGTTCACCGAAGACAGTACGGAGCTGGTATCGGATAATTCGTACTTCTACCGGATCTGCCAGAATCTGATGGAAAATGCGCTGAAATATTCCGCAAAGGGGACGCGGGTTTTTGTAAAGACATACGTCAGCCATACGGAAAAAGAAGGCCGTGGACTGGAGGAGCGGCTCTGTATGGAAATCACGAATACGTCCGCGTATCCCATGGATTTTGAGGCGGAAGATATCGTAGAACGGTTCGCCCGGGGCGATAAAGCCCGCACCGGAGACGGCAACGGCCTGGGACTGGCGATCGTGAGCACGTACGCTAAAGCGCTGGGCGGGGAGTTTGAGATAAAGATCGACTGCGATCAGTTTAAGGCGGTCGTGATCATGCCGCGGGAGATGAAGCAAAAAGAAGCCGGAACGTAAAAGGGAGCCACAGAGTGACTCTCATGCGCGGAAATATCCATATATGGATATTTCCGCGCTTTATTTATGTGTTGAAATTAGAAAATGAAAGAGATATAATAATGTAAACACAATATTTGGAAAATAAAATATCCAATTATGGAAAGAAAGGGGACGGCGTTATGGATATTAATGATCTGAAGAAAATGAAAAAGAACTCCGGGATGACGAATGCGGAAATCGCTGAATTGTCCGGCATTCCATTAAGCACGGTGAACAAGATCTTCTCAGGAGCTACAAAGAATCCGCGCTATGCCACGCTGCTGGCGATCGAACAGGTGCTCAGTTCGAAGGAAAAGATTCCGTTTAAGTACGACCAGGTGAAGGAGGAGCCGGTGCTCATCCGGGAGGCGGCAACACCGTATGCATATTCTGCAAGGGAATATGATGGTGAAGATATTGAAAAGTTGTCGGAATATAACCGTGCTGAACTGATCAACGGTAAGATCTATATGCTGTCGGCGCCGGGGCGCCTTCATCAGTATTTTGTAAAAAGAATTTATTTTGAAATAGAAAGCCATATTAGAAAAAATAAGGGGAAATGCGAAGCGTATGTATCTCCTTTTGACGTTCGTCTTTTCGGAGATGATACCAGTATTGTACAGCCGGATCTGCTGGTTGTATGCAACCGTGACATTCTGACGGATAAGGGCTGCTGCGGCGCGCCGGACTGGGTGATAGAGATTGTCTCAAAGAGTAACTCCTCCCATGATTATGTGCGCAAGCTTGTGCTTTACCAGAAAGCCGGCGTGCGGGAATACTGGATCGTGGATCCGTTCCAGGAGCGCGTCACAGTCGTTAATTTTGAAGATCAGGGGAAGACTGAGGAGTATACTTATTCCGATGCTGTGCCGTCCGGTGTGCTGGAAGGGCTTGAGATCCGGTTCGCCCAGGTGAAGGAAGGATATTGACAAACGCACATAATAAGATTATTGTATTAAACAGATAATACAATAGAAAGGCGGTGCAAAATTGTGTTGAAAACGCTTCTTTTGATCGTATGTCTGATCCTCATTCTTACAGTAACATGGGGGATTTCATATTTTGACCTGAAACGCCGCCGCAGGGATTTTGTCCGTGAGAAATTCGGCAGAATGCCGAAGATCCGGGAATGGAATGACACGTTCCGCAATTATTATGACGTGGTAAATGACGGAACCGGTATTGATAGTGTTACATGGAACGACCTTTCGCTGAACGATGTGTTCCAGCGGATCAACAGCTGCGACTGTTCGGCCGGCGAGGAGATCCTGTACAGGCGTCTGCGCCGGAATCGGATGTCTGCAGATGAGCGGATAATGTTTGAACAGCAGGTTCAGGCGTGGGCAGAGGATGCAGACGGACGCGGGAAGATCGAGGAACTGCTGTGTGATATCGGGAAAAGCGCTTCTTCTTATTATATACCCGCCTATATGGATGGCATTGAAGCGTATGTGCTCGGTAATCAATGGTTGTACAGGATCCTTCAGATCCTGCTGGCAGCATCGGTTCTTGTCATGCCGTTTCTGCCTGCGGACATGCTGGCTTTTCCATTCATGGCGGTGTGTGCGCTGAACCTGGGCATCTATTTCTGGCTCAATATGAAGCATGACCTGGAACTGTCCCTGATCGGGACGGCGGTCAGCCTACTTGGAAATGCGAAGCAGATCGTCCGGTTAAAGAACGTAAGCGGATTTTTCCCGGAACTGGATGAAGCGCTTCACGAACTGAGGGGCGTTATCCGGGGCGACCGGATCCTGCGCATCAAACGGGAGGGAAGCGGCACAGGGGACGCCATGGGCACGCTTCTTGATTATGTGATGGGGATCACGCTGGTTCAGATCACCACTTACAATAAAGTCATGAAACGGCTGATCGACCATGCGGACGCATACATGACGGTGTACAGGTGCATCGGGGAAGTGGACGCCGCGATCTGTACTGCCTCTTTCCGTCAGACGCTACCGTGGTACTGCACGCCGGAATATACGGATGAGAAAAAAATGGAAATGACAGAAGCGTATCATCCGCTCATTCAGGATCCGGTGGCGAATGACCTTGCGTTGGAGAAGAGCTGCCTGATCACCGGATCCAATGCTTCCGGGAAATCCACGTTTATCAAAGCGGTGGCTTTGAATTCGGTTCTCGGACAGGCGTTGAATACATGTATGGCGCGGCGGTTCGTCATGCCGGAGGCGGATGTCATTACGTCCATGGCGGTGAAAGACGACCTGATGGCAGGCGAGAGTTATTTTATCCGGGAGATCCGTTATCTGAAGCGGATTCTCGACAGCCTGTCGGATGACCGCGTGACCATCTGCGCCATCGATGAGATCCTGAGAGGAACGAATACGGGAGAGCGCATCCGGGCGTCCCGCGCGATCCTGGAATACCTCCGGGATAAGAACTGCATCGCGCTGGTGGCGACTCACGACAAGGAACTGACAGAACTGCTGAAGGATGATTATCTGAACTTCCATTTCAGCGAGGAGATCGGCGAGGATGATATCGTGTTCAGCTATAAGATCATGGAGGGGCCGGCTACATCGCAGAATGCCGTTAAACTGCTGGAATTCGCAGGGTTCCCGGAAGAGATCATCCGGGCGGCAGAAAATAAATCATGAAAAAACGGTGCAGCTTCTTGCGAGACTGCACCGTTTTAAATAATTCGTTTCTACATATTCCCCAGGATATTCTTTACGACTTTGTCTTTTATCCCGTCTGTTTTCCCGTTTTCAACCTTGTAATCCGCATACCGTGCGCACATGTACAGGTAGTCGGAGAGACGGTTGATATACTGGACCGCCTTGGCGTCCGCGCCGTAGTTCTGTTCTACTTTCCGGAAACGCCGCTCTGCGCGTCTGGTCACGGCTCTTGCCACGTCCAGGCGGGCGGACAGTTCGCATCCGCCGTAGAGGACGAAGTCCTTAATGCGGGGGAAGGAGTTCTCGATCCGGTCGATCTCTTCTTCCAGCGCTTTTGTCTCGTCCTGTGAGAAGCGGTAGTCCATGTTCCGCGGATCGGCAACGCCTGCCATGATCAGCATGAGGTTCCGCTGGATATGCGCCAGGCTTTCCTTCAGGGAGGCGTCAGCCAGGACCTTTGCCAGGCCGATGAAGCTGTTCAGTTCATCGATGGTGCCCACCAGCTCGATCCGGTCGTCCGCTTTGGAAACGCTGATGCCGTTCATGAGAGAGGTGGTTCCTCTGTCCCCGTTCTTTGTATAGATGTTCATATCCGGTATTCCTCCTTAAAGGGCAGTTTCTTGATCGCCCGCGCGCTGTTGGAGCCCACGCAGCGGCACTGCGCCCGGGTGGGCTCAAGGTAGCTCTCGATATTGCGGCCTTTCTCCAGTCCGCGCATCTTCAGGCATACGGCGGTGCCGTAGATGCCCACGCCTGATCCCAGCATGGAATCCCGCGCGGCTTTGTAGGCCAGCTTCTCCATGCAGGTGTCCGGCATCTCGGTAACATCATAGAAGATGCCCTCTTCCTCGATTCCGGCGCAGACGTCTTTTACGACCGTCGGATCTGCCTCGTGTGTATAGATGAATATGGAAGGTCTTTTGATGATCAATGTCAGTCCTCCAGTCTGCCGCGTTTTACGCGGCATCGCTTACTGCATCTCTCCCAGGTAGGAGAGTACAAGCCCGGTCGCCACCGCATTTCTCGGGCCTTCGCTTCCGCGGATATTGCCGCGCCCGCAGACGATGCGGTAATCCGTAAAGGATTCCATGAGCATTTCCGGTATCTCAAAGTCCTCCGCCGACCCGCCTACGAGCACAACGGTGGAAATGTTTTTCAGATTGTGGTCCGGCGCCACTTTGCGGAGCGCGCGGAATGCGTTGGTCACGAAGACCTTGCGCTTTGCCTCGCGGCGTACCTGGACGATCTTCTCCATCGGGATATCCTCTTCGATGCGGACCAGTCCGTGCTCGGTGAGCAGGACAACGCGCCCGAAGAAACGCGGGTCAATGGATTCGTCCACGAAAGTCATCTGGCCGTTCTCCATGCGCATGTGGAAGAGACTCTCCACTTTCGCCAGGGGATATTTCTTGATCTCCTCGGCGATGCGGCGCTCGCCCAGCCCCAGCTCGGTCTGGATCAGCATGGATACCAGTTCGCCGGCGCCGGCCTGATGGGTCATTTTGACCTGGCCTTCCCGGTTGATGATCGCCGCGTCGGTGGAACCGCCGCCCATGTCGAGGATCGCCAGTGGAAGCTGGGTTCCCGGTGTTGTCAGGGCGCCGAGGCTTGCCATCACAGCTTCCACGCCTGCGACCTTTACTTCCGTCCCGAGTTCGGTGGTCAGCCGGGAAGCGATCTCCTGCATGGGGAGCTTCTGGGTCTTGACCATGGCTGCGATGCCCACGGCTTTCTCCAGGCAGGTCTCGCCCGCCAGGGCTCCTGAGATCAGGACCGGAGCCAGGGTGTCGACGGCCAGGATATCCGTGATGCGGATGTCCGCCTCGGAGCTTTTGTCAACCTCGCTCATACCGGTGCGGATGCGCGAGAGCATATTTCCGACATTGGTGTCAGGCTGTCCGCTGATGTCGCGGATGTCGCCTGCGGATCCGGCTGCCGCCATGATCTTGTCGGCGCCTTCGTCCAGGCTGATGGTGACGTTTCTGTCGCCGTAGAAATAGATCTCGCCGGCCGGCAGTACATTCTCGTGCACATTTCCGCCGGGGGTCTTCAGTACAACCGCGCTGCGGTTCCCGATCAGGCTCTTTGCGATCGGGGTGATGGTGCGTGTCTCTTCCGCGTTCAGCCCGAGCAGTGTGGCGATGCCGTACGGATTGGAGAGCATGCGGATCGTCTGGCCGGGGAGCGCCACTTCGATGGCTGCGGGAACGCCGTCCGGGAGACGGTCGATCCGGCGGACCTCGTCAATGATCGGGATCTCTTTATGAATGCGGTTCTCGACGAGAACGGCTTCATCCGCCTGAAGGATGATCCCGACGATGTCCAGTTCTTCATGCTGGTTGACGACAGCGGCCACTTCCTCGTAGCTGTGCTCTGAAGATGCGGCCAGGATATAGGGCGTGCCCTGTACGGCCCGGGAAATGTTCTCAATCAGCAGCGTTTCGCCGACGGCCTGTCCGGCGCCTGCGGGAGTGGACGGATTGTGGCCGATCATGGAAGAATCGGTGATCACGGTCTCCGTCAGCGTCTCCATGGCGGTGTCGCCGATGACCGGCGCGGCCTCGTTGAGGCGGACCAGGTCGATGTCGGACGTATCGCGCCCGATCCTGCTCATGGCCATGCGGAGCGCATTCTTTACGGAATAGACGTTCTCGATGGTGCCTTTCGTGCCGGTGGTCGGACAGGACGCACTTGAAAGAAAAGTGACGCTGCCTTTGCCCGTCACTTCTCCGACGCAGACTTCAGTTGTAGAATTACCGATGTCAACTCCTGCGATATAACTCAAAGTAATATTCCTCTCTTCTCATACACTTCTGCGGCTTCCATGACAAGGCGCGCGCAGTTCTTTGCGTTGTATTTTTCAAGAAACTCCTGCGCCATCATGACCAGCTCCAGCTTGGTGGAACGGTTTGGACGCAGTTTATCGTACATTTTCAGGATCACGTCATCCGGCACGTCCACCAGCTCGGCGGCGCGCTCGAAATTCTTCTCCATGGGATCGTTGCCCGCTTCTCTGGCCACCTGGCCCTGGGCTTTGAGCATGTCCTTGGAGATCTTGATATCATCCGGCGCGATGTGGCCTTTCATGACTTCCTCCAGTGTGATGTCTGTGAATTTCCTGCCGGTCTTGGACGTGATCGCGTCTTTTTCGTATTCAGCAAAAGGATATCTCATTTATTTTCCCTCCCATTCCACAGCGCCGACTTCCGGGTCGAGCTGTTCGGTCTCCGCGATGTGCATGAGTGCTGCCTTTACCTGATAGCGCGGTCTGGACATCGGGTCATTCGTACAGGGAACCGGAACAACCTGTTCGCCTTTTACGTATTTCGCGGCGTTCTGTCCGATCTGACGGTATGTTTCCAGCGTCATGAGCGGGGCCTGCGGGAACAGCTCCAGATTGGAGAGCGGGTAGAGGTCTCTCTGGTGGATGACGGTCGTTCCCTTGGACTGGATGCCCACGCCGATGCCGGAACCGGACAGCTTCGCAGCCTCCAGCGCCATGAAGCAGACGTCTGAGGTATCCAGGATCTTAACGACTCTCGGAATCATGCCTTCTTCTTCGATGCCGGCCTTGACATTGCGCAGCACGTCATCCAGCGGGATCCCGCTGATGGTTTTTGTAATCTCTTTCTGGAATGCGGCGCCTACGCCGATCACGACTTCCTTCGGATCCGTGCCTTTTCTTGCGCGCGGGTAATCTTTATAGGAAGTCTTTTCCTCATTGATTCGTGACCTTCCGGCCATGGAAGGCGTTCTATTGGAACCGGAGGAGGATGCGCCCTGTCCGTTCTGTGACATCTGGCTTACGACTGCATTTGTGATCTGTCTTATTAAATCTTCGCTGATCTGCATAATATGTACTCCCCCTTCCTTAAATATCCTGCGGATTAATGATGTGCGGGATGTTCTTGATCTCTTCCCAGCGCTCGCCGCTCACACGGTAGCCGCTGCCCGGACCCATGTAGTCGTTCGGGGTATTCACGCCGGACAGTACGTGGAAGTTGCGGTCAAGGATCGCCGCCGTCTGCATGTAATCGCCTGCAACACGCTGCTTCAGCATGTTGAGCACGCTCGAGGCAATGTCTTCGAATCCGGTCTCGGCGAGCGCCCTTACAACGTCGACACCGGTGATGCCTCTCTTGAGGACATCCTCAGCGGCGGCCAGATCCGCCGTAACATCACGCGGGAGCGTGTCCTTGCTGCCGTGCGCGTAGGTCACGGCCTCGACCTGCTCGTCGGATACCGGCGCCAGGTTCAGGTTGCGGAATACAGCCTGTACAGCGCGGGCCGCTTTGTTTCTCACGCGGATGACGTCCTCCTCCGAAACGGGTTTCAGGCCGCCGTCCACCTGCATGTCTCTCTGCAGTACATTGTAATCGTCAAAGTCTTCCGCATCGAAGTTTGATCCGGCAAACATATTATCGTAATTGGGTTCAGCCGCATATCCGGAGAAAATGAAGTCGGTTCCCGGAAGGAATTCGAGCATCGTCCTTGCGGTGCGTCTCATGTCCGAATTGGAGAAACTCTGGTCGTTGGAAGAAGCACATTCCAGACCGAGGAGCGCTGCAACAAGGTTCTCTGAGAGCACTTCGCGGATGCCGGCCGGCACGGAACCGGTTACGCCGATGCAGCTTACGGAGCCGTTCTGCGTCCCCTGGCTTCCGGCGCCCTTTGTCACGTACAGGCAGCGGCACTCCAGATAGAGCAGGGACTTCTTCTCGCTGCTTCCCATCAGGGCCTCGGATCCCGAACCGGAACTGAAGCGGACCTTCAGGCCGCGGGATGCGTAGGCGGAGTTCAGGAATGCCTTGGAGTACGGCGTATCGTCTCCGTCGATGAATACTTTCTCCGTACCATATACGGAAAGTGTCTCGGCATAAGTAGTCAGGCCGCGGATCCCGAGTTCGAGTTCGGTTGCCTCCTCAGCGGAACACTGGGTCAGCACGCCCGGACGACCGGTCTGAGAGCCGATCAGAAGCGCCATGGAGCTTAACGGCGCGTATCTTGCCACGCCCATAGTCGTCTCTTCCTCGGAGAATCCCCTCAGTGCGCCTTCGGCGGCGTCTGCGGCGATCTGTACCGGGTCGTCCTTCAGGTTCGTGATATGAGCCTGGTTGCCCGGGACTTTTCTGGCGCGCATCTTCTGCATGCCCATCATCAGCTCCACGACATTGAGCTGGTTCAGGACTTCCGCCATCTTGGCCGGTGTGATGCCGGCTACAAGATCCAGGATCTCCTTTCTTGATACGTGGATGTCCACGATCTTCCGTGCGATTTCCAGGGACGGAACCGCCATGGACGCGGCCGCCCGGTCCACGTTGATCGCATAGTCGGCGATGAACTGGTCAATGAAGTCGAACTCATCGCGGGTCTTTCCGTCCAGCTCCACGATCCTGCCATCCTCAACCTTTACGGAAGGCTTCGGGTCGTAGGGACTGTTCATCGCGATAAAGCCCATTTCCGGCCATTCGTTGATGTAACCGTCCAGATTGACCGGACGGGCATCCAGTGCTTCGATTCGTTTTGAACGTTTCATAGTCTTTCTCTCCTTGCGGTATGAGCCGTGCATACAGAATGCAGGAACACGGCACCCCATATATTGGTGTTTTCGCAGATCCGTCTGCAAAATATACGCAAACGGGCATTTCTAATACTGATTATACTATAATCACAGGGAAATGGCAACACAATAATAATAAAAAACGGCAAGAAACCACAAAAAACAAAACATAAAACCACATAAAACCACATGTTTATAGTGGAACAGAATCTAAAATCAAATTGCAAATCAAAAAAATAGTGATAAAATCTTAATGATGTATTTATTATTCAGAAAGAAGTGTAATCATGAGGGAAGCGATCATAAGTGAAATGGCGGCTGTATCGGATTATATTTTCCGTCATCCGGAGCTGTCGCAAAAAGAATACAGGTCATCCGGGGCGCTGGCGGACGTGCTGGAGAAGGAAGGATTTCAGATCACCCGTGGGCTGGCGGGATTTGAGACGGCTTTCATGGCCGAGTGGACATCGGGCGGCGGGCAACCGGTCATCGGTTTCCTGGCGGAGTACGACGCTCTGCCGGGACTGGAGCAGGAATGCGTACCGGAGCAAAGGCAGGACGGAGGGCCGGGGCACGGATGCGGCCACAACCTGCTTGGAGCGGCCTGCGCAGGGGCGGCCTGTGCGTTAAAAGACCGGATGGAGGCGGAGCATCTGCCGGGGACGGTCCGGGTGTATGGCTGTCCGGCGGAAGAAACTGTGATCGGGAAGATCCGGATGAATGAACAGGGGATTTTTAACGATCTGTCTGCGGCGGTCACATGGCATCCCTTTGACCGCAACCGGGTGAGTTATGACATCTGGCAGGCCCAGGATATTAAAAACTATAGATTCTACGGGACGGCGGCCCACGCGTCGAAGCACCCGGAGGCGGGAAGGAGCGCCCTGGATGCGGCGGAGCTGATGAACGTGGGCGTCAATTATCTGCGGGAACATGTGACAGATGACGTCCGGATGCATTATACTTACACGAATACGGACGGCCCGGCCAATATCGTGCCGGCCTTTGCGTCCACCAATTATTTCATCCGGTCCAGTAAATGGGAGCGGACGGCGGACGCCTCGGCGCGGGTGGATGACTGCGCGAGGGGCGCGGCGCTGATGACCGGGACGCGGGTGGAGATCGAGCGGGTCACCTGCAATAAGGAAATGAAAGTGAACCGCGTGCTGGCGGAGCTTTTCTATGATGAGATGTCGAAGATCCCTGCGCCGTCATATACGGCGGAAGAACTGGAATTTGCGGCGAAGATTTCAGCGGAGGCCGGGTTTGGCAATAAAGGGGAATATTTTACCGGACTGGAACCTCTGGAGGAGCAGCCGGTTCCGCTCGCTATCGGCACGGATGTGTCGGATGTGAGCCACACGGTGCCGACCATTATGCTGAGCGCAGCGGCTATGTGCAAAGGCACGCCGCTGCATCACTGGGCGGCGACGGCACAGGCCGGTATGAGCATCGGACGGAAGGGTATGATTTATGCGGCTGAATGTATGGCGGCCGGGGCGTACCGGCTGGTGAAAGAACCGGAGTTCCTTAGTCGGGCATGGCGGGAATTCCGCGGACAGGAATAAAGAAAGGCGGAAAACGAATATGACAGAGAAGACCATTATCCTTGGCTCGGCTTCGCCGCGCCGGAGCGAACTGCTGGCGCAGATCGGGGCGGATTTTGAAGTCAGGGTAAGTAATAAAGAAGAGATTTATCACAGCACCGTGCCGGAGGAGATCGTCCAGGAGCTGGCGCTGATGAAAGCGGAAAATGTTGCGGAGGAGCTGGCGGAAGAGAATGCTGCGGGCACTGTAAGGAATGCCGTTGTCATCGGCGCGGATACGATCGTTGTACTGGACGGGAAGATCCTGGGGAAACCGTCGGATGAGGAAGATGCGGTGCGGATGCTGACCGGCCTGCAGGGGCGCCGGCACGATGTTTATACCGGAGTCGCTGTTCTTGACTATGACGAAAACGGAGAAAAACATGTTTATAATTATTCAGTGGGGACGGCCGTGTATGTGAACGGGATGACGGACGAAGAGATCCGCGCCTATGTGGAGACAAAAGATCCGCTCGATAAGGCGGGCGCATACGGCATCCAGGGCCGGTTCGCGGCGCATATCGACCGGATCGAAGGCGATTATTATAATGTGGTCGGCTTGCCGGTATCGAGGATGTACCGTACGCTGAGAGAGCTTGGGGTTCTCTGATGAAAATGAGATAAAAAGCAGGGCAGACGCCCCGGGATTCAGACGATATTCCAGAGTGTCTGCCCTTTGTCGCGCAGCCATTTTTTCGGCTGTTTATAATCCGGAAGAACAGATCCCACGATGGCATAAAATGCCCGGGAGTGATTCATTTCCCGGCGGTGCGCCAGTTCGTGGACGACCACATAATCCAGCACTTCTTCCGGCGCGAGGATGAGCCGCCAGTTGAAGTTTAAGTTGCCTTTGCTGCTGCAGCTGCCCCAGCGGGTCTTCTGTTCACGGATAGAGATACGGCCGTAGGACACATTCATTAGCCGTGCGTAATATTCTACTTTCCGGGTGAAGATGTCCCGGGCCAGCCGGATATACCGGGCGCGGTCCTGTGCGGACAGAGGCGGCTGTTCCGGAGGTGCGGCTGCTTTTCGCGCATCTTCCTGCTGCCGGGCTTTTTCCAGATGCTTCAGGACCCAGGCTTCATTTTTAGAAACAAAGGTCTCGATATAAGCCCGGCTGCAGCGGCGCGGAGCGCGCACAACCACTCGGCCGTCGCGGGTGATCTGGACGGCGATGGTGCGGCGGCTGCTGTAAATGATCTCATAAGAAAACGGGTGATCCACGGAAGTACTCCTTTCTACTGCTGTTTTTATGTCCGCTATACGGTTGGATTTTACGATTTCGTTTTTTAGCCCGCACTTTAGCCGGCAGGCCTGGCCGGATTTGCTGATTAAGATGAATTTAATAATAAAAACACGGCCGGGAAATCATTTTCGTAGTTCCCGGCCGTATATTTTTTGACTGACATGCAGATCAGTTATTCACCGAATGATGCACCGGATAGGAATCCACGGTCAGCGCTTCAAAGGTATATCCCTGACTTTTATAATGCTCGATGATCTTCGGCAGTGCCTTCACGGTCGTGTCTTTTGCCGCTGTGTCGTGCATCAGTATGTTGATGTGCTGTGCGGACGACGAGGTGGCATTGGACACCAGCTTGTCAACAGCGACATGGTTGCCGCTGGCGTCGGTGGAGTCGCAGTTCCAGTCAAAGTACTGGAAGCCTTTTTCCTGTACGGCTTTGGTCAGTTTCGTCATCAGGCCCGGACAGTATTTTTTGCTGACGGTGTTGCTGGAACCGCCGGGGAAGCGGATGACTTTGGACTCTACGCCGGTGACGTCTTTTACCATGTCGAAGATCTTCTGAAGATCATCAAAGTAGGCTTCTTCGGAAGCGTAGACCTTTGCATAATCGTGGGTATAGGTGTGAAGGGCCACGGCGCTGCCTTCTTTTACAATCCGTTTAAGCGAATCGTTATATTTCTTATTGTTTCCGGTTACGAAAAAGGTTCCTTTGGCGTTGTATTTCTTAAGAATGTCCAGGATCTTTTCCGTATTTTCGGACGGACCGTCGTCAAAGGTCAGGTAAACGACTTTCCTGTCATAGGATTCGTCTTTTTTTACCTTGACGGTTCGGATGGTTGTGCCGGTATTGCCGGAACGGTCTGTGGTCGTATAGATTACTTCATAAGTACCCGGCACTGTAAAATCTACTTTACTGTCATCGACTGTAAACTTCGGCTCCGGATCCAGATCGTCGGTAACGGTAACGCCTTCTTCAAAATCCATGGACCGTCCCTGAAGCACTTCTGCCTCATCGGTTCCCTGTACAACGGGGGCGGTGGTGTCTTTTGTCCGCGTCAGCGTGGCGGTTTTTACGGTTTCATTGCCGGACGTATCGGTCGCGGCTATCTCGACGTCACAGGTGCCTTCGGCGCTCAAGTCGGCTTTGTTCTTGAACTGTACGGTTACGTCGGTCACATCGGACGCATTTTCCACGAACATCTCCGGCGTGATCTCCTGCACGAGATCCGTCGTGACAGGATGCACCGTCAGCTCGGGCGGAGTTGTGTCAACCACATTTACTTTTGCGGTATAATCTTTTCCACGGCATGTGTATGTAACGGTATATTCGCCCATGTTGTTGACGTCGGTGTCAGACTGGACGGAGACGTCGTCTCTGGAGGCGAAGAAAAGATGCTTTACGTTATCCCACGGGTCGAACGGCTCCATCAGTTCATGACTGACAACCTCGTCTTTAAGGTCGACGGGATGGCTGTACAGATAAAAAAGGAAGCCGGCGATGGCCAGAAGGCACATGAGAAAGAATCCCAGTATGATCCTTCTTCTGATCTTTCTGCGCTTTTGCATCATTGCTTTTCTGGAATTGGGTCTTTTTCTTCTCTGCGGTGTTCTGTGTACTTTTTGATTTTTTTGATTTCTCTGGTTCATAAGGCCTCTTTTGTATATAAAATCAGAATAATTAGGTTGTCTGCGGCTCTTACTATACTTGGCGGGGGAGGAAGTTGCAAGAGCCTTACTGAAAATGTAAAGAAAATTACAGAAAAAATTAAGAAACCGGAGAAGGAAGATCCTCTTCCAGAGGAGAAAGAGGAGAAATGCGCCGAGGATGGTGCAGGCGATATATAACAGGATGACGGCGCTGTTGCCGAGCAGGGGCACAAGATCCCGGAAAACAATCTGCTGCATCCGGTAGTCCGGATTAATATAGAAGAGATTGATCGTGCCGTACCGGTCCAGAGACAGATTGAGGATCCCGGCGGTCAGGCAGCAGGCAAGATAAAGCCAGGTGGAATACAGAAAATGGCGCAGCGGCGCCTTTTTCTGATGTTCATTCAGAAGACGGAGACAGACGGTCCCCGCGGATATGCCCAGCACGATCAGTAAAATGTGCCAGCCGTAAGAGAAAGCGGTCAGTGCGGGCAGCGGATAGTGAAGGCCGGTGGTGTCGGCGAACACGGCGATGCCGCCCAGAAGTCCGTAGCACATGAGAAAGGCGAGCAGAGTCTGTTTCAGCGCTGTCCGGTGAAGCCAGGGATATATAAGCAGGATATACATGGGGATGCTGCACAGCTGGAACGGGAAGTACCACCAGTTGTACTGCCCGCCGCCCAGGATGAAAGTGAGGGTGAGCTGCTTCCAGATCTCGCCGGAGAGCATGAAGAGCCCGCAGATAAAGAAGAAAACGTCGGTTTTCCGGTGCTTCATATGCGTCATCTCCCTTCCCGTGCAGCCGTCTGTTTCGATCCTGCTTACATTATAGCGCAATCGCACGGATATTTATACGAAAACAGCATCTGATAGTGAACACTAACAAGGAATGTGTAAGATAGAGCAGAAAAAAGTATACATATCAGACAAAATTAAAGCGGAAGATGCGGGATAGATTTGTGCAATTTTCAAATGAATTAAATACGGGCTCAGAAAGACTGTGAAAAATGCAATGAATTGTGAATAAAAGATCCATACAAATAAGTAAAGAAAGAGGACAAAATGAAATAAAAAACCGCGCCGGGCGACAGACAGAGCCTGCTCTGTGAAAATATTGACAAATGAAAAGAGGGGGCGTACTATTTAGACATCTTTTTTGGAATTTATTCCGGAGAGGAGGGAAAGCCAGCTGAAAACGGGAAAGAAATCCAGGGGTTCAAAGGAGAACAACTCCTTTTTTTATGCCTGAATTTTCATCGCGGACAGGCCGGCGGACCATAAAAAGAATCTATCAACAAAGGAGGAGAGCAATACGGAAAATCTGACAGAAACACTGATGGAAGAACTGAGCTGTGAGACAGTGTTCAGCCTTCCGGTGGTGGGCGGTATTTCCGAGTCCGTGGTCGTTACCTGGATCATCATGGCAGTGCTCGTTATCGTCTCCCTTCTCCTGACAAGGAACTTAAGCGTAGAGAATCCCGGTAAAGTACAGCTTATGCTGGAGTCAGGGATCAGCTGGGCGCAGGATTTCTTCGAGGGGATTATCGGGAAAGAGGCGAAGCGGTACGGTCCGTATCTGATCACGGTGCTGATCTATCTGGCAGCAGCCAACACACTGGCGCCGCTGTTCGGGTTCAAACCGCCGACCAAAGATCTGAATGTTACGGCAGCCCTGGCGATCATGAGCATGTGCCTGATCGAATTCTCGGGCATCCGCAAGAACGGGGTAAAACACTGGGTAAAGCATTTCGCCGAGCCGGTTCCGGTTGTAGCGCCGATCACAGTACTGGAGATCGTGATCCGGCCGCTGTCGCTCTGTATGCGACTCTTCGGAAACATGCTGGCCGGGTTCGTGGTGCTGGAACTTCTGAAGTTCTTTGTGCCGCTGATCGTGCCCATCCCGGTAAGTTTTTATTTTGACATCTTCGACGGCCTGCTGCAGGCATATGTATTCGTATTCCTGACGGCGCTCTTTATGACCGAGGAGATGGAATAACAGAACAATATTAATATTAAAGAAAAAAGGAGATCAAAATCATGGAAACAATTATCGCAATCGGAGCAGCTATCGCAGTACTTACAGGCATCGGTGCAGGCGTGGGCATCGGTATCGCAACAGGAAAGGCAGCAGAAGCTATTGCAAGACAGCCTGAGGCGGAAGGCAAGATCAGCAAGAACCTGATCCTCGGATGCGCCCTTGCGGAGGCGACAGCGATCTACGGCTTCATTATCGGCCTTCTGATCATCATCCTTCTGTAAATAATTAAACTTGTACATAATGGAAGAAGATTACATGAAAGGCGGGCTTGAAAGGTGATTTCAATAGATCTGAACCTTGTCTGGACCATAATCAATATCATCGTACTCTATCTTCTGCTGAAGCATTTCCTTATCGGCCCGGTGACGAATATCATGGACCGGAGGCGGCAGATGATCGAGGACGGCTTTAAGAATGCGCAGGCGGCGCAGGATGATGCAAACAGACTGAAACAGGAATATGAGACGGCTTTGAGCGGGGCGAAGCAGGAATCCGTGCAGCTCGTGGAGGACGCCAGAAAGAGCGCCCGCGCCGAGTACGACCGCATCGTCAATGAGGCGGGAGAGAAAGCCGGCAGTATGATCGAGGC
The DNA here is from genome assembly GCA_019120575.1 of Candidatus Mediterraneibacter quadrami. Taxonomy (GTDB): domain Bacteria; phylum Bacillota; class Clostridia; order Lachnospirales; family Lachnospiraceae; genus Mediterraneibacter; species Mediterraneibacter quadrami. The sequence goes on from DWUU01000048.1 coordinate 43,729, forward strand.
GGCGAAGGAAAGCGTGCGCACGGAGCGCGAGCAGACCATGAAGGAGCTGAAGTCTCAGATCGCAGGGCTTGCCGCGGCGTCGGCGGCCAGGATCATCGGCGGACACGCGGATGCGAAAGGGAACAGCGCTCTGTATGACCAGTTCCTGAAAGAAGCAGGTGAGGGCAATGGCAATGCGGACTGATAAAGTGATACGCTGTTCATCTCCGGCGGTTTCCTACGGGAAAGTTCTGGCCGGGCTGAACATTCCGGAATCAGACGTCCGGAAGACACAGGAGATCTTAAAAGAAGTTCCGCAGCTTGCGGACCTGTTCCTGAATCCGACCGTTGCGCAGCAGAAGAAGACGGATGTGATCGGCCGGGTATTTCCGGCAACGATGCAGAACTTCATGAAAACGGTGTGCAGACACCGCAGAATGGATCTGCTGGATGAGATATTCGCAGCATATGACCGGTGTCTGGACGAGAAGGGCCGGGTGATCCGGGCGGTGCTCACATGCACGGACGCCCCGGATGAGGAGCAGCAAAAAGGCATGGAAGCGTTCCTGTGCGGCAGATACGGCGCGGACCGGGCGCTGATCGAGATCCGTCATGATGCGTCTCTGCTGGGCGGATTCATTCTCCGCGTCGGAAATGATGAGTATGACTGGAGCATGAAGGGCCGTCTGGACAGGCTTACGAAAGCGCTGGGCGGATGATAAACATACCTGGAGGTGAACATAGGTGAGTTCAATCAACTCAGATGAGATTATCTCGATCCTGCGGGAAGAGATCGAGAATTTTGATACAATGAGCAAAGACAGTGAAGTCGGTACTGTCATCTCCGTGGGCGACGGGATCGCTTCGATTTACGGGATCGATCACGCCATGTACGGGGAGATCCTTACTTTCGAAAACGGACTGAAGGGAATGGTTCAGGACATCCGCAAGAATGAGATCGGATGCATCCTTTTCGGAAGCGACACAGAAATCCGCGAGGGTACGAAAGTATCCCGGACGGGCAAACGGGCCGGCGTGCCGGTGGGCGACAGCTATATCGGAAGAGTTGTCAATGCGCTGGGCGAGGCCATCGACGGACGCGGCGACATTGAGGCGGATGACTACCGCCCGATCGAGCAGGAAGCGCCGGGCATCGTGGACCGGAAGTCGGTCAGCGTTCCGCTGGAGACGGGCATCCTTTCCATTGATGCCATGTTCCCCATCGGCCGGGGCCAGCGTGAGCTGATCATCGGCGACCGGCAGACCGGCAAGACATCCATCGCGCTGGACACCATCCTGAACCAGAAGGGCAAGGATGTGATCTGTATCTATGTGGCGGTGGGCCAGAAGGCTTCAACCGTTGCGAAGGTTGTAAATACACTGAAGACGCACGGAGCCATGGACTATACCATTGTGGTTTCATCCACGGCCAGCGACTGCGCGCCGCTTCAGTATATCGCGCCGTATTCCGGTACGGCCATGGCAGAGCATTTCATGCATCAGGGGAAAGATGTGCTGATCGTTTACGATGATCTCTCCAAACACGCGGTGGCGTACCGCGCCCTTTCCCTTCTGCTGGGACGTTCTCCGGGACGTGAGGCGTATCCGGGCGACGTCTTCTATCTGCATTCCAGACTGCTGGAGCGTTCCAGCCGGCTGAGCGATGCGAAGGGCGGCGGATCCATTACGGCGCTGCCGATCATTGAGACACAGGCGGGCGACGTGTCCGCATATATTCCGACCAATGTGATCTCCATCACGGACGGTCAGATCTTCCTGGAGAGCGGCCTGTTCGCTTCCGGCATGCGCCCGGCGGTGAACGTGGGACTTTCTGTATCCCGTGTGGGCGGTGCGGCGCAGACGAAGGCCATGAAAAAGGCGTCCGGAAGCATCCGTATCGACCTGGCCCAGTACCGCGAGATGGAAGTATTTACCCAGTTCAGTTCGGATCTGGATGCGGCGACGAAGGAACAGCTGGATTACGGCAGCGGCCTGATGGAGCTCCTGAAACAGCCGCTCTACCATCCGCTTTCCCTGCACGAGAAGGTGATCACGCTCTGCGCGGCGACCCACAAGGTGCTGCTGGGGATCGACAAAAAGCAGGTAAAACAGTTCCAGGCGGATATGCTGACTTATTTTGATTCTGCGCATCCGGAGATCGGACGTGAGATCGAGGAGAAGAAAGTGCTGTCCGACGAACTGATCGAAAAGATCGTGGAGACGGCGAAGGCATTCCGGGAGAGCAGGTGATAAGATGGCGAATATCAGAGAGATACAGAGCCGGATCAACAGCGTGAAGGACACGATGAAGATCACCAACGCCATGTACATGATCTCCTCTTCCAAGCTGACCCATGCAAAGAAGAAACTGGCGGATACCGAGCCGTACTTTTACGCGCTCCAGGGCGAGATCTCCCGTATCCTCCGGCACCTTCCGAATCTGAGGCACAGCTATTTCGCAAAAAGGGAGCATATCCCGCAGGATCAGCGGAAGATCGGATCCATCGTGGTGACGGCGGACAAAGGTCTGGCCGGTGCGTACAATCACAATATCGTAAAGCTTGAGGAAGAGATCCTGGCAAAGCCGGGGATCCACAAGCTGTTTATCGTCGGCGAGCTGGGGCGGCATTATTTTGCGAAGCGGGGCGTGGAGATCGATACGAATTTCCAGTATACCGTGCAGAAGCCGACCATGCACCGCGCCCGGGATATCTCCGGCGTACTGCTGGACCAGTTCACAAAAGGCGAACTGGATGAGATCTACATCGTGTACACCCGGATGGAGAATTCCGTCCAGTCCGAGGCGGAGATGATCAAGCTGCTCCCGCTGGAGCGGAGTTCGTTCAACGAGATAATCATGCCGCTCAATGTGCACCGTGAGACCATTGAGCTGTATCCGTCGGCGCAGGCGGTGATGGACAGCATCGTGCCGAACTATGTGACCGGTATGATCTACGGCTGTCTGGTAGAGGCTTACGCCAGCGAGCACAATGCCCGCATGATGGCGATGAAGTCCGCCACAGACAGTGCACAGAGCCTGATCCATGACCTGTCCATCATCTACAACCGGGCCCGGCAGGCGGCCATTACCCAGGAGATCACCGAGGTGTGCGCCGGCGCAAGGGCGCAGCAGAAGTAAGACGGGAACAGGGATTTCGGAATTGCTGAGAAGAAAGTGAGAATGAATATGAATAAAGGAAGAATCACGCAGGTCATGGGACCTGTCGTTGACGTAATATTTGAAGACGGCGAGCTTCCCTTTATCAAAGATGCACTTGAGGTCGAGAATAACGGGAAGAAATGCATTATGGAAGTTGCCTCCCACCTCGGGAACAATGAGGTGCGCTGCCTGATGCTGGCGGCCAGCGAGGGGCTTCATAAAGATATGGAAGTCACGGCTACGGGCGCGGGCATCAAAGTGCCGGTAGGCGAGAAGACGCTGGGACGTCTTTTCAACGTGCTGGGCGAGACCATCGACGACGGCGATCAGATCACGGACTCCGAGGAGTGGGTGATCCACCGCGACCCGCCGACATTTGAAGATCAGAGCCCGGTGGTGGAGATCCTGGAGACAGGAATTAAGGTCATTGACCTTCTGGCGCCCTACGCAAAGGGCGGTAAGATCGGTCTCTTCGGCGGAGCCGGCGTGGGCAAGACCGTGCTGATCCAGGAGCTGATCCGCAACATTGCCACCGAGCACGGCGGATACTCCATCTTCACCGGCGTCGGGGAGCGTTCCCGTGAGGGAAATGACCTCTGGACCGAGATGAAGGAATCCGGGGTGCTGGAGAAGACAGCCCTGGTGTTCGGACAGATGAATGAGCCGCCCGGAGCGCGTATGCGTGTGGCGGAGACCGGACTTACGATGGCGGAGTATTTCCGTGATGAGGAGCACCGGAACGTGCTGCTCTTCATCGACAACATTTTCCGTTTCACACAGGCAGGATCCGAGGTGTCCGCCCTGCTCGGCCGTATGCCGTCAGCCGTGGGATACCAGCCTACACTTGCCACAGAGATGGGCGAGCTGCAGGAGCGTATCGCTTCCACGAAGAACGGGTCCGTAACATCCGTGCAGGCGGTCTATGTGCCGGCCGATGATCTGACAGACCCGGCGCCGGCGACCACGTTCGCCCACCTGGATGCGACCACCGTACTGTCCCGTAAGATCGTGGAGCAGGGAATCTACCCGGCGGTGGATCCGCTGGAGTCCAGCTCCCGTATCCTGGAGGCGGAGATCGTAGGCGAAGAGCATTATGAAGTGGCGAACAAAGTTGTGGCGATCCTTCAGAAATATAAAGAACTGCAGGACATCATCGCCATCCTCGGTATGGAAGAGCTTTCTGATGAGGACAAGGCGACCGTCATGCGTGCGAGAAAGATCCAGAGATTCCTCTCCCAGCCCTTCTTCGTGGCAGAGACATTTACGGGGATCCCGGGCAAATACGTACCGCTGAAGGAGACGATCCGCGGCTTTAAGATGATCATCGACGGCGAGATGGACGCGTATCCGGAATCTGCGTTCTTCAACGTGGGAACCATCGACGACGTGATCGCAAAGGCGAAGGCGGAAAACGCTGAAGCGGCGGAAGCATAGGACCGCCGGATAGAACAGGAGTGTATGCGTTATGGATACATTTGGTCTGAAGATCATAGCAAGTGATAAAGTATTTTACGAGGGACGCTGCAGGAAGCTCATCATCCCGGCGCCGGACGGCGAGAAGGGGATCCTTGCCAACCACGAGAACATGGTCATCGCCATTGTCGTGGGCACGGCGAAGGTCCAGCTGGCAGGCGAGGATGAGTGGAAGGACCTGGCGGTGGGCTCCGGATTCGCAGAGATCGTCAACAACCGTGTGACGCTTCTGGTGGATACGGCGGAACGGCCGGAGGACATCGACGTGCGCCGCGCGAAGGAGCAGCAGGAGCGCGCTGAGGAGCAGATGCGTCAGAAGCAGAGCATCCAGGAGTACTACCACACCCAGGCGTCGCTGGCCCGGGCCATGAACCGGCTTAGGGTGGCGCAGGACAAGAAGTGGAGCGGACTTTAAACTACGGATAAATAAAAGAAAAGCGGAAGAGGATGCCATGTTGCCAGGCGTTCTCTTCCGCTTTTTATCATGTTGTTCTATTCAGCTTCAGCTGCGTCCTCATCCTCTGTCTCTGCCGCAGCGCCGCGTACTTCTGTAACGGTTACAACGGTTGCTTCCGGATCAGTTGTCAGATCGACGTCTTTATCTTTTGCGATATCAAGATCTGCCACGCGGATCGTATCCCCGACTTTCAGGTCCCCGATGTCCAGCTCGATCTTCTCGACCAGAGCGGACGGAAGGGCCTTGAAGTCAACTTCGTGCAGCATCTGCTGCGGAACGCCGGCAACCAGCTTGTCTGCATTGATCAGATGGATCTCTGCGGATGAGTGTACTTTCTCTGTGCTTACGAGCGCCTGGAAGTCCATTTCGTCGACTCCGCCTTTGAGGGGATTGAAATCAACCTCTTTGATCAGCGCGTCATAGGTCTGTCCGTCAACAGTAAGGGCAACTCTGCCGCCTTTTCCCTCGGTCTTAAGGAGCTTCTCCACATCGCCCTTTAACATCTTAAGGGGAATGGTTTCCTTCATCTCACGACCGAAGATGCAGCCTGTAACAAATCCTTCGCGTCTAAGTTTTTTGGCTTTGATTGACATGTCTCTTTTTTCAGCTTTTAAAGTATTCATTTATCTTTTCCTCCAATCACTGAATGAATCACGCTTAGCAGCCTTCAACTCTTTTTGCAGGTGGGTGTTGTTAAGTGTATTTCTTTGTTACACCTACAGTATAGCACCGTTGTCAAGGGGTGATTTACAAGAAAAAATCCATGTGTTAAGATAAAAAGGCAGAAATGGATCAGAAGATCCGGGAAAGGCAGGATTTATAACAGATGAAACTGATGATCGCGTCAGATATACACGGGTCGGCCCTGTACTGCCGGCAGATGCTGGATTTATATGAGAGAGAAGGGGCGGACCGTCTGCTCCTGCTGGGGGATATCCTCTACCATGGACCGAGGAACGACCTGCCGGAAGGCTATGCGCCGAAGGAAGTGATCGCCATGCTGAATCCGGTGAAGGATAATCTGCTCTGTGTCCGGGGAAACTGTGATACAGAGGTGGATCAGATGGTGCTTGATTTCCCGATCCTGGCGGATTACTGTTTCCTGGAACTGCCGGACGGGGCGGGCGGGACGTTTTCCGTCTTTGCCACTCACGGGCATGTGCATCATCCGGCCAGCCTTCCGCCGCTCAAAGACGGCGATATCCTGCTGAACGGACATACGCATATCCCGGCGTGCGAGGAGATCATGGACATGGACGGACATACATACCGTTACCTGAATCCGGGCTCGGTCTCCATCCCGAAGGAGGGATCGGCCCACAGCTACATGATCTTTGAGGACGGGACATTTTACTGGAAAAATATGCAGGGGGAGGAATACAGACAATGGAAGACCGCTTCGCACTCCTGATCGATGCGGACAATGTATCCGCGAAATACATCCAGCCGATCCTGGATGAGCTTTCAAAATACGGAAATGTGACTTATAAGAGGATATACGGTGACTGGACGCGCCCCAACAGCGCCAGCTGGAAGGAGGAGCTGCTCCAGAATTCCATCACGCCGATCCAGCAGTTCAGCTATACCCACGGCAAGAACGCTACGGATTCGGCCATGATCATCGACGCCATGGACATGCTCTACACGAGCGAACTGGAAGGGTTCTGCCTGGTGTCCAGCGACAGCGACTTTACGCGGCTTGCCAGCCGGCTGAGGGAGAGCGGCAAGACAGTGATCGGCATGGGTGAGAATAAGACGCCGTCGCCTTTCAGAAAGGCATGCGATATCTTCACTGAGCTGGAACTGCTGCTGGAAGACAGCACCATGGAGAAAGAGGAGCACGAGGAGAAGAATGCTCCGCACGGAAGCCGGGGAAAAGATAAGAAGCAGAGCGCCGTATCCAAGGAACAGATCGAGGAGGCGGTTGTCCGGATCATCACGGAGAACCAGAATGACGATCGGGAGACCGGGCTGGGCGAGGTGGGAAGCCGTCTGGTCAAACTTTATCCGGACTTTGACGTGCGCCGCTACGGATACAGCCTGCTGTCCAAGTTCCTGGAGACGCTGCCGAAGCTGAAACTGGACCAGACCGGCACCCAGGTGACGGTGTCCCTTTATGAGGACCGGAGCCGCAAGGAGATGCTGGAAGAGTTTATCATGGGGCAGATCAGAAGCGGCGGGAAATACGGGATATCCCTCAGTTCCCTGGGCAACCGGATCCGCCTGCAGTTCGGGGACTTTAAAGTAAGAGATTACGGGTATTCCCAGTTTAAACAGTATATCCAGAGCTTTCCGGGCGTGGAGCTTACGGACGACGGGGAGCGGACGAGAGCTATATGTGTGAAATGATGACAGCTGTTCGGCTGTCTGAAACATATTCGGGAGACATTCGACAGGATGTCTCCCGTTTTTCTGTATGGAATGACGAAAGAAGAACTGTTTTGTGTAAAATATTTGTAAATTCATGTGTCTTGTCACATGTAAAACCAGGTGCTATAATCTGCACTATGGTGTGAACCGGGATAAACTGAAGGTATTCACAGCAGCAGTAAAATAAAGGAGTGTACATATGATAGTCAGAGAAGAAATTGAACGGTTAAAAAAAGAAAAGGACGCGGTAATACTGGCACATTATTATGTCAGACCGGAAGTTCAGGAGCTCGCAGATTACATCGGCGATTCGTTCTACCTAAGCAGAATGGCGGCAGGATTGAAGGAACGGACGATCGTATTCTGCGGCGTTTCATTTATGGGGGAAAGTGCGAAAGCACTCAGCCCGGACAAGACGGTGCTTATGCCAGATGCGCATTCGGACTGCGCCATGGCGCATATGGCCGATACCGAGAAGATCAGGCGGGTGAGAGAGGCGTATGAAGATGTGGCGGTTGTCTGTTATATCAATTCTACGGCAGAACTGAAGCGGTGTTCGGATGTATGCGTTACATCGGCAAATGCGGTTCAGATCGTCAGATCTCTTCCGAATAAAAATATATTTTTTATTCCCGACAGGAATCTGGCGCATTTTGTGGCAGAACAGATTCCGGAGAAGCATTTTATTTTTAATGACGGATACTGTCCGGTGCATCAGCAGATGAAAACAGAAGAGATCCGTCAGGCAAAAGCCCTGCATCCACGGGCAGAGGTGCTGGCACACCCGGAATGCACGAAGGACGTACTGGAGATGTCGGACTATGTGGGCAGCACATCGGGCATTATCCGGTATGCAGGGCAAAGCAGCGCCCGGGAGTTTATTATCTGTACGGAGAACGGTGTGCTTGCCGAACTTCAGAAACGGTATCCCGGGAAAGAGTTTTACTTTACCGGGACGGAGCCGGTTTGTGAGGATATGAAACTGATCACACCGGAAAAGATCCTCCATGTACTGAAGACGGGAGAAAATGAAGTGGTCATGGACGGGAAAATCTGTGAAGAATCGAGAAAACCGCTGGAAGAAATGCTGAGACTTGCAGCGCAGAGCCTGATATGAGGAAAGAGGAGAGAAAAATGGACAGAAAAGCAGATGTGGTAATTGTAGGTACGGGAGCAGCAGGGCTTTTTGCGGCGCTCAGCCTTCCAAGGGATAAAAAGATCATCATTATTACGAAAAAGGACGCGGAGAGCAGCGATTCCTTTCTGGCTCAGGGCGGGATCTGTGTGCTCCGGGATGAAGCAGATTATGAAAGCTATTTTGAAGATACGATGCGTGCCGGACATTATGAGAACCGAAAAGAATCCGTAGAGATCATGATCCGCAGTTCCAGAGAGATCATCAGGGAACTGATCGGGTACGGCGTACAGTTTGCGCGCAGAAATGGGACGGAAAAGGAGCAGACAGATAATTTCCTTGATGATTATGCATTTACAAGGGAAGGGGCGCACTCCCGGCCCAGGATCCTGTTCCACGAGGATGTGACGGGAAAAGAAATAACGGGAAAGCTGCTGGAACAGGTGCGGCTGCTTGAAAACGCAACCGTTATGGAGTATACTTCAATGACGGATATTATTGTAGAAGACGGACAGTGCGCCGGTATTGTGGCGGAGAACATGGACGGGGACAGATTCCTGATCCGGGCGCCGTACACCATTCTGGCTAGCGGCGGGATCGGCGGCCTCTATGAGCATTCCACAAATTATCCTCATCTGACCGGGGATGCAGTCAGGATTGCAAAAAAACATGGGATCAGGCTTGAAAACCTTGATTATGTGCAGATCCATCCTACTACGCTGTATTCAGATAAGCCGGGGCGCCGATTCCTGATTTCTGAATCGGTCAGAGGCGAAGGCGCTGTGCTGCTGGATAAAAACGGAAAACGGTTTACAGATGAACTTCAGCCCAGAGATGTTGTTACTGAGGCGATCCGGAAGCAGATGGAAAAAGACGGGACAGATCATGTATGGCTGTCAATGACGGGAATTGACCGTGAGACAATTCTTAAACATTTTCCCAATATATATGAACACTGTCTTGAAGAAGGCTATGATGTGACGAAAGACTGGATACCGGTTGTACCGGCCCAGCATTATTTTATGGGCGGGATCTGGGTTGACCGTGACAGCCGGACATCCATGGAGAGACTCTTTGCGGTGGGGGAGACCAGCTGCAACGGAGTCCATGGGGCCAACAGGCTGGCGAGCAACTCGCTGCTGGAAAGTATGGTGTTTGCAAAAAGGGCTGCAGTAACGATCGCAGCGGAGCAGAAGGAGAAAAAACATGAATAATATTACGATGACGCTCCAGGCAGATCATCTGATCCTGGAGGCGTTAAAAGAGGATATATCGAGCGAGGATGTAAGTACGAATGCGGTAATGCGGGAAGCGGTTCCCGGAGAGGTGGACCTGATCTGCAAACAGGACGGCGTGATCGCAGGACTGGAGGTATTCCGAAGAGTTTTTGAACTGCTGGACGGAAAAACAGAGACGGAATTTTACTGCAAAGACGGAGACACTGTAAAATCGGGACAGCTGATGGGCAGAGTCAGGGGCGATATCCGTGTGCTTCTGTCAGGAGAACGGACGGCGCTTAATTATCTCCAGCGTATGAGCGGGATCGCTACGTATACGCGTTCTGTGGCGGAGCTTCTCAAAGGAACAAAAACAAAGCTTCTGGATACGCGGAAGACTACGCCGAATATGCGGATCTTTGAAAAGTATGCGGTCCGTGTGGGCGGCGGATACAACCACCGGTATAATCTGTCGGACGGGGTGCTGCTGAAGGATAATCATATCGGCGCGGCCGGAGGTGTGGCGCAGGCTGTTAAAATGGCCAGGGAATATGCGCCGTTTGTACGCAGGATTGAAGTAGAGGTCGAGAATCTGGATATGGTCCGCGAAGCCGTGGAAGCGGGGGCGGATATCATTATGCTTGACAATATGTCAGGTGAAGAGATGAAAGAAGCGGTCCGCATCATCGGCGGACGGGCGCAGATAGAATGCTCAGGAAATGTGACCAGGGAGAATATCGCCAGACTGACAGAACTGGGGGTGGATTATATTTCCAGCGGCGCGCTTACACATTCTGCGCCAATACTTGACATTTCCATGAAACATCTGCATTCTATATAGTAGAGGAGGCGATCGGATGACAGGTGAGGACAGAAGAAACGAGATCGTAGAGCGGATCAGAAACAGTGAGACTCCTGTGTCCGGCAGGGCGCTGGCTGCGGCGTTTGATGTGAGCCGGCAGGTCATCGTGCAGGATATTGCACTGATCCGTGCCGCCGGGCATAATATCCTGTCTACAAACAGAGGATATATTATCAATGAGCCGAAAGCGGTACGGCGCGTCTTCAAGGTCAGGCACACGGATGACCAGCTGGAAGAAGAACTGAATGCTATTGTTGATCTGGGCGGCAGAGTACGGGATGTTATGGTTAATCACCGGGTATACGGAAGGCTTACGGCAGATCTTGATATATCTTCCCGCAGAAAAGCGGCAGAATTTCTGGCTGATATACGGAATGGCAAGTCCAGTCCGCTGAAAAATATCACGTCGGATTACCACTATCACACGATAGAGGCGGACAGTGAGCAAACGCTGGACATGATCGCTTCAATGCTTAAAGAAAAGGGTTTTCTTGTGGAGGAAAAGCAGCATATATAATGAAAGAACTTCTGACATTGTTTAATACAGTTTTAAATAAAGATTTCATCCGTGCGGTCATCAGCAACCCGCGGGAGAAAGGCGGGATCGTCAAAGTGAAGATCCGCCCGCTGGAGCTGAAAGGGCAGCTGGTCTTTCAGTTTGAGTCTTTTACGGCGAAGCAGGCGTTCCACAAAAATCTGGACCGTGATGCGGCCGTGCGGGAGCTGTCCGGCTGCGCCGGGGAGTTCCGGCAGATGCTGATCGAGACGGCGGACGCGGAGTATACGGTGCTGATCAGCAAAAAAGGGAAGGCCACGATCAAGCGAAAGCAGCGCAGAGAGAAGGCGCAGGCGGCGGACCTGTCCCACAACCGGCAGAAGAGATACATTCTCGAAGAAGGAAAGTACGTGCCCTTTCTCCGGGATCTCGGGGTGATGACGGAGGACGGGAAGATCGTCCGGTCGCGGACGGACAAGTTCCGGCAGATCAACCGGTTCCTTGAGTTTATCGAGGATATCCTGCCGCAGCTTGACCGGGACAGGGAACTTACGATCCTTGACTTCGGGTGCGGAAAGTCGTATCTTACATTTGCCATGTATTATTATCTGCATGAACTCAGCGGTTATGATATCCGCATTGTCGGGCTGGATCTGAAGGAGGATGTGATCCGGCACTGCAGCCGGCTGGCAGAGCAGTACGGTTATGACAAGCTTACATTCCTTACCGGCGACATCGCGGATTATGACGGCGTGGATCAGGTGGATATGGTCGTCACGCTCCATGCCTGCGATACGGCCACGGACTACGCGCTGGCCAAGGCGGTCGGCTGGAATGCGAAAGTGAGCCTTTCGGTGCCGTGCTGCCAGCATGAACTGAATGCGCAGTTTTCCGCCGGCGGCGGGAGCGGGGACGGGCTTCTGGCCCCGGTAATGGACTACGGGCTTCTGCGGGAGCGGTTCGCCGCCCTCGTGACGGACGGTCTGCGCGCGAAATATCTGGAGCGCGCCGGGTATGAGACCCAGGTGCTGGAGTTCATTGATATGGAGCACACCCCGAAAAATATCCTGCTCCGCGCGGTGAGGAGAAACGGGGATAAAATCAAGAATACTGCCGCAGAAAGCGCAGCGGTGCGCAGGGCGGCGGATGATATTGTGAAATGTGAACAGTTTCTGCAGGCATCGCCTACACTGGGACGCCTGCTTTCAGATATAGAGGGAGAATAAATTATAATGAGGAAACGGATCATCAAAGCCGGTGTGCTGGCGGCCGTGTTTATTGCGGCGCTTCTGGTCAGCAGTCTGCTTATCAACAGGGGAACGGATGACAAGATCGTGGACATGGGTGCGCCTTCACTGCCCCGCGTTTCATTTTATGTGGGGGACACGGAGGTGAACCATCTGCCCGGGTATACAAGGGATATGGACATTACCGCCATGCGCGATACGATCATTCCGCTGGGGACGGACGGAAGTCTGAAGATCAACATCCATGCAGACGGAACGCCGGTTGATTCGGTTGCCTATGAAGTATATTCGCTGGACGGATCAGAGCAGTATGCAAAAGGCGAAGCGAATGTGCCGGGAGAAGACGGGCAGACGGTGCTTGGGATCGGCAGAATCCTGTCGGAAGAGAACCGGGAGGCGGTGCTGAAGATCATACTGGATCTGGGGGAAGAGACGGCAGGTTATTATACGCGGATCGCACTGCCGGAGGACATTACAACGCTGGAATGCCTTTCGTACGCCGAGAAGTTCCATACGGACGCCCTGACAAAACAGAACACCGAAGAAACGGACAGTCATCTGGAGCCCGGTGATGAAAGCGACAATACGACTTTTCAGACGGTGAATATCCATTCGAACATCAATCATGTCCAGTGGGGGGATCTTGAGCCGGAAGTGGTCGGCGATGTGGAGTGGAGCATTAAAGAGAGCAATACGGTATATACATCGATCCTTGCGAATTACCAGGTGTCATGCCGCGGGGAAGACGGGGAAGCGGCCCTCTATAATATCCGGGAGTTTTTCCGTGTCCGGTCGCTGAAGGGGAAGATCTATCTGCTGGATTATAACCGGGATATGGAAAAGGTTTTCCGCGGAAATACAGCGGAATTCAGCGAGAACGGGATCCTGTTCGGCATTGCCTCGGCGGACATACCGTATATAACCAATGAAGATGAGGACATCGCCGCATTCGTGCAGGAACGGAATCTGTGGCTGTATAACGGCAGAACGGGGGAGATTACCCAGGTGTTCAGCTTTGCCGATCAGGAAGGCCGGGATATGCGCAGCAGAAATGACCAGCATGCCGTGCGGATCATCAGTATGGACGACGACGGCAATCTCGCATTCATGGTATACGGATACATGAACCGGGGATTCCACGAGGGCGAAGTCGGGGTCGGAATTTATTATTTCAGTGTGGACAGCAATGTGATCGAGGAAGAGGCGTTTATACCGAGTACCAAGTCCTATGCCATCGCCGCGGATGAACTGGGCAGGATGGTATATTACAATCACGCCGAATCCCTGCTCTATGTGCTGGCCGACGGTACGCTTTACCGGATCGATCTGGACAGGGAGGAGCAGACCGTCCTGGCGGAGGGCCTTTCAGAAGAGCAGTATGCGGTGTCGGATGACGGCCATCAGATGGCGTACCAGACACAGGACGAATCAGGGAACCCGCAGATTATTGTTATGAATCTGCAGAACAACAGTCAGAGGACGGTGGCTGCCGGGAACGGGGAGTCGGTCCGGCCGCTGGGATTTATCCACGGGGACTTCGTTTTCGGACGTTTTAAACCGGAAGACGCGGGGACCACATCCACAGGGGAAGAAGTGAGCCCGATGTATGAGATTGAGATCCGGAATGAGGCCGGCGATACAGAAGCACAATACAGTTTTACGGACCAGGACATCTACACGACAGATATTCTGATCCGGGACAATCAGATCACATTGAACCGTGTGTCCGGGAAAGACGGGCAGTATCGGGCGGTGGCGCAGGAATATATAACAAACAATCTGGAGCGGGACGACAGTACCGTTTCAATGGAGACGTATTATACAGAGGACGGTGAGACACAGTCCATGCTGAAGTTTGCCGAAGGACTGCCGGCGCCGACGCCGGTATTTGTGAAACCGGGGCAGATTGTATCGGGCGAACCGCTCACGGTTACGATCAGCGGCGGCAGTGAGAAGGAAGAGTTCTATGTATACGGCATGGGGGAACTGCTTGATATCTATGACCGGGCAGGCTATGCTGTGCAGAGGGCCAGTGAGATATCAGCCGTGGTGATCTCATCGGAACAGGCTTATGTGTGGGAAAGCGGAAACCGCGATCTCGCGTATTCTTCGGAGGCGGAAGCATTCCGTAAAGACAGCGGGGAAACTTCGCTGGAGGCATGTGAGCGGTATATGGAGCAGTATGACGCCCGCCAGATTGATCTGACCGGCTGTACGCTGGACCAGATGCTGTATGTGATCAACCGGGGATGCCCGATGATCACAATGACCGGAGCGGATCATGCGGTGCTGCTGACCGGATATACGATGACGGATATCACTTATATTGATCCTGACGACGGCGGGACGCATACCGTGAGTCAGAAAAAGATGCAGGAGATGACCGAAGCGGCAGGCAATGTATTTATCGGATACATCAGATAAGGAAGAGAGGAATTATGGAAGTATTTTCAATGGTCGTGGCTCTTTTGAGCGGTGTGGCCATGTTTCTGTACGGAATGATGCTCATGGGAGACGCGCTGAAACTGGTGGCGGGGAACAAACTGGAGGCGTTTCTGTATAAGATGACGAACACGCCGCTCAAAGGCGTGGCGCTGGGCGCGGGCGTGACCTGCGTGATCCAGTCCTCATCCGCGACGACGGTAATGGTCATCGGATTCGTGAATTCCATGATGATGAAGCTCAGACAGGCGATCGGCATCATCATGGGCGCCAATATCGGAACGAGTATCACGGGATGGATCCTCTGTCTGTCCTATATCGACGGGTCAAGCGGCATCGCAAAGATCCTGTCAACGGCAACGATCACGGCGATCGTGGCGGTGGGCGGAATCATCCTGCGGATGTTCTGCAAGCGGTCGGTCTATAAAAATGTGGGAAATATTATGCTCGGGTTTGCGATCCTGATGTTCGGGATGCAGACCATGAGCGGGGCGGTTGAACCGCTCCGGAGCAACGAAACGTTTACGAACATGCTGACCATGTTCTCGAACCCGCTCATGGGCATCCTCGTGGGCATTTTGTTCACGGCGGTGATCCAGAGCGCTTCGGCGGCGGTCGGCGTGCTGCAGGCGCTGTCCGTGACGGGCATCCTGACCTTTGCAAGCGCATTCCCGATCGTGCTGGGCATCGGCGTCGGCGCGGCCTGTCCGGTTCTGATCTCCGGGATCAGCGCCAATAAAAACGGCAAGCGGACTGCGCTCGTCTATCTGATGAACGACCTGTTTGGAATGGTCTTCTGGGGGATCGCGTTCTATGCGGTCAACGCGGTAGTGCATTTTACATTTATGGATATGATTATGACGCCGGTATCGGTGGCGCTGATCAATACGATCTTCCGCGTGGCGACAGTGTGCGTCCTGTTCCCGTTCATCCCGAAACTGGAAGCCCTTGTGTGCAGGCTGGTGAAGGATACAAAAGAGGAGATGGAGGACGAGTCCGACTTCGATCTCCTGGATGAGCGTCTTGTTACATATCCGGCCGTGGCGATCGGCCAGTGTCACCGCGTCATGGCGGGGATGGCAAAGAAGGTCCGGAAAAACGTCAACCGGGCGCTGAACCTGCTCAATGATTTCCAGCAGGATAAATACGAAAAGGTACAGAGAAAAGAAGACCTGATCGATAAATATGAGACGAAGCTTGGCATGTATCTCATGAAGCTGACGAAGAAGGAGATGACGTCGTCTCAGACCCGTCATGTCTCCCTGTATCTGAGTACGATCAGCGACTTCGAGCGCATCGGCGACCATGCGGCGGGCATCGCGCACATGTCCAGCGAGATGCATGAACAGCACACCGGGTTCTCCGGCGCGGCGTGGGACGAGCTGAATGTGGTGATGGAAGCGGTGCGCGAGATCATCAATGTGACCTGCCGGGTGTTCCTGGATGAGGATACAGAGGAAGCGAAAAAAGTGGCGCCGCTGGGCGTCGTGATCACGGATCTGTGCGACAATCTGAAGCACAGCCATGTGATCCGCCTCAGCAACGGGACCTGCGGACTGGAGCAGGGTGCGGTATTTAATGACCTGCTGAACAGCTTCTCGAGGATCGCGGCCCACTGTGCAGGCGTGGTGGTCGCACTGCTGAAATCCGGGGAGAAAGGGGACGACCTTCATATCCATGATTCCGGGGTCTATGCAGGAGACGGCCGGGAGTATCAGGAATACTACGCAGAATATCGTAAGAAATAGGATATTGCGGTGAGCGAAAGCCATATGCGGAGCATGGAGCCGGAGGAAGTTGAATGATCCAGAATAAAAAAGCGGCAACCTTTTGGTTGCCGTTTTTCTATGTTCAGGATCGTTCTGCAAAAAGGACGCCCCTGTATCTGCCAAGCGCAGCGTGCAGGATCAGTCCCAGGACTCCGCAGGAGATAACCTCGCCGATGCCTACGGTCAGCATCATAAACGGGATCGGGAGCGGCGTCATATAGGCGTATTTCAGTACGAAAGGTACGATGATAGTGTTGGCGATGATGGGCGGAAGCGGGGCCAGGAAACGGCTCTGGTTCCGGAGCATCCAGGTAAAGACCGCGCCGATCAGGGTCGCCAGGCTTCCGAAGATAATATCCGGAAGGACACATCCGCCGAGGATGTTGCTGAGCAGGCATCCTAAAAATACGCCTGGGATTGCTGCGGGGGTAAATACCGGAAGGATCGTCAGCGCCTCGGATATCCGGACCTGAACTTCTCCGTAGCTGAATGATGCGCCGAGCAGGGTCAGCACAACGTAGATGGCGGCGATCATGGCCGCCTGTGCGATGAAACGCACGCGTGACTGTTGATCTTTTTTCATGATTCTGTTCTCCTTTAGTATTTTTTTAACGTGTGGAAGGTCTCGAACACACGCGCCTGAGCGGGCAGGAAAGGCTTCCAGTGAAAGGCTTTCCTGTCTTCCCTTAACGGCGGGAATCGCCGGCAGACCTTGGTTTGATGCGGGTCTGCAACGTGGAACAGTATAGCATGGAGATCCGGGGAAATCAATATTCTGTTGGAAATTCAGACGGGTTTCATTGCTTTTTCCCGTTTTCTGCCCTATAATAAACCCGGATCAGACAAGATAAGGCAAAGAAGAAAGGGGGCAGTTTATGCTGAAAGGGAAGACCGTCCTTCTGGGTGTGTCCGGGAGCATCGCGGCGTACAAGACGGCGTATCTTGCCAGCGCGCTGAAGAAGCTTCAGGCGGATGTGCATGTGCTGATGACGCAGAACGCCGTGAACTTCATCAACCCGATCACGTTCGAGACGCTGACCGGCAATAAGTGTCTGGTGGACACCTTTGACCGGAATTTTGAGTTCAGTGTGGAGCACGTATCGCTGGCAAAACAGGCGGACGTGGTGATGATCGCTCCGGCGAGCGCCGATGTGATCGGAAAAATCGCCCACGGCATCGCGGACGATATGCTGACGACGACGGTGATGGCCTGCAGATGTAAGAAGATCATCGCGCCGGCCATGAACACCAATATGTACGAGAATCCCATCGTCCAGGACAATCTGGAGACGCTGCGCCGCTACGGGTACGAGGTCATCAGCCCGGCGGTGGGATATCTGGCGTGCGGGGATACGGGCGCGGGCAAGATGCCGGAGCCGGAGCTTCTGCTGGAATACATCCTGCAGGAGACCGCCTGTGAGAAGGATATGGCCGGGCTGAAGGTCCTGGTGACCGCAGGGCCGACCCAGGAAGCCATCGACCCGGTGCGCTATATCACGAACCACTCCACCGGAAAGATGGGATATGCCATCGCGAAAATGGCGGCGAGACGCGGCGCGGACGTGACGCTCGTGAGCGGTGAGACCGTGCTTGAGAAACCGGTATTCGTACAGACCGTTCCGGTGAAGTCGGCGGGTGAGATGTTCGAGGCGGTGACGCAGCGTGCGCCGGAGCAGGATATTATCATCAAAGCCGCTGCGGTGGCGGATTACCGGCCGAAAGCTGTGAGCAGTCAGAAGGTCAAGAAGGCGGAAGGAGAGCTGGTGCTGGAACTGGAGCGCACGCAGGACATTCTCGCGTATCTGGGCGGACACCGGCAGCCGGGACAGATCCTGTGCGGATTCGCCATGGAGACGGAGGATCTGCTGGAGAATGCCCGGAGGAAACTTGAAAAGAAGCATCTCGACATGATTGTGGCCAACAGTCTGCGCGTGGAGGGCGCCGGCTTCGGCGGCGACACGAATGTGGTGACCCTGGTCACAGGATCGGAGGAGATCTCACTCGGGAAATTATCGAAAGAGGAGACGGCCGGCAAGATCCTTGACCGGATCATGAAACTGAGAGAAGCGAAGTAACAGAGAAACAGAGACTCATGTATTGTATCCCCGGACGGGGAATGATAACAGGGAGGACAATAATTATGAACAATTCAATACAGAAACATGCAGGAAGCAGATACAGTACCATAAGCATGGTCCAGGTGGCGATCTTCGGCGCGATCATATGCATTATGGCCTTCACCCCCTTTCTTGGCTATATACCGCTGGGATTTACACGGGCGACCATCATCCATATCCCGGTCATTATCGCTTCACTGCTGATGGGGCCGAAGAAGGGCGGAGCGCTCGGATTTCTTTTCGGCCTGACAAGTTTTATCAATAATACGGTTAATCCGACGGTTACATCGTTTGTTTTCACGCCCTTTTACAACCTGGGCGAATTCAGCGGCGGGATCGGGAGCGTGATCATCTGCTTCATCCCGCGCATCCTGGTGGGGATCGTTCCGTTTTATGTCTATAAGCTGGTCATGCGGTTTGTCAGTGAAGAGACGAAGAAAAAGGGTGTATCGGGCATCGGCCTGGTGCTGGCGGGCGTATCGGGCGCGCTGGTGAATACCCTGCTGGTTATGAATATGATCTTTCTCTTCTTCAGAGAGGCCTATGCGCAGGCAAATGAAGTGGCGGCTTCGGCGGTTTATACCTTCATCCTGTCCGTGATCGGAATAAACGGCGTGCCGGAGGCCATTGTCGCGGGAATCCTGACGCTTTGCATCGGGAAAGTGCTGATGAAGAAAAATATAAGGGAAAGGCTGGGCTTTTAGTTATGATCCTGGCAGTTGATATCGGCAATACAAATATCGTGATCGGATGCATCAATGGGAAAGACTGTGTATTTGTTGAGCGGCTTTCCACGGTCCGCACGAAGACAGAGCTGGAGTATGCCATTGACATTAAAAATGTACTTGATATTTATCATATTAAACGCACGGATCTGGAGGGCGGGATCATCTCCTCGGTGGTGCCGCAGATCACAACGGCGGTAAAGCTGGCGGTGGAGAAAATCCTGAAGAAGGAGCCGCTGGTCGTAGGCGCCGGCATTAAGACGGGGCTGAATATCCGGATTGACAATCCGGCGCAGCTCGGCAGCGACCTGGTGGTTGACTCGGTGGCGGCTCTGGCGGAGTATCCCGCGCCGCTGTTCATTTTCGATCTGGGGACGGCCAATACGGTGTGCGTGATCGACAGGAACAAAAACTATGTCGGTGGAATGATCTATCCCGGGATCGGCGTATCCCTTGACTCTCTGACCGCGCATGCATCCCAGCTGGGCGGCATCAGTCTGGAGGCGCCCCAGAACATCATCGGGAAAAATACGGTGGACTGTATGAAGAGCGGGGTGATCTACAGCGCGGCGGCGGCCATTGACGGGATCATTGAGCGGCTGTCGGATGAACTGGAAGGAGACCCTACGGTGATCGCCACCGGCGGCCTGGCGGAGAAGATCGTTCCGTACTGCAGAAAAAAGGTGATCCTTGACGACAATCTGCTGTTGAAAGGGCTGGCGGTCATCTACCGGAAGAATTCGGAGAAAGCGCATCACAGATAAACAGGTATTGTAAAACGGCGGGCGGCTGACTGAACAGCCGCCCGCTATATTTCTGCTAAGAAAACATGCTTTCGTTGACACTCCGGCGGATGAATGTTATATTTAAGTAAATTCTGCGTAAAACGACCTGGCGTAAACAGGCCGGTTTTTTTGCGCGGAATTTCGTGTCCGGATGAAAAGCGGACGCAGTTTACAAAGAAAGAAAAAAGGAGAAATATATGGACGTTTCTTTTGCAGGATTCTGCCAGCAGGTGTTTTCAAATCCGGTTCTTCTGGTGACCGTGGCGCTGACGCTGGGCGTGATATTTGTAAACGGCTGGACAGACGCACCGAACGCCATCGCCACCTGCATCGCCACCCGGTGCCTGAAGGTCAGGACGGCGATCATGATGAGCGCGGTGTTCAATTTCCTCGGCGTGCTGGTTATGACCAAGATCAACAGCTCGGTCGCGTCCACGATCAGCAACATGGTTGATTTCGGCGGCCAGACAGATGCGGCGCTGATCGCGTTGTGCGCGGCTTTGTTTTCCATCGTGGTGTACAGTGTGGCCGCTTCGGTATTCGGCATTCCGACCAGCGAGAGCCACAGCCTGATCGCAGGCCTCACGGGCGCGGCGATCGCCATCCACAACGGTGTGGGCGGCGTGAATTTTGCCGAGTGGGTAAAAGTACTTTACGGGCTGGTGCTCAGCCTGGCGCTCGGTTTCTTCATGGGCTGGATCATCTGTAAGATCATTACAGTGATCTGCGCGGGCGTGGACCGGCGCAGGACAAACGGCTTCTTTTCGGCGGCACAGATCTTCGGCGCGGCTTTCATGAGCTTCATGCACGGCGCGCAGGACGGTCAGAAGTTTATCGGCGTACTCTTTCTTGGCGTGGCTTTCTGCAACGGCCAGAGCAGCGTGGAGGGAATGATGATCCCGGTATGGCTCATGCTCCTGTGCAGCGTAGTCATGGGCGTGGGGACCAGCGTCGGCGGCGAGAAGATCATCAAATCCGTTGGCATGGACATGGTGAAACTTGAGAAGTTCCAGGGTTTTTCCGCAGACCTTGCCGGAGCGGTCTGTCTGCTCCTGTCAAGCGTATTCGGCATCCCGGTGTCCACCACACATACGAAGACCAGCGCAATCATGGGCGTGGGGGCCGTGAAACGCCTCTCAGCCATCAATTTCGGCGTGGTAAAGGATATGATGCTGACCTGGATCTTTACATTTCCGGGGTGCGGCCTGATCAGTTTCATTGTGGCAAAGATATTTATTACTATATTCTAGAACCGTGGACGAACAGGTCTTGAATGGAATTCAGGAGGATAAGAAAATGGCAAAAAAACAGGATTCATTTTATTTTGATAATTTTGTGGCGTGCGCGGAGGATTCCTGCCGGGCCGCGCAGATGCTGAAAGAGGCGCTCACGGATTTCCATCCGGACAGCGTGAAGGATCAGCTGGACCGCCTTCACGAGGTGGAGCACAGCGCGGATATGAAGAAGCACGATATGCTGGACCATCTGGCGAAGGAGTTCCTGCCGCCCATCGAGCGGGAGGATATTGTTTCCCTCAGCCAGAACATCGACAATATCACGGATAAAGTTGAGGACGTCATGCTTCGCGTGTATATGAACAACGTTCAGACAATCGAGCCGAATGCTCTGAAGATGACGGATATTATTATCGGATGCTGCGAGGCGGTCAAAGAACTTCTTGTGGAGTTCAGGAATTTCAAACGCTCAAAGAACATCAAGCAGCTGGTCATCCGGATCAATGATCTGGAGGAAGAGGCGGATAAGATGTTCATGGAGAGCATCCGGGGGCTCTATACAGAGTCAGAGGATCCGCTACGGGTCATTGCGTGGCGGGATATCTTTATTTATCTGGAGCGGTGTGCGGACGCCTGCGAGCATGCGGCGGATGTGGTTGAGAGCGTAATTATGAAGAATTCATAGGAAATACAGGGACGAAACGGCCCGGAATGTGCAGGAGGCATGCATGTCCGGGTCTTTTTTATATTGCAATTTCACACGGCCTATACTAAAATGAAAATACCGATGTTTTCAGTAAATATATGCAGGGAGAGGCTGAAATGAGTGAGAGCTACAAATTGCGTTCTCTGATGGACATTATAAATGATATTCTCAGTACAGTGAGAGATTATTATGACGCAGAGTACGTTTATTATATTGAAAAAGAGCAGGGCGATATTGAAACGATCTATGAGTGGTGCGCTGAAAATGTGGAATGGCAACGTGACCGCCTGAAGCTTATGTCGGCAGATCAGCAGCCGAAGTGGCTGAAGGAAGAGATCACGGACACGACGGCAGATTCCTACAGCGTATTCCGGCAGCTCAGTGAAGACGTAACGGCTGTCCTGGCGGTGGCGGGCGTTCACCGCGGCGGCTGCACGCTGGATCTGATGCGGGCGGTCCTTCCGTATATTCCGCAGGCGATCGCGCTTCACAAGATGCAGAAGCAGCAGGAATATCTAAGCTACCATGATGATCTGACGGGGCTTCTCAACCGGAACAGCCTGGTGGATTATCTTGGAAAAGCAGACGCTGCAGGCCTGAAGTCGATCGGAGCGCTCTCCGTGGATATTAACGGCCTGAAGAATTTCAACCAGGAGTTCGGGCGGGACTACGGGGATGAGGTTGTAATCCGTGTGGGAGAAGTGCTGCAGGAATATTTTCACAGCGCGGATGTATACCGGCTGACGGGAGACGAGTACCTTGTTCTTGCGGATAATGTCAGCTATGAAGAGTTTACAAAGCGGGTTTATGCCGCGCATACCAGGCTGGACAATATCAGTCTCGGACTGGTATCTATGGGCTACGCCTGGGAAAAAGTGGACATTGATATCGATAAACTGGTCAACAGCGCAGAGGTCATGATGCGTGATGAGAAGAAAAAATACTATAAGAACCTGAAAAAAGGGCATCACGAACCGATCATCAAAAAGGACCTTCTGGAAGATCTTGAGCAGGGGAATTTTATCGTCTGCCTCGTTCCGAAGATCGAGATCGAGACGGGCAGTGTTGCCGGAGCCGAAGCGGTGGTGCGTTATCATCATAAGGACCTCGGGATCGTGGATCCGGGGAAATATATTAATCTGCTTGAGGAGACGAAGCTTTCCCATTATCTGGATCTGTATGTGTTCGAGGAAGTGTGCAAAACGCTGCACCGGTGGGAGATTGAAGATCTTCCGATGATTCCCGTGGCGGTGAACTTTGCGGGCGCGACACTGAAGCAGGAGAGCATCGCGGATAAGATGCTTCACCTGATTGAAAAATATCATGTGCTCTGCGAATATCTTGAAGTGGAAGTGTCCGAAGCGGGAAATGATATGAATCAGGAGATGCTTGCCGAGACAAGCAGTAAGATCCGCAAGGGGAATGTGCGGGTGATTCTGGATCATTTCGGGGCGAAGGACTCCAGCTTTTCGATTCTTTCGCTGATGGAATTTGACAGCCTGAAGATTGACAAAAGCCTGATCACGGATATTGTCGGGAATTCGCGCAGCCAGATCGTGGCTCAGGCGGTGATCGACATATGCAGACAACTTGGCGCGACGGTCCAGGCGTCCGGCGTTGAGACACAGGATCAGCTCAATGTGTTAAAAGAGCTGGGATGTGACTATGCGCAGGGATCGCTGTTCAACAAACCGATCACCATTGAGACATTTGAAGTCCGATACCTGAAGGGATAAAAGATGGTAAAAGCATGGGCGGCGGACGTCACTCCGCTGTATGACAGAGAATGTTATGAGCGGTATCATGCGATGGCGCCGGATTTCAGAAAGCAGAAGGCGGACAGAATCCTGCTGCCGGAAATGAAGGCGCAGAGCGTGGGCGTCTGGATCCTGTGGGAGAAGATCCGGGAGCGGTATCAGATCCCGGAAGACATGCCCCATAATTTCTCCCACTCCGGTTCACTGGTCATGTGCGCGGTCTGTGTGGATGACTGCGGCGCGCAGGTGGGCTGTGATGTGGAGAAAAAAGGCGATCTCAGACTGAAAGTGGCGCAGCGCTTTTTCTGTCGGGAGGAGTATGACACGATCATAGCAGAAGACAAAGAGGAGGACCGGATCGAACTGTTTTACCGGTACTGGGTTCTTAAAGAGAGTTTTATGAAAGCAACGGGAAAGGGCATGGCGCTTCCGGCGGATCAGTTCTGCATTCGCCTGGGCAGTCCGCCGCTCCTGATCCGGAAGCCGGAGGAATTCGCCGGAGCCTATTATTACTGCGAGTACAGTCCCGGGGGTATGCCGTACAAAATGGCGGTCTGCAGTTCAGATAAACAGTTTGACACAGAGCTTCATATGGAGTTTACTTTATGAAATTCATAAAAAATATACAGGACAGAATCGGCGTCCGGACAGCTATGGCGCTGTGCGGCGGCATTATCGGACTGGCGGCCGGAATACTGATCACGGTTCTGGCTGCACAGAATATCATTTCGGAAGAAAGAGCAAAGTTTCTGTCAGATAAAGATCAGCTTACAGAGCAGAAGGAGACGCTGGAAGATGAACTGACCAGGGCCAACGCTGCCTGGAACAATGATGAGACACTGACAGAAGAGACGGATACACAGGACTGGCGTCTGATCCTGGTAAATGAGGATCATCCTCTGGATGCGGCCTATGTGCCGGAGGCGCTGACGGATATCGGCGGAAACTGTCAGGTTGACAGCCGGATTGCCGCAGATCTTCAGCAGATGCTGAAAGACGGTGCGGCGCAGGGGTTAAGTATGTATGTGACGTCGGCATACCGGTCGTATGACCGGCAGGTGGATACATTTAATTCATCCATGCAGAAAAGGCTTGACCAGAAGATGACGCCGCTGGAGGCATATCTTGAGACCAGCAGCCAGGTCGCCCTGCCGGGCACCAGCGAGCATGCGACCGGACTGGCTGTGGATATCATATCCTCGCAGTACGGGGAACTGGATGAAAGGCAGGGGGATACGGCGGAGCAGCAGTGGCTGATGAAGCATTGCCAGGAATACGGTTTTATTCTGAGGTATCCGTCCGACAAATCGGATGTCACAGGAATTATTTATGAACCGTGGCATTACCGGTATGTCGGGAAAGATGCGGCGAAAGAGATTATGGAACAGGGGATTACCCTGGAGGAATATCTTGGTGCAGACTAAATAAAGGGGAAGCTATAAATACATAAGGAGGAAGAAAATGGAAGATTTAACATTCGGCGAACAGGTCAAGATTATTCTTGGAAGAAAAGGGATGACGATCAAGCGTCTGGCGGAGCTGATCGAAGAGCAGACCGGAAAGAAGATGTCGCGTCAGAATCTGACTCAGAGACTCGGAAGGGATAATTTCCAGGAACAGGATATGCGTATGATCGCGAAGATCCTTGACTGTCCGTTCCATCTGAGCATTATGACGGAGGAGCAGACTCCGGTGCGCAGTACGGCGGCGCTTGAGCAGGAAACGATCGCGCGTACGGAAGCGGTGGAGAAAGCGGTGGAGAAGGCGGCTTACGAAGTACAGGAAGAGGTTCCGGCAGCGGAAGCGCCGGAAGAGACGGCCCCGGTGCAGGAGCCGGCTGAAGCGGAGGTGTCTGCACAGGAAACAGCTGAAGCGG
Organism: Candidatus Mediterraneibacter quadrami; assembly: GCA_019120575.1. GTDB lineage: Bacteria > Bacillota > Clostridia > Lachnospirales > Lachnospiraceae > Mediterraneibacter > Mediterraneibacter quadrami. The sequence goes on from DWUU01000048.1 coordinate 69,537, forward strand.
AGACTTCTGTACAGGAAGTTCCGGAGCAGGAGACGCCGGCGGAGGAAATGCCGGTTGCCGATGAGCGGGATATGACGATCGGAGAACTGTACGAAATCCATAAGGAACTGTCTGAGATGGAGAAACAGCCGAAGAAGGAGCGTTTTCATCCGGGAAGCCTGTTTCTTCGCCGCAAAAATAAAGAAGAAAGCAGAAGGGATGAAAAACCGGCCGCAGAAGAAACAGAAAAATTAACCAGAGCCGACCGCGTGGTGGCTGCGGTTCAGGAAGAGAAGCAGTATGAGGATTTTGAGCCGGTGATCCGTCACAATGATGCGGAGGAGAACCGGGAACTCGGCGAGATCAACCCATACACAGGCCGTGAATACCAGACCGACAGTGTAAGGATGCATCCGACCCGGATCGGCTACGTACAGGTATATGACCGGACGATCCATAAATGGACGGATATGACAGAGTGGGCGTTCCTCGGCCTGCAGGAGCGGAAGAAAGCACTGCTTGGCAGCGCCTATGAACCGCCGACCTATCTGGATTGATCGATAAGGGAAAGGAAGAGACAACAGATGGAGTGGAAGAGACTTCTTTCATGCAGTCGGGAACGGGAGAGCGGATCTGCGCGCAAAGCATCCGATCTCAGGAGCGAATTTGAAAAAGACTATCACCGGATCATAGGGAGCGCGTCGTTTCGAAGGCTTCAGGACAAAACGCAGGTGTTCCCGCTCGACAAGAGCGACTTTATCCGCACCAGGCTGACACATTCTCTGGAGGTGGCCTCTTTCGGAAAATCGCTGGGGCAGAATATCGGTGAGAATATTCTGTCCGGCCATAGAGACGCCGGATTTACCGGGCAGATGAAAGAAGATATCTCGCATATACTGGAATGCGCGGGCCTGCTCCATGATATCGGCAATCCGCCGTTCGGACATTTCGGGGAGATCGCGATCCGGGAATGGTTCCGCAGAAATCTCCCGAAGATGAAATTCAAAGGGGTTCCGGTCGCGCAGATGCTTTCTCCGCAGATGCAGGCGGATTTCTGCCATTTTGACGGCAATGCCCAGGCGTTACGTCTGGTGACCAGGCTGCACTATCTGGTCGATGAGTACGGAATGAATCTGACCTGTGCGCTTCTGAACACGATTATTAAGTACCCGGTTCCGTCTACGGAGATTGACGAAGAGGGAAAGGACCTGATCCGGAAGAAGATGGGGTATTTCCTTGCCGATGAAGAGACATTCCGCTATGTTACCGGGAATACCGGCACGGGGAACCGGCGGCATCCGCTTACGTTTATCCTTGAGGCGGCGGATGATCTTGCATATAAGACGGCGGATGTGGAAGATGCATTTGTCAAGGGATTCATTTCCTATTATGCACTTCAGCGAGAACTGAAAGAGCTTGAGGAGAGACATCCCGATTCGCCGTTCAGGCCGCTGGAGAAACTGAATCGTTTCTTTGAACGCGGCATCGAGAAACAGATCAGCCACCCGGAAGCCTATGCGGTTAAGAACTGGATCGTCAGCGTACAGGGGTTTCTGATCAGCTGCGCAACTTTCGGATTTACATCCAACTATGACAGCATTATGGCCGGGACATACGGGCACGACCTGTTCTACGGGACATACGGGCAGCATCTGATGGATCTGCTGGGCGATATGGCTGACAGACGGGTATTTTCCTCCATGGCGATCTACAAGATGGAAGTATCCGAGTCAGCGATCCTGAATGATCTGATGGATAAGCTTGCCAGAGCCGTCCTGTACTATGACACCGGCGTGGAGCAGGACACTATTGACAGACGGGTGATTTCGTTTATATCGGATAATTATAAAAATGCATACCGCCTTCAGGCGCAGGGCAGAGATGAAAACGGGAAGCTGTATCTCCGCCTGCTTCTGATGACGGATTATCTGTGCGGTATGACCGACAGCTATGCGAAGCGGCTTTATCAGGAGATGAACGGCATTATCTGACGCAGCGGCACCAGTGGCCGAAGTTCACGTTCGTGCTGCATTCATTTTCACTGAGATCAAGGGCGGAGACGCCGTCCTGTGTAAAATGCGGAAAGCCGAACAGATCGGCTGCACGCGCCTCCCGCGGATCATAGATGCCGGGGACGCCAAGCCAGAGCCGTCCGTCGTCCTCCAGAAGGAGCAGATGGCCGTAATTACGATATCCGTGCAGGAGAAAGCTGTTGTTGGCCAGCGGCCAGAACCTGCGCGGCAGCAAAGTGAGATCGGAGCGTTTGATTTTACGCGCCTGGATTTCACTTTTTTTCTCGGCGGATCCCAGGTCGGCCGGCGGGTCAGTATCTGCCGGTGAAGACAGGCTGTTCGCTGAGTCTTCGGCAGAAGCAGCCGCGGGCATAAATATATCAGCCGGCGGGAGCGGATCAGCGGCCACCCAGAAGACCGGCAGAGCAGAAGCGGCCGGGGAATCCTCCGGGCGGCAGATCAGAAAGCCGGAAAGTTCAGCTAGGGTGCAGCCCTCCGGAAACATCCGGTCCGGGACTGAGAGCCGGGCGGTAAGTTCACTCCGCCGGCAGGCAACGGTGCTGATGCGAGATACGACGATCCTGTCTTCCGTAAGACGGAAGGCGGACAGATCAAACCGGTCGTCGTCCGCGGCAGGAATCTGTGTCGCGCGCAGCTGCAGGATGCAGGAATGAAAATATTCCGTGACATGGATAAAGCCGGCGCAACGTACAGGCCGGCCGTTATTATATTCATAAAGATAAGATGTACCTTGTTCCATAAAATATAACCTCGGGTCTTGTCTCTTTCATTTCAGTCTATTCAGATGAGAGAGAAAAAAGAACGGAGAAAGGAGGGCGGAGAGGATCATATGGCTGAGAAAAAAACTGATACCTGCATGGAGCAGATAAAAACGGATGAAAAGTATATGCGGGAAGCCATCCGGCAGGCGAAGAAAGCCTGGAAGCTGGATGAAACGCCCATCGGCTGCGTGATCGTCCATGAGGGCAGGATCATCGGCCGGGGATATAACCGCAGGAATACGGATAAGAGTCCTCTGGCCCACGCGGAGATCACGGCGATCCGGAAAGCCAGCAAAAAGACCGGAGACTGGCGCCTGGAAGAGTGCACCCTCTATGTGACGCTGGAGCCTTGCCAGATGTGCGCCGGAGCCATCATACAGTCGCGGATCCCGAGGGTGGTTGTGGGCTGTATGAATCCCAAGGCGGGATGCGCCGGATCGGTCCTGAACCTGCTGGATGTAAAGGCGTTCAACCATCAGGCGGAGCTTACGACCGGCGTGCTGGAGGAAGAGTGCAGCGCGCTGATGACAGGGTTTTTCAAAGAACTGAGAGAAAAAAAGAAGAAAGAGAAAGCGAAGTCCGCTGTTTAAATCTTCCACCGACGGAGAGCTGCGTGGTCAGAAGGAGCTGTTCTGCATAAGCGGCTTATATGTGAAACTTTTTTGTATTATGAAGCAGTTTCTTTTTCGTGAAAGATCAGCCGGAACAGGAACCGTACAAGAGGGCCGGCATAACACATCTGCCAGAAGAACGCCATCGGGAAATTGAAGGCTGTTGTCTGCAGCCAGACGGCGATAAACTCACTGCCTGCATTTTTAAACAGGATGGTTGCCGTAAGGCTCATAAGCGGGCACATACACATGACAGATACAGCGGAAATGGCCAGGACCAGATGGAACGGATTCTCTTTTCGCGGGTCAACGATCCGGAATGCGGCGCGTTTTGCCATGTGTCCCACGAGGAAGAAATCAAGGATAAAAGCAACCGGCGCCATGATGATCAGTTCATGGAACGCAGACAGAAATACACTGCTGTCCAGTCCGCCGATATTAAGGGCGATGTTGTAACAGATCATTGCATACACCATGACAAATACCATTATAATGGTAAAAATTACTTCCTGAAATTTAGTTTTGGGCATAAAAAATCCTCCTTACATGATATCCGACAGAAAAATGTGTTGTTCGTTATCATTCAGGAGAATGTTTCGTTTCCAATAAAACCAGTTATCTGCTATTCTTTTTTTCGTGCATTGCGCTTCGAACATGATCCACAGACGTTACCCCGGCAGTTGACTCAGCCCAGGCGCCCTTACGGCACCCGGAAGGTCCTGCTTAGTGCTGCTCCGTTCCCGGCCTGACACGGTTCACAGGTTCCCGTCGCGTAAGACCCGGACATCAACGCCACTTACCGGGGGCAGCTCTGCAGACTGCCGCCCTCCGCGCAATATCACCCCTGCTATAGCGGATTGCAGGTACAAGGTACCGCTAACACCCCGGCTGCACGAGTCTTAATTGTACATGGTTTTCCCCGAAATGTCAACGGATACGGGGAAAACAAATTGCCGAAAAACCGGAACGGTGATAAAATGATGTGACGACTAAAATTCAGTTAAGAAATGGAGCACCCGGATGAATATCCTGTTAACAGCCATTAATGCAAAATACATCCATTCCAATCCCGCCGTGTACAGCCTGCGCGCCTGTGCGTGCCGGTACGGCGGCAGCAGATATGAAGAAGAGATCCGGATCGCGGAATATACGATCAACCAGCCGGTCGATGAGATCCTCATGGATATCTATGTACGTCATCCGGACATCCTGTGCATCTCCTGCTATCTGTGGAACATCAGCTATGTAGAACAGCTGATTCGGGAGATCCCGAAGGTCCTGCCGGAGACGAAGATCTGGCTGGGCGGCCCGGAAGTGTCCTACAATGCCCGTGAGATGCTGGATGGATACCCCGGACTTGCGGGCATCATGTGCGGCGAAGGAGAGAGGATATTTCTTGATATGCTTGAGACTTACGCTGCCGGAAATGAGCCGGAAGAGATCCTGACGGCGCGGGAGGCGCTGGATCTGAGCACCCTCCCTTTCATCTACGAACATATTGAGGACTTTGACAACCGGATCGTTTACTATGAGTCCAGCCGGGGCTGCCCGTTTTCCTGTAGCTACTGTCTGTCCTCCATTGATAAATGCCTCCGCTTCCGGGATCCGGACCTGGTGCGGCGGGAACTGCAGTTTTTCATCGATCACGAAGTGCCGCAGGTGAAGTTCGTGGACCGGACATTCAACTGCCGGCACGATCATGCTATGGCGGTATGGAGTTATATAAAAGAACATGACCGGGGGATCACGAACTTCCACTTTGAGGTGGCGGCGGATCTTCTGAATGATGAGGAGATCGCGCTGATCCGCAGCATGCGCCCGGGACTGATCCAGCTGGAGATCGGGGTTCAGTCCACGAATCCGGATACGGTCCGGGAGATCCGCCGCCGGATGGATCTGGCGAAAGTGGAGGAGAATGTGGCGGCTGTCCGGGAGGCGCGGAACATCCACCAGCATCTGGACCTGATCGCAGGGCTTCCGTATGAAGATTACGACAGCTTCGCCCGGTCCTTTGACCGGGTGTATGCCATGAAGCCGGATCAGCTCCAGCTCGGTTTCCTGAAAGTGCTGAAGGGTTCGCTCATGCATGAGAAGACAGAAGAATACGGACTGGTTTACCAGGACCGGCCGCCCTATGAAGTGCTCTCCACGAAATGGCTTCCCTACAGAGATGTGATCCGGCTGAAGAAGATCGAAGAGATGGTGGAAGTCTATTATAACAGCGGACAGTTCCGGAACACGATGGAACAGCTGGAGCGGGCGTATGCTTCACCTTTTGAAATGTACAGCGAACTGGCGGATTATTACGAAAAGAACGGGCTGTCCAGGATCAGCCACTCCAGGATCGCCAGGTATGAGATCCTGTATCATTTTATAGAAGAGACCGAAGGCGCGGAACGGATCGCGGAATACAGGGAGTGGTTGACACTGGACCTGTATCTGCGTGATAATGTAAAGAACCGGCCGACATTTCTCGGGGAGAACCGGGTAAAACCGGATGAGGCGGCGGCCTTCTATAAGGCGGAAGAGGAAGAACGCCGGTATCTGAGCGGGTATGAGGGCTATGACCGGCGGCAGATGCGGAAGATGACCCATCTCGAGAAGATCGGAGAAGAAGTACTGCTCTTTGATTACCGGAAAAGGAATCCGCTGAACGGTGACGCGGCCATATACAGGATAGAGATGCCCAAACAGTGAGTAAAAGAGCCTGCGGTGATGAGCGGCGGGCGGAGAAAAGGAGAGAGAAAATGAATTTCCATGATAAAAAATTCAGACGGATCGTATCGATCATCATTCTCGTGCTTGTGGCGGCCATGGTGCTGACGATGGTGCTGCCTTATGTAGTCTGATCAGGAGTGAAATCATGCGGACAGGAAAATTAACTCAGACGGCCTGGCAGAGGTCGGTCAGGCGGCAGCTGCGGACAAAACGGGATGAAGTGATCTCGGTTCCGTCGCCGTATGAAAACTGCTCCGGGATCCGGACGGAAAACGGAGCGGAGTTTATGTGGGCGGACGCCTGCGCCGCCGGAAATGGTGCGAAGGCCGGATTTTATGCGGTGCTCCATGCGGCCGGGAATCTGGCGGCGAAAGGGGCCGGGGCAGCAGGCGTGTCGATCCGCGTCATGCTTCCCGAGGGAGCGGAGGAAGACCTGCTCCGTGACATTGCCGGAGAAGCGGAGCGCGCCTGCGCAGGGATGAATATACAGATCACAGCCTTTCAGGGAGAGGTGACCATGGCGGAGGCACAGCCGGTTATTTATGCATGCGCGGTCGGGGTGAGAGAAAATATACCCGGTCGGGATGCAGAGCAGCAGACGGCAGAAAGCAGGAGCGGAGCGGAACTTCTCATGTGCGGCTATGCAGGGCTGGAAGGAACGCTCCGGATCCTTTCTGAAAGCCGGGCGGATCTGAGTACGCGTTTCACAGATACATTTCTGGATGGGGCGGAGCGGCTGGAAGATGAACTGGTGACGCCGGGACAGGTGCTGCGTGTATTTGCAGCAGACGGAAATGCGGCCGTGCGCCAGATCGGAAGCGGCGGGATCCTGGCGGCGCTGTGGGAGCTCTGTGAACAGAAAGAGGCCGGTTTTGAGATCGATATGCACCGCATCGCACTGAAGCAGGAGACCGTGGAGATCTGTGAGTTCTACCGTCTGAACCCGTACCAGATGACTTCAGTGGGCAGCTTCCTGATCCTGACGGAGCATGCGGATGAAGTGCTTGCCGCACTGGAAAAGGCAGGCGCCCGTGCGGTCCGGCTCGGGACAGCCGGAAAGCAGAATGCGCGGGTGATCCGAAACGGGGAAGAGACAAGATATCTCGACCGACCGGCGCCTGACGAGCTGCTCCGGTGGCAGACGGAGAGGAGAGAGACATGTTAAATATCGTACTTCATGAGCCGGAGATCCCGGCCAATACAGGAAATATCGGACGGACCTGCGTGGCGGCCGGAGCACGGCTCCATCTGATCGGGCCGCTCGGGTTCAGCCTCAGTGAAAAAGCATTGAAGCGGGCAGGGATGGATTACTGGAAAGACCTGGACGTGACCGTGTATATCGATTATAAGGATTTTCTGGAAAAAAATCCGGGTGCGAAGATCTATATGGCGACGACAAAAGCTGAAAAAGTGTACACGGAAGTCAGCTATGAACCGGACTGCTATATCATGTTCGGGAAAGAGAGCGCAGGCATTCCGGAGGAGATCCTTGTAGAGAACAGGGAAAACTGCGTGCGCATCCCGATGATGGAGAAGATCCGCTCCCTGAATCTCGGCAATTCCGCCGCCATCGTGCTGTATGAGGCGCTGCGGCAGAACGGATTCGCCGGGATGGAGAAAGAAGGGGCATTGCACCGGCTGACCTGGGAGTGACAGGTCAGCTTTTTGCCCACAGCATTGATTATACAGAAAATTCTGCAACAATTATTAATTTTCATTTGCATTTCATATAATTCTTTTGAATGTTCAGTTAATCTATTATATAATAATCCCAAGGTTGTGTTAAAAAACTGCTAAAATCCTTTCCTGTATGAAGCAGGATGATATGGAAAAAACTAATGAGGCAGAAATAAATGGGAAAGGTGGTGGACAGACTATGGTAGAGGAAACGATCCGGACGATCCGGGAGACGGAGCGGCAGGCGCAGAAGATCGTGGAAGACGCGCAGGCGGAACGGGAACGGATCCTCGCGGAGGCGGCGGAACGGTCCGGACAGATCCGGGATGAGATCATCGGAAAGGCGAAGGCAGAGGCGAAAGCAAAGGAAAAGCAGGCGGAAGAAGCTGCCGACAAGCTGGAAAATGAGGCCCGGGCGGCCATTGCCGCAGAGACGGAGAAGCTGAAAAGCTCCGCCGGTGAAAAGAAAAAAGAAGCAGTGGAGGCGGTTGTCTCGCTGCTGACGCAATAGAGCGTTACAGCAAAGGAGGGACTGATAAATGGCGGTACTTAAGATGCAGAGGATTACGATCTGCGCCTTAAAGAAGAACCGTAAAGCAATCCTTGAAAAGCTGCAGAGCCTGGGCGTCCTGGAAGTGAACCATATCCTTGATGAGGATGAAGATTTCCGGAAGATGGATACGGCGGAGCGGAAGACCGGCTTCGAGAAAGCGGCCGCGGCCGTGGACCAGGCTCTGGCGATTCTGGAGCAGTACGCGCCGGAGAAGAAATCTGTGTTCTCGGCTCTGGAAGGGAAGAAGCTGATCTCCGCCGATGAGGAAATGAAGGTCCGGGAGGAACGCCGTGATCTTCTGCGGATCGCCCGTCAGATCTATGATCTGGACCGGGAACATGCGGAGCAGCAGGCGGCGGTCAGCCGGCTCACGAACAGTATCGAGAGCCTGACGCCGTGGCTCGGGCTGGATGTTCCGCTGAAGACGACGGAGACGGAACGCACCGTATTCTTTCCGGGTGTGATGCCCGGCGGCACGACAGCCGGACGGATATGTGAGATTCTGGAGGAGAAAGCTCCGGACACGGCGGGGGCGGATGTGCATATCGTCTCCCGGGATCAGAGTACGGTTTATCTCGGCGTGGTCTGCCTGAAAGAGGACGCCGGCGCGGTGGAGGAAGCGCTCCGGGGCGAAGGGTTCGCAAGGCCGGCCCAGGTCTGGGACGAGACGCCGGAGACTGAGAAAGCGGATCTGGAAGCGGAAGCTGCATATATGCGGAAACAGGCCGCGGATACGGAAGAGAAGATCCGGGCGCTGGCGAAGCGTCGGGAGGAACTTCAGATCGTGGCGGATTATTACCGGGTGCGGGCGGATAAATACGAAGTGCTGGGGGAACTGCCCCAGTCCGAGCGGACGTTTGTGATCAGCGGCTATATTCCGGCAGCGGTAGCGGATGAAGTGGCGGAGAAGCTGATGCGTAAATACGACTGCATGGTTGATGTGGAAGAACTGAAGGAGGACGAAGAGCCTCCGGTGATCCTGAAGAACAATCCGTTTTCCGCCAATATGGAAGGCGTTGTGGAGTCATACGGACTCCCGGTGAAAGGGGAGATCGACCCGACGACGATCATGTCGTTTTTCTATGTGTTCTTCTTCGGGATGATGCTCTCGGATGCGGCCTACGGTGTGATCGTGGCGGTCGTGTGCGGGATCCTCGTATGGAAATTCCCGCGGATGTCCTCCGGAATGAGGAAATCACTGAAACTGTTCTTCTGGTGCGGCCTCTCAACCATCGTATGGGGCGTGCTGTTCGGAGGATATTTCGGAAATATCGTCGATATTGTTACAGAGAAATTCACGGGGACGAAGATCACCCCGCCGGCCCTCTGGTTCATCCCGTTGAACGAGCCGATGAAGCTTCTGCTCTACTCGCTGCTCTTCGGCGTGATTCACCTTTTCACGGGACTGGCGATCAAAGGGTATCTGTGTATCAAAGACCGGAAGTACATGGATTTCTTCTGTGACGTGGTGCTCTGGTTCATGCTCCTGACCGGGCTGATCCTGATGCTCCTGCCAAGCGAACTTTTCGCTTCGATCGCGCAGATGGAGATTGTATTCCCGGGGTGGATCAATACACTGGCGAAAGGGCTTGCAATCATCGGTGCGGCAGGCATCGTCCTGATGTCGGGGCGGGGCAATAAGAACCCGGCGCTCAGGCTGGCGCTGGGCGCCTACGACCTGTACAACATCACCGGTTGGCTCAGCGACGTGCTTTCCTACTCGCGTCTGCTGGCGCTGGGACTGGCGACCGGCGTGATCGCTTCGGTCATCAATCAGATGGGCAGCATGCTGCCGAACAACGTGATCGGGATCATTTTCTTCATCCTGATCTTCATTGTCGGACATTCCATGAACCTGGCGATCAACCTGCTGGGCGCATATGTCCACACGAACCGTTTGCAGTTCGTGGAATTTTTCGGAAAGTTTTATGAGGGCGGCGGACGACCGTTCCATCCATTCAGAGAAAATACAAAATATGCAGAGATTAAGGAGGAAACTTTATCATGAGTGAATTAGGAATTGTCTATGGATTACTTGGAGCGGCTGTCGCTGTTCTCCTGTCGGGCACAGGTTCCGCCATCGGCGTAGGCATCGCCGGTCAGGCGGCTTCGGGCGTTGTGACCGAAGACCCCAGTAAATTCGCGAAAGTGCTGATCATCCAGCTGCTCCCCGGTACACAGGGACTGTACGGCCTGCTGATCGGCTTTATCACCCTGTCCAAGATCGGCGTGCTGGGCGGCGGCCTGGCGGATCTTTCCGTACAGACGGGTCTTCTGATCCTGGCGGCCTGCCTGCCGATCGGCGTGGTGGGACTGCTTTCCGCGATCGCGCAGGGCAAGACGGCTGCGGCTGCCATCGGCATAGTGGCGAAGAAACCGGACCAGTTCGGCAAGGCGATGCTCTTCCCGGCCATGGTTGAGACGTATGCGATCCTGGCGCTTCTGATCTCGTTCCTCGCGGTCAGCGGGATTCAGGTATAAGGAGACAGGCATATGAGCGGACTGGATAAAATGAAAGTCCGGATCCTAGAAGATGCGAAGTGCACGGCGGCGGAGATCACGGGAAAGGCCCGGGAAGAAGCCGGGGCCGCGGTACAGGCCGCAAAGGAGGCCGCAGAAGCGGAGAGCGCGCAGATCATTGAGCGTGCGGAGCGGAGCGCTTCCGACCATATCCGGAAGGCGGGGTCTTCCATGGATATGCAGCGCAGGCAGGCACTCCTCGGGGCGAAGCAGGCCGTGATTGGCGAGGTGCTGGACGAGGCATACCGTGCGGTGATGGATCTGGACGATGGATCATATTTTAAACTGCTGGAAAAACTGTTGGAGAAGCATGTCCTGCCCGGGGACGGGGAGATCTGTTTTTCCGCGGAAGACCTGAGGCGGATGCCGGAAGGATTCGAAGAGAAGATAAGCCGCATCGCCGCGGCAAAGGGCGGCAGCCTGAAGGTGTCTGACCGTCCGGCGCAGATGGACGGCGGTTTCCGGCTCGTCTACGGCGGCATTGAAGAGAACTGCACCATCCGGGCTGTGTTTGACGCAGGAAGAGAGGAAATGTCCGACCGGGTGAACCGGATGCTGTTCGGATAAAGCGCAGACGTCAGGAGGGATGAACTTGAGTGATACAAAATATACTTACGCGGTCGCACGGATCCGTGCCCTGGAAGTATCCCTGTTCTCCGATGCATTTATTGAGCAGCTGCTGGCATGCAGAAATGCGGACCAGGTGCTCCGGTCGGTGATCGAGAAAGGCTGGGGCGGCATGGACGCCGGAAATGATGCGGAAGCAGTCCTCAAATGCGAAGAGGAGAAAGCCTGGGCGGTGATCCGGGATGTGGCGCCCGATATGCGGGTGTTCGACGTGCTGTCTTATCCGAAGCTTTACCATAACCTGAAAGCGGCGGTGAAGGAAGTGTACGCAGGCATGAAGAATCCGTCCATGTTCTATGACGACTGCCCGATCCCGGGCGAAGAGATGTACCGGATCGTTGAGAACCGGGATTTCGGCCGCCTTCCCGGAAACATGGGGCGGACGGCGCAGGAGGCGCTGGATCTGCTGCTCCATACCGGAGACGGACAGCTGTGCGATATCATGATCGACCGGGCGGCTCTTGACGCCATCGAAGAGGCGGGGCGCCAGTCAGGTGAGAAGATCATCGCGGACTATGCGGACACGACCGTTGCCATCGCGGACATCAAGATCGCGGTCCGTTCCCAGAAGACGGGAAAGGATGCCGATTTCATGAGAAATGCTATGGCAGAGTGCGAAAGCATCAGCCGGGACCAGCTGATCCGGGCCGCGCTTTCCGGGGCGGAGGAGATCGCCCGGTATCTGGAAGGCACATCCTATGCCGGAGGCGCGGAGAGTTTGAGAGAGTCGCCGTCGGCATTCGAACGCTGGTGCGACAACCGGATGATTGAAACGCTGAAGAGCCAGAAATACGAGACATTTTCAGTGGGGCCGCTTCTGGCCTATCTGGTGGCGAGAGAGACGGAGATCAGGACGGTGCGGATCATCCTGACCGGGAAACAGAACGGGTTCTCTGATGATGCGATCCGGGAAAGGATAAGGGAAATGTATGTATAAGATAGCAGTAGTCGGCGATTACGACAGCATTTACGGTTTCGCCACGCTGGGGCTGGAAATCTGTCCGGCGGGGAACCGGGAGGAAGTACGAAACACACTCCGCCGGCTTGCGGAGGAAGATTACGGGATCATCTACATCACGGAGGCGGCAGCCATCGGGGTGGAGAGCGACCTGGAAGCTCTGAGGGAAAGAATGCTGCCGGCGGTCATACAGATACCGGGCGTGTCAGGCAATACCGGCGCCGGCGTACAGGGCGTGCGCCGGACGGTTGAGCAGGCGGTCGGATCGGATATTCTGTTTGGAGGAGTAAGCTAATGAGCACAGGAGTGATTAAGAAAGTCGCAGGCCCTCTGGTCATCGCAGAGGGGATGCGGGATGCAAATATGTACGACGTGGTCCGTGTGTCAGAGCAGCGCCTGATCGGCGAGATTATCGAGATGCATGGCGACCGGGCATCGATCCAGGTTTATGAGGAGACGTCGGGACTGGGACCGGGCGAGCCGGTGGAATCCATGGATGTTCCCATGTCCGTGGAACTGGGCCCCGGGCTGATTACCAGCATTTACGACGGGATCCAGCGGCCCCTGGATGATATTATGAAAATTTCGGGCAGCAACCTGAAGCGGGGCGTGGAAGTGCCGTCCCTGAAGCGGGACCTGAAGTGGGCGTTCGTCCCTACGGTGAAGGCCGGCGATGAGGTTGAGGCGGGCGATGTGATCGGTACGGTGCAGGAGACGGTCCTCGTGCAGCAGAAGATCATGGTGCCCTACGGGATGAAAGGAAAGATCCGGGAGATCAGATCCGGAGAATTTACGGTAGAGGAGACGGTAGCTGTTCTTGAGACGGCGGACGGCGATAAAGAGCTGACGCTGATGCAGAAATGGCCGGTCCGCCGGGGCCGTCCGTACCAGAAGAAGCTTCCGCCGGAGATGCCCCTTGTAACGGGTCAGCGCGTCATCGATACATTTTTCCCGATTGCCAAAGGCGGCGTGGCGGCAGTGCCGGGCCCCTTCGGAAGCGGCAAGACCGTGATCCAGCATCAGCTGGCGAAATGGGCGGAAGCCGACATCGTGGTCTACATCGGCTGCGGCGAGCGGGGCAATGAGATGACGGACGTGCTGAACGAGTTCCCGGAACTGAAAGATCCGAAGACGGGACAGCCGCTGATGCAGCGGACCGTCCTGATCGCCAATACGTCGGATATGCCGGTGGCTGCCCGTGAGGCGTCCATTTACACCGGGATCACCATTGCGGAATATTTCCGCGACATGGGCTATTCGGTGGCGCTGATGGCAGACTCCACCTCCCGCTGGGCCGAGGCGCTCCGGGAGATGTCCGGGCGTCTGGAAGAGATGCCGGGCGAGGAAGGCTATCCGGCCTACCTGGGAAGCCGTCTGGCGCAGTTCTATGAGCGCGCGGGGCATGTGGTCTCCCTTGGGAAAGAGGGGCGGGAAGGCGCCCTCTCCGTGATTGGCGCGGTATCCCCGCCGGGCGGCGATACGTCCGAACCGGTATCCCAGGCGACGCTGCGCATCGTGAAGGTATTCTGGGGACTGGATTCCGCGCTTGCCTACAAGCGTCATTTCCCGGCCATCAACTGGCTGAACAGTTATTCCCTGTATCTGGACGATATGGAGAAATGGTTCAACGGACATGTGGCGCCGGACTGGATGGAAGGCCGCCAGAAGATGATGACGCTCCTGCAGGAAGAGGCGGAGCTGGAAGAGATCGTGAAGATGGTCGGCATGGATGCGCTCTCGCCGGGCGACCGCCTGAAGATGGAGGCGGCACGTTCGATCCGCGAGGATTTCCTGCACCAGAATTCATTCCATGAAGTGGACACCTATACGTCCCTGAAGAAACAGCATATGATGATGCTTCTTGTAAATGCATTTTACGACCGCGCCGTGAAGGCGCTCTCCGAGGGCGCGTCCCTGCAGAAGCTGATCGGCATGCCGGTGCGGGAGCAGATCGGGCGTTTCAAATACGTGCATGAGGATGCACTGGATGAAGAATATAAGAAAGTTGACGAGGCGCTGACCGCCCAGATCGCGGGAGCATTTGTAAAGGAGGGCCGCTAAATGCCAAAAGAGTACAGAACCATACAGGAAATAGCCGGACCGCTGATGCTCGTGCGCGGCGTGGAAGGCGTGACATACGATGAGCTTGGCGAGATCGAGCTGGTGAACGGTGAGACGAGGCGCTGCAAGGTCCTTGAAGTAAACGGAAGCGATGTGCTCGTGCAGCTCTTTGAGAGTTCCACCGGCATCAACCTGTCCAACAGCAAAGTCCGCTTCCTCGGACGGAGCATGGAGCTGGGCGTATCCGAAGACATGCTGGGACGCGTGTTCGACGGCCTGGGACGTCCCATCGACGACGGACCGGAGATCCTGCCGGAGGCCCGCATGGATATCAACGGCCTGCCCATGAACCCGGCGGCCAGAAGCTACCCGGAAGAGTTTATCCAGACCGGCGTGTCCGCCATCGACGGACTGAACACGCTGGTAAGGGGGCAGAAGCTGCCGATTTTCTCGGCGTCCGGCCTGCCCCACGCGCAGCTGGCGGCACAGATCGCGCGCCAGGCAAAGGTGCTCGGAAAAGATGAGAACTTTGCCGTTGTATTTGCGGCCATGGGAATTACATTTGAAGAATCCAACTTCTTCGTGGAAAGCTTCCGCGAGACCGGCGCCCTGGACCGCACCGTGCTGTTCGTCAACCTGGCGAACGACCCGGCCATCGAGCGGATCGCCACCCCAAGGATGGCGCTGACCGCCGCCGAATACCTCGCATTTGAAAAAGACATGCATGTGCTGGTCATTCTGACCGACATTACAAACTACGCGGACGCCCTCCGCGAAGTGTCCGCTGCTCGTAAGGAAGTGCCGGGACGCCGCGGGTATCCGGGCTATATGTACACGGACCTGGCGTCCATTTACGAGAGAGCCGGACGGCAGAGAGGGAAGAAGGGAAGCATCACCATGATCCCCATCCTCACCATGCCGGAGGATGATAAGACCCATCCGATCCCGGACCTGACCGGATATATCACGGAAGGCCAGATCATCCTGAGCCGTGAACTGTACCGCAAGGGCGTGACCCCGCCCATCGACGTACTGCCGTCCCTGTCCCGTCTGAAGGATAAGGGGATCGGCGAGGGCAAGACCCGGGCGGATCACTCCAACACCATGAACCAGCTCTTTGCCGCATATGCCCGCGGAAAAGACGCCAAAGAACTCATGGTCATCCTGGGTGAGGCGGCGTTGACGGAGATCGACCTGATGTACGCGAAATTTGCGGATGCATTCGAGCAGGAATACGTATCCCAGGGCTACAGTACCGACCGCAGCATCGAGGAGACGCTGGACATCGGCTGGAAGCTGCTGCGCATGCTGCCCCGCACCGAACTCAAGCGGATCGACGACAAATATCTTGATGTGTACTATGCCGATTAGCAGTTCCGCGGTGCGCACATGGACAAAAAGCGGTATGCAGGCTTGCCTGCACATGACGCTTTTTGGACAGGGGCATAGGGCGGACGCCCGCAGTGAGATGGAGCGAAGCGGAATCGAACTATCGCGGAACGGAAGGCGGAAATACCCCGAAGCGTAAGCGGAGGGGCCTGTCCCGGAAGCCGAAGGCGGAAATCCCCCGAAGCGTGAGCGAAGGGGCCTGTCCCGGAAGCCGGAGGCGAGAATAAGGAGGTGGCATTGTGGCGGCAAAACAGGTGAACCCGACCAGAATGGAGCTGACGCGTCTGAAGAAGAAGCGGATCACCGCGATCCGCGGCCACAAGCTTCTGAAAGACAAGCGTGACGAACTGATGCGCCAGTATCTGGACCTGGTCCGGGAAAATATGGAAGTGCGCAAAAAAGTAGAAGCCGGGATCCGCTCGGCAAACCGGAATTTTGTCATTGCAAAAGCCGGCATGTCGGAAGCGGCGCTCAATACAGCGCTTCTTGCGCCGAAACAGGAGATCACCCTGGAAGCAGGCGGGAAGAATGTCATGAGCGTGGACATCCCGACCTTTGAATACAAGACCAGGACGGCGGATGAGAATGACATCTATTCCTATGGATTTGCATTTACATCCAGCGATCTGGACGGAGCGGTGAAATCCCTGGCGGATATTCTTCCGGACATGATCCGGCTGGCGGAGTGCGAGAAGGCATGCCAGCTCATGGCGGCGGAGATCGAAAAAACAAGAAGGCGCGTAAACGCGCTGGAGCATGTGATCATTCCGGAGACGGAGGAGAGCATTAAATATATTACGATGAAGCTGGACGAGAATGAGCGGAGTACGCAGATCCGGCTGATGAAAGTAAAAGATATGATGCTGGAAGAGGCACATCATTACAGTGAAAAATGAAAGTGCCGGCCGGGATCCGGTTGACATTTCCAGCTGCATGTGCTACCCTTTTCTACAGGTCGGCAGACCGGAATGACTGACAAATGCGATGATGAAGAGAGTAGTCTGAGGGAAGCTTTACAGAGAAATCCTGTTGGATATCCGGAGGGGATATCGTGCTGAGAGGGATGAGCGGAATACAGATGAACATGGCTTCTGAGCGGCGCACCGAACTGTGGGGAAAATGGAAGCGTCTGAAAGACAGACGTTAAGTGCTCCCGGCGAGGCTGCGATGGGTTCCGCCCGTTACAGCGGAGAAGTGCTGACAGGCACTTGCAGAGGTTCTGTCCGCGAGGGCGGGACGAAGAGAAGTGGTAACACGGTTAAATATCCGTCTTCTTAATTCCTGTATGAGGATTGAGAAGGCGGCTTTTTTATATCCACGGGAAAAATTGTTTTCCTGTGTCAGATTAAGGAGGTTATTATGGCAGAGAATCAGAAACCAAAGTATTACATTACAACAGCGATCGCCTATACATCAGGCAAACCGCATATCGGCAACACGTATGAGATCGTGCTTGCGGATGCGATCGCGCGCTACAAGAGAAGTCAGGGCTACGATGTGTTCTTCCAGACCGGTACAGACGAGCACGGACAGAAGATCGAGCTCAAGGCGGAAGAGGCAGGCGTTACACCGAAGGAATTTGTGGACAATGTTTCCTCAGAGATCAAAAGGATCTGGGATCTGATGGATACGTCTTATGATAAATTTATCCGTACAACGGACGAGGATCATGAGAGACAGGTGCAGAAGATCTTCAGAAAACTGTACGAGCAGGGGGATATTTACAAAGGCTATTATGAGGGACTGTACTGTACGCCCTGCGAGTCATTTTTCACAGAATCCCAGCTCGTGGACGGCAAGTGCCCGGACTGCGGTCGTGAGGTGCAGCCGGCGAAGGAGGAGGCATATTTCTTCAAAATGAGCAAATATGCGGATCGTCTGATCGAATACATCAACGAGCATCCGGAGTTCATCCAGCCGGTATCCAGGAAGAATGAGATGATGAACAACTTCCTTCTTCCGGGACTTCAGGATCTGTGCGTGTCAAGAACCTCATTTAAATGGGGCATTCCGGTGGACTTTGACCCGAAACATGTGACCTATGTATGGCTGGATGCACTGACCAACTATATCACCGGCATCGGTTATGATGCGGACGGCAGCAGCACGGAGCAGTTTGAGAAGCTGTGGCCGGCGGATCTGCATCTGATCGGGAAGGACATCATCCGCTTCCACACCATTTACTGGCCGATCTTCCTGATGGCGCTGGGACTGCCGCTGCCGAAGCAGGTATTCGGACATCCGTGGCTCCTGCAGGGGGACGGCAAGATGAGCAAGTCCAAGGGAAATGTGCTCTATGCGGATGAACTGGTTGATTTCTTCGGCGTGGACGCGGTGCGCTATTTCGTGCTGCACGAGATGCCGTTTGAGAATGACGGCGTGATCACCTGGGAGCTGATGGTGGAGCGTCTGAACTCCGACCTGGCGAATACGCTGGGCAACCTGGTGAACCGGACCGTTTCCATGACTAACAAATATTTCGGCGGAACCGTGACGGACAAGGGCGTGGCAGAGGATGTGGACGCAGATCTGAAAGTCGTGATCGAGAATACGCCGAAGGCTGTAGAGGCGAAGATGGACGGACTTCGTGTGGCGGACGCCATCACGGAGATCTTCAACCTCTTCAAACGCTGCAATAAATACATTGACGAAACCATGCCGTGGGCGCTGGCAAAAGATGAGGCGAAGAAAGACCGTCTGGAGACCGTGCTGTGGAACCTGATCCAGGGCATCTCAGCGGGCGCGGAGCTTCTCGAATCCTTCATGCCGTCAACGAGCAGAAAGATCCTGGAGCAGCTGGGCGGCGGCCATGTGACCGACAGGCCGGAGATCCTCTTCCAGAGGCTGGATCTCGAAGAAGTAATGAAAAAAGTAGAGGAACTTCATCCTCATGTGGAAGAAACGGAAGAGACCGAAGGCGGGGAAGAAAAAGCCGTGATCGATATCGAACCGAAAGAAGAGATCACATTCGACCAGTTCGGGGCGATGCAGTTCCAGGTGGGCGAGATCATCGCCTGCGAGGAAGTAAAGAAGTCCAGAAAACTTCTCTGCTCCCAGGTAAAGATTGGAAGCCAGGTAAAACAGATCGTATCCGGCATCAAGGCGCATTACACACCGGAAGAGATGGTGGGCAAAAAAGTCATGGTGCTGGTAAACTTAAAGCCGGCGAAGCTGGCAGGCGTGCTCTCCGAGGGCATGCTGCTGTGCGCGGAGGACGCGGACGGCAACCTGTCGCTCATGGTGCCGGAGAAAGAGATGCCGGCAGGAGCGGAAATCAGTTAAAAAGGGACAGGGCAAATTTCAGTTTGGGACGTAGTAAAATTCAATTTTACTACGTCCCAAACCGCGTTTTGCCCTGTCCCTAAATTGATAATTCATGCAAAAGTCTTGTATTATCTTCCGGCATCATGATGCAGAACCTGATGTATTCGCCCTCCAGACACTGGAACGAAGCACAGTCCCGGATCATAAGCCCCTTCCGGATGCACCGGTCGAATATATCTGCAGATGTAACGCCCTCTTTCAGAATCTTCAGGAGGATGAAATTGGCATAGGGTTCGTATGCTTTGTATTCCGGCATTTCCGATACTGCACGGTACATCCGGCCGCGTTCGGAGAGGATGAGTTCTCTTGTCCGGCGGATGTAATCCTGATCCTGGAACATTTTTTCTCCGGCGAACGCGCCGATGCTGTTCAGTGACCAGGGGATCTGTTTTTCTTTCATTTTTTTCAGGAAGTTCATATTGCCGGTGATGCCGTATCCGAACCGCATGCCCGGCGCCGCGAAGAATTTGGACACGCCCCGCAGCACCATCAGGTTGGTAAAGCGCTTCGTAAATGGTACGGCAGTTACCGTGCTGATGTCCGGAGCGAATTCTACATAGGTTTCATCGATCATTACGAAGATATCATGTTCTGAACAGAAGGTGAGCAGCTGTTCCATATCATCGTGAAGGATTGCAGATGATGTAGGATTGTTCGGATTGCAGATGATCAGGAAATCGAATCCTGTCTCCAGCGTCCGGCAGAGATCATCCACATCGAGCCTGAAATCCTGTGCTTCTTTCAGGTGATAATATTCCTGCGTGCTGCCGGACAGGGCGAGCTCCCGGGAATATTCTGAATAGGTCGGGCCCAGGATGAGGGTGCGCTTTGGGGCGCGTGCATCGATGAGCAGCGCGATCAGTTCGCTGGATCCGTTCCCTGGCAGAATGAATTCTGCGGGAATACTGCAGTATTCTGAAATGGTTTCCCGGAGGGATGTGTATTCCCGGTCCGGATAGGAGGAGAGCAGATCCACATGGGCGGTAATATCCGCCTTTACTTTTCCGGAGATTCCGAGCGGGTTGACGTTGGCACCGAATCTGACGATCTCATTTTTATTTAAATGATAGTATTCGCATATTTTCTCAATATCGCTTCCGTGGAAGACAGGTTTTGTATCCATAGTTTAATGCTCCTGTTTTGTTTCAAATAAGATTCCAAGTGTATTCGGGCCGCAGTGGCATGAGATGGTGCAGCTTGCTCTGGTGACATGGATTTCTCTGAAAGCCATGGTCTCTTCCACTGTCCTGCGCACCAGGTCGATGTAGTCCTGCGGGATGCCGGAGTGGGTGATGAAAAGAAGATCCGTGTCGATATCAGAATATTTCCCCAGTTCGTCTTTTACATATTTCACAAGAACTTTATCCAGCGCGCCGCGGTATTTCTTTCCGACGCCCATGCTTCCGTCGCGGTTGTCCACCTGGATGCATGGCTTGAGCTTCAGCATGTTTGCACCAAATGCAGCGACAGCCGAGCAGCGTCCGCCTGCACTTAAAAACGTGAGCGTATCAAGGATAAAACTGCCGTGGCGTCTGCCGGTTCCTTCGCGAAGCTTTTCTGCAATGGCAGCGGCGATCTGCCCGGTGTCCGGCCTGCCGGCGCCCGGTTCTGAAATGACTTCTTCGGCTTCCCGGAGCAGTTTTCCGGCGGCTGCCACGGTCAGTCCGGTGCCGGTGGAGAGATTGCAGCTGTCTACGACATGGACATGGCCCAGTTCCCGGGCTGCAAGGCAGCAGTTCTGATAAGAACTGGACAGGGCATGGCCGAGATTGACATGGATAACCTCATAACCTGCTTCTACCCAGGGACGGAAATGGTCGATGTATTCCTGCACATTGACCGCCGCGGTCTTTGGCAGTGTTCTATGGTCATAATATTCCTGATAGATCTCTTCCGGTGTGATGTCTATATTGTCAAGATAATCCTTCCCGTTCAGGTTGATATGAAGCGGGAAATAATGGACGTTGTAACGTTCTTTAAGCTCTTCATCAAGATCGCAGGTGCTGTCTGCGCTCAGGATGATTTTCAGTTCTGTCTGTTTGCCCGGCATGATTGATCCCTCCGTATCTGGATGTATATTTTTAAGGTGACTGATGATCATTTATCAATTATACAGCCGGGGAAATGGTATTTCAAGGATAATCCACGATGGACGCGACGGATGTGGTGCATGAGATTTATAAACCGTCCGTCTGCCATGCAGCAGTTCGAATCCACCCTGCGGGTGTATTCTCACTGTATGGCGTCCGCAATATATCGGTCTTATCGTCAGCCGTCATATGCAAGTAAACTTGCATGACGGCTGCCAATAACCCCACTGCATGGCAGACTGGTTTAACATATCCTCGGGAGTTGGATGCCGGTGAGTTTGGCGAGGATGCGGCGGCCGCCGATGGGGGTCCGGAGCAGGACTTTCCCGGGCATGTCCTCTGTGACGGTGCCGATCCGGGCGGCGTTTTCTCCTCCGGGGACGGCGCGGACCGCCGCCAGGATCTGATCGGCGGAGCCGGGGCTGCAGATGATGAGCATCCGTCCTTCGCAGGCGCAGTAGAGGGGATCGAGTCCCAGCATGTCGCAGGCGGCCTCTACGGCGGGATCGACAGGCAGGACGGATTCGCCAAGTTCGATGGAGAAAGGCATGCCCTCCGTGAATTCGTTCAGTGTGGTGGCGATGCCGCC
Organism: Candidatus Mediterraneibacter quadrami; assembly: GCA_019120575.1. Classification (GTDB taxonomy): domain Bacteria; phylum Bacillota; class Clostridia; order Lachnospirales; family Lachnospiraceae; genus Mediterraneibacter; species Mediterraneibacter quadrami. The sequence goes on from DWUU01000048.1 coordinate 91,427, forward strand.
TCTGGTGGGATCACGCAGCACCCGGATATCGGGTCCGGCGGCATTAAGTGCGGCGGCGCTGATCTCATGGAGCGGGGCACAGTCGGAGCGTAAAGGACTGTTTTCCGCCAGCATTCCGGAACGGGCCATCATGACGGCGGCTCCGTGGCAGCCGATGGTGCCGCTTACGAGCACTGCATCCCCGGGGCGGATGGATTCTTTTCCGGGCAGATCAGCGCGCTGGAACCCGATGCCGGCTGTATTAATATAGATGCCGTCGCCTTTGCCGGCGTCTACGACTTTCGTATCGCCGGTTACGATGGACACGTCGCAGGCACGGGCTTCTTCAGCGACAGATGAGACAATGTCCCTGAAATCCTGAAAAGAGAAGCCTTCTTCTATGATGAAAGAGAGGCTCAGATATTTCGGTGCACCGCCGGCCATGCATACGTCGTTGACGGTGCCGCAGACGGAAAGCTTTCCGATATCTCCGCCGGGAAACCGCCAGGGGGAGACAACGAAGCTGTCCGTTGAAAATACAAGTTTATCACTGCCGGGAAGAACGGCGCCGTCCCCGAGCCGGGAGAGGGCGTCGTTTTTAAATGCGGGAAGCAGGATGGATTCGATCAGTTCTGACGTTTTCAGTCCGCCGCTTCCGTAGTCAAGTGTGATTTTCTCATCCATTTTTTTGTCACCTCATTTTCAGCTATTCGCCGTACTGATATGCCGCGGCGCATGCGCCCTCGCCGGATACCATACAGGGGCCCACCGGATTGTCGGGGGTGCAGGCTGTCTTAAAGAGCGGGCACTGTGCCGGCCGCATGACGCCCCGGATGATCTGTGCGCAGCGGCATCCGGGAATGTCTTTTGGTTCGGAAGGACGCAGAGCATATTTTTTTGCGGCATCCCATTTTTCATATTGTTTCCGGATGGCATAGCCGCTGTTCTCGATCAGGCCGAGTCCGCGCCAGTCGGACGGGGCGGCCTCAAACACCTGGTCAATGAGTGCCAGCGCCGCCGGATTGCCGCCGGAACGGACCAGACGGGTATACTCGTTTTTCAGATCCGGCCGGCCGGAGGCGATCATCTCCGTTAATGCCAGGATGGAGTAGAGAAGATCCGCCGGTTCGAAGCCGGCCACAACGCCCGGGAGCCGGTAATCTTCCGGGAGAAAGCGGAAACCGTTCGCGCCGGTGACGGCGGCCACATGGCCGGGGCACAGGAATCCGTCTACGGCGAAATCATCCGCTTCGATCAGGGACCGGATGGCCGGCTCTGTCCGTTTCAGAAGAGACAGGATGGAGAAATTTTCCACATTCCGTACGACCGCTTCCTGAATGCAGGCCGCTGTGCCGGGCGCGGTTGTCTCAAAGCCGACGCCGAGAAAAATGACTTCCGTATCCGGGCGTTCTTCCGCGATGCGGACCGCATCCATGGGTGAATAGACGGACTCCACTTTTCCGCCCAGCGCGCGGCGGGAGAGCAGGCTGTCCCCGTGCTTTGAGCCGGGGACGCGCAACAGGTCGCCGTAGCTTGTGATAAGGACGCCGGGCTGCTGTGAGAGATCCAGTACCATATCGATCATATTAGCCGGGGTGACGCAGACCGGGCATCCGGGTCCGGAGAGCAGCTGTACATTTTCCGGCAGGATGCTGCGGATCCCGCTCCTGGCGATGGACATGGTATGGGTTCCGCAGACTTCCATCAGCCGGATCGGTCCGGTCCGGTCGCTGTATTTCCGGATCTTTTCCAGGATCAGCGGTACGTCTTCAGGGTTTTTAAACCAGCGGTCATAAAGCATTTTTCAGTTCCTCCAGAAGCTCCATGTTTTCAAGCGCTTCTTCTTCCGTCATCCGCTCGATGGCGAATCCGGCGTGGACCATGACGTAGTCCCCGGGTTTCGGATCTTTGATGAAATCGATGCGGATGTTCTGCGTCAGTCCGCCGGCCTCGCATTCTGCGGATGAGCCGTCGATCTTATTGATTTTCATTGGCATTGCCAGACACATGCTCTATTCTCCTTTTTGTGCAGGCGATGGCAAGCTGTCCGAGACAGATGCCCTCGTCGTTTGTTGATATTCTGTGGTGTGTATATACCTTATATCCGAGCCGTTCCAGTTCGGCGGTGAGGCCGTGCAGCAGGAAGCGATTCTGGAAGACGCCGCCGGACAGGACGACTGGAAGGCCCCCGGGATTGAGCGCCCGGCATTGATCGAGCGCCATGCGGATCAGTGTGTTCATGAAGCGCATGGCAGTCAGGCCGGGCGATATCCCGTCACGGATATCATTCAGCAGATTGTGAATCATCGGACGGGTGTCAAAGATCCGCAGATCATTCTGTTCATAAAAATGTACTTCGTAAAATGTCCCGTCAGGCCCGGACGCTTCTTCAGGCGAGAGTGCCTCCACGAGGGCGGCGCCTTCTCCGTCATAGGAAACCTCGCCCCGGCCGGTGATGAGGGCGCAGACGCCGTCAAACAGCCGTCCAATGCTGCTGGCCGCCGGCACAGATGAGGACTGCGGGGCTGCGGCTTTACAGAAAGACGTGCCGCCTGCATGATCAAGCAGTTTTACCAGCATCCACCGTTTATCTTCGGGAAGCGGCACGGCTGCCAGAGCAGTTTCAAGTGCAGTTCCCGGATCCGGACTTTCCGTGTGAAAAGTGTCGTATACCAGAGACAGGGCGATCCGTCCGATCTCGTATACCGCCCGGTCTCCGCCGGGGAGTGCGACCGGACGGATGGAGCCGGCCCGGCGGAAGGATGCGGCGTCGCCGACGAGGAATTCGCCGCCCCAGATGGTTCCGTCTGTTCCCAGTCCGGTGCCGTCCCAGATGATTCCGAAGCAGGGGCCGGAAAGATCGTTGTCCGCCATGCAGGAGACCATATGCGCCCAGTGGTGCTGGACCTGCATGAGCGGGATCCCCCCGGCGGCCGCTCTGCGCCGGGCTTCCCCGGTGGACAGGTAGTCCGGATGGAGGTCGCATACACAGAGGGACGGCTTCAGGCGGAACAGTTTTTCATAAGTGCCAAGTGCTTCGGTGTAGTGCTTAAATGTCTCAGCATTTTTCAGGTCGCCGATATAAGGACTCAGGAATATATGTGAATCCCGGCCCAGGGCGAAAGAGGCCTTCTGCTCCGCGCCCATGGCGAAGATCCCGTCTGCATCCTTCCGGCAGAGGGCGGATGTGACCGGGGCGGGCGCATAGCCTCTGCTCCGGCGCAGGAAATAAGGAGCTCCCTGCCATTCCATGATCAGGGAATCGTCGCAGCGGTTCCGGATCCTGCGGTTATGGAGGAGAAAACCATCTGCGACATCTTTAAGCGCGGACAGCGCCTCTTCATTGTCCGTAAGGACCGGGCAGCCGGAAATGTTGCCGCTTGTCATGACCAGGATATCCGGCCCGCCGGATGTGCCGTCCAGCAGCAGCGCGTGGAGCGGTGTGTAGGGAAGCATTACGCCAAGCCCGGGGCTGAAGCTGAGCAGATCGAGAGCCTGTCGGATGCGTTCATCTCCGGGAGCGGAATGTCCGGCGTTTTTTTTCGCCAGCAGTACGATGGGCCGCTCCGGTCCGGTGAGAAGTTTCTCTTCTGCCGGTGTGATCTCGCAGATTCGGCGGGCGGATTCCAGGGAATGGCACATGAGCGCCAGCGGCTTCTCCGGACGGTGCTTTCGTTCCCGCAGTTTTTTAACGGCCTCCGGGTTCAGGGCATCACAGGCAAGATGGATGCCGCCGATTCCTTTTACGGCCAGGATGCCGCCGGCTGCAAGGAGCTTCTGAGAGCGGCGAAATGCATCGTCTCCGCTGACAGATGTCTTCTCTGAAGTTCCGGTATAGAACACTTCCGGCCCGCATGTCCCGCAGCAGTCTGGCTGCGCGTGATAGCGCCGGTTGCGGATGTCATTGTATTCGGCCGCACAATCCGGGCACATGGTAAATTCATTCATAACGGTGCGCGCCCGGTCATAGGGCAGGTCTTCGATGATCGTATATCTCGGCCCGCAGTTCGTACAGTTGATAAACGGGTAGCGGTACCGCCGGTCGGCCGGATCGTAAAGCTCGGCCTCACATTCCGGGCACATGACCATGTCCGGGGAAACCAGTGTGGCGCCCGGCCGGATATGGCTCTCCCGGATCGTGAACCGGTCAAACGGACCGGACGAGATGTCAGAAGTCCGTACTGCTTCGATCTGCGCCATGGGCGGAGCGTCATCCTGAAGCTTTGCCTGGAAAGATTCAAGGTCCCGGGCGGTTCCCTGTAAAACCCCCTCCAGTCCGGCAGAGGTGTTGCGCACCCAGCCGGTGATCCGGTGCCCGTCTGCCAGCCGGTGGAGAAAGGGGCGGAATCCGACACCCTGAACGATCCCTTCGATCTCGATATGGATTTGTTTTATCGCTGCTTCGCCGTGAATTTGGTTCATGACTGTGCGTTCCTGATCTGCTCCGAGATAAAGCCGGCAAGTTCTTCTATGCCGTCGCCCGTGCGGCTGCTGATCCGGAAGAGGGACGCGCCGGGATTCACGGTCCCGTAGTTGGCGAGCACCCGTTCCTCATCAAAATCAAAATAAGGCAGCATATCATATTTGTTCAGAACCAGGCAGTCGGTATCCGTGAACATGAGCGGATATTTCTCTACCTTGTCGTCGCCTTCCGGAATGCTCAGGATCGTGATGCGCAGTGATTCGCCGATCCGGAATTCTGCAGGGCATACCAGATTGCCGATATTTTCCACAAAGATCACATCCAGGTCTTCAAGGGGCAGTTCCGGCAGGATATGCTGAATGCTCATGGCCTCGATGTGGCAGGCGCCGTCCGTGTTGAGCTGGACGGCGGGCACGCCGAGAGAAGCGATGCGCTCCGCGTCCACCTGGCCGGCGATATCCCCTTCAATGACGCCAATGCGAAATGTGCCGCGGAGGCGTTCTATCAGCGCGGTGATCATGCTTGTCTTGCCGGCCCCGGGGCTGCCCATCACGTTGACCATGCAGATATGGTGCTCTGCAAGGGCGCCTTTTACTTCCTCGCTTACATCTTCATTCCAGTCCATTACCTGGTGAAGTACTTTGATCTCCATTTATATCTACCTCCAGACTTTTGATATAGAATTCTTTCCCGGACAGGAGCTTCAGCCGCAGGCTGCCGCAGTGGGGGCATTCCAGATGATGCGGGGTGATCTCGCCGTCTCCGCCGCAGTCCAGGCAGTGGATTTTGACGGGCAGGGTCTCGGATTCGATCCTTGCGCCTTCGGCGATGGTCCCCTCTGCCAGCATGTCCAGGTAGATCTGGATGCAGTCCGGGACGATCCCGCGCAGTTCCCCGATGCAGAGACGGATGACCCGGATCCGGGATGCATTCTGCCGTCCGGCCTCGCGCAGACAGTCTTCCAGAAGGTGTTCGGTTATACTCAGTTCATGCATGGCGTCTTCTCCTGTTATTTTGTTTAATTTCCACTGCCCATTTTAACATATTTTTAGCAAAAATAAACATAAAAATCGCATTCAAGTCTTGTAAAAAAACTGAATCGGGATTATAAATAGAAGAGATGGTTTTTTAAGAATGAATCTGAAGAATGAGTGAAAGGGGGATTACGCGAATGATACCATTACTGATCGGTATTCCGGCAGCGCTGGCGGTGTTGTTCCAGATCATCCGAAATGAAAAGGTACGGGGATATATTGTATACGCGGGCGCCGGGATCATTATGATTACGACGGTTCTGTTTATCGGAACCTGGATCCGTGACGGGGCGCAGACATGGATGTTCTATCCCGAGACTGAGATGATCGATCATCTGATGACCGTGGGGGATATCTTCCTCATGTGCCTGATCATTTATCTGAGCGTAAAACACGGGAAGGTGCTTCCCATTATCCTGTCCGTTGTGCAGACCGCGCTTGTGATCTATACGGAGTTTACCGCGGAGGTGACTGAGGGGCCGCACATGATGGTGGACTGGCTGGCAATCCTGATGTGTGTGATCATTGCGTTTATCGGCGGTTTTATCTGTATCTATACAGTTGGGTACATGAAAGGCTATCATCATCACCACAAAGAGGTGAAAGACAGACAGCCCTTCTTTTTCTCCATGCTGTTTCTGTTCCTTGCGGCAATGTTCGGACTGGTCCTTTCCCAGAACCTGGTCTGGATCTATTTCTTCTGGGAGATCACCAGTGTGATCTCGTTCCTGATGATCGGCTATACGCAGTCCGATGAAGCGGTAAACAACAGCTTCTGCGCCCTGTGGATGAACCTGCTGGGCGGTCTGGGATTCGCGGTGGCGATCGCGCTGATGGCGCAGCTCCACGGAACGCTTCAGCTTCTTGAGGTTGTAAATATCGGGGCGCTTCTGCCGCTCATGTGTCTGTCTCTTGCAGGCATGACCAAGTCGGCGCAGCTCCCGTTTTCTACATGGCTCCTGGGGGCGATGGTGGCGCCGACTCCGTCCAGTGCACTGCTGCATAGCGCAACGATGGTGAAGGCGGGCGTCTATCTGCTGATCCGCATCTCACCGGCGCTGGAAGGCAACCTGGTGGGGATCATCGTATCCAGCATCGGCGGATTTACATTTATCATGGCAAGTATGATGGCGATCGCCCAGAACGACGCCAAGAAAGTGCTGGCCTTCTCTACAATTTCCAATCTGGGACTGATCGTTGCATGTTCGGGCATCGGTGTGGAGGAGACGGTCTGGGCGGCTGTATTCCTGATGGTCTTCCACGCGGTCAGCAAGTCCATGCTGTTCCAGTCGGTGGGCGCCACAGAGAATACGCTGGGTTCCAGGGATATCGAGGACATGCACGGCCTGATCATCCGCGTGCCGAAACTGGCCTATATCATGGGCATCGGCATCGCCGGGATGTACCTGGCGCCTTTCGGAATGCTGATCTCCAAGTGGCTGGCGCTGAAGGCTTTCGTGGATTCGGGCAATGTGATCCTGGTGCTCTGTATTGCATACGGAAGTGCGACGACCATGTTCTACTGGACGAAATGGCTGGCCAAGCTTCTGTGCTACCATATCCCGCGTGACACGGTGAAAGATGTGACGCGCAAAGACGAGTATATATCCATGTCGTTCCATGCCATCGTCATGCTGCTGCTCTGCCTCTTCCTGCCGGTCGTTGCGATCACGGTCGTAAACCCGATCGTCCGGGAACTGTTCGGCAATACACACGACGTGCTCTCCATGAGCGTGCTGACGACCATGGCGATCATGCTTGTTTCAATCTTTATCGTTCCGGTTGTCATGTTCTTCATCAGCCGGAGATCCCACCAGGAGCTGGTGCCGATCTATATGAACGGCATCAACGAGGGAGACAACCGTTTCTTCACCAACAGCTTCGGCGGGAAAGACCACCTTTACTTAAGCAACTGGTATCTGCGCTTTGAATTCGGGCGCAGGCACTTAAGAATCCCGTCCATTATCGTAGCGACAGCTGTGCTCGTCGTCGGGTTCTGTCTTGTCATAGGAGGTGTGTCATGGTGATGAAAATCGTTTACGTTGTTTTGTTTCTGATCTTTGCGCCCTTCATCGGCGGCCTGCTGGACGGCATCGACCGGATCATCAGCGCCCGCATGCAGCGGCGCAAAGGACCGAGCATCTTCCAGCCGTTTTACGATCTGGGCAAGCTCTTCTCAAAAGAGATGATCGCGGTAAATAACGTTCAGCTCCTGCTGAACTTAAGCTACCTGGTGATCCTGGTGATCGCCGGCGCCATGCTTTTTGCGGGCACGGACCTTCTGATGGTGCTCTTTATCCTGAGTACGGCGGATATGTTTCTGATCATGGCGGCGTCCTCGGATTCCTCGCCATATGCGAACATGGGCGCCAGCAGAGAGATGATGCAGATGATGGCCTATGAGCCGCTGACTCTGCTCGTGGCGGTGGGGTTCTACCTGACCACCGGTTCCTTCCATGTGGAAACGATCATCCGGCAGCCGGTAAGCGCGGTTCTCTGGATGCCGGGCCTTCTGGTCGGCTTCATGTTTACGGCGGCGATCAAGTTCCGTAAATCCCCGTTTGACCTGTCTACCAGCCACCACGCGCATCAGGAGATGGTCAAGGGCATCACGACGGAAATGTCCGGAACTACGCTGGCAATTATGAATATCGCAGAATACTACGAGATAGTCGTTATTCTGGGAATCTTCTTCCTGTTCTTCGTGAACAGCACCTGGTGGAGCTGGATCGTGGCGCTCACAATCTGCTTTATTGTATTCCTGATGGAGACGTTCTGGGACAATATCAGCGCCCGCCTGAAATGGAAGACCGTGCTCTACGGCTGCTGGGTGGTGACCCTGGTAGCCGGCGGCGTGAACATACTGATCTTAATGCTGGACAAATAGGAGGGAGACAATTATGGCAAAAGTGTCAAAATCACCGTGGCTGCTCCACTATGACGCCAGCAGCTGCAACGGATGCGATATCGAAGTTCTGGACTGCCTGACGCCAAAATACGACATCGAGCGGTTCGGAGTGATCAATACAGGCGACCCGTTCCAGGCGGATATCTTCCTGATTACCGGCGGCGTGAACAGCCAGACCGAGAGTGTGGTAAAGCAGATCTACAGCCAGATGCCGGAACCAAAAGTGGTGGTGGCGGTGGGGATCTGTGCCTGCACCGGCGGCGTGTTTAAGGAATGTTATAATATCAAAGGCGGGATCGACACCGTGATCCCGGTGGACGTATATGTGCCGGGCTGCGCGGCCCGTCCGGAAGCAATCATAGACGGGGTGCTGAAAGCCCTGAAGGTGCTGGACGCCAAACAGGCGGCGCTGGAAGCGAAAGGCAGGTGACCCAGAGTGGATGATTACAGAAGCGAGATCAGAAAAATCTCAATGTCGGAGTTTTTCCCGGCCATTGTGCATATGAAAACGGATAAATGGAGACTCGTGCAGATCTGCGCCACAACGGTCGAGGGCGGATATGAGATGAGCTATTCATTCTGCAGAGGATACGATATGGTGACGCTCCGGCTGGAACCGAAGGAAGACGAGGAAGTGGCCAGCATCACGCAGATCTATCCGTGCGCGTATATTCAGGAAAATGAGGCGGCAGAGCTGTTCGGCGTGAAGATCGGAAGGATCAAGCCGGATTATCAGGACAGGCTGTACCGGATCGACCAGACGGTGCCGTTTAAGGATAAGGAGTAGGGAATATGGCAAAGAGAAGTATTATACCGTTCGGACCCCAGCATCCTGTGCTCCCGGAGCCGGTGCATCTGGATCTGGTGCTGGAGGATGAGACGGTGGTCGGTGTGATCCCGAGCATCGGATTCGTCCACAGAGGGCTGGAGAAGCTGGTAGATAAAAGAGATTTCAAACAATACACCTATATCGCGGAGCGAATCTGCGGGATCTGCAGCTGCGGACACGGCCTTGGATACTGTCTGGCCGTAGAGCAGATCATGAATATCGAGGTGCCTGACCGGGCGAAATATCTGCGCACCATCTGGGTGGAGATGAGCCGTGTGCACAGCCATCTGCTGTGGCTCGGCCTGCTGGGAGACGCCATGGGATTTGAAAGCCTCCACATGGAGAGCTGGCGGTTGAGAGAGAAGATCCTTGATATGTTCGATGAGACCACCGGCGGCCGGATCATCCATTCCGTCAACCAGGTGGGCGGCGTGCAGAAGGATATGGACAGCACCATGCTCAATGACATCCTCCGTGCTATCGATGAGATCGAGCGTGAATTGCAGCCGATCGCAAAAACATTCCTGCACGACTATACGGTGCAGAGCCGTCTGAAAGGCGTTGGCATCCTTTCAAAGGACGACGCCATCGCTCAGGGCGCGGTAGGCCCCATGCTCCGTGCCAGCGGCGTGGAGTATGACGCCCGCCTGCTCGGGTACGGCGCGTATAAAGACCTGACCGTGGAGCCGGTGATTTCAAAAGACGGCGACTCCTACGGAAGATGCGAGGTCCGCATAAAAGAACTCTTCCAGAGTTTCGATCTGATAAGGGAAGCCATCGGCAAGATCCCCCAGGGGGACATCAGCGTGCCGGTGAAAGGCAATCCGGACGGCGAATATTTCGTGCGGATCGAGCAGCCCAGAGGCGAGGCCATCTATTATGTAAAGGGCAGCGGAAAGAAGTTTGTCGACCGGTTCCGCCTGCGCACGCCGACGACGAGCAACATCCCGCCGATGGTGGAGATGCTGAAAGGCTGCCAGCTGGCGGATGTGCCGATCCTGATCCTGACCATCGACCCGTGCGTGAGCTGCACGGAGCGCTAGGAAGGAGGGAACGGTATGGAAAAGACGAAAATGTTTACACTTGCCGGCCGGATCGTGGGCAACCTTTTCAAAAAGCCGGCAACCACGCAATATCCTTTTGAACCTGTGGAATTTCCGGAGCGGATGCGCGGACACATTTCGATCAGGATCGAGGACTGCATCACCTGCGGCCTGTGCGCGAGAGCCTGCCCGTCCCTGGCGATCCAGGTGGACCGCAAGGCCGGGACATGGACCATCAGCCGGTTTGACTGCGTACAGTGCGGAAGCTGCGTGCTGGTCTGCCCGAAGAAATGCCTGACCATGGAGAAAGGCTACACAGAACCGGACATCATGAAGAAGAGCGACACGGTCGTGAAACCGCAGGAAGAGAAGAAAGAGGCGGCCGGCGACGGCGCGGCGGCAGCAGCCGGCAAGCCGGTGATGGATGCGGAGAAGTGCGTATACTGTACGCTCTGTGCGAAGAAATGCCCGCAGGAAGCGATCCGGGTTGACCGGAAGGAAAAGATCTGGGAGCTGGACGAAGAAAAATGCGTGGAGTGCGGGATCTGCGCGGGAGCGTGCCCGAAGAAAGCAATCGAGATGAAAGGATAAATACGTCATTTGAAAATGCAGCGCGGATTTGTGCTGCATTTTTATTGAAACTGAAAAAACTTGAAAACGTGATAAAACAGGCATGTAAAAATCTTGAAAACGTGATATTTGAGGTGAGAAACCATGTATATCGGAGATTTACACATTCATTCCCGGTATTCCCGGGCGACGAGCAAAGACTGTACGCCTGAATATCTGGATCTCTGGGCGCGGCGCAAGGGGATCCACATCGTGGGAACCGGTGATTTTACCCATCCGGCGTGGCGGGAGAAACTGAAAGAGAAGCTGGAGCCGGCGGAAGACGGACTCTATGTGCTGAAAGACGGATACCGGATCAAAGAAGATCCGGTGCCGGGAGAGAGGATCCCCCGGTTTGTGGTGACCGGGGAGATCAGCTCGATCTATAAGAAGAACGGGAAAACCCGCAAGGTCCACAGCCTTATCCTCCTGCCGGGGCTGGAGGATGCGGAGCGGATCTCGGCCAGACTGGAACAGATCGGAAATATCCATTCGGACGGCAGGCCCATCCTGGGGCTGGACTGCCGGGATCTGCTGGAGATCGTTCTCGAACTGTGCCCACGGGCCGTCTGTGTGCCGGCGCATATCTGGACGCCTCATTTTTCCATGTTCGGGGCATTCTCAGGTTTTGACAGTGTGGAGGAATGTTTTGAAGATCTGACGCCTTATATCCATGCGGTGGAGACGGGACTTTCCTCGGATCCGCCGATGAACTGGCGCGTGTCCGCGCTGGACCGGTTTCAGTTGCTCTCCAACTCGGATGCACATTCGCCAGCAAAGCTGGGGCGGGAGGCGAACCTGTTCGACATTCAACTTTCTTATGAGGGATTGTATCAGGCTATACAGACCGGGGATGGACTGGGCGGCACGATCGAATTCTTTCCGGAGGAAGGCAAGTATTACATGGACGGCCACCGGAAATGCAGTCTCTGCCTGACACCGTCCGAGACGATGAAATATAACGGGAAGTGCCCTGTATGCGGACGCAGGATCACCATCGGAGTCTCCCACCGGATCGGGGAGCTGGCGGACCGGCCGGAGGGGTATGTGAAACCCGGTGCGAAACCGTTTGAGCGTCTGATGCCGCTTCCGGAAGTAATTGGCGCGTCCGTGGGACGCGGGGCGGCCGGGGTAAGAGTGCAGAGAGAATATCAGAGGCTGCTCGCGGAACTGGGAGCGGAATTTGAGATCCTGCGGAATATCCCGCTCGAAGACGTCCGCCGCACGGCGGGAAGCCGCGTGGCGGAAGGGATTCAGAGACTGCGGAACGGGCAGGTGGAATGTGTTCCCGGATTTGACGGAGAGTACGGTGTGATCCGGCTGTTCAGTGCGGAAGAAAAGCATTGACAACCGGCCGTCAATCCATTAGATTAAAGAAAGCCGGAGCGGATATGTTTCCGGGAGGTTTTGAATTTAAGAGGAGACAACAGACATGCGATTAGGAGAAAAACAGGTCCTGACGGTTGTAAAAAAAGTAGATTTCGGCGTTTATCTCGGAACGGACGAGGAGCGCGTGCTCCTTCCGAAGAAGCAGGTTCCGGAAGGGATCGAACCGGGCGATCCGGTGGAAGTATTTCTTTATAAAGACTCCTCCGACCGGATGATCGCCACCACGCACGAACCGAAGATTACGCTGGGCGGACTGGCGGTGCTGGACGTCGCGGACGTGGGACGCATCGGAGCGTTTCTGGACTGGGGGCTTGAGAAGGACCTGCTGCTTCCGTATAAAGAGCAGACGGTGAAAGTGGAAAAAGGCGACCGCTGTCTGGTCAGCCTTTATATAGACAAGAGCGGACGGCTCTGTGCGACCATGAAAATATCTCAGATGCTGCGTACGGACTCCCCGTATCAGAAGGATGACACTGTACACGGAACGGTTTACGGCGTGAGCCGGGAATACGGCGTTTTCGTCGCAGTTGATAATAAGTATTCCGCGCGGATCCCGCAGAAGGATGTATACGGGAAAATGTATCCGGGGCAGGAGATCGAAGCCCGCGTAGCCGGTGTGAAAGCCGACGGCAAGCTGGATCTGAGTCTGCGTCGCAGGATCCCGGAGCAGATGGACGCAGATGCGGAGAGGATCATGGAGCGCATTGAAAAGAACGGCGGAGAGCTCGGTTTTACGGACAAGGCGGACCCGGACCGGATCCGGGAAGAGTTCGGGATGAGCAAGGCTGCGTTCAAACGGGCGGTCGGCCGGCTTCTGAAAGAGGGCCGGATAAAAATCGACAATAAAAAAGGAAAAATCTTGCATTCCTAAATAAATCAGGTATAATAATCAGTAGGAGTGCACATCGTAAAACAGACGGTGAGACTCCTGCGAATAAGAAGGCATTGAAGAAAGGAGAACCTGTAAATGAAAGTTCAGAATATCACAGATATAGAAGGATTCTTTAAAGTTGTAGACGAGTGCAAGGGAAAAGTTGAACTCGTTACAGGCGAGGGAGACAGACTGAATCTGAAGTCAAAGCTTTCCCAGTATGTATCCATGGCGAACATTTTCTCCAACGGTGAGATCCCGGAGCTGGAAGTGATCGCATATGAGAAAGAGGATACAGACAGACTGATCCATTTTATGCTGGATGGCGGACAGCAGTAAGCTGATCCGTTATTAAAATGAGATTTAAGGGCGGTTCCCGCAGAGTGGAAACCGCCTTTTTCTGATTTTACAGAGGTGTGCCATGAGTTTTGTGCATTTGCATGTCCATACAGAGTACAGTCTGCTGGATGGATCCAATAAAATCAAAGAATATGTCGCGCGGGTGAAAGAGCTCGGAATGAACAGCGCTGCGATCACAGATCACGGTGTGATGTACGGTGTGATCGATTTCTACAGGACTGCGCGCGCCCAGGGCATTAAACCGATCCTGGGATGCGAGGTCTATGTGGCGCCGAATTCCAGGTTTGACCGGGAAGTGACCGGCGGGGAAGACCGGTATTATCATCTGGTCCTTCTGGCAGAAAATAATGAAGGATACGATAACCTTGTGAAGATTGTATCAAAAGGCTTTACAGAGGGATACTATTACCGCCCACGCGTCGATAAAGAACTTCTGAGGAAGCATCACAGCGGCCTCATAGCCTTAAGCGCCTGCCTTGCGGGGGAGGTCCAGCGGTATATCGTGAAAGGGCTTTATGACGAGGCGAAGAAGACGGCGCTGGAATACAGGGACATCTTCGGTGAAAACAACTATTTCCTGGAATTGCAGGATCATGGGATACCGGATCAGAAACTGGTTAATCAGCAGCTTATGAAAATGTCATCGGAAACCGGTATTGAACTTGTTGCAACCAACGATGTTCACTATACGTATGAGGATGACGCTGTTCCGCATGACGTGCTGCTCTGCCTTCAGACCGGCAAGAAATTTTCTGACGAGAACCGGATGCGCTATGAAGGCGGACAGTATTATGTGAAATCCCCGGCGGAGATGGAAAAGCTGTTCCCGTATGCTCTGCAGGCGCTGGACAATACACAGAAAATCGCAGACCGGTGCTCGGTGGAGATTGAGTTCGGCGTGCTGAAACTCCCCCAATATGATGTGCCGGACGGATACACGTCCTGGGAATATCTGCAGAAGCTCTGCAGGGAAGGAATGGAGCGCAAGTACGGCGAACAGGCGGCTGGACTGAATGACAGGCTGGAATATGAACTGAATACGATCAGGGATATGGGATTTATCGACTACTTTCTGATCGTCTGGGATTATGTAAAATACGCGAAGGATAACGGCATTCTGGTCGGACCGGGAAGAGGGTCGGCGGCTGGAAGTCTTGTATCGTACTGCCTGGATATTACAACCATCGACCCGATCCGGTACCAGCTTCTGTTCGAGCGGTTCCTGAATCCGGAACGTGTGTCCATGCCTGATATTGACGTGGATTTCTGCGATGTGAGACGGCAGGATGTGATTGACTATGTGGTGCAGAAATACGGGGGGGACAAGGTCGTTCAGATCATCACCTTCGGTACGCTGCAGGCCAGAGGCGTGATCCGCGATGTGGGGCGCGTGATGGATCTTCCGTATGCATTTGTAGACCAGATCGCAAAGATGATTCCGAAGGAGCCGGGCATTACCATTAACAGGGCGCTGCAGATCAGCCATGAACTGAGGAGCATCTGTGATTCGGACGACAGGGTCCGGGAGCTGATCGAAATGTGCAAACGGCTGGAAGGTCTGCCCCGGCATGCGTCCATGCATGCCGCGGGAGTCGTTATCAGCGGAAAATCCGTGGATGAGTACGTGCCGCTTTCACGGGCGGCTGACGGAACGGTTACAACCCAGTTTGTCGCACCGGAGCTTGAGGAACTGGGACTTCTGAAAATGGATTTCCTGGGGCTGCGCACCCTGACGGTGATCCAGAATGCAAGCGATATGGCCAGGAAGAAACAGCCGGATCTCAATATGTATACGATCGACTATGATGATCAGAAAGTATGGGATTATATCGGAACAGGAAAGACGGAAGGCGTATTCCAGCTGGAAAGCGCGGGCATGAAGAACTTTATGACAGATCTTAAACCAAACAGCCTGGAGGAACTTATAGCCGGTATCTCGCTGTACCGCCCGGGGCCGATGGATTTTATCGATCAGTATATTGCCGGGAAAAATGATGCGTCTACGATCACGTATGAGTGTCCCCGACTGAAACCGATCCTGGAGCCGACGTACGGCTGTATCGTTTATCAGGAACAGGTCATGCAGATCGTGCGGGATCTTGCCGGATACACCCTGGGGCGCAGCGATCTTCTGCGCCGCGCCATGTCCAAGAAAAAAGCGGATGTGATGGAGAAAGAGCGGCAGATCTTCATCTACGGAGATCCGGATACCGATGTGCCAGGATGCATAAAGAACGGCATAGATGAAAAGATTGCGAACCATATCTATGATGAGATGACGGATTTTGCCAAATACGCGTTTAATAAATCCCATGCGGCGGCCTATGCGGTCGTGGCGTATCAGACCGCCTGGCTGAAATATTATTATCCGCTTGAATTTATGGCGGCGCTGATGACATCCGTGATCGATACACCATCCAAAGTGGCCGGCTATATCTACACCTGCCGCCAGATGGGCATTAAGATCCTGCCGCCGGATATTAATCATGGAGAGGCGGATTTCTCCGTGGACGGTGAAAATATCCGGTATGGACTGGCTGCGATCAAGAGCATCGGCCGTCCGATCGTTAATGCGATCGTGGAAGAGCGGACGGCGTTCGGTCCGTTCAGTAATCTGGAAGATTTTATTACCCGGATGTCCGGAAGGGAGAATGTCAACAAACGGGCAATCGAGAATCTGATCAAATCCGGCGCGCTGGATACACTGGGCGGCACCCGCAAGCAGTTCATGGTTATCTATATCCAGATCATGGATCATGTGAATCTGGAGAAAAAACATTCCATGTCCGGGCAGATGAGCCTTTTTGATCTGGTCAGTGAAGAACAGAAGAGCGAGTTTCAGATCCGCATGCCGGATGTCGGGGAATACTCAAAGGATAATCTTCTGGCGTTTGAGAAAGAAGTGCTCGGGGTCTATATCAGCGGGCATCCGCTGGAGGAACACGAGGAAAAGTGGCGGAAAACCATTTCTGCGACAAGTCTCGATTTTCAGCTTGACGAGGAAACCGGGGCCTCGAAAGTCCGGGACGGTGCGAAAGAGATCATCGGCGGCATGATCGTTGACAAGACGGTGAAGCAGACAAAGACAAACCAGATGATGGCTTTTGTTACGGTCGAGGATCTCCTTGGAACGGTCGAGGTCGTGGTTTTTCCGAGGGATTATGAAAAAAGCCGGGAATATCTTGAGGTCGACAGTAAAGTGTTTATCCGGGGCAAAGTGTCTGAGGAAGATGAAAAGGCCAGCAAGCTGATCTGTGAGAAAGTGATCCCTTTTGAGAAGACAAAGCGGGAGCTGTGGATCCGGTTCCCGGACAAGGCGGCGTTTCTCGATGAAGAGCAGATCGTCTACGGATACCTGGCGGATTCCGAGGGCGAGGATGAAGTCGTTATTTACTGTGCGAAAGAGCGGGCGGTAAAACGGCTTCCGCGAAACCGGAATATCCGGATTAATAATCAGATTCTGAGCAGACTGATGAACCACTACGGGGAGAGCAGCGTGAAAGTGGTTGAAAAAGTTATTGAAAACCACTTCTAAATACGGTAAAATATTTTCGGAATTGTTGAAGATTTGAGTTTCGTAAATTTTAACAATTATCTGACTCAGGGAAAGGTGGAGGAAAACATGGCAGAAGAGTATAATGAAATGGAAAGATATGCAGAGGACTTTGAGGACCGCATCCGTACGATCGGCGTCCTGACCAGCGGCGGCGATGCGCCGGGAATGAATGCAGCGATTCGTGCAGTTGTCCGTACAGCACTTTCAAAGGGGCTGAAAGTACGCGGAATCCGCAGAGGATACCACGGACTTCTCAGAGAAGAGATCATCGATCTCTCCGCCCGCGACGTATCCGATACGATCCAGCGCGGCGGTACGATCCTGCAGACAGCGCGTTGTAAATCCATGCGCACAGAGGAAGGACAGCAGAAGGCGGCTGCGATCTGTAAGAAATACGGCATTGACGGTCTTGTCGTAATCGGCGGAGACGGTTCATTTGCCGGCGCTCAGAAACTGGCGAACCTGGGCGTCAACACAGTCGGCATCCCGGGAACGATCGATCTGGACATCGCATGTACAGATTATACGATCGGATTTGATACAGCAGTCAACACGGCCATGGAAGCGATCGACAAGGTGCGTGATACGTCCACATCTCATGAGCGGTGCAGTATTATAGAGGTTATGGGCCGTGACGCCGGATATCTTGCACTCTGGTGCGGTATCGCCAACGGCGCGGAGCGCATCCTGATGCCGGAGGAGCATGATTTCGATGAAAACGAGATCATCGCGGACATCAAAGAATGCCAGAAGAGAGGCAAGAAGAACTATATCATTATCAATGCAGAGGGTATCGGTGATTCCATCAATATGGCGAAGAGGATCGAGGCCGCTACCGGCATGGAGACCAGAGCGACGATCCTGGGACACATGCAGCGCGGCGGAAGCCCGACATGTAAAGACAGGGTTTATGCATCCATCATGGGATCCATGGCGGTTGACCTGCTCCTTCAGGGCAAGACAAACAGAGTAGTCGGCTACAAGGGCGGTCAGTTCACTGACTTCGATATTGAGGAAGCGCTGGCAATGAAGAAAACAATTTCTGATTACCAGTATGATGTTGCAAAGGTACTTGCTCTTTAATAACAGACAAACAATCACAGCGCCGGTGTGCGGGCAGACAAACTGCCTGTATATCGGCGCTTATGAACAGGAGATTGAAAACGTGAGTGCAGAGAACAGGAAGACGGTGCCGGTGGGCGTCTTTGATTCCGGTGTGGGCGGACTGACGGTTGCAAGAGAAATATCCCGTCAGCTCCCGAATGAGAATATCGTTTATTTCGGAGATACGGCCCGGGTGCCGTACGGAAGCAAATCTCAGAACACAATCATCCGTTTTTCGGAGCAGATCATCCGCTTCCTTAAGACAAAGCAGGTCAAGGCCATTGTCATTGCCTGCAATACGGCCAGTGCACTGGCCCTGGATGCGGTCCGGGATGAATTTGACGTACCGGTGATGGGCGTGGTCATTCCCGGTGCGCGGGCGGCGGTAGAAGCGACAAAGAACCGGAAAATCGGGGTGGTCGGGACAGACGCCACCGTCCAGAGCGGGATGTACACGAAGATCATTCACGAGATGGCGCCGGACATAGAGGTGATCGAGAAAGCCTGCCCGCTGTTTGTGCCGCTTGTGGAAGAAGGGTTCAAAGAACATGTGGTGACAGAGGAGATCATCGAATACTATCTGGAGTCCATGCGGAATTCGGATATCGACGCCATGATCCTGGGCTGCACCCACTACCCGCTTCTCCGTTCAAAGATCCGAAGCTATATGGGGGAAAAGATCCAGATCGTCAATCCGGCATATGAGACGGCCATGGATCTGAAAAAACTCCTTGCGGAGCATGACATGGAAAATGACGGCAGTACGGCGTCGCACAGCAGGTATTCATTCTATGTGAGCGACGCGGCGGAGAAATTCCGCAGGTTCGCCAACACCGTGATGCCCTTCGATGTGCCGACCACGAATGTAGTAAATATAGAAGAATTTTAACGGGTAAAAAAATGACAAAGGATGTATTAGTCAGTATTTCAGGAAAACATATCGATATTATGGAAGACCCGACCGCAGGATACGAGACGGGCGACGACAGCATAGAAGTCGTTACGCCGGCCAGCTATTACTGCAAAAACGGGAAACATTACATCATTTACGATGAGATCCTTGAAGGAAAGGCAGGCACGATCCGCAACAAGATCCGGATCACCGGCAACGAAACGGTGGAGATCATGAAAAGCGGCGCGGCCAGCTCCCATATGATATTCCAGAAAAATCAGAAAAACCAGACTTACTATCAGACCCCGTACGGTCAGATGCTCATCGGCGTCAACACAAAGAATATGGAAGTCGATGTGGCTGAGGACCGGATCAACGTCAGCCTGGACTACGAGCTCGACGTCAATCATGAGCCGCTGGCAGACTGCAGGATCCGGATGGGGGTTATGTCTAAAACAACATTCCCGGGCGTGCAGATTCCCAGTTAGTGATATAATATACGTGCCCGGCATCTGTATCACATTGCAAAACCGTTCCGCTCTACCTCAAAGATTTGGGCGGATGTAACGCTGTCCTCAAATGTTCGTCCAGAGGGACTCCATTTGGAACAGCTAACATCCGGCGCAAATGCTTTTCGGAACGCTCCACTTGAAGTTTTGCGTTGTGATACAGATGCCGGGCACTTACTTTATCCCCGACAGAAAATCCTCCGCTCGTCTGAAAATGCATTTTATGCATATAAAGCCTGTAGGGCGGGAACGGACATTTTTCAAATAATCGATCAGGATTTATTCCGCCGGAAGAACCCTTTCTTCTTCACCGGCTGTTCGATCGATCCGCCTCTTACGCTTTTGATCCCTGTTATGTAAAGTCCGCTGACTACGGCTTTGATCTCTTTCTTTACAGGGATGACTTCGAATACTTTGCTGTCGCACATAAGCGTCATGATCTTCGGTCCGATTTTGGCTTTTACGACCGGCACTTTTGTGCGTCTTAAATATTTTGGCGTATTTTCCAGTACAATGGCAGGCAGTCCTGCCTCTTTCAGTTTCATTTTCTTTTTATCAATGACGAGCATGCTTACCGTCTGTGCCGCCGCATCGATCTGTTCCTGCTGTTCGGCCTGTTTTTTCTGAGCTCTCTTGCCGAAAAAGTACAGTACGATGCAGGCGATGATCAGTACGACAAGGATGACGGTCATCACGATTGCTGGTGTACTCACGTTTAAACCCTCCTAAATGTTACACTTTTCCGCCTTCAGCGCTTTTAGTATTTTATCATTGTTTCAGGACAAGTGCAAGATAATAAGCGTATTTTCACGGTTTAGGGTTTACTTTTGCAGGCGGGAGCGGGTATACTGTTATGGAAAAGGAGTTTTTACTATGGCAGAAATGATTTGGAACGGAGTGGTGGCGGTCTATGATTTTATCATGGACAATATCGTCATTATCAACGTCCTTCTGGCGCTGATCATTGTGTTTTTCCAGAGACGGTCTCCGCAGACGGTGTGGACGTGGCTGCTTCTGCTGTATTTTATACCGATACTTGGATTTATCCTGTATCTGGTCATCGGACAGGATTTTCACAAGAGCCGCATGTTCAAGGCAAAAGAGATCGAGGGCGAACTCAAATTCGCCGTGCGGCATCAGGAAGAGACAATTTATCACAGACGGCTGCGGCTTGCCAATCCGGAAATGGAGCGGTTCAAAGACCTGATCCTCTATAATCTTGAGGCCGGAGAGTCGGTCCTGACGGACAATAATGACATCCGGGTCTATACGGACGGGCATGAGAAGTTCCGGGCGCTGATTGATGAGATGCGTCAGGCAAGGCGCTACATTCATGTTCAGTATTATATTATAAGAAATGATGAACTCTGGCAGGCCATTGAGAAGGTCCTGATCGAGAAGGCCCGTGAGGGCGTGGAGGTCCGGGTGCTGTTTGACAGCATGGGCTGCAGGACCATGAAGAACCGGGACTGGGAGCGGCTGGAGAGTGAAGGAATCCAGGTGGCGGAGTTTTTTCCTGCCGTGCTCGGGAAGCTTCAGCTTCGGGTAAATTACCGCAACCACCGGAAGATCGTGGTGATCGACGGAAGGATCGGTTTCGTCGGCGGCTTCAATGTTGGCCGGGAGTACCTGGGGCTTGATGAGAAGTTCGGCTACTGGCGCGATACCCATCTGTGCATTGAGGGCGCGGCCGTGACGTCGCTGGCCGTCCGGTTTGTGCTGGACTGGAATTATGCGGCGAAGGAGAATCTGTTCCTGCAGGATTCTCTTTTTGAGATCCCACAGTACATAAGACGGGGACGGGATCCGGTACAGATCATCTCCAGCGGACCGGACTCGCAGATTAAGACGATCCATGACAATTATCTGCGGCTCATACACAGCGCGAAAGACCATGTGTATATCCAGACGCCGTATTTCATCCCGGATGAGTCGATCTTCGATGCGCTGAAGATCGCCAGCCGTTCCGGAGTTGACGTACGCATCATGGTTCCCTGCAAGCCGGATCATCCCTTTGTATACTGGGCAACCTATTCATACATCGGGGATATGGTCGCGGCGGGAGCCAAATGCTATGTATACAACAACGGGTTCCTTCATGCGAAGACTCTGACTGTAGACGGGATGGTGGCCTGTGTGGGAACGGCCAATATGGACATCCGCAGTTTCGGGCTTAATTTTGAAGTCAATGCCGTGATCTACAGCGAGCCGACCGTCCAGAAGCTGGAACGGGCCTTTGAAAATGATATGAATCAGTGCACGCATGTGACACGGAAGGTTTATGATGAACGGAGCCTGATTATTAAAGGGAAAGAACAGTTCTCAAGGCTCCTGTCCCCGCTTCTTTAGGGGACAAATATGATACAGCAACAGGAGGAAGAAGTAGAAATGAAAAAGAAATTTGTAATTGTAATGAGCGCGGCTGCCGTGGCGGGACTGCTTGCGGGATGCAGCGGGGAGCTTTCAAACGAGTATGTGACGGTAACCCAGTACAAGGGTCTTGAGGTGCCGCAGGCATCCGGTTCGGTGGAAGAAGTGACGGACGAACAGGTGGATCAGATGATCGAAGGAACGCTTTCCACATATGCGGAGCGGGAGGAAGTTACAGACCGGGCGGCTCAGGAAGGCGATATTGTAAATATTGATTACACCGGATACCTTGACGGCGAAGCCTTTGACGGCGGTTCGGCCGAAGGCGCGGATCTTGAACTGGGAAGCGGATCCTTTATCGGCGCGACGGATGATTATGCCGGTTTTGAAGAGCAGATCGAGGGCCATAACCCGGGAGACGAGTTTGACATTCAGGTCCAGTTCCCGGATCCGTATAATCTGAATCCGGATATGTCGGGGGCAGTGGCGGATTTCCATATCGTGCTGAATTCCATTGCAGTGGAGAATGTTCCGGAACTGACAGACGAGTGGGTGAAAGAGAACAGTGAAGATTCAGAGACAGTAGAGGAGTACCGCGAAGAAGTCCGGGCGGCTCTCGAAGAAGAGCAGCAGGCGGCGGTGGATTCTGAACTGGCTTCATCCGTGCAGAGTGCGCTGCTTGAGAAGATTGAGATAAAAGCATATCCGGAAGAGGAAGTGAATGAACAGATCACACAGCTTACGGATACGTACGCGCAGATGGCGGAAATGTACGGGATGGAGCTGAGTGAGTTCCTGGAGTCCTATATGCAGACAACGGAAGAGGATTTTAATGCCCAGGTTAAGGAGGCGGCGCAGACTTCCGCAGCTTTTGATGAAGCGGTAAAGCTGATCGCCGAAAAGCAGCATCTGGAGCTCTCGGATGCAGAGTATGAAGAAAAGGCGCTTGAATACGCACAGTCTGCGGGCATGGATGATGTGGAGGCCTATGAGGAACAGGTGGGGGAAGATCTGCTGAAGCGGGTGATCCTCCGGGAAGCTGTCATGGATTATCTGGTGGATGAGTGCATCCAGGTGGAACAGACAGACAGCAGCGCGGAATAATGCTGCTTCGGGGAAATAAATATATATAAGGAGGCATCACTATGAAACTGGAAAATGAAAGGCTGAGCGTGGAAATCTCAGAAGTGGGAGCGGAAGTTACGAGGATTTTTGACAGGAAGACTCAGACGGATATCCTGTGGGAGGGCGATCCGGCTTTCTGGAAAAGACATTCTCCGGTCCTTTTCCCGAACGTGGGCAAGACGTATCACAATGTAGTGCTCATCAATGGCACACATTATCCCACATCCCAGCACGGGTTCGCCCGGGACGGTCATTTTAAATGCATCTGTGAAACGGGAAATAAAGCGTCGTTCCTGCTGACATCCGGCGAAGAATCAAAGGAAGTCTATCCGTTTGACTTTGAACTGATTATTACGTACACACTGGAGGGGCCGGTCCTTCACGTCGAGTGGGAAGTTCGCAACACCGGCGATGAAGACATGTACTTTACAATCGGCGGGCATCCGGCGTTTCGCTTTGCGGGGAAGGACGAAGTGAAGACCGATTATCTTCTGCGGTTCCCCGGGAAAGACGCGCTGGAGTATATTATTGTAAATGAGGCCGAGGCGGCGGCAGATCCGGACACCATTTTCAGGCTGGAGCTTGACCATGAATGCTGCGGATTATCGGAGGAGCTCTTTGATATCGACACGCTGATCTTCGACCACGGACAGATCGATGAAGTGTGGCTCTGTCATAAAGACGGCACGCCATATGTCGGGATGAAATGCGAAGGCTTCCCGAACTTCGGGATCTGGTCCATGAAAAATGCGCCTTTCGTATGTCTGGAGCCGTGGATGGGACGCCTGGATGATGTCGGATTCGACCGGGAGATCTCTGAGAAGCCGGATATTAATAAGGCGGTTCCCGGCGGAAGTTTTAAACAGGATTATACGATCCTGCTGCCGTAAGATTGAATATGAAGAAAAAACAGGCACCTGCAGAAGAGTTTGTACTTCTGCAGGTGCCTTGCATTATGCCATCAGGAAATTCAGCGATCCGGGCGGATTGTCCGTCCCTTTCTCAAGCAGCGCGATCAGCGCGGCGATGGTATTCTCGATCTCTTCCCGGGAAGCAGGAGCGATGGTGTTGTCCATCTTTACGGACAGTACGATCAGTGCGATCTCGGCCAGCTCTTCCGGCCGGTCGAAACGGATCTCGCCCGCAGAGATTCCCTGCTTAATGATCTCGGCCAGCACCGGCTTGAATTCGCTGATGAGATGGTTCATGTATTTCTGGTGGAGCAGCGCCTTCTCCGGAGCGCCCACGCTGCTTTCCTGGCCGGATTTCATATAGTCGGCCGAGGAATTGCGGCATGCCTGGAAGATCATGGCCATGCGGGTAAACGGCGGGATGTCCGGCTGGGAAGCCAGATTCTTGGCTGTCGTCAGCGGCTGTTCATAGTTCCGCTCGACCAGCGCTTCCAGGATGGCGTCTTTGGAAGGGAAATAATAATAGATGCTGCCCTTTGCGATCCCGGCCTCCTCAGCGATGTCGCTGACAGAGATTGTCGGAAGTCCGCGGCTTGCCAGAAGTTTCTGCAGAGAATCAAGGATCAGGTTGTATTTGTCATTCCGTTCAGCCATGTCGGTCACCTTTCTTAATAAAGAAGATTCATTCTCGATCTGATATCAATTCAGCACTCATTGTAACACATTCCACGGGAAAGAGCCAGCAAGAAAAACGCACAAAAAAGATCAGGAAAAATAGGATGTTTTTGATAAAACAGCATGTTGACCGACAGTCAGAAAGATGTTAATCTAACAGATGAAAAGGATGACCGCCGGTCAAAAAATGGTGAATGCGGTCGAAAAGGAGGAAATTATGACCTACGCAGATATGTTTTCAAGAGTTAAAGGAATGCTGATGGATGCGGATGTGAGCGATATTCATGAACATCTGGCGTATCAGTTCAATATCACCGGAGAGGCGGAAGGAATCTTCTACGCCGAAGTGAAGGACGGAAAGCTCTCCATTGAGCCGTACGAGTATTTCGACCGGGATGCGATGTTCACCTGCAGCGCGGAGACTCTGTTCAAGATCGCGGACGGGAAGACGGATCCGATTCTGGCGGTGACGCTCGGGAAACTGAAAGTAGAAGGAAATATTGATAAAGCGCTGAAACTGAAGGACCTCATTAACAGCAGGAGAAAGTAATCACATCAGAAGGAGATGCAGGCAATGAGCAGGATACTGAAAATTGCGGCGGCTCTTCTCGGGTCGGCGGCAGCGGCGGAAGTCGCGGGAAGCGCCTACCTGTACAGAAGGACCATGATCCGCTATAACGCGAAGACAGAACGGACGATGAAGATGTCCGGCGTGGACTGGGAGAAATATATTCCCATGATGAAGGAACGCAGGGAGTGGATGATGGAACAGCCCCACGAGGATGTGTGGATCACGTCCCACGACGGCCTGAAGCTTCACGGTACATATTTTAAAGGTGATGAGGGAAATAAAGCCGTGATCTGCTTCCACGGATATACGAGCGAAGGACTCAATGATTACGGAAGCCTTTCCAATTACTATCTGAAGCACGGGTTCCGGATGCTGCTCATCGACCTGCGGGCGCACGGAAGGAGCGAGGGCGAGCATATCGGATTCGGAAATATGGACCGGCTGGACGGGAAGCGCTGGGTCGAGTGGATGATCGAAAAGATCGGCGACGACGCACAGATCATCCTTCACGGCAATTCCATGGGAAGCGCCACGGTCTGCATGATGAGCGGGCTGGATCTGCCGCCCCAGGTAAAAGGGATTATTTCCGACTGTGCATTTACGTCCATGAAGGATGTATTCACCCATGTGCTCCACAGCATGTACCACATTCCGGCGTTCCCCATGCTGCAGCTTGCGGACTGGGCGAATAAAAGACAGGTCGGCTACGGCCTTGACGACTGCGATTCATCCAGGGAAGTAAGGCGCGCAAAAGTGCCGTTCCTCTTCATCCACGGGAAAGAGGATGTGTTCGTTCCCTGCTGGATGACGGAGAAGATCTATGAGAACTGCGCGGCGCCGAAGACGAAGTTCATCGTCGAGGGCGCGGGACACGGGGAAAGCTACTACAAGGACACCGAAGGATATGAGAAAGCCATGGATTCATTTTTAGGAGGAGTCATAAAATGATGAGGACAAGAAAGGGATACAAAGTATACCCGCTGACTGTAGCACAGAGATTTCATCTTTTCTATCTGCCGTACAGCCCGACCGCGGCCGTGCTGAACATCGGTACCAGCCTGACCATCGAGGTCGAGATCGACTGGGACGTACTGAAACAGTCCATCAACAAAGCCTATGAGCGGAGTGAAGGGATGCGGATCCGTTTCGCGAAAGATAAAGAAGGCAACTATTATCAGTACATCGTGGATCATGAGGATCAGGACATCGAATTCGTGGACTTCACCGGAAAGACCATGGAGGAAGCTGAGGAGATCATGAAGGAGTGGACGAGAGTTCCCTTCAAGATGACGGATACCCAGCTTACGAGAGTTGTCATGATCAAGACGCCGGACGGTTTCAGCGGCGTCTATTTCCTGGGACATCATATGATCGTGGACGCCCAGTCCCTGATCGCATTCCTCAAGGACATCATTGAGATCTACTGTAATGCGAAATACGAAGGCGTTCCCTATCCGAAGGAGATGACCTCCTATATCGAACAGCTCCAGAAAGATCTGGCGTACGAGGCCGGCAGCAGGGCGCAGGCAAGAGACGCCGAGTACTTTGAGAAGGAGATCGAGAAAGGCGAGCCGATCTTCAGCGGCATCAACGGCCGGGACAAGCTGGAGGCGGCAAGGGAGATGTTTAAGAATCCGGAGCTGCGTTCCGCGTTCAGCGCAAGCGACGACACGAAATCAGCCCTGGATATCTTCCACCTGGAAGAGGAGCCGACACAGCGCCTGATGGATTTCTGTGAGAAATATCATGTATCGCTGGCATGTCTGCTGCTGATGGGCCTGAGGACCTACCTGCAGAAAATGAACGGATTCGAGGACGTGTCCATCAACAACGCCATCGCAAGACGCGCTACACTGAAGGAGAAGAAATGCGGCGGTACAAGGATCCACTCCTTCCCGCTGCGGACCATTTTCCCGGAGGATATGAAGTTCATCGACGGCGTGTTCGCGATCCGCGACAAGCAGAATGAGATCTTCCGTCATGCAAACTATGACCCGACTGCGTATTTTGCGCACCGTCATAAAGTATACCCGCAGCCCCATGCAGGACTGACCTACGAGCAGATCTCCCTGACGTATCAGCCGCTTACACTGAAAGAGAAGGGACTCAACGATCTGGGCGACATCCGGTACAAGACGAAATGGTATCCTAACGGATCCTGCCCGCAGGCAATGTACCTGACCGTAATGCACCGGCCGGAGGATAACGGACTGGACTTCAACTTCGAGCATCAGATCAAGGCGGTGTCGAGAGAAGAACTGGAATACCTGTACTACTATCTGTGCAAGATCATGTTCAAGGGTGCGGAGAATCCGGACCTGACCATCGGAGAGATCATTAAGTTAGTATAGGGCCGGACGCAGAAAATAAATTTTACAGAGAAAAGGAGAAAGATCATGTTTGAGAAATTAGTAGATATCATCTGCAACTATGTTGAAGTAGAGCCGGAGAACATCCATCCGGAGTCTCGTTTCATGGAAGACCTGGGCTTCACATCATTTGACTTTATGAGCATGCTCGGCGAGATCGAGGACGAATTCGATGTGGAAGTAGAGCAGGCAGAAGCTGCAAACATCCGTACAGTGGGAGAAGCGGCGGCATATCTTGAGAAACTGTCATCCGAGTCATAAGCTGGGGAAAGGGAAGGGAAGATCTATGCTTTGTACGACAGTCCGCCAGATCCTGGCCAACACAGAGAAAAAATACGGTCCGGAAGACGCGGTCCGCTATAAGATCAGTAAAAATGAGATCGAGGCAAAAACATATACACAGTTAAAAGAGGACAGCGAAAGCTTTTCCAATGTCCTGAAAAACCTGGGCGAGCAGGGGAGTCACATTTCCGTGATCGGCGCCACATCTTATCCGTGGCTTGTGACCTACTTCGGAACGGTCAACAGCGGCAGCGTGATCGTGCCGCTGGACGTGAATCTTCCGGCGGAGGATGTATGTGATCTGATCGACCGGTCTGATTCAACCATCCTGGTGTATGATGAAGTGAGAAAAGACGTGGCGGCGATCGCAAAAGAACGCTGCCCGAAACTGAAAACCCTGATCTCCATGCAGCAGGCGGAGCATGACGACCATGCGTCTTCCTGGCGGAAGCTGCTGGAGGAGAACCGGGGCGGCTTCGAGTATGAGCCGGAACCGGACCAGCTGTGTACGATCATGTTTACATCCGGGACAACGGGGAAGAGCAAGGGTGTTATGCTCACTCACAGAAATGTGGCGGAGAATGCGACCTGCCTGGATATGAAGATCCCGGAGCGGACGGTGATCCTGTCCGTGCTGCCGATCCATCACGCATACTGCCTGAGCATGGATGTCCTGAAAGGCATTTCCCTCGGGTCCGTGATCTGCATCAATGATTCTCTGATGCGTGTGGCGAAGAATATCAAACTCTTCAAGCCGGAAATGATCCTGATGGTGCCTCTGATGATCGAGACCATGGCGAAGAAGCTGGAGGAGGCCTCCCTTCTGCCGGCGAAGATCGTCAAGAGCCAGGTGTTCGGGAAGCAGCTGCACACCATCTGCAGCGGCGGGGCATATCTGGATCCGGCATACATCGACCTGTTTAATAAATACGACATCACCATCCTGCAGGGTTACGGCATGACCGAATGCGCGCCGGTCATCAGCACGACGGTCAGCTGGAACATCCGCAAGGATTCCGTGGGTCAGCTCATCCCGAACTGCGAGGCAAAGACCGTGGACGGCGAGCTCTGGGTGCGGGGAAGCAGTGTGATGCAGGGATACTATAAGATGCCGGAGGAGACCGCCGAGACACTGGAAGACGGCTGGCTCAAGACCGGGGATCTGGGCTATGCGGACGAGGACGGATTCGTCTATCTGACCGGCCGCAAGAAGAACCTGATCATCACTAAGAACGGTGAAAACGTTTCTCCGGAGGAACTGGAGAATGCGCTCAGTACGAACCGCCTGGTGGGCGAGGTGCTGGTGCGCGAGAAGAACGGCGTCATCGAGGCCGAGATCTATCCGGATCAGGACTATGTAAAGAAGAAACGGATCAAAGACGTGCGGGCAAAACTGCAGGAGGTTATCGATGAGTATAACCTGAAGGCGGCGCCGCAGAAAAAGATCTACAGCCTGATCGTAAGGGATACGGAGTTCGAGAAGACAACAACAAGAAAGATCAAGAGATTTTAAAAAACTGAGCGGTTTTTGAGCCGCTCAGTTTTTTGCGTATCAGAACAGAGAAACAACAGACTGCCGTGCAACGATCTCAACGTTTGTTGTTACTTTGGAAGGACCGGACAGCGTTCCGGTCTGTATTTTTTCGAGAAGAAGATTCACTGCGGTAGTTGCCTTTTCCGTCACATTCTGTGAAACAGAGGAAAGTTTGGGATAAGTATACTGGCACAGTGAAAGGTTATCATATCCCATGATAGACAGATCGATGGGGATCCGGCATCCGCCGAGCCGTGCGCCTTCCATAACACCGATAGCACATATATCGGCCGTTGTGACGGCAGCAGTAGCGCGGTTGCGCGATGAGGCAAGCATTTTTCCGGCTTCGATCCCGCCTTCGTACGAAGGGGGAACCGGATAGACAAGTTCCGGACGGTATTGGATCCCGTTTTCTTCCAGTGCCTGTCTGTATCCCTCAAAACGGCGGGATATAACAACACCGGTACCGCGGTCTCCGATGAATGCGATCTGCTGGTGGCCGTTGTTTATGATATATTTTGTCGCCAGATATAATCCCTGCTGATCATCAGAACATATGTTGATCAGATCAGGATCGGTGATCGCACTGTCAAATACAGCGATCGGACAGGAAGCTACAGGTAGAAACTCTTCCAGATACTGATCGCAGTTCGGGTACAGAAAAATGATCCCGTCCACGCTCCAGTTCTTCAGCAATACAGACAGATCGGACAGGCTGAAGATAGAACGGACAAGGATGTAGTAACCCTGATTGCGCAGTTCCCGCTCGATCGTTCCTACCATTGAACTGATATAGGGGTTTTCCAGAAAATTGATCTCAGGTTCCGGCTCGTGCCAGGTAATGATGACGCCGATGATGTTAGTCTTGCGGTTTGTAAGACTGCGGGCGCTGAGGTTTGGGACGTAGCCGGATTCTTTGATGATAGCATTTATGCGGGCAGCGGTCTGGGGGGATACCCGGTTTGTTTTTTTATTGATCACATTTGATACCGTCATCATACTGACGCCGGCTTTTTCTGCAATGTCTTTTAGGGTCATTATTGTTCCTCCGTTTTCAGCGGATGTAGTTTCCGGATGAATAAAATATATGCTTAGATTTATAAACTAAAATTAAAATAATAAATCCAGTTTATAAACTTATATATAAAACTGGTTTAACGGTTTATTATATTATATCTAAAATATAAATAAAATCAAGAAAAATCAAAAACACAAGTAATATTACACAAAAAATGGTATGAAAATATGTGAAATAATACGAAAAAATATAAAAACATTGACATGCTGTTAGAGCGGTGGTACTTTTAGAATAGATTTAGCGCTAAACTTAAAGAGGGATGTTCCTAAGTATCAGGCCTGAAAATTAAAAGATGAGGAGTGAAAAAGATGAAAAAGAAGTTCATGGCATTGTTAATGGCATCGGCTATGGCGGTCGGTCTGCTTTCAGGATGCGGCGGCGGTTCATCGGAGGAGAAGGAACAGGTAGAAGTTCCTACAGAACCGTTTGGAGATACGATCAAGTATGATCCGGCAGCTGAGATCAATAATGGAGAAGATATTACGATTGAACTCTGGGAGTGGGGCAGCGACGATCTGTTCCAGGAGATCATCGATGGTTACACGGCAATGCATCCCAATGTAACTATCAAACTTGTAAATAACCCGTGGGAAGATTACTGGACGAAACTGCCGCTTGCGCTTGACGGAGAAGAAGGCCCGGCACTTTTCAATGTACATAACAGTTATCACGAGAACCTGATCAATTACATGGCTCCTCTTGAGATCCCGATCGAAGATCTTGAAGCGGATTTTACAGGCGTCAATGCTCATGTCATTGACGGAGAAGTATACTATATCGATTACGGAATGATGACCGGAGCAGTATACTACAACAAGGATATGTGGGAGGCGGCTGGTCTCACAGAAGAGGATATCCCGAAGACATGGGATGAGCTGATCGAAGTGGCTAAGAAGCTGACGATCAAAGACGGAGACACATTGATCCAGGCCGGATTAAACTTCAACGATGACTTCCATCAGAATTATCTTCTCGGCCTGAACTACCAGCTTGGCGAGAACCTGTTCCAGGATGATGGAAGAACGCCGAATGTTAATTCTGAGACAATGGTCCAGATCATGCAGATGCTTGTCGACATGTACAGAGTAGACGGTATCGGTTCTGAGAACTTCGGAGAGAAGGCGCCAGACAGTTTCGGACAGGGCCAGTCAGCTATGGTGATCCAGTGGGGGCATTACTATAACACGCTGAATACGACATGGAGCAATATTGATTTCGGTGTATTTGAGATCCCGACATTTGACGGAGAAGTTCCGTATGCATATAACCGCTATAATGGTGAGTCCACATTCGGCATCAATAAAAATGCCCCGGCAGACCAGCAGGCGGTTGCACAGGATTTCGTCAAATACTTCCTGGCGAATGATGATGCGCAGATCGCATTTAATCTGGCTATGAGTACTTTCCCGGCGAAGAAATCGCTGGCCGACAGTGAAGAGGTTATGGCGAATCCGTCTCTGGCGATCCTGGCGGATCACATTGACCGCTATATCTGGCCGGGCCCGATGCCGGCTACCGTAGAAAATTCACTGAAAAAAGCCGGCCAGGATGTATTCTATAATGGCGTTGATATTCAGACTGCACTGGATGAAGCACAGGAGTCTATTGTCAGAGATATGAGAAACAGCTCCTTTGAATCTGTAGAAAATCTCTATACTTATGCGTCAGAGAGAACCCAGTAAACAGAATGGCAGCAGATGATGCCGGATCAGCACCGGGTCAAAAGGCCCGGTGCTGATGATTATCAGAAAAGGATGGGGAGGAGGATTCTATGTTTAAAAAATCACATCCTCTGCAGAGCAAGAGCGAGATTATCCTTCGGAATATCGTTGTGGTGGCAATGGTCATTTTCTTTACGGTTTTTCTGATCGTGCCTATCGCTATTGCGTTTGCGGGAAGCTTCCATGACTGGAACCCACTGAGCGGAACTTACAATTTTCTCGGGGTTCAGAACTATATTGATGTATTTACAAGCGGACTGTTCTGGAATTCCATGCTGAACACGCTTATATTTTCTGTTGTTGTTATTATTTTCCGTGTGGGGCTGGGACTTGCCATTGCCTATGCGATCTACTCGACACTGGTGAAGCATAAAAGCTTTTTCCGTGCCGTTTATTATATGCCGGTTGTCACACCGATGGTTGCGGTAGCTTTTGTGTGGAAATTTATGTATAATCCGCAGATCGGTACCATTAATCAGATATTCGGTCTGGATGTGAACTGGCTGATGAATCCGAAAACCGCGCTGGCGGCGGTCATGATCATGACAATATGGAAAGATTTCGGATATGCGGTTGTTATGTATATGGCAGGTCTTTACTCACTTCCGGCGGATGCGCTTGAAGCGGCGAAAGTGGACGGGGCAAATGCATGGCAGACATTTAAATATATTACATTTCCGTTGTTAAAACCGATGACGATGTTTGTAACGATCACGTCGATCATTTCCTATATTCAGGCATATGTCCAGATCCTGATCATGACGGAAGGCGGTCCGGGAACAGCGACGTATCTGTCTTCCTATATCATTTATGACGAAGCGTTTGTAAAATATAATTTCGGATATGCTTCAGCGCTGTCATTTGTACTGTTTGTAATTACAGCGTTTTTCACATGGTTATCCTTCAGGGTATCCGGAAGCGAAGAGTAGGAGGGAACGGCATGACAAGAAAGATAAGCAAAATCGCATTGAATTTAATCCTGCTGCTGCTTGGTGTCGTTACAGTTTATCCATTTGTCTGGATGCTTGCGTCTTCATTTAAAAAGAACAGTGAGATCATGGCACTGGAACAGCATCTTCTTCCGCAGATATTTACTGCAGAAAACTACATTAACATGAATGAACGCTTCAATTTTATGCGTTTTTTCGCGAACAGTTTATTTGTCACGATCGCGATTACGGTTATTGTGATCTATACGAGTACGATCTGCGGTTTTGTACTCAGCAAATATCGTTTTAAGGGCAGAAACCTTATATTCGGATTTGTGCTCTCTACGATGATGATCCCGTGGTGCGTTACGATCATTCCCAAATATTCCATGATCCAGGCGTTTGACTGGATGGACAGTTATAAAGCACTGATCATTCCGGCGATGTTCAGCGGTTTCGGAATCTTTATGATGAAGCAGCACATCGCTTCACTGCCGGATGAGATATTGGAGGCGGCCAGAATAGACGGCGCCAATGAATTTTATATATTCCACAGGATTGTTTTCCCGATGTCAAAGAATGGTATTTCCAGTATTGCGATATTCCAGTTCCTCTGGGCTTGGGAAGATTACCTCTGGCCTTACCTGGTTATCAATACACAGGAAAAACAGCTTCTGTCTGTCGGACTGAAAATGTTCAACGGACAGTATTCAACAGATTACGGTGCGCTGTTCGCGGCGACTGCGATCTCGATCATACCGGTCCTGCTGATCTATCTGTTCTTCCAGAAACAGTTTATTGCAGGTATTGCGGCATCGGCCGTAAAAGGATAATATGGGTTCAGGAACGCGGCTGCGCGTTCCTGAATTTGATATAGGAGGCAGACATGAACGAAGTATACAGAATAAAAACATCTCCGCTGGCACTTGAAGCAAATATGGTTACCGGAGAAAAGTACAGGATCACAATGCTTACCGAAGCGCTTGTGCGTCTGGAGTACAGTGAGGACGGGGAGTTTGAAGACAGGGCGACTCAGATGGTGTTCTGCCGGGATTTCCCGAAGACAGAGTACCGCGTGGTCCATACGGATGGCGGAATAGAAATACATACGTCCCGCCTGCATCTTATTTATAATGAAGAAGATTTTACTCCCAATGGGTTGAGTATACAGGTAAAGGGCAACCTTACGGCATATCACAGTATCTGGCGGTTTGGAGATGAACCGACCGATCTTGGCGGAACGGCAAGGACGCTTGATGAAGCGGACGGTGCGATCCCGCTGGACCACGGCGTTGTGTCGACAAACGGATTTTCCGTGCTGGATGACAGCCGTTCACAGGTTATTCTTGATAACGGGTGGGTTGCGCCCAGAAAACACGGGATCAAAGATATGTACTTCTGGGGATACGGACATGATTATAAACAGGCGATAGCGGACTTTCTCCGGCTGACAGGAGGAACCCCCATGCTGCCCAGATATGCGCTCGGCAACTGGTGGAGCCGGTTTTACAAATATACAGAGAAGAGCTATCTGGAACTTATGGACCGTTTTGCAGAAGAGAATCTTCCGTTTACAGTGGCCGTAATCGATATGGACTGGCATGTTGTGGATGTTGATCCCAAATATGGGAGCGGATGGACAGGCTACACATGGAACCGGGAATTCTTTCCGGATCCGCCCCGCTTTCTCCGGAGCCTGCACGACCGCGGCATGAAAGTGACCTTGAACGTACATCCGGCTGACGGGGTCCAGGCCTGTGAAGAAATGTATGAAGAGATGGCCGAGGCTATGGGCGTGGATTATAAAAATGAAGATCCGGTTGTATGTGATCTTGCAGATCCGGAATTTATCGAAGCATATTTTAAATATCTTCATCATCCCAGAGAAGAGGAAGGCGTTGATTTCTGGTGGATTGACTGGCAGCAGGGCGGCGTGAGCAAGGTCGAAGGACTGGATCCGCTCTGGATCCTGAATCATTACCATTTCCTTGATATCGGAAGGAACGGAAAACGGCCGATGACATTTTCGAGGTATGCAGGACCCGGCAGCCAGCGCTATCCGGTCGGGTTCTCGGGAGACACGCTGATAACATGGGAATCCCTTGATTTCCAACCGTATTTTACGGTTAATGCGACCAATATCGGATACGGCTGGTGGAGTCATGACATCGGCGGCCATATGATGGGGTACAGAGACAATGAACTTACGGCCCGCTGGGTACAGTTCGGCGTGTTTTCACCGATAATGAGACTGCATAGTTCCAGTGGTGAGTTCAATGGAAAAGAACCCTGGCGGTATAACAAAGAAACAGAACAGGTTATGGGTGATATGCTCCGTGAGCGCCACAGGATGACCCCGTATCTGTACACGATGAACCACAGGACTTATGCGTGCGGTCTCCCCCTAATGATCCCGATGTATTATGAATGGCCGGAAGAGAGAGAGGCTTATCAGGTTAAAAATCAGTATTATTTCGGTTCTTCGCTGATTGTTGCGCCTGTTACGACTCCAAGGATACATGCTCTTAATGTGGCGAAAGTAAGGGCGTGGCTGCCGGAAGGCGTATGGTATGACATTTATACAGGGATGATGTATGATGGCAGCCGGATGATCGATCTGTATCGAGACCTTGAAAGCATTCCCGTACTTGCGCCGGCGGGTGCGATCCTGCCGTTTACCGATGAAATCAGTCCGTTGCAGACCTGCGGCAATCCGGGATCTCTTCATATCAGTGTATATTCGGGCAGGAATGGAAGTTTCTGTCTGTATGAGGATGATAATGAGTCCTGTGGATATAAGGAAGGTATCTGCTGTACAACACAGATGGATTATGAAGAAAAAAAAGAGACCGGGCGGGTTGTATTTACGATCGGTGCAGCACAGGGCGAGGCTTCGCTGATACCTGAAGTGCGCAGTTATACGATTGAAATGACAGGGTTTGAACAGGACCCGGGCGGAAACCCGGTAATGGTAAGGTCCGGGGAAGATATGATCGGGGTATCCGTTTCTTATGACGGGCAGAAAAAAGCCTGTATTATATCAGTACCGCCGGTACGTACATCAGAAGTGCTGGAAGTTACGATGGATGCGGCACTGCGTGCTGACAAGAACGATGTGCAGAGACGATGCTTTGAGTTCCTGGATCAGGCGGAAATCAGTTACATTGTAAAAGAACAGCTGTATAAGGCGGTTCGAAAAGAAAGGCCGGTACATCTGATCCTGGCGGAGCTTGCCGCAATGGATCTTGAGACGGACCTGTATGGGGTATTGGCGGAAATATTGTCGGCGCGGGTATAATAAACTGAACCGATGAAAGGCACTGTAAAGAAGATAGGATGACTGTAAAATGAAACAGATAGAGATAGGGACCTGCATCCCGGAAGAGAGACTTTCCCATTATAAGTAATCCTGAAACCATAAAGATTTTCGCACTCTTCCACAAGGACAAGAATCTTATCGAAAAGTTTTGCCTGATTTTTCTTTATCTTTCTATAAGTCTGATAAAGATCGCTGAGTTCCATTCCCTCCACAAATGCACTCAGAAGTCGGACCGGATCATCTGCAGGGATCAAAATTTCCACATCCAGCGGAAGTTTGATTTGATAGTACAGAGAAGATAGAGTATAATCTTTCTGTAAGAGTTTATTTAGTCGCATAAATAAATTTTACACCAAGAGCCAGGCCTTGCACAGACCTGGCTCTTATTTTCTGCAAAAAAAGTGCTGCCGCACTAATTATTTAGTGCGACAGCTCCATTTAAGCTGTGCTCGTATCCAGCATGACACGGCATCTTTTTTTATAACATGCTATTCCGTATTTCAGGATGGTTTCCATTCCGTCATCAATGAGCTGTTCGTCATATCTTTTTTGTTTTATCTGATCCAGAGCGGCCATGCATGCAGCATCCAGGTCTCCGTCGGCGGCGTATTTTAGTTCAATCACAATGCCGATGCCATCCGTATCGTTCTCTGCCATGATATCACAGTAGCCGTCTCCGGATTCCCGGTTTGATCTTATTTCCCATGAATCATTTGAACTGAGCAGGCCGAGGAGGATTCCGTGATAATAGTTCTCTTTCATGTCGTTTCGTACCGCCGTGTCGCGTATGCTGATGGTCCGTCTCAGATATTCGTTTAATTTCTTCTCAGCGGTATCCGGATCTCCGGTTTTAAATGCATTACAGAACGCATGCAGGGTGTCTCCGTCCTTTCTGGCGGTATCCTGGAACCATTTAAAGATCTGGTCAGTAAAGATATTCCGGATCTCTTTGTTTGGAATGGCAAGGATATACTCACGCTGTTCGGTGGTGCCTCTCTGTGTCAGGTAGCCGGTTGTAAACAGCAGGCTCCAGACATTGTCAATGGAATCATACATATCTTTATACGTCAGATCCTGATGGATCGTTTTGTATACCGTTCCGCCTGCGATCAGCTCTTCGAGCTCCCGGCGGGTCACTGACCCGGCCTGCTCAAGAAAATGCCGGATCGCTTCATTCCCGCTTGTGTTGGACCAGTAGGGCTCCGGTGAAGCACTGCGGTCACTGCAGAGGGCATCGCAGTAGCATAGAACGTCCCAGGGACAGTAAACTTCTGTTTTTCCGAAACAGTAACCGTCATACCATTCCTTTATCGTGTTGTAATGTTCGGAAAGATTGTAATATTCCAGCATTTCCTGTACTTCGGTATCCATAAAGCCGAAATATTCATCAAACCGCACGTCGGTAATGGACAGAACTTTCATATTGTTCAGTCCGGTAAAAATGCTCTCTTTTGCGATCCTCAGACAGCCTGTAAGTACGGCGAACTTCAGATTGTGGTTCGTTTTTAATGCCTGATCGAACATATTCCGGATCAGCATGACCATTTGGTCGTAATAACCATTCTCATTTGCTTTGGCAAGAGGCACGTCATATTCATCGATCAGTATGATCACATCCGGCCCGTAGTGTTTCTTCAGTAATGCGGAAAGCGTGTACAGGCTTCCCATCAGGACGGTGTCCGTAATATCGAAACTGCTGTTTTCTCCCACCGTGATAAGCTGAGAGTAAAGGGATTTCTCTACATCGGTAAGCCGGTCGCTTTCCAGAAGAAACTGGAATCGGAGCGCTTCTCTTCCGATAACAGAAGCCATCATGCTGCACGCGGTATCATAATCATTTCCGTTCACGCTTTTCAGACTGATCGAGATTACGGGATATTTCCCCATCCAGGCATCACACAGACCGGGCTCCTTCATGATGTCAAGGCCTTCAAACAGTGATCTGTCGCACCCGATCTCAAAAAATGCTTTCAGCATACTCATATTCAGTGATTTTCCGAACCTCCGGGGACGGGTAAAGAGATTTACTTCTCCCCAGTTGCGGAGCAGATCAAGGATTAATCCGGTTTTATCAATATAGTAAAAATCTCCTCTGCGGATTTTGTCAAAACTGTCGATTCCAATGGGAAGCTTTTTTTTGTTTTCAGGCATATGTCTCACG
Source organism: Candidatus Mediterraneibacter quadrami (assembly GCA_019120575.1). Taxonomy (GTDB): domain Bacteria; phylum Bacillota; class Clostridia; order Lachnospirales; family Lachnospiraceae; genus Mediterraneibacter; species Mediterraneibacter quadrami. The sequence continues at coordinate 129,978 of DWUU01000048.1, forward strand.
CTCCTGCTGAACTATATAAAAAAGAGTTTCTGTGCTCATTTTACCATCGCACAGAGGAAACAGCAAGGTGCACTTGACGGCGGCAGGCGGTGCTTGGTAAGATATGAATTACAGTTTGCATTTGTAGATAAATGACGCGGAGGGATGTAAATGCTGCTTACGATCGATGTGGGAAATACGAATATTACAATGGGCGTTTTCCGGGAAGAAATACTTCTGGGAATGTTCCGCATGACGACAAAGCGTCCGCGGACATCAGACGAATACGGGATGACAATCTGCGGCATACTGGAGCACAGAGCCATCGATCCGAAGGAGATCCGGGACGTGATCATTGCTTCAGTGGTGCCGGATATCATGCATTCCCTGACAAGCGGCATTATCAAATATCTTCATACGGAACCGTTGATCGTCACGCCGGAATCAGACACCGGCATCCGGGTGGTTACAGATAATCCGTCGCGCACCGGCCCGGACCGGATCGTCAATGCAGTGGCGGGATATGAGCTCGCACAAGGACCTGCGGTCGTCATAGATTTCGGCACAGCGACCACTTACGACCTGATCGGTCCGGAGCGTACGCTGGAAGCCTGCATTATCGCGCCGGGCATTGAGACGGCGGGACGTTCCCTTTGGGGCGGCGCGGCCATGCTGCCGGCGATCCAGATCCGGAAGCCGGACTCCATCCTGGCCCATGATACGGTGACGGGCATGCAGGGCGGCCTGGTGTACGGGGCGATCGGTCAGACGGAATATATTGTCAGAAAGATGAAAGAAGAGTCCGGATATCAGGATGCTTACGTCATCGCGACCGGCGGACTCGGGAAGATCATCGCAAAAGAGACGGACTGTATCGATCTGTACGATCCGCAGCTGACGCTGAACGGGCTGAGGCTGATCTATAAGAGACTGAAGAAATAAAACGTTTATGTATATCAGAGAATTACAATAATGAAACATTTGAAAATAGGAAATGTAGAACTTGAAAACCGATATATCTTAGGCCCCATGGCAGGCGTTACCGACCTGCCATTTCGTCTGCTCTGCCGCAAGCAGGGAGCGGGGCTTCTCTGCATGGAGATGATAAGCGCGAAAGCGATCTACTATAATAACCGGAATACGGAGAGCCTGCTCGAGATCCACCCGGATGAGCGTCCGGTATCTCTGCAGCTGTTCGGATCTGATCCGAAGATCATGAGCGAGATGGCGAAACGGATCGAGGAGCGGCCCTTTGCCATCCTGGATGTGAACATGGGCTGCCCGGTGCCGAAAGTGGTGAAGAACGGCGAGGGTTCGGCGCTCATGAAAGAACCGAAGCTGGTCTGTGAGATCGTCAGCGCCCTGGTGAAAGCGATTGAAAAGCCGGTGACCGTGAAGATCCGGAAAGGGTTCGACGATGATCATGTAAACGCGGTGGAGATCGCGAAGATCATCGAGGAGGCCGGCGCGTCGGCCGTGGCGGTCCACGGGCGGACGAGAGAGCAGTACTACAGCGGGAAGGCGGACTGGGACATCATCCGGCAGGTGAAAGAAGCGGTGTCCATTCCGGTCATCGGAAACGGGGATGTGACATCGCCCCAGAAGGCGGAAGAACTGGTGCGGCAGACCGGATGCGACGGCATTATGATCGCACGCGGCGCGGAAGGCAACCCGTGGATCTTCTCGGAGATGATCTCATATGAAGAGACCGGCGTCGTGCCGCCCCGCCCGGATAAGGATGCGGTGCGGGAAATGATGCTCCGTCATGCCCGGCTGCAGCTTCAGTACAAGGGTGAATACTGTGGCATCCGGGAGATGAGGAAGCATGTGGCGTGGTATACAAAAGGACTGAAGGGAGCGGCCCGTCTGAGGGAGAAAGTGAACGAGGTGGAGAGCCTTGAAGAACTGGAAAATCTCTTGACATCATTATAGAGTTTGGTTATAATATTGAAATTGCGAAATAGACTTAAATGACAGCGCAGGGGACATGCATTTCCCGTGCGCGGGACATCATAATAGAAAGAAAACCAGGGGAACAGAAAGGAAGCATTAACCATGGCAGAGTCAAAGAAAAGATTACTTACTTATGCCGGACTGAAGGCGCTTGAGGACGAACTTGAAGATTTGAAAGTGGTCAAGAGAAAGGAAGTCGCAGCCAAGATCAAAGAGGCAAGAGAACAGGGAGACCTTTCCGAGAACGCAGAGTACGACGCAGCGAAAGACGAGCAGAGAGACATCGAAGCCCGTATCGAGGAACTGGAAGGGATCCTTAAAAATGCCGAGGTCGTTGTTGAGGATGAAGTTGACTTTGACAAGATCAATGTGGGATGTACCGTGAAGGTGTACGATATCACCTATGATGAGGAGGTGGAGTTCAAGATTGTGGGATCTACAGAGGCCAACAGTCTTGAAGGCAAGATCTCCAATGAGTCTCCGGTAGGCCAGGCTCTTCTCGGAAAACAGGCCGGCGAGACCGTGACGGTAGAGACACAGGCAGGCAACATCGAGTACAAGGTGCTTGAGATCAGCCGCTCAAAGTAAACATTTATGACATGACACAGACCTCTTAATTTTTAAGGGGTCTGAATTCGCGTGTAAGGGGATATCAGAAAGGAGAAAAGAACAGTGGCACAGCAGAATAACGGACAGGAACAGGATCTGAACCAGTTGAGAAAGGTTCGCCGTGAGAAACTTGCGGAACTGCAGCAGAACGGCAAGGACCCGTTTGTGATCACGAAATATGACCAGACGCATCACAGTCAGGAGATCAAGGACAATTTTAACGAGCTGGAAGGGAAAACCGTATCCATCGCGGGGCGTATGATGTCCAAGCGTGTGATGGGCAAGGCTTCTTTCTGCAACGTACAGGACCTGAAGGGAAATATCCAGTCCTACGTGGCCAGAGACAGCGTGGGCGAGGAAAACTATAAAGAGTTCAAGAAACTGGACGTGGGCGATGTGATCGGCATCGAGGGTGAAGTATTCCGGACAAAGACCGGGGAAATGTCCATCCACGCATCCCGTGTGACACTGCTCTCCAAGAGCCTGCAGATCCTTCCGGAGAAGTTCCACGGGCTGACCAATACGGACATCCGCTACCGTCAGAGATATGTGGACCTGATCATGAACCCGGAAGTGAAGGATACATTTGTAAAACGTTCAAAGATCCTGAGTTCCATCCGTAAATATCTGGACGGAGAAGGATTCATGGAAGTGGAGACGCCGATGCTGGTCGCCAATGCCGGCGGCGCTGCGGCAAGGCCCTTTGAGACGCATTTCAATGCGCTGAACGAGGACCTGAAGCTGCGTATTTCACTGGAACTTTACCTGAAGAGGCTGATCGTGGGCGGCCTGGAGAGAGTCTATGAGATCGGCCGCGTGTTCAGGAACGAGGGCCTGGATACGAGACACAATCCGGAGTTCACCCTGATGGAGCTCTATCAGGCGTATACAGACTACAACGGCATGATGGACCTGACCGAGAACCTGTACCGCCATGTGGCGCAGGATGTGCTTGGAACAACGAAGATCGTGTACAACGGCATTGAGATGGATCTTGGCAAGCCGTTCGAGCGCATTACCATGGTTGACGCTGTGAAGAAATATTCCGGCGTGGACTGGAATGAAGTGGAGACGCTGGAGCAGGCGCGCGAGCTTGCGAAGGCGCACAATATCGAGTTTGAGGAGCGTCATAAGAAAGGCGACATCCTGAACCTGTTCTTCGAGGAGTTCGTGGAAGAGCATCTGGTACAGCCCACATTTGTGATGGATCACCCGATCGAGATCTCCCCGCTGACCAAGAAGAAACCGGAGAATCCGGACTACGTGGAACGTTTCGAGTTCTTTATGAACGGGTGGGAGATGGCGAACGCCTACTCCGAGCTCAACGACCCGATCGACCAGAGAGAGCGTTTCAAAGCACAGGAGGAGCAGCTGGCCCAGGGCGACGAGGAAGCGAATACTACAGATGAAGACTTCCTGAATGCACTGGAGATCGGTATGCCGCCGACAGGAGGCATCGGATTCGGAATCGACCGTATGTGCATGCTGCTCACAGACAGCGCGGCAATCCGAGACGTGCTGCTGTTCCCGACAATGAAGAGCATCGGCGGAGCCGAAGGCAAGAAATCGGACAAGAAAGAGGAGTCCGAGCCGGCTGTGAAGATTGATCTCTCCAAAGTGAAAGTCGAGCAGCTGTTCGAGGATGCCGTTGATTTTGACACCTTCAGCAAGTCCGATTTCCGGGTTGTAAAGGTGGAAGCATGCGAGGCAGTCCCGAAATCCAAGAAGCTTCTCAAGTTCATCCTGAACGATGGAACAGACCGGAAACGCACGATTTTAAGCGGGATTCACGAGTATTACGAGCCGGAAGAACTGGTTGGAAAGACCTGTGTGGCGATCACAAATCTGCCGCCGAGGAAGATGATGGGCATCGACTCCGAAGGTATGCTGATCAGCGCCGTGTACGAGTACGACGGACACGAAGGACTGAATCTGCTGATGCTGGATGACAGTATTCCGGCAGGAGCGAAGCTGTACTAAAGCGATAGCGGAAAAGTGGTTTTGTACCAATCTTGTACCAATTTTGTACCAATTGTGAGAGAAGTTAGTATCGTTTGTGATATTAACTTCTCTTTTCATTTCCTTTGATTTAAGCTATTCAATCATTTATATAAGTGGACTTTAGAAAGCAGAAAAAGTGGACATTGAAAGAATATTTGCTGAAAAAGCACTTTTTGAATTAAAAGGTTCTGGGGTGTCTAAGTTGCCAAAAAGGGCTGTTAATATAGAGCAAAACCCAGTATAATATAGGTAGTTATCGAAAATGCTCTATTGGATTTTGCGATGATTCAGGGAAAGAAGGTGTTCATATGCCTGTGACAACAAGTAATCTGATGAAGCAGTATGTTGAGCTGCTCAGTAAGATATATGGAGATCATTTAAAGACGGTTATTTTGTATGGCTCTTATGCACGAGGCGATTATACGGAAGACTCGGATATAGATATTATGGTACTTCTGGATTTGAGTGATATGGATATTAAGAAGTATCGGCATGAATTGTCGGGCATGACCTATGATTTCAATATGGACTATGATCTGGACATTAAGCCGATCGCCAAAAATAAGGAGCATTTTAATAAGTGGGTTGATGTATATCCGTTTTATTCAAATATAGAAAGGGAGGGGGTAAAGTTATTTGACGCAGCATAACGAAAAGGGAACACAGCATGACCTGGTGCTGTATCGCATTGAAGCCGCGAAGAGTGATATAAAATCAGCGAAAATTCTTTTGGAAGCGGGAGGGTACCGGGGAGCGAACAATAGAGCGTATTATGGAATATATCATGCAATCTCTGCAATTCATGCCTTGGACGGTAATGCTTATAAAAGGCATAAGGATGCCCTCGCAAATTTTAATAAGAAGTATATAAAGACAGAAATTTTTCCAAGAACTTTGGGAAGAAGAATTGCTGAGGCAGAAGAAATCCGGCATGCCAGCGATTACGATGATTTCTATATCGCAACAAGAGAAGAAGCTGAAGAACAGATTGCTACAGCCAAATAGTTGGTTGAGAGGATAGAGGAATATGTGATGGGTAAAATCTAAGAATAGTTTTTGTACCAATTCTGTACCAATTTTGTACCAAATCCCGTAGGAAAGCGTAGAATTATGTATAGAACATTGAAAATCTCAAAATAACGATAACACAGAAAAACAGGCTTATAACGAGTGGTAAAGACTGATGTAACGGTACATTTCAAGTATTCCCACCATGAAGAGTATCGGCGGAGATAAGAGCGGAGCAAAGGCAACATTTTCCGCTTCAGCAAAGGACGCAGAGCCGGCTGTGAAGATTGATCTTTCCAAGGTGAAGATCGAGCCGCTGTTCGAGGATGCCGTTGATTTTGACACCTTCAGCAAGTCTGATTTCCGTGTTGTAAAGGTGGAAGCCTGCGAGGCAGTTCCGAAGTCCAAGAAGCTCCTGAAGTTCACGCTGAACGACGGAACAGACCGGAAACGCACGATTTTAAGCGGTATTCACGAGTATTACGAGCCGGAAGAGCTGGTTGGAAAGACCTGTATCGCAATCGTAAATCTGCCGCCCAGAAAGATAATGGGCATTGATTCTGAGGGTATGCTGAACAGTGCGGTGTATGAGTATGACGGACATGAGGGACTGAATCTGCTGATGGTGGATGGCAGTATTCCGGCTGGGGCAAAGCTGTACTAAAACGATAGCGGAAAGTGGTTTTGTACCAATTATTTATATAAGTGGACTTTAGAAAGCAGAAAAAGTGGACATTGAAAGAATTATTTGCTGAAAAAGCAAGTGCGGTTATGGAAAAGGGAAATCCACCGAGAAAATTGCGGAAAGTATACGAACCGATACAAAAAGGATATAATCATCTTGTACACTTACACCAGAAACAAAGAAATATACCAGAGAGTGCGAAACTCTCAGCCACTTTACATGTTTGCGCCTGTAATATCCCGGATAATCTGTTGGATGTGGGAAAGCTGAGTTTCGGTCAGCACGGTTTTGGTAAATGAATAATTTTTCTGTTGACATTTAAAACATACTTTGCTATTATCTTAGTATACGAAACGCATTGACAATTGAATATTAAAAATATAGAAGTGCATAAACCATTTATATATGAGTTTGTAAAAAGCGCGTGATAAGAAGAAATTCTGTTTTTTATAAAGCAGTTGTTAAGAAAGAAAGCGCTGTAGCTTCTAGGCGGGAATTTGTAATGGAAATTACAAGAGGGTATTTTGCGACTAGGAGTCTGTATAAAATTAATTTTACAAGCTGATATATGAATGGTTTTTTTGTAGTTGAAAAGGAGGATATGCTCATGTCGTTGGAAAGAACATCTCTGGAAAAAAGAGTCAGTCTCGCGGAAAAAAATCAGATAGGTGATATCAATCTGATGACGGATGTCTTGAACAAAATCTGTGGAATGTCTCTGGAAGACTATATATGTCATTTCACTCCAGATATGCCATACAGATGCGCAAAGGAAATTATCGATCTGTTGGGGATAGACAGTTATGAGGGAGCCTATATCCCGTTTGGAGAAGTATGCCGGAGAATCAGGCAGAAGTGTGAGGAATTGCCGGAAGGCTTGCTTCCCGACAGACAGCTTATGAAGGTTATGGTTTATCTGGTGCCGATCGAGCAAAGAAAAAAGGAGGCGATGTAACATGACAAGAAATCATATTTCGAGGATACCGTTGGATGAACAGATCAGCATTGCCGGAACGGGGGAAAATCCACAGACAGTCTTTGCTGGAGATTTTGTAAAAAAAGGGGCTGAGGCAATCGGGATTCAGGAATATCTGGGCAGTATCATGAGGATCATGGAAGCCCCGGGGCTTGAAGAGCTGGCGAGGGAATATCCGTTTCGTACATCTTATGACCAAAACGATACACTGAACAGATATTTTGAAAATAACTTTGAGGACAAAACCCGTCTGATATGGTTTAGTCATGTATACAGACTATTTATTCTTCCTTTTGCCCGGATGTCGGAGAACATTGAGTGGAGTGAAGTTGATATGATGGAAGAACTGCCGGACGACGGACTGCCATTCGACTGAGACAAAGATAATTTACAGATAAACAGATTGGAGGGAGTTCTAATGCAGATACCTAATATTATCAAAGAGACTTGCAACGGCTATTTTGTTCATACGATCCGAGACGAGATGCTGATGCACCGGGAAGTGGAATGTGTAGGCTCTGTTAATGAAGAATCAGTAAATTCACTGATACTTCAGCTCAGATATCTGGAGAGACAGGATCCGGCCGGAGAAATCACGATTTATATTAACAGTCCGGGCGGAGAGGTTTCCAGCGGACTTGCCCTCTACGATGTGATGAAGGCGGTCAGATGCCCGATACGTACCGTGTGTATGGGGCTGGCAGCCAGCATGGGGGCGGTTCTGCTCGCGGCAGGGAACGAGCGGGAAATGCTGGCTCATTCGAGAGTGATGATACACGATCCTCTGATCGCGGGAAATGGTATGAAAGGAAGCGCTCTTTACCTGGATTCAAAGGTGAAAGACCTGATGAATACGCGGGATATCATTGCGGGGATCCTCTCGGAACACACGCACAGGACAAAGGAGGAAATATTGGAATATACCGCAAGAGATACCTATTTCTATGCGGAAGAGGCGATAGAGTTTGGACTTGCAGACCGGATTATCACACAGTTATAGGAGGTGTGCCTGATGAAGAAAAGGCGAGATACATACCGTATCCTTGCAAAGGATAAGTGGATGAATAATAATACGTGGGTTACAGGTATTAACAATAATGATCTGATCATCGGAGTGAGTGGCTCGGGAAAAACAAGAGGATATGTAAAGCCAAATCTGATGTGTGCCAGCGAAAGTATCATTGTAGCGGACACAAAAGGTTCTCTTTTCCGGGAATTTGGCTCAAGTCTTGAAAAAGAAGGCTATCAGGTCTGGATGCTGGATTTTGTAGACATGATCGATTCGCCGATGGGTTATAATCCGCTTTCGGCTATCCGCTATGACGAGGAAACGGACAGCTACAATGAACAGGATATTATGATGATAGCGGCTGCGGTCTGCCCGATCGAAACATCGAAAGATCCGTATTGGGATTATGCGGCAAGGATGCAGGTGGAAGCACTGATCGCATACGTAATGGAGGCGCTTCCGGAGGAAGAACACCATTTTGGCAGTGTCGCGAAAGTCGCTGCTCTGTTAGGCAGCGATGTCCTGCAGAGGATGTTTAAGGAATGGGAAGCAGTGAAGCCGGATAGTGTGGCGATTAAAAGGTGGCGCATGTTTGAAAAAGGGAAAGAGGCAAGGACTACACAAGGGTGCATACAGCTTATCATAGCTGAAAAGCTGAACGGCTTTATCACAGCAGGAACGATGAAATTTGCACAGCATCCCCGCCAGATCGACTTTGCCGAGATGGGAAGGAAAAAGACAGTGCTGTTTCTGAATATCAGCGATATGGATCGCTCGCAGGACAAATTCCTGAATCTTATATATACGCAGGCGTTCCATGCGTTGTGCAGGAGCGCGGACAAAGATTACGGAGACGGACGGTTGAAAGTTCCGGTGAGGATCATTCTGGATGATTTCGCGGCAAATACTGTCATACCTGATTTTGATAAGATTATTTCGGTCATACGTTCAAGAGAGATTTATGTCAGTATCATCCTGCAGAGTATCACCCAGCTTAACTCCATGTACGGAACTGAAAAGGCGCGCACGATCATTAATAACTGCGATAATTGCCTTTATCTCGGAGGTCAGGACGTCGAGACTGCCCGCTATATTTCCGTAAAGCTTAACAGGTCGGTTAATACGATCTTAGATATGCCGATCAATGAAGCTTATCTTTTTACCAGAGGACAGAAACCCTGCAGAGTGGAAAAGTTATCTGGAACCCTGCCGGCAACTGTGAATTTCCAGGTAGATAAATAAGGTTTTACCGGATGAAAAATATCCGATAAAATAAATATAAAAATCCAATAAGGAGGATGAAAACTATGGTAAATGAAAAAACACTCGTTTACACTGATGGAGCATGCCCTGGAGATCCGGGTCCTGGACGCGGAGGATACGGGATCATTATCCGGTATTCGGATGAAGAGGGAAATGTTCATGAGCAGGAGTGCTCTCAGGGGTATGAACGGACTACGCACAACCGCATGGAACTCAGAGCGGTTATCAAAGCCCTTGAGATGCTTGAAGGATCCTGTGAAGTAGAGCTCTATTCTGATTCAAAGTATGTAGTTGATAATGCAAACAATTATCTGGAAACATGGATCAAGAGGGGCTGGAAAAAGGCGGATAACAAGCCGGTCGAAAATACAGATCTCTGGAAACGGTTTGTGGAAGTTAAAAGCCTGCATTCGGTCAGCCTGAACTGGGTGAAAGGCCACAATAAAAATCCGCTGAATGAACGCTGTGACAAACTTGCAGTGGAAGCTGCGAACGGCGGCAACCTGATTGTTGATGAAGGTTACATCGAGTAGTCCTCACGGCCGGGCCAACGTAACATTATTTCAATCAAATCATGTCGAATACAGAGAGGTAAGTGAAATGACGTTTTCGGAAAAATTGCGCAGCGCTATGAATAAAGTGAAGAAAGCGAACCATGGAAGAATGGCGGAGCTTTCGACAGGGGAAAAGGTAATCAAGGTCGTACTGATCCTGATCAAGGTGAGTGTGGTTGCATTCATACTGATGCTGTTCGGTGTTGTGATCCTTGCGATTGCTGCGGCAGTTGGTATCATGAATGCTATTACAGGCGGTGTGAATGACCAGATCAACAGATCATGGAACTATCATCACAGACCAAGGAACTGGTGAGCTTAAAAGCATTTTCTGAAGAGGAACCGGCGGGAAGCAGATAGTTTCGCACAGGGACAGATGTGATTTAATGCGGGATCGCGTCTGCCCCTGTGCCTGACCTCTGAAAGAATAAATAATAATAGCAATATTGTGATATCCATGTATTATGGAAAGATATGGGAGGAGGGAAAGACAATGGCCGAGATACTGACATATGCAGAGGCTGAAGAAATTTATCATGTAATGGAGGCTAATATCGATCGAAGAGACGAGGATATTGCAGGTATGTATAAAGATATGAAAGCAAGAGCGGTCAAATATGCTAATATCCGTGCAGGATGGAACCTGCTTTCAACGGCGGAAAAAAGGGAGAAAGATCCTTCCCGGACCACCGCGCATGATGCTTTTATCGCTTCACTGGGAAGCATTGCCCGCCTGGAGGGGGAGGCGGGAAAACAGTGGAGAGAACGATTGTCTGACGATCGAAAGCGGATCGGGGATTTTGCCTGCTTTATTGCTCTGTTTGAGGGGGTACAGGCACGATAGTCTTATCTTTGGCTTTCAATGGATGAGATTATCCATCATCTTGCTGTTTTTGTTTCAAGACTGTGGCAAATTCATATATTCGGGGAAGGAAACACAAGAACTACCGCTGTATTTTTTATTAAATATTTGAGGGCGCTTGGCTTCACAGCAACGAATGATATTTTTGCGGAAAATGCGTGGTATTTTAGAAATGCGCTTGTCCGCGCTAATTACAATGATCTTCAACAAGGTGTTCATGAAACAACAGAGTACTTTGAAGTATTTTTGAGAAATCTGCTTTTGAACGAAAAGAACGAACTGCACAATAGAAACTTGCATATAAGTGGACTTTGGAAAGCGGAAAAAGTGGACATTGAAAGCACAAAAGTGGATATTGAAGCAGAAAAAGTGGACATTGAAAGAATATTTGCAGAAAAGGCAAGTGATTTTTCCGTTAAGACAGTTGTTCATATTCACAGACTGTTTGAGAAATTTGGCTATGAAGAAGTATTATCGAACCGGTATCGGGTTATGGAAAAGGGAAATACAGGTTTAAAAAATAAGCAGCCAGAAATTAGTGAACCGCTCCCCGTCAAGTAGACAGTGAAAAAAATATAAGTTTTTCTGCCAGTAGGCTTTACCTGCTGGCAGTTTTTATGCTACATGTAAATAGCTTTCATGCTTTTCCATTGGTGTCATTATTCCCAGATTCCGTTGCAACCGGTGACCGTTATAATACGTTATGTATTCCTCTATCATAGACACAAGCGCCTCTCTGCTTGTAAAATGTCTGCCATAGTAACGTTCTCTTTTTAGAATTCCCCAGAATCCTTCCATCGGTCCATTGTCAATACACTTTGCTATCCGCGACATACTCTGTATCATCCCCGCACTCTCCAGTTTTTTATGAAACGCCCTATTTGTGTATTGAAAACCCCTGTCACTATGAAAAAGCGGATGTGCATTTGGATTTGTCTGGATAGCTTCATCAAAAGTACGAAATACCAGCTCATTATTGTTAGAGTCGCCAATAACATAAGATACAATTCTTCTGTCATATAAGTCGAGAATGGCACTAAGATAAACCTTGTGTTTCTCCAGACCGACATAGTAATGAAATTCCGTCACGTCGGTAAGCCATTTCTCATTCGGAGCTTGTGCGCTGAACTGCCGGTCAAGTATATTTTCGGCAATATACTGCGGATTCTTTGCCTGACGGGTACATCCATTGTTTGCATATTTTATCGTAGACTTTATACCGAGCTTACGACAGATCCGCAGAATTCGCTTATCATTGGCTTTCATGCCATAATAACGTTCCAGATCATCCCGTATTCTCTGGTATCCTTTGTCTGGGGAGTCTTTATGGATTTTTTCTATTTTATCCG
>DWUU01000049.1 GCA_019120575.1 Candidatus Mediterraneibacter quadrami
AAAGTAAAAACCGGAAAATTGACTTTAGAGCCGCAGATGAGGCTGTCTGAACGTTAGTGAGTTCCTCATCTGCGGCTCTGTTTTTTGTCAATGATCCGGTTTTTAACTTTTCATTAGGCTGCGGAACCGGAGACGGGAAGGTTTTATCCCTGATTCCGTGAATCCGCATTCTGATAGAAATTTATTTCACAATCCCGACCATTTCTGCAACAGTCTCAAATCCCTGCCGTTTCATATAGTCCCCGATTCCGTCCACGATCTTCATGGTCACGCCCGGATCATGGAAGTTGGCCGTACCTACGGACACAGCGCTTGCCCCGGCGAGGATCATCTCGATTGCGTCCTCCGCCTTCGCGATGCCGCCCATGCCGATGACCGGCACTTTCACCGCATTGGCCGCCTCATAGACCATGCGTACCGCGATCGGGTGGATGGCCGGGCCGGACACGCCGCCGGTCTTATTCGCCAGCACGAAGGACTTCCGGTTAATATCAATCTTCATGCCGGTGATCGTATTGATCAGGGATACTGCATCCGCACCGCCGGCCTCGACTGCTTTCGCCATCTCCGCAATGCTGGTCACATTCGGGCTCAGCTTCATAATCACCGGCTGTTTCGCATATTTCTTCACGGCCTTTGTAATGTCTTCCGCCGCTTTCGGATTCTGACCAAAGGCGATGCCGCCTTCTTTTACATTGGGGCAGGAAATATTGATCTCCAGCATGTCCACGTCTTCATCGGCCAGACGTTCTACAACTTCGCAGTAGTCTTCCGTGGACTTTCCGCACACGTTGACAATGATCTTCGTGTCATACTGTCTGAGAAACGGGATATCCCGCTCGCAGAATACGTCGATCCCCGGATTCTGAAGTCCCACGGCATTCATCATCCCGCCGTATGTCTCCGCCACGCGGGGCGTCGGATTGCCCGCCCAGGGGATGTTCGCCACACCTTTCGTGGTCACCGCGCCGAGCCGGTTCAGATCCACATAGTCGGCGAACTCCGCGCCCGATCCGAACGTCCCGGATGCCACGGTCACCGGATTCTTCCATTCTACACCGGCGATATTTACTCTCATATCCATCAGATCTCCACCTCCGTAGAAAGGAATACCGGTCCGTCTTTACAGATCCGCTTGTTGTTTACATTGCTGTGGTGGTCTTTCTCTTTTGACCTGCACACACAGGCCAGGCAGGCGCCGATCCCGCACGCCATGCGCTCTTCCAGAGAAATGTAACATTCGATGCCATTTTCCTCTGCATATGTTTTGATAGCCCGGAGCATGGGCGTCGGTCCACATGCAAAAATCATATCCGCGGTGAGGCCGTTCTCCCGGATGGCGTCCATGACATTCCCTTTCGTCCCCACGCTTCCGTCCTCTGTGGAAATGTAGAGCGCGCCGTTCTGTTCAAACTCCTCCCGGAGAAAAGTCTGTGCATCCCGGTAGCCGGCCAGAATCTGCTTCTTCTCACATTTCATCTGCTTCGCAAGCTCCAGGATCGGCGGCACGCCGATGCCCCCGCCCATGAGGAATACTTTTTTCCCTTCCGCCTTCTCGTACGGGAAACCATTGCCAAGCGGTCCGATCACCGGGACAGTATCCCCGGCGCTCATCTTTGAAAACTGTTCTGTCCCGGTATCCTTCCCGGTCACCCGGTATACGATCCGGAGACGTCCTGCCGCTTTGTCGATCTCGCAGATGCTGATCGGACGGGGCAGAAGCTTGCTTCCGTCATTGGTATACACAGAAATGAACTGTCCTGGCTTCGCTTCAGACGCCGCTTCTGTCTGAAGCCACATGCTGTAAATGTCCGGCGCCAGCATCTCCTGGGAGATGACCCGCGCATTTTCCTTTTTCTTTGTCATAGCTGCTCCTTTAATCGTCGCTCTGTTATCTGAACCCGGTTTATTTTGCCGCCAGCGCCTTGCTGATGTCCGCGATCATTGCCTCAACCGCTGCCCTTGACGCATCGCCGAAGTTCTCCGCGCCGAATGATGCGTAAGCTTCCTGCTTATAAGCTGCGATAATGCCGCGGGACGAATTCACAATGGCGCCCAGTCCGTCTTCATTGAAGAAATGGACCAGATCCTTGCCCTGACCGCCCTGCGCGCCGTACCCCGGCACCAGGATATACGCCTTCGGCATGATTTTTCTCAGCACTTTGCCCATCTCCGGATAGGTCGCGCCCACAACCGCGCCCACATAGCTGTATTCATCGCCCATGCAGTCCGCGCCCCACTCGGCAACTTTCTCGCCAACCAGTTCATAGAGCGGACGGCCGTCGATCTCGCGATCCTGGAACTCGCCGCTGGACGGGTTGGATGTCTTTACAAGGACGAAAATTCCTTTTTTCTCTTCCTGGCACACTTTGATGAACGGATTAACCCCGTCAGATCCAAGGTACGGATTCACCGTCGCAAAATCCTCGTCAAAGGGAACATACTCCCTGCTTCCCACCTGCACTTTACCAAGATGGCCGACCGCATATGCGGCAGACGTAGAGCCGATATCGCCGCGCTTAATGTCGCCGATCACGACCAGATCCTTTGATTTACAGTAATCCACCGTCTTCTTAAACGCCATCACGCCCGGCACGCCGAACTGCTCATACATGGCGATCTGAGGCTTTACAGCCGGGATCAGATCGTATGTCTTGTCCACGATCTCCTTATTGAACTGCCAGATTGCTTCCGCCGCGCCTTCCAGTGTCTCGCCGTACTCCGCAAACGCCCTGTCCTGTACATGCTTCGGGATATAACTGAGCATCGGATCCAGACCGACCACGATTGGCGCGCCTGTCTTTTTGATTTTTTCCACAAGTTTGTTGATCATCTGATTTTCCTCCATTATTCAGAATCTTGTTTTTCAGAATATCTGTGCCAGCCCGCCCGGAGCGAGCAGTGTAAACGGAAAAACCGGGATATTCCTCAGGATCCCGTAGATCAGTATTATTACAAGAAGCCACAGCAACGCTTTTGCGCTGATCTTTCCGTCGATATGGTTGCCGCCGGTTATGCCCCAGTCCGCCGCCCGTACCGCAATATACAGACCGATCAGCGGAAGCAGGATCGTCATCAGCGGGTTATAGCAGAACGCGTCGACGAACCTGAGATGCAGGATCGAGTAGCAGGCCCGCCCCGCTCCGCATCCCGGACAGTACAATCCGGTCAGAAGATAAAACGTACACGGGATCGGATGACGGTACGGATCATGAAAATACAGATACACCGCACCGCACAGAGCGGCCGCCCCCGCACAAAGTACGAGCGCGGCCCTCATCTTCCGGCTGCTCTGAAGCCGGTTTATGGCTTTTGTTATAAACGCTGTAAGTTTCTTCTGCATTTTAATAGTAGTAGTATGCCATATCCATCAGGCCGCCGATCGCAACCATCTGGAAGATATTCCAGACAATGCCCACTGCAACAGCAACGATGATCCAGATCTTCGCCGTCCTGGCCGCCTTTTCAGCCGCCTCATAATCTCCCGCCGAAACCGAACTGTTGATCTTCGCCGCAAACACAATCGCAACGACACCAAACGGAAGACAGCAGCATAAGGTAGATATAATTGAAAGGACCAGATAAGGAATCCAGTTGACCGGCTCATGATTGACCGGCTGCTGGTATATCGGTGTCGGCTCTGACTGATAGACCGGACCGGACTGCTGGTACTGATAACCGGAATCACCGGTCTGCTGTGTATTATTTTCCGTCTGCTGTGCGGTATCCTCCGCCGGTTTCACAGATTCAGCCGCGGCGCCGGCCTCTGCATGGACCGGACCCGCTTCCGGCTGCTGTGTCCCGCAGTGCGGACAGAATTTTGATCCATCAGGGATTTCCTGATAACATTTGATACAATTCATCTCGCTTACCTCACTCTCGTAATCGTAATATACTTATTGAAGTACTTGTATTATCATACCATTGAACGGCGCAAAAATCATCACCATTTTGTTAAATTTTATTGTGCCGGCCATTTTTTCTCACCCAGCCTGACCTTTTCGATCTCTCCGGCAGCCTCTTCCTCCAGACAGTCAAACAGGTAAGTACGGAGCGTGCCGCCCTTCCCGAGATGCGCCCCGCGCATTTCCCGGATCACGAGCTCCACTTCTTCACGCAGACCGGCCGCCGACATCCGCCGGGCGCCCTGTCCAAGGATGATCACCTGCTCCAGCGCATCCGAAGTAGCCACGGTAACCGCGTGATCGCGCGCGATCTTTTTCACGGTCTTCTCGATATACTGGTCCGCCGTCTCGGCCTCCTTCGTATAAACAATGTGGATATTATGATATTTTGTGATCTCCCCGGGATTTCCTTCTACCTTGTAAGCGTCAAATACAAGGATCAGGGTGCATCTCCGGAATCCCTGATAATTGCACAGGATGTCCGCAAGCTTCCCTCTCGCGGCTGCCAGATCAATTTCGGACAGTTCCCGGAGTTCATCCCACGCAAAAATGATATTATAGCCGTCCACCAGCAGGTATTCTTCCTGCGGACTTCTCCGTTTTGCTCCGGAAGGACCGCCTGCGCCGCCCGGATCTTTTCGCGGCTTTGCCTCTACTTTCACCGGCGTACTGTTCACACTGCGCCTCACCGGGTCCGGCGTGCGTACATAGATGGCGTCCAGTTCCTCCTGCGTCAGTTCGATCTTGCTGGAAACCGGCCTCGCCGCCCGGCGCACCGCAGTTTCCTCCGCCTTCTCCCGGTCTTCCAGAACGCTTTCAACATGCATCTGATCCTCCACCTGGTACCATGGCACAATGATCCCCGCGCCGTGGGAACAGAACACAGAGTCCGCGGGGTTCTCAATATCACCATCCGGATCATAGCCAAGCGCTTCGACCACCTCTTCTGCATTGTGACAGATATCGTATCCTTTCAGCGTACAGGTCAGCCGGCCGAATCCGCCGGTATACGCCGCGAACTCCTTCTGGTAATCCCGCATTTCCGACACAGGCGCCGTACCGGTCAGAACCGCAGCATCCCCTTCTGTCTCCGGACCGCTGAAGCTGCCGTACATCCGCTGGATGTCGGTCATGGCCCGTCCCACATTTTCCATGGGCAGCTCCATCCGGAATTCATAATACGGTTCCAGCAGCACACTGTGCGCTTTCCTGAGTCCCTGCCGCACCGCACGGTAAGTGGCCTGCCGGAAATCTCCGCCTTCCGTATGTTTCTGATGCGCCCGGCCGGATTTCAGCGTGATCTTCACGTCCGTCAGCGCAGAGCCGGTCAGCACGCCCCGGTGCTCCTTCTCCTCCAGATGCGTGAGCGCCAGACGCTGCCAGTTCCGGTCCAGGATGTCCTCGCTGCAGTCCGCCGCATATTGCATCCCCGAGCCGCGTTCCCCCGGCTCCAGGAGTAGATGCACCTCCGCATAATGCCGAAGAGGCTCGAAATGCCCCACCCCTTCAACGGTATTGCCGATAGTCTCTTTATATACAATATTCCCGCTTCCGAAGGTGATCAGAACGCCGAACCGGTCTTTCACCATTTTCTGCAGGACTTCTGTCTGCACATCCCCCATGAGCTGGATGTGGATCTCCTTCTTCTCTTCCACCCACACCACATGAAGCTCCGGGTCCTCCTCTTCGATCTGCCGGAGGTTCTGGACCATCCGGTGGACATCACAGCCCTCCGGCAGTTCCACCCGGTACGTCAGCACCGGCTCCAGCACCGGGAGTTCCGAATCCGTCTCCGCGCCGATCCCCTGCCCCGGATATGTTCCTTCCGGACCGGTCACCGCGCAGACCATACCGGCCTGCGCCTCCTGCAGCAGTTCGTATTTATCGCCGGAATACAGCCGGATCTGGTTCACCTTGCCTTCCACATCCGGCAGCGTCTCTTTTACCCGCAGTTCCCCGCCTGTCACTTTGAGATACGTCAGCCGGTTGCCCTGCGTGTCCCTGGTGATCTTGTAAACCTTGGCCCCGAATGTTTCCGGATATGCCGTGGATACGGCATACTCCCGGATCCCGTCCAGGAATTCTCCGATCCCTTCGGCTTTCAGCGCAGACCCGAACCAGCAGGGGAAGATCCTGCGCTCTGCGACCGCTTTTCCAAGGAGCGCTGTATCGAGCCCGCCGGTCTCCAGATAGGATTCCAGAAGTTCTTCATCACAGACGGCTATAACCTCCGCCTGTTCAGCCCCGACACTGCCGTTTTCATTATCAGGCAGTCCAGTAAAATCCACACAGTTCTCGCCCAGCCTGTCTTTCAGCTGCCGCATCAGCGCTTCCCGGTCAGTGCCTTCCCGGTCCATCTTATTTACGAAAATAAAGACCGGCACCTGATACCGCTCAAGCAGCTTCCAGAGGGTCATCGTATGCCCCTGAATCCCGTCCGCGCCGCTGATGATCAGCACCGCATAGTCCAGCACCTGCAGGACCCGCTCCATCTCCGCAGAAAAATCCACATGCCCCGGCGTATCCAGGAGCGTGATGTCCAGATCTTTCCACGAGAACACCGCCTGCTTGGAGAAGATCGTGATCCCCCGCTCCCGCTCCAGCTCATAAGTGTCCAGAAACGCATCGCCGTGATCCACCCGGCCCATGCTCCGGATGCCGCCGCTTAAGTAGAGCATTCCCTCGGACAGCGTCGTCTTCCCCGCATCGACATGGGCGACAAGCCCCAGGCAGATATGTTTTTTCTTATTATCTTCAGACGTATTTCCCATAGAAAATACCCCTTTCTGTTCCATGATTACGCAAACCTAATCATAGCACAGAAAGGGGTATAAGTCGACAATTCATTTAATTCTGAACACCGTGATGCGCCGTAATACTGGTCCTGTCAATTCCCCTGAACTCATATCCGCGTTCGGTATAATATTTCAGGATATAGGGCAGCGCCTCCACCGTAGCATCCTTTGCCTGTGTATCATGACAGAGGAGCATCACATGATTCAGCTTCTCCGTTGTGGAATTCTCTTCGATGGCATCCTTGCCGGCTCCTGCGGCATCCCCGCTGTCCAGATTCCAGTCATAGTACTGATATCCCTTCTCCTGGACCGCATCCACCAGCTTCGTCATAAGCCCGCTGCTGTATTTTGCCGAAACCATATTGGACGATCCCCCCGGGAACCGGATAAAGCAGGGTACATATCCGATCTGCTCTTTTGCCACTTCACCGACCTTTTCCAGATCGTCAAAATATGCCTCCTCCGATGCATAAACACCGGCATAATCATGCGTATATGTATGAAGCCCGATCGTATGGCCGGCTTCGTAGGCTTCCTTTATATAAGGGCGGCATTCCTCATTCGCACCGGTAATAAAAAAAGTCGCCTTGGCGTCATACTCAGCCAGAATGTCGATGATCTTCTTTGTATTTTCAGACGGCCCGTCATCAAAAGTCAGATAAACCACCTTTTCATCATCTGAAGGGTCATCTGTTCCGACCGGCACGCCCGGCTGAACCGCAAAACTCCGGTCTCTGGACGTCCGGATCTCCTCAGCCGCCTTTGCAACCACGCTGTCCGTCGCTTTTGTAAGCGCTGACATCTCCTCCTGGATCATCACCATTTTATTTGCAAGGGAATTTTCTTTTGCATTGATCACCATACAGAAAATTGTTCCGACGATGGCAAAAAAAACAAGCCCGCAAAGGATATATTTATTAATCAGATAAGCCCGACGTCTGCCTGAGTGCCTTCCGTTTGTCATAAAGTCTCTCCTCTTTTGTAATAAGATTATCCTGTTTATACAATACACAATTAAAAACTAATATTAATTATACCGAGAAGTTTTTAAAATAATACTATATTTTGTTTAATAATTATTAAAAAACTGTAACATCTTGTATAACGTTGGCCTAAACGGTAAATCTGTTCCCCGTTTACATATAACCGAGAAGAAAAATTTGAAAAAAACAGCAAAACACACACACTTTCAGACAAAGGATTCCAGGAACAAAATTATAAAGAAAATAAAAAAAGTGCTTGATTTTTCCGTAAAGTCTGATATAATAACCATGTTGCTTACGAAAAGTAACGATCAATGCGGAATGGTGTAATTGGCAGCACAGCAGACTCTGACTCTGTTAGTAGGGGTTCAAGTCCCTTTTCCGTAGCTGGGAATTTGCGAAGAGCAATTTCCCTTTTTTATCGGAGTGTGGCTCAGCTTGGTAGAGCGCTACGTTCGGGACGTAGAGGTCGCAGGTTCAAATCCTGTCACTCCGATTTTTTCATGCAAAAAAATAAGATTAAGAAAAGGATCACCTCTCATGAAGCGGTGATCCTCATTTTTATCCTGTAATCTTCACGTCAGATAATCAGCTATTTCATGTTTTCCTCGAAGAATTTCTGCATCTTATCAAAGGGGATCACATCGAGGTTATCATAAAGATCCGTGTGCACTGCTCCGGGGATGACAAGAAATTCCTTATTTCCGGCGTATTTGCTGTCCCGGATCATTGCGTCAAAGGCGTCCTTCCCAAAGTAGAAGCTGTGCGCCTTCTCGCCGTGCATCACAAGAACAGCGCTGCGGATCTCGTTGCTGTATTTTAAAATAGGCTGGTTCATAAAGGACATCTGTCCGATTGTGTTCCAGCCGTCATTGGAGTTCAGCGACCGCGCATGATAGGCTCTGCCTTTATAATATTCGCTGTAATCTTTGACATAGAAAGGGGCGTCCTCCGGAACAGGAAGAGGCAGGCATCCTCCGGCTCTTGAGTATTCACCCGTTCTGTACTCCCCGGTTCTGGCAGCGTTGAGCGCCTTCTTTGTCTCATATCTTGCTTCCTCCGAGTCGGCTGCATCGAAATAGCCGTTTGCCGCCACCCGCGTCATATCATACATGGTAGAAGCAACCGTCGCCCTGATCCGGGTATCAAGAGCGGCGGCGTTAAGCGCAAGCCCGCCCCAGCCGCAGATGCCGATGATGCCGATTCTGTCCGCATCCACATCGTCCTGTACGGAAAGGAAATCAACGGCAGCCTGAAAATCTTCGGTGTTGATATCAGGGGACGCCATATATCTCGGCGTGCCGCCGCTTTCGCCGGTAAAGGACGGGTCAAAGGCGATCGTCAGAAAACCACGCTCCGCCATGGTCTGGGCATACAGTCCGGAACACTGTTCTTTCACCGCACCGAACGGCCCGCAGACAGCGATAGCGGGAAGTCTGCCAGACGCATTTTCAGGCGCATACAGATCCGCCGCAAGGGTAATGCCATAGCGGTTCACAAAAGTCACTTTCCTGTGCGTTACCTTTTCACTTCTGGCAAAAGTTTTATCCCATTCTGTCACCAGTTTAAGTTCTTCTGTTTTCATCATATTACGATTCCTCACTTTCATTGTTCTTCTTTAGCCTGAAAAGCCTGATCGATAATATAATAATAACCTTTGACATTCCACAGTGCTAATAGTTATAATTTATATCAGATTATTCCCTTTAGGAATATCTTGCAAAAGGAGATCATTGAAATGGATTTACGGGTATTACGCTATTTTCTGGCTGTGGCAAGAGAGGAAAATATGACAAGGGCTGCGCAGATCCTCCATGTGACGCAGCCGACTTTATCAAGGCAGTTAAAAGCGCTTGAGGAAGAATTGGGAAAGACACTGTTTATCCGGCACGCCTTTCGCATCGAACTTACCGAAGAAGGACAGCTCCTGCGCAGGCGGGCGGAAGATCTGGTGGATATGGCAGACAAAATCGCAAATGAATTTTCCGCTATGGACGATATAACAGGCGGCGATCTGTATTTCGGGCTTGCCGAAAGTTATCAGATCCGTTTTCTCGCGCAGGAAATAAAACGCTTCAAGAGGAAATATCCCAACCTGCAGTACCATATCACAAGCGGCGGGACCGAGCAGGTCATCGAACGTCTTGATAAAGGCCTTCTTGATTTTGCAGTCATTGTAGAAACCCCCGACTACAAAAAATATAATGTGCTGGAATTTCCGGAAACAGATAAGTGGGGCGCGATCGTACCCAAAGATCATCCGCTTGCATCCAAAGAAACCGTCTGCGTGGACGACCTGATCGGCTTGCCGCTCTTTGTCTCCGAACAGTCGTGGAATGCGGATATTCCCAGATGGGCCGGAACTAAAATGAAAGACCTGAAAGCAGAGGGCTTTTTTCAATTATCTTATAACGGGGCGATTTTTGCCGGAGAAGGGCTGGGGGTTCTGCTTACCCTTGACCATCTGATCAATACCGGTTCCGAGAGCGATCTCGCTTTTATTCCGTTTGATCCACCGCTCGAGAACAAAATGTATCTTGTGTGGAAGAAATACCAGGTCTTTTCTCCGATCGCAGAAAAGTTCCTGGAAGAGATCAGGAATTATATCTGCCCGTTGTGATAAATAATCTTTGATATTTTCTTCCCCTTGCCCAGATAACCGCACCTTCTGGCCCCATCCCGGACGATCTGATCCAGTTTCTCTTTTGGCATCCTGAAAACCGTATCATCTTCCAGGATGATCTCGCATCCGCCTTCGCCGCTGCATGTTTTCCCGCATTCGACCCGGTACATGTTTTTCCGGCTGATCGCCCCGATCTCTTCCAGCGCATTGATCATCCGGTAGACCGTCGCAGCGCCGATCTTTCTGTCCTCCTGTGACGCCTTATAAAATATCTCTTTGCAGCTTGCACAGTCATTTTCCAGGATAATGTCGATCAGGATCTTCCTCTGCCTGGTGATCCGGCATCCGTTTTGTTTTAATTTTTCAATGATCTCGTCTTTTCTGCTCACCGTATTTTCCCGCCTTATGCCTGTGAAATACTAATGACCTTAAAGCCCGCCTTTTCCACCGCCTGTTTCAGATCAGCGTCATCCACCGTGCGGTCAAAGGAAACTTCCGCCATGTTGTCTTTCAGACTGACTTTGGCAGAAACTCCGTCTATTGCATTGAGCGCATTCGTCACACTGTTGGCACAGTTCCGGCAGTGCATGCCTGAAATACGGATCGTGCGCTGTCCGGTCACGGGTCCGTCGAGCGTCTTCTTTTTCGCTTTTTTCGTTTTCACGCTTCCGGACCCGCCTCCGCAGCAGGCGCCCTCGCCTCTGAAATGCCTGATTGATCCTTTCAGCGCAAAGATCAGGATCACCACGACCACAAGTATAATGATTGTATCCGCCATAACGATCTCTCCATCCCGTTCGCATCATTATCATCGTTTTCACGAATTAGTATACACTAACCAGAATTAGAATTCAATAACTCAGCGCTTTTTTATTCCTGTTGTCTGTCTGTTTTTTGAGCATCGTAAGGAAGGAGATTTCTCATGCTCCTCAGGCTGATCAGCAGGGTGGATGTGTTGTGGAGCAGCGCTGAAGTCGTTGGCTGGAGCACGCCGGCAATGCCAGACACAATCAGTCCTGCGTTGATCCCGATGATCTGATGATAATTTTTCCCGATCCGCTTCATCATTCCATTTGTAAGACGCTTCAGTACGACCAGTTCTTTCAGATCTTCCGCCGCAATGGTAATGTCTGCGATCTCCCTTGCAAGTTCTGCGCCGTCGCTGATGGCAATGCCCGCATCTGCTGCGGACAGGGCAGGCGAATCGTTGATCCCGTCCCCGATCATGATGACCTTGTGGCCCAGCGCTTTCTCCCGCTCCACAAATCCTGCCTTTTCTTCCGGCAGAACCTCCGCGTAATACTCGTCCACGCCGACCCGGCGGGCGACAGCGGCCGCGGTCTTCTCACTGTCCCCGGTCATCATGACCGTTTTCTGTATTCCTTGTGTTCTCAGCGCCCGGATCATGTCCGCCGCCTCTTCCCGCAGCGGATCTTCGATACAGATTACCGCAACAAGTTCCTTTTCAATGGCGAGATACAGGTGGGAGTACTCTTCCGGCAGCGCCTCAAATCTCTCCCGGTATTCCGGGCGGACCGTGCAGCCTTCGTCTTCAAATACAAAATGACTGCTTCCGATCACCACTTTTTTCCCGTCAATATATGAGGAGATCCCATGCGCCACCACATACTCTACTTTCGAATGCATTTCCTCATGGGCGAGCCGCCGCTTCTTCGCAGCATCCACCACAGCCTTTGCCATGGAATGGGGGAAATGTTCCTCCAGGCACGCTGCGATCCGCAGACATTCTTCCTCCGGCTCCTCTCCGAACGGGATCACTTCTTTCACTGTGGGCTTTGCCTTGGTGAGCGTTCCGGTCTTGTCAAAGACCACGGTGTCCGCTTCCGCCACTGCTTCCAGGAATTTTCCGCCTTTTACAGTGATCCCGTACCCGCCGGCCTCCCGGATCGCTGACAGCACGGTCAGCGGCATGGCAAGCTTCAGCGCGCAGGAGAAGTCCACCATGAGCACGGACAATGCCTTTGTCACGTTTCTGGTCAGGAGACATACCCCTGCCGTTCCAAGCAGTGTATACGGCACCAGCCTGTCGGCCAGATGCTCCGCCCGGCTCTCCATGGAAGACTTCAGCTTCTCCGAATCTTCGATCATGGCCACGATCTTTTCAAATCTGGTGGAGCCGGAAACCGCCTTCACCCGGACGTCCAGTTCGCCTTCCTCCACTACAGTTCCGGCATAGACGGACTGTCCCTGCACTCTGCGCACGGGCATGGCCTCCCCTGTAAGGGAAACTTGGTTTACCATGCCTTCCCCGCCGGCCACCTCTCCGTCAAAGGGGATCACATTTCCCATGTGTACGGTCACCACATCGCCCTTTCGGATCTGATCCGCCTTTACCAGGATCTCCTGCCCGTCCCGTTTCAGCCAGACTTTTTTAATGTTCAGGGACATGCTCCGCGCCAGGTCTCCCACGGATTTTTTATGGGTCCACTCTTCCAGGAGCTCTCCCACTCCCAAAAGGAACATGACCGAACCGGCAGTATTAAAGTCCCGCCGCAGGACGGAAACCCCGATGGCAGTCGCATCCAGAAGCGGGACTTCGATCTTCCCCTTCCGGATGCAGCGCAGCCCCGCCGCAAGATATTTCAGCGACTTAAGCGTCACGATCCCTGCGCGCAGGGTCGCCGGCATCAGAAGCCTTCCGCCGTAGTGCAGCAGCACTTTCGCGATCAGTTTTTCTTTATAGGATGCGTTCAGTTTCCTTCCGGAATTGCGGACAACGGTTTCCGGAACCGCTGCATCTTCATACCGGAAGTTCTTCAGCAGACGGATCAGCGCGGCACGCTCCCCTGTATAACAGATGACAGCGTCTGCGGTGCGTTCATACACTTTCACATCTGTTATATTGCTCTGTCTGTCCAGGTACCAGAAAAGAATGTCCGCCTCCGCACATGTCATTTTCCTCTGAACGACATGGATGCGGAGACGGCACCTGATTTCATGCTTTATGATAAATTTCATGAACGCTGCATCGTTCCTTCATCTGAAAGATCCGCACCGTCTTCCTCTGCTTCCTGCACAGCCGCCGCTTCCCGGGCCGCCCTTTCTTCATTGATCTGCTGGGCTTCCGCCAGGATATCCTCCGCGTTCTCCTGCACAGTTGTGACCGTTTTCATCACGCAGTCCTTTGCGCGCAGCGCGGCCGCCGTACACTCTGTATAAACCTTCTTCGCATCTTTGCTGGATAAGAGCTTCACCCCCGCTGTCCCGAAGAGGACGCCTCCTGCAAATAATCCGATCTTTTTCATCAATGACTCACTGAACATATACTTCTACCTCCTGATAATACTTTTTACTGCTCTGCTGCCGGCTGATCACTTGTGTCTGTATCCGGTATAAAATACCATTATGAAACAGAACACGGCAGCCCATGCCCAGAATCTGTGCTGTTTCATGTGCATCACTTCCTTCTGTTTTACTAAATTACAATAAGGATACCGTATCAGCATAGCAACACTCTCCCGGGGTAGTCAAAGCTAATCGACCTTGTCGATAAAACTTCTCATTATCCCATTTAATCCTTGAAATCCTCTTGACAGCAAACGAATATTTTCATAATATAACATCGTTATATATCACTGTTATATGGAGATTGCCATGGATGAAAACACATTATCTACATTAGAGCGGATCCGGCAGGCCGCATTAGACGAATTTTCTGAAAAAGGTTTCCTGGGCGCTTCGCTGCGCCAGATCGTAAAAAATGCAGGCGTGACCACCGGGGCCTTCTACGGCTACTTTTCCAGCAAAGAAGCCCTGTTCGCGTCAATCGTGGAGCCCCATGCCGCCGCCCTTATGGGCAGATTTATGGAGGCCCAGACTTCCTTCGCGGAACTTCCTGAAGAGCAGCAGCCGGATCACATGGGCGTAGAATCCTCAGACTGCATCCACTGGATGGTGGATTATATCTGTCGGCACCGGGAACCGGTAAAGCTGCTGCTTTGCCGGTCAGAAGGCACCAGTTATGAACATTTTGTCCATAACATGGTTGAGGTGGAAGTGGAATATACACTGAAATACATGGACGTCCTCCGCCGCCTTGGACGGGATATCCCCGAGCTGGATGAACAGATGTGTCATATCATTGCCAGCGGCATGTTTAACGGGATCTTTGAGATCGTGATACACGATATGCCGGAAGGCAGGGCCCTGCGCTATGTAGATCAGCTCAGGGACTTTTATACAGCCGGATGGCTGAAACTGATGGGGCCGTAGCCCCCATCTTTTTTGCATGATAGTTAGTCATTTCTAACTTCATGATAAATATTTTAGACAAAAGGGAGGTAATCATTTGAAACAGAAAAAGCAAAGCAGCCTTGCCTGCATCCTGGGTTATGCGGGCGGGTACAGAAATCTCACCCTGCTGGGCTGTATCCTCTCCGCCCTGTCCGCGGTACTCGGGCTGATCCCCTATGTGTGTGTATGGCTTGCGGCAAGGGACGTCCTGGAAACCTGGCCCGCGCTCACCGGCGTGTCCGGATCTGCACGCTGGGGCTGGACGGCGGTATGGACCGCTGTCATAAGTATCGCTCTGTATTTTGCAGCGCTCATGTCCACTCATATCGCGGCCTTCCGCACGGCCCGGAATATCCGGCGCGCTGCCATGGCGCACGTTCTGAAGCTGCCGCTTGGATTCTTCACGGGCAGTCAGTCCGGACGGCTCAGGAAACTGATCGATGACAATGCCGGTCTTACAGAAGATCTGCTGGCCCACAAGCTTCCTGACCTGGCTGGAACGATCGTCACTCCTGTTGCCGCCGTCCTGATGCTGTTCCTCTTTGACTGGAAAATGGGGCTTCTCTGCCTGCTCACCATGGTGCTGGCGCTGCTGTCCATGTGCCTGATGATGGGCGGAAAGAACGCCGGCTTTTTCCACCGCTATCAGAAGGAGATCGAGCGCATGAGCGGTGAGGCCGTGGAATATGTCCGGGGCATCCCCGTAGTAAAAATGTTCCAGCAGACCGTGTACTCTTTCAAAGCTTTCTATGCAGCCATCAGGGACTACAGCAACCTTGCCAGCCAGTACGCCATGAGCTGCCGTGTGGGGCAGACCTGTTTCCTGACGTTTATCAACGGAGCTTTCGCCCTGCTGATCCCTGCGGCGCTGCTGCATGCTTCCGGCGGGGACGTGCGCACGGTGCTTGTCAACTTTATTTTCTATGCCCTGTTCGCTCCTGCCTGCGGTCAGATGATCAACCGCATCATGTACATGAGCGAGGCTGTCATGGAGGCGGATGAAGCCGTGGGACGCCTGGATGAGATTCTGAACCAGAAGCCGATGGAAAACACAGGCGCGCAGAAACGGCCGGCGAACGCCGCTGTATCCTTTGACCATGTGACCTTTACCTATCCCGGCTCGGACCGCCCGGCTCTTTCTGATGTATCGTTTTCTGTCCGGCCCGGTCAGGTAACCGCGCTGGTAGGCCCCTCCGGGGGCGGCAAGACGACAGCTGCCAGCCTGATCCCCCGCTTCTGGGATGCGGACAGCGGCACCGTCTCCATCGGGGGAGTTAATGTCAGAGAAATAAAAACGGAAGACCTGATGAATCAAATATCCTTTGTGTTTCAGGATACCCGGCTGTTTAAAGAGAGCCTTCTGGATAATATCCGGGCAGCCCGGCCGGACGCTTCCAGAGATGAGGCCCTGTCCGCCGCACACGCCGCGCAGTGCGATGACATTCTGGAAAAACTTCCCCAGGGGCTGGATACTGTGGTTGGAGCAAAAGGTGTATACCTCTCCGGCGGCGAACAGCAGCGGATCGCTCTTGCCCGCGCCATTTTGAAAGACGCGCCCATCGTGGTGCTGGACGAGGCAACCGCTTTTGCAGACCCGGAAAATGAACACCAGATCCAGAAGGCGTTTGAAGCGCTGATCCGGAATAAAACTGTATTGATGATCGCCCACCGGCTGTCCACTGTACAGGATGCTGATCACATCATCGTCTTAAACGGCGGGAAGATTGCAGAACAGGGCAGCCATGAGAGCCTGCTTGCACAGCACGGCATTTATGCCGCCATGTGGAAGGACTATCAGCGCAGCGCCCGGTGGAAAGTCGGCCGGACAGATCCGAAAAGCGGAAAGGGGGAAAAGACAGTATGACAAAGAAATTACAGCACGTATTCGCGCTCAGCGAGAAAGGAGCAAAAGATCTTGTAAAAGCCGTCGTCTGGTGTTTTGTGTGCAACTTAAGCCTGATGCTTCCGGTAGGAGCCGTCCTGTTTACGGCACAGCACCTTTTGGATGCTATGGAAACCGGCGTCAGCCCCATGGAGGGCTTCTGGGTCTATACAGGCTCCGCCCTGGCGGTCCTGATCCTGCTGTTTGTCCTCCACTGGTTCCAGTATGCTTCACTGTATCTGGCGACTTATAAAGAGAGCGCCAGCCGGCGGGTGAGCCTGGCGGAAACCCTGAGACGGCTTCCCTTAAGCTTTTTCGGGAACCGGGACTTGAGCGACCTGACCTCCACCATGATCGCAGACTGCTCCAGTCTGGACCAGATGTTCTCCCACTACGTACCGCAGCTGTTTGCGTCCGTCTTCTCCACGCTGGTGATCGGCGCCGCCATGTTCGTGTGCGACTGGCGGATGGCGCTGGCCATACTGTGGGTCGTACCTGTTGCGGTCCTTCTGACGGCAGGGAGCAGGAAGATCCAGGATTCCTTCGGCACAAAAAATATACTAAATAAACGGGCAGTCGCCGACTGTATCCAGGAAGGACTGGAAACCATCCGGGATATCAAGGCATGCAGCCGGCAGGACGCGTATATGGAAAAACTGGAGAAGAAACTTGCAGCCATGGAGAAAGGCTCCATCCGCTCGGAGCTGGCAACCGGCGTATTCGTCTGCTCCGCTCAGGCGTTTCTCCGGCTGGGTCTGGCAACCACCATCCTGACCGGAGGAGCTCTTCTGGCGGCCGGAAAACTTTCTTTCCTCTATTTCCTCGGGTTCCTCTTTGCCGCCGCCAGGCTGTATGACCCGCTGGGGCTTGTGCTCCAGAATATCGCCGCCACCTTCAACGCCAAACTGCAGATCGAGCGGATGCGCTCCATTCTGGAACAGCCGGTACAGGAGGGAACAGCTGAATTTACACCGGAAAACTATGACATCACCTTTGACCATGTCTCCTTCGCCTATCGGGAGGGGGACGGCGTACTTAAGGACGTAAGCTTCACTGCAAAGCAGGGCGAAGTGACCGCCCTTATCGGGCCCTCCGGCGGTGGGAAATCCACTGCCTGCAAATTGGCCGCCCGGTTCTGGGACGTCACCGGCGGGAAGGTTCTCTTAGGCGGAACGGACGTATCCACGGTAGATCCGGAAACACTTCTTCGCTCCTACTCCATGGTATTCCAGGATGTGGTACTGTTCCGGGATACCGTGATGGAAAACATCCGTCTTGGCCGCCGGGACGCTTCGGATGAAGAAGTAATCGCCGCCGCCAGAGCCGCCCGATGCGATGAATTTATCCGGGAACTGCCACAAGGCTATCAGACCCTGATCGGTGAGAACGGCTCCACCCTCTCCGGCGGCGAACGGCAGCGGATCTCTATCGCCCGCGCGCTTTTAAAGGATGCACCGGTCATCCTTCTGGATGAGGCCACTGCCAGCCTGGACGTGGAAAATGAGAGCGCTGTTCAGGAAGCTCTCTCCCGCCTGCTCCAGGGCAAGACGGTTCTGGTCATCGCCCACCGGATGCGCACTGTGGAAGCGGCGGACAAAATCGTCGTCCTCTCTGAAGGCAGCGTAGTAGAGCAGGGAACCCCTGCGGATCTGATGAACCGTAACGGCATCTTCCGCCATATGGTGGAACTCCAGAGGCAGAGTGCCGGATGGAAACTGAAATAACATGGCCATATAAGAAAAATCTCTTGACATGTTGTCTGCACGACATTATAATCAGCATTAGTTAGTTGCAACTAACCGTTGTGATAAAATAATGCCGGCCGCATTATAATTTACGGAAAGGAAATGCTCATGTCCGAAGATCTGCTCATCCGTCATTGCTCTCCTACCCTTGCAGGGATCAAGACCGGGAACCTGTTTTCCTGTATCTGCCCCTGCAGGAAGGAACTGACAAAATCCATATCCGGCTTAAACAGGCGGCTGGTTCCCAGAGGGATCCGCATCCTGCCGCTCAGGGTTTGCCAGGGGCGCGCCCTGATCTATGTTTACCGCCCTCATGCACTGGAGGATGATCTTACGGATCATCAGGCCAGGGAACTGCTGCTGCACTACGGCTACATGCCTGAAAATCCCAATGCCTGTGTGATGCATCTGATCCGCCGGCTCCGTTCCACAGAGGAATTTCCCCATGAGATCGGCCTGTTTTTAAGTTATCCGCCGAAAGACGTTCTGGGATTTATCCTCAACAGAGCCTGCAACCATAAGTGCCAGGGCTGCTGGAAGGTATACGGAGATGAACAGGAATCGAAGAGCATCTTTGAAAAATACGATCTGTGCAGCAGAATTTATTCTGAACAATGGAAACAGGGAAAATCCATCGAGCAGCTCACAGTAGTCGGCTGATGTTTCCGCCATAAAAAAGAAAGGAAGATTTGTCTTATGAATAAAATTGCAGTTGTATATTGGAGTGGTACCGGAAATACTGAAGCTATGGCCTCTGCCGTAGCAGAAGGTGCAAGAGAAAAGGGGGCGGAGGCAACCCTTATCACCGCCGCCGGATTTTCAGCAGATCAGGTCGGCGACTATGACGCCATCGCCTTTGGCTGCCCTTCTATGGGAGCGGAGCAGCTGGAAGAAACCGAGTTTGAACCGATGTTCACCTCCTGCGAGGGAGCCCTGCAGGGAAAAACCATTGCCCTGTTCGGTTCCTATGGCTGGGGCGATGGGGAATGGATGCGCGACTGGGAGGAACGCTGCAGTCAGGACGGAGCCAGTCTTGCCAGCGACAGTGTGATCTGCAATGAAGCTCCGAATGATGAGGCCCTTTCGGCGTGCCGTGAACTGGGTGCGGCGCTGGCTGAGAAAAAATAGCTTTGACAGTTTTGAAAAGAAACAAGTGCCACACCCCTTCCCGAATCATCAAAGGTGTGGCACTTTGGCTCTTTTATATGAAGAAGATTTCACTCATTTATCCACTGCATACGCATCCTCATTGATCCGGATTTCTTTTATCTCTCCGATATCCACATAGGACGTCAGGACAGACTGGAATCCGATTCCTTCCCCTTCAGGTTCCATGCTTGTGATCGTTCCTCCCGACGCCGCGGTATGCGCCTGAGGATCCCCGCTCATATTGCCGGGCTGCAGTACGCCTTCCGTGCCGTCTTTATAAACCGCTGTGATGGTTGGAACCGGCATGGCATTTTCAAGCCTTGCTTCGCTGGTACGGCTGCCCGTGCCGCTGACTGAAAAGTGTCCGATCACGATCTCATCGTATGTGATTCCCTCTGCAAGCTCTCCCGGCTCAAGGACAAGCGACTCGGACATGACGTTTTCCAAACTGAAATCCAGGCTGACCACCTCAGCTTTATGCTCTTCCAGCCATCCGGTATCATAAGCCACATCAACGGTTTTCAGGCCTTCCCCGAAATATACGGCTCCCTCGCCCCGGCATTCCTCCAGTGTAAACAGATAGTATTCTTTTCCTGTTTCCCGGTCTTCTTCAGACACTGCTTCATCCATCCGGTCGACACTGTAGATTTCCGGCTCTTTTCCGTCAACCGTGATCACCGGCCGGTTTATCCGCCGTTCCCTGAGATACGCCCGGCTGTCCCCGTTTTGCGGTTCCAGGCCGACAAGAACCATCTGAACCAGATCATCGCCGGCGATCTCCTCGATCGTCAGACAGTAATCGTCATTCTCTGCACTCTGCTCCTCTTCCATTATCATAAGGGATGCCCGGTCATCCTCACCAATC
Organism: Candidatus Mediterraneibacter quadrami; assembly: GCA_019120575.1. Lineage (GTDB taxonomy): Bacteria > Bacillota > Clostridia > Lachnospirales > Lachnospiraceae > Mediterraneibacter > Mediterraneibacter quadrami. The sequence continues at coordinate 20,202 of DWUU01000049.1, forward strand.
CCCAGATATTCCTGCAGGAATCCGGGGTGCGTGTAAGCATATGCGACGCCGCCCCCGAGCACCGCGATGCACGCAGCTGCGGCGGCGATCTTAAACGTACCGAAAGCCGGTCGTCTTCGTTTCTTTCCGACAGACCTGTTCATCAGGTTTTCCACCTCTTCTGCCGGGAGGTCATCCATAAAATCTGTAATTCGTTTTTTCATGGCTCCATTCCCCTTTCCATAAGAAATCCTTTTAGCTTCTTTCTTCCTCTTTTCAGTTTTGATTTCACAGTATTCTGCCTTATCCCCATTGCATCTCCGATTTCTTCCGTCGTCTGATAGAAGTAATAATATCGGATAAAAATCTCCTTTTCTTCTTCGGACAGGCGGTTTAACGCCTCCTGCACAAACCGCTGTCTCTCTTCCTGTTCTGCCTTCTCGAACAGATCCGGCATCTCCACTACGTCATAATCCTGCACCTGGAAAACGCTTCCTTTATATGTCCTGAGTCTGTTTTTCGTCAGGTTTCTGGCGGATGTGACAAGATACGCCCCCAGGCTTCCCTTCCCGGTGTCCAGATTCGCCGCATGCCGCCACAGTTGATAGAACGTGTCGTTCGCGATCTCATGTACATCCTCCTCCGGAAGAAGACGTTTTGAGATCTGACGCACAACCCTGAAAACCTCTGCCTCGTAAATCTCCACCAGTTCTTCCAGCGCTCTTTCCTCCTGGTTTTTCAGCCGTTCAATAAGTATTTCTTCACTGTTTTCGTCCGCGGACCGCATTCACATCCCCCCTTTTTATAAAGTATTACACCAAAAAAGAAGCCGCGGTTGCATATTTCTATGCAAAAAGAAAAACACCTGCACATTGTACAGATATCTGCACGATGCGCAGGTGTTTTTCTCTTCATATTACTCCGGCCATTCTCCGTCAAATACCACTTCCGCCGGCCCGGTCATATATACGGTATCCTTCTCCCGGTCCCATCTGATCTGAAGATCGCCGCCCAGGAGCTTCACCGTCACTTCATCTTCCGTCAGGCCGTTCAGCGCGCAGGCAACAGCCACGGCGCAGGCGCCGGTCCCGCAGGCAAGCGTTTCCCCGGAGCCGCGCTCCCAGACACGCATCTCTGCCGTATGCCGGTCGAGAACGCGCACGAACTCGGTATTCACCCGATTCGGGAACCGCTCATGATTCTCGAATTTCGGACCGACTGTCTCCAGCGGAAAATCTTTGACATCACAGTCCACGAACACGACCGCATGCGGATTGCCCATAGACACACAGGTCATGCGGTATTCTTCCCCGTCCACAAGGATCGGCGCATCCACCGCACGGTCGCCTTCTGCTTTCACCGGAACCTTCGCCGGCTCCAGTTCCGGTTTTCCCATATCGACCTTCACCAGTTTCACCTTGCCGCCTTCCACTGTCAGGTCAAGATATTTGATGCCGCCCAGTGTCTCCACGGAAATGTGCGTCTTATCCGTCAGTCCGTAATCATAGACATATTTTGCCACACAGCGGATGCCGTTGCCGCACATCTCTCCGCGGGAGCCGTCCGCATTGTACATCTCCATCTCAAAATCTGCCTTGTCCGACGGATTGATCATGATCAGCCCGTCCGATCCAACGCCGAAATGACGGTCGCTGATCTTCACCGCCAAAGCAGACGGATCCGCGATCTTCTCTTTAAAGCAGTTTACATATACGTAATCGTTGCCAAGTCCCTGCATCTTTGTAAATTTCATAATTATTGTCCCTTCTTCATCCAGAGGAATCCCCATCCCGGCATATCCATGGTCACGATCTCGTCCGTGCCGCCGCTTAAGAGATTCGTATACTCCGCCTTCTCCGGCATCCATACGGTTTTCGGATAATCGCTGAAGTTGAATACGGCATGCAGTTCCTCGTCCCCGTACCGGCGCACGATCCAGAGGATGGACTGATCGCTGTAATCCTTCGTCCACACTTCCGCGTCCGCACTGAAGACCGGCTCTTCCCGGCGGATCTTCTCCAGTTTTTTCAGCGCATTGAAGATCCGTCCCTGAACGCTGGTCCTGTCTTTGATATGTTCCACCAGATCCCAGTTGAATTTTCCTCTGTGGATATAGCGGGAATCCGGTGCCTTGTCCGGATCTTCCTTGTAAGTATAGTCATTGACCTGGCCCACCTCGTCGCCGCTGTAGAGCATCGGGATCCCGGACTGGGTAAACATGTATGCGTGAAGCATCACGTCTTTCGTGACCGCCCAGTCCATCTTCTCCTCATCCTGCTCGAATCCGGCGCTCTCCACGCCGCACATGGATGCGGTCGTCCCGCAGAATCTGGCGTCCTGGGTCACCGGATCGTCATTGTAAAGTTCGCCCCGGCTGACGCTGTCCGGCGTCTTTCCCTGGAAGTAATCATTGAGATAACGCTTGTGCGGGATTTCCTCCATCCCCCAGGTCCGCAGTGTATCATAATCAAGTCCCCAGCCGATGTCATCGTGGCATCGCAGATAATTGAGGAATGTGTATTCCCTCGGAAGGGAGCAGACGATGTCCATCTGTTTCCGCAGAAGGCGGATGTCCCGTGTGGCGACCGTATGCCAGGTCGTCGCCATGGTCGTTACATTGTAGAGCATGTGGCACTCCGGCTTCTCCACCGTTCCGAAATACGGCGCCACCTTGTCCGGCTCCATCACGACCTCGCCCAGAAGCACGATGCCTGGGCAGACGATCTCGCCGATCATGCGCATCATGCGGACGATCGTGTGCACCTGTGGCAGGTTCCGGCAGTTCGTGCCCAGCTCTTTCCAGATGTAGGGAACCGCATCGATGCGGATGATATCCATTCCCTGGTTGGCCAGGTAGAGGAAGTTGTACATCATCTCATTGAACACCCGCGGGTTGCGGTAGTTCAGATCCCACTGATAAGGATAGAAAGTGGTCATCACATAGTGCCCCATCTCCGGCAGGAATGTGAAGTTGCCCGGCGCCGTCGTCGGGAACACCTGGGGCACGGTCCGCTCATATTCCTGCAGGATCGACGGATCCGCGTAGAAGAAGTACCGGCTCATGTATTCGCCGTCTCCCTGACGGGCTTTTACCGCCCACTCATGATCCTCGGACGTATGATTCATAACAAAATCCATGCACAGGCTGATCCCTTTGTCATGGCATTTCTCCGCCAGTTCCGCCAGATCATCCATGGTCCCAAGATCCGGTTTTACTTTCCGGAAATCCGCCACCGCATAACCGCCGTCAGAGCGGCCTTTTGGAGAATCCAGGAAGGGCATCAGATGGATGTAATTCACATTGCAGCTTTCGAGATACGAAAGTTTCTCCTGCACCCCTTTGATATTGCCGGCGAAATTATCGATATACATCATCATGCCGACCATATCGCGCCTGCGGTACCACTCGCCTTCCGCCTCGCGCTGCGCGTCAAGTTTTTTCAGCTTGTCATTTCTCAGGTCGTAATACCGCTTCATCTGTCCGCAAAGCTCGGCGAACATATCGTCATTGCCGTACAGCTCCATATAGAGCCAGCGGAGTTCATCGTGATGACGGCCGAGACGCTCCGCGAATATACGGTCATTTTCCGCTTTTTTTCTGTCCGCTGCTTTTGCCGGACCTGCCGTTTTCGCAGTGCCTGCCGTTTTCTTCCCTGCTGTTTTCTTTGCAGCCGTTTTTCCGCCGCCTGCAGCTTTCGTGGATTTTCCTGCCATGGTCTGATCCTCCATACTTTTATCTACTGATCTTCTTCAACAAAATGCCACTGATATGCCTGGTATTCTCCGTGAAGCACCGGTTTTGGCACGCCGGCCTCCCGGAGCGCCGTACTGTTGTAAAGTTTGCCCGTTGTCTCCTCCCGGTACATCGTATTTTCTTTCAGGCCTTTGACTTTGATATAATCTACGGTCATATTGGCATGTTTCTTAATTCCGACAACCTGGACCAGCGCCTCTTTCTGATCTTCCGATACGAACTCCCACGCCCCCTGATTATCCGTCTGGGGATTGGTCAGGCGGTAATAAGCTCCCTTCTGAACGAGATCCGCATACTTCTTATACTCTGCGATCTGCCGGCGGATCTCCGCCTTGTCTTCCTCGCTCAGCTCATTCAGGTTGAGCTCGTATCCGAATGTACCTGCCAGGGCCACCGTTCCCCTCGTCTTCATACAGGTCACACGCTCTGTCTGATGATTCGGTGAAGCCGATACATGGGAGCCCACACAGGAACATGGATAGATAAATGACGTTCCGTACTGGATCTCCAGACGGTCGATTGCGTCCGTGTTATCGCTGCACCAGATCTGAGGCGTATAGTAGAGCATCCCGGCGTCGAACCGTCCGCCGCCGCCGCTGCATCCTTCCAGCAGGATATTCGGATATCGCTGCACCAGACGCTCCAGGAAACTGTAAAGTCCGAGCACATAATCGTGAAGCACTCTTCCCTGGCTGTCCGCTGTCGCCGAATATACATCCGCGATGCTCCGGTTCATATCCCACTTGATATATTCCACATTGCCCTGATCCAGGACCGCGCAGATCTGATCATAAATATAATCTACTACTTCTTTTCTGGAGAAGTCAAGTACGAGCTGGTGCCTGGAACGGTTCGGACGCCGTCCCGGGATCACAAACGCCCAGTCCGGATGTTCCCGGTAGAGATCGCTGTCTTCATTGACCATCTCCGGCTCGATCCAGATCCCGAACTTCAGTCCCATATCATTGATCTTTCTGATCAGTTCGCCCAGGCTGCATCCAAGCTTCTCTTCATTTACCTTCCAGTCGCCCAGACCTCTTAACTCGCTGTCGCGCCGGCCGAACCAGCCGTCGTCCATGACGAACATCTCGATCCCCAGCTTCGCCGCCTCCGAAGCAAGCTTCAGAAGGGATTCCCCGGTGAAATCAAAGTAGGACGCCTCCCAGCTGTTCAGCAGGATCGGGCGCACGATCTCTTTATATTTTCCTCTGCACAGATGGCTCCTCATACAGCGGTGCAGGTTCTGGGACAGCTTCGCCAGCCCTTCCCCCGAATAACTCATGATCACTTCCGGGGACTGGAACTCCTCGCCCGCATTCAGCGGATAGGCGAACTGTTCTTCCGAAAATCCCATAAGGAGACGGGTCTGATAGTACTGATCCTGACCGGCCTCGCTCTGGAAGCTGCCGCTGTAAACGAACGCCATGGCATAGCAGCCTCCCGCATCCTCCGTAGTCTCATGCTCCGCCATGATCACCGCCGGGTTGTACTGGTGGCTGGACGAACCCCTTGTGCTTCCGATCTTCTGCACGCCGTGTCCGATGGGCATCCGCTGGAGATTCCGCTCCATGGCATGACGGCCGTAGAATGTCAGGAAGTCATACTGGCCCCCGACCATGTCGAGACATGCCGGCGCCAGCTTCTTTACGGAAATATGTCCGTCGCTTGCATTGACGATCCGAACGCTCCGGGTAATGATATCATACTCCGGCAGGACGCCGTAGAGCAGCACGGCGCGCACGCCGGTCACCCGGTCCTCCAGCACGACTTCAAGGGTCTGCGCCTCATCATCATCCGCATACACCGCCGGCAGTCCTTCCAGGGAATATTTGCCGTCCCGGATGCTGTGGCTCTCATAGCGGAAGTCGCTGCAGTAGGTCCGGTCTGTATTTTTGATAATGCAGGCAGGCGTCCGGTAATCACCGGTTCCCAGGGACGGGAATTCCTGCGGAAGGGAATCCATGGAATAAGTCTTGTCATTCCCCGCATCATACGGGTTTCCGGAAAATCCCCTGTCGTAATAAGTCAGCAGATAATCCATACATCCGTCCGCTTTCCTGCCGTAGTACAGGTGAAGCAGAAAGCCGTATTTATCGATCTGCATCTGGTAGGTCGTGTTCTTTGTATGCAGCGTGATCGTTTTCTGCGCCTCATTATATACAATACTCATAATCTGTCCCTCCTGATCTGTAAATATTGGTTCTTTCCCGTATATGAAAATATCCGGGCAGGTGAATGTACTTCCCACATATCACCCGCCCGGTATGACGCGCTTATGCGCATCAGGGCTCGCTTATTTCACGGCGCCGTTTACCACTCCGTTGATGATCTGTTTCTGGCAGATCACATAGAATACAACAATCGGGATCAGTGCCAGCAGATAGGACGCGAACGCCAGGTTGTAGTTCGTACCGAACTGCGTCTGGAATGTCAGCTGCGCCAGCGGCAGTGTGTTCTGTCCTTTTCCTGACATAATAATCAGCGGCGTCATAACATCGTTCCATACGGCCAGTGCGGTGATAACCGCAACCGTTGCATGCATGGGCTTCATGATCGGGAAGATGATCTTCCAGAATGTACGCCATGTACTCGCGCCGTCCACTCTCGCTGCTTCCTCGAGGGCAATCGGGATATTTACCAGGTAGCCTGTGTAAAGAAGTAAATTCATCGGCATATAGAATACCACATAGAGGAGAATAACGCCAGCCCAATTATCAAGATGCATCTCAGCCGTCTGTTTTGCAAGAGGCATCATCAGGATCGCAAACGGAACGAACATACCGCTTACGATGAAGAGATATACCAGGTTGTACAGTTTGCTGTGCGCTTTATTTCTTCCGACCGCAAATCCCATCAGGGAATGGAGGATGATGCAGAGCACAACCGTGCTGACTGTTACCAGAAGGCTGTTGCCAAGCGACCGCCAGAAATCCGTCAGTTCCATAGCCTGCGCGAAGTTGCTTAAGGACCACTGCGCCGGCAGGGACAGGATGCCGGAGATGCTGTTGGTCATCTCGGAGGGCTGCTTGAAGGCGATTACAATTGTCATATACAGCGGAAATGCCACGGTGAGCAGTCCCACAAACAGAAGGATCGTTACAGGCCAGTTTACTCTGGCTTTCATTTTCTCATACATTATAACTGTTCCTCCTTCTTACTTGATATCGTCATCTGTGCAACAGAGATCGCTACGATCACGATGAAGAATACAACCGCGTTGGCGCTCTGATATCCAAAGCTTCCGCCTGAAAGACCGTTGTTGTAGATCAGGTAGGAGATAGACTCCGTGCTCTGCTCCGGACCGCCCTTTGTCATGGCCATGATCTGGTCGAATACCATCAGGAAGTTCTTCACGCAGAGAACCATGTTGATCGTAAAGAACGGGATGATCAGCGGGAAGGTCAGGTATTTGAACTTCTTCCAGCCGGTCGCGCCGTCCAGGTCGCCCGCCTCGTATACATCCTCCGGCACCGTCTGGAGACCGGAAATGTAGATAATCGTATTCATGGCGATGGACTGCCATGCGCAGACGATCACGATGGCGATCCATGCCGTCCTGCTGTTGGAGAGCATGCTTCCCTGAAGCGCTCCGATCCCCAGCACATCGCCAAGGCCAGGCAGGATGTAGGTAAAGAAATACTGGAAAATGTATCCTACAACCAGCGCGCCGAGCACGTTCGGCACGAAGTATGCCGCTCTCAGGAATGTCTTTCCTTTGATTCTGCTGTTCAGGCCGAGCGCCAGGACAAGGCTGATCACATTTGTCAGGATCGTTGCCACGATGGCAAGCTTAATGGTGAACAGGTAGGAACCGCCGATTCTGGGATCTGTAAAAAGATCCAGATAGTTGCGGAATCCGACGAAATCATATGTACCGAAGCCTTTAAAGTTCGTAAAACTGTAAATCACACCGCGGATAAGCGGTACTGTGTTGAAGCAGACAAACAGCGCCAGGATCGGTATGGTGATCAGCATATATGTCCGCTTGCTGTCATTTACTTTTTTCATAATCTAATCCCGCTCCTTTCCTACTCGGCAGTGCCGTGCTCTTCATTGTACTCCTGGACCGCACGGATGATATCCCGGTTGTATCTCTGCCAGCGTGTGTCAAAATCGTTCAGGAAGTCTTCCACGTCCCCGTTGATGAGATAGGTCTGGATCAGCGCGTCTGCAGCCATCTCAGACGGATAGTAATGGTCCTGATAGTCGGTCATGTTGCCAGACTCAATATACGGAAGCATGCCGTCGAGCATCGGAGCAAGTTCAAACTCGCTGTCTTTGCAGGGTACTGCGTTCTGATCGTCAATGTAAGCCTGGATATTCGCATCATCCATCAGGAAATCGAGAACCTCATAAGCGGCTTCTTTGTTCTCGCATTCTGCGGTTACTGCGAACAGCAGGTCAACACCTGAGTTCAGCGTATTTTTGGACGCATCGTCGTTACCCGGCGTCACGAAAGAGTCAATGTTCATCTCCGGATTTACCGAGAGGATCTGCGGAACCGCATAACTTCCGATCGGATACATTGCGGATTCTCCGTTGGCAAATGCCGTACATGCGTCGTTGTATCCGTATGCGAACGGATCGTCCGGTCCGTAGCTTACCAGCTGTGCACATTTCTCCGCTACTTCCACGTACTCCTCGGAGAATGTGGTCTCTCCTGCATTCACTTTCTGACATGTATCCGCCGGCGCAAGGTCAACCGCCAGGGAGTTCCACGGCGCAAGGCAGGTCCATGTGTCACGGAATCCGAAGTAGAACGGCAGGATGCCTTCCGCCTCGATCTCTTCGCACAGATCCATCAGCTCATCCCAGGATTCCGGGATCTCCCAGCCGTGTTCTTCGAACATGTCCCTGTTGTACAGGATGCCCGCCGCATTCGCCACATACGGCACACCGTATGTACCGTCCTTCGGCGTGATCTCCAGCGCCTCCAGGATGTCAATGTAGGACTCCTTCACATCAGCCATCCCCGGATAGTCCGATACATCCGCCAGGATATCCGCATCCACGTAGTAGGAATAGTTGATATCACCGCCGATGCCGATGATATCCGGATAGTCCTCACGGATGAACCGGGTCCTCAGAATCGTCGTCGCATCATTCGGCGAACTGATCGTCAGGTGGATGTCGTCATGCGTTGCATTGAACTGGTCTTCCACCTGATCAAAATACGTCGCCGCCTCCGGCTTGTACTGCAGGATCTCAATCTCCGTTTTTCCGCTGTTCTCATCTGAACCGCAGCCCGGAAGAATGACCGCCGCAAGCATGGACGCTGCGAGCACTGCGCTGATCGCTTTTCTCTTTTTCATAGTGTTTCAGCTCCTTCCTTTTAGCTTTTCCGCTTATATGCAGATTATAGCATCCTACATTTTCGGTAAAAATATCAGGATCACCCGTGTTATATGCCATGTTGCAACTTATGTATCTTTTTTTGTAAAGTAGGATCGCATTTTGGTATGTTTTAGTTTATAATGTTTTTATACTTTTTAAAATTGTGAAAAGGAGCCTGCTATGAGTAAGCATGTTTTTTCCATATTCCCAAACGAAAATTTCGTCGATCTGTGTATGTACCAGTTCGGGAGAGAACAGTGCGATCCCGCCTATTCTTTCGGTCCGGCCACACGGAGCCACTACCTGTTCCACTATGTCCTGTCCGGCACAGGGCGGCTCATGACGACGGATTTCAAAGGGCAGAATCACGAATACCAGATCCGAAGCGGACAGGGATTCATGATCTTCCCCAAGCAGGTCACGACCTACATCGCCGATACCCGACTCCCATGGGAATACGTATGGATCGAGTTTGACGGGATGCGCGCCAGAGAAGCGGTGGAAACCGCCGGCCTTACTCCGGAAAGCCCGATCTATCACGCCACGTTCAAAGATCTCCGGGAAAATATGGTCAGTGAAATGCAGTATATCGTAGAACACCGGAATGAAACTTCATTCAACCTGACCGGTCATCTTTACCTGTTCCTTGATTTTCTGACACGGTCGGCAGCATCCATGAAAATATCCGCAGACGGGCGGATACGCGATTTCTATATAAAAGAAGCATTAAACTATATAGAACAGAATTTCCAGAACGATATATCCGTCGAGGGCATCGCCACATTCTGCGGACTGAACCGCACCTATTTCGGGCGGATCTTCAAAGATACCGTCGGGCAGTCCCCGCAGCAGTTCCTGCTCAGCTACCGCATGACCAAGGCCGCGGAATTGCTGAAACTGACGACGCTGTCCGTCAACGATATCGGAAATGCCGTCGGATATCCGAACCAGCTTCATTTTTCAAGAGCATTTAAAAACATATACGGGATATCGCCAAGAGAATGGCGGAATAAGAATCGAATCGTGAAATAATTTTTGCGGGGCCCATCCGGCCCCGCAGATATATTTTTAATCCCGGAACATTTTCATTCCCATCCACTGGCTCATGTGGTCGATCATTTTCGCATCCGGCTCAATATAGATGCAGATGTTTTTCTGATCTTTCGGGATCATGATCCCATACGCTTTGCCGTTCGGATTGCCGGATGTGTAATCATATACTTTATCCGGTCTGTAGGAATTCAGTCTCGGCGATCCTTTTGGCGCGATAATCTCCGCCCCCTGGATATCAATATTCTGCAGGCGTTTCCGCTTTGCCCTGTTATAGATCACGTCAACCTGAAGATCATGGTTCAGGATAATATACTCATATTCCACGCTGAGCTTCGGAAAGATAAAATAATATGCTACCACTGCCAGAATAACCGCAATCACATAGGAAAGCACCCCGAGGAAAGGCATGCCCAGTATGGCAACGGCCACGATCACAAGGATCACAAGAACCCGGACCGGCAGGTCATACGGTTTTGGTCTGCGGGCGATAAGCTGTTCGTATAATGCATCGTTCATAATCTAATTGTTCCTTTCTGATTGTAAATAGTTCAGCACCATAATGGCGATCCTGAATGTCATGGCGTCTTCAAAAAGACGGATGTCAAGGCCCGTATGTTTTTCAATCTGGTCCAGACGGTAGATCAGCGTATTGCGGTGCATATGGAGCTGGCGGGATGTCTCTGCTATATTGAGATTGTTCTGAAAAAAACGGTTGACGGTTCCCAGCGTCTCCTCATCAAACGAGTTCGGGATATCCGCCCCGAATATCTCTTTCAGAAAACTTTCGCACAGAGAAACCGGGAGCTGATAGATCAGGCGGCCGATGCCCAGCTCATTGTACGGAAATACGGTCTGCTCCGAATAAAAGAGTCTGCCAACCCGCAGTGCCAGGCTGGTCTCCCGGAATGCTTCCGGAAGATCGGTCAGGCTGTCAAACAGAAAACTGTAAGACAGCCGGATCTGCACCAGTGCCTCCGTATTCAGTGTATCCACGATCATGCGGGCGATACGGCGGCTGTCCTTCTCGCTTTCACCGGACCGCACCGGCCGGAGAACCGCTACCGTACGTTCAGTCACCGGTACGAGATACGTCTTCGTCTGCGCCGGAAACAGGCTTTTTAATATTTCCATGACCGTCTCATCTATCTCTTTTGTTTCAAACAGAAACAGGATGCGCTGCTCATCAGGATTGATATGAAGCCTTGCCGCCCGTTCTGCAATGTCATATGCCGGTATCCCTCCGGTCATCAGCCCCTGAAGGAAATCAGCTTTATTGTATTTTTCCCTGTAGGCCGTGCACAGGCATCGGATCTGGGTGAGCGCCTGTTCGGCCTCCTCAGGGGAATCCGCCGTCACGTCCATCGTGATCCCGGTGATGCGTTTCAGTTCCGCAAGCGCCTTTGCAAGTTCCTGTGTGTGCTCCATAATCCTCTCCATGATTTCAATGAAAAGGGCTGCACTCAGTAACTAAGTGCAGCCCCCTCGTATTATAATAGATAAGCGGTAAGCTTGCCGGTCAGGCTGACCAGCGGTGAATAGCATCTTTGCGACCGCCTAGCTGCTATTCCAATTTTAAGGCATTAGTTTGTAATCGTCAACTCTGTCTCTTTGTCGAATACGTGGATCTTCTCCATGTCGAGTGCGAATACAGCCTTGTCGCCTGTTCTCAGTGTCGTACGCGGGTTAACACGTGCTGTCATCTGAGTTCCCTCTACATCGAAGTACAGGAATACTTCTGCGCCGAGCAGCTCGTATACTTTGATCGTAGATGTGATCACGCTGTCCGGTGAGTTGCTGATGAATGCCTCTGAATCATGTACATCTTCCGGACGGATACCAAGAACAACTGTCTTTCCGTCATATCCGCCATCGATGAGTGCTTTCTTCTTGGAAGCCGGTACTTTCAGTACATGGTCGCCAACTGTAAGCGTTACATCCTGGCCGTTTACTTTACATACAGCATCCATGAAGTTCATCTGCGGAGATCCGATGAATCCTGCCACGAACAGGTTGCACGGTGTATTGTAAAGGTTCTGCGGTGTATCTACCTGCTGTACAACACCGTCTTTCATAACGACGATTCTTGTACCAAGTGTCATAGCCTCTGTCTGGTCATGTGTTACATAGATGATCGTAGCGCCCAGATTCTCATGAAGTTTGGAGATCTCGATACGCATCTGAACTCTCAGTTTTGCATCCAGGTTGGAGAGCGGCTCGTCCATCAGGAACACCTTCGGGTTACGAACGATCGCACGTCCCATGGCAACACGCTGTCTCTGACCACCGGAAAGAGCCTTCGGCTTACGGTCAAGCAGCTTCTCAAGGTCAAGGATTCTTGCAGCCTCGCGAACCTTCTTGTCGATCTCGTCCTTCGGAACCTTGCGGAGCTTCAGTCCGAATGCCATGTTGTCATATACTGTCATATGCGGATACAGAGCGTAGTTCTGGAATACCATCGCGATATCACGGTCCTTCGGCTCTACATCGTTCATTACCTTGCCGTCGATCTTCAGCGTACCGCCGGAGATGTCCTCAAGTCCTGCAACCATACGAAGTGTTGTAGATTTACCACATCCTGAAGGACCTACGAAGATGATAAACTCTTTGTCTTCGATCTCAAGGTTGAAGTCCTTAACTGCGTGGAATCCGTTAGGATAAATTTTCTGAATGCCTTCAAGTGATAAGCTTGCCATTTTGTATAGCCTCCTTAAAAAAATGGTTTTCGTTGAATCTGAAGTCAGTATAATCCGTAACAGCGGATCCGGCAATGTCACGAATGACCAAAAAAACGATTTAAAAGTGTACATTTCAACCATAATACGGTCAAAACCGACAGAAATGCCGCATAATAAAGGCGCAGCGCACAGATAACGGCACAGCGCACATGCCGGCAGATTGACGGACACCGGCAAATCATTTAAAATAAGTACGGCATCTGCCGGATCTGTTCCGGCGGAAGGCACCAGAAACTTACAATCAATATAAAGGAGACGTATATTATGGCAAATCCAGTTGTAACATTTGAAATGGAAAACGGCGATATCATGAAAGCGGAACTGTACCCGGAAATCGCCCCGAATACGGTCCGGAACTTTATCTCCCTGGTTAATAAAGGCTTCTATGACGGCCTGATCTTCCACCGTGTGATCCGCGGCTTCATGATCCAGGGCGGATGCCCGGACGGAAACGGCACGGGCGGCCCGGGATACACGATCAAAGGCGAATTCTCCCAGAACGGATTTAAAAACGATCTGGCGCACGATCCCGGCGTCCTCTCCATGGCAAGAGCCATGCATCCGGACTCTGCGGGAAGCCAGTTCTTTATCATGCACGAGAAATCCCCGCATCTTGACGGCGCATATGCGGCGTTCGGAAAGATCATTGAAGGAATGGACACAGTAAATAAAATCGCTGAAACCGCGACAGACTACAGCGACCGCCCGCTTGAAGACCAGCGGATGAAAAAAGTTACTGTGGATACATTCGGAGAAACATACGACGAGCCGGAGAAGATGTAAAATTCCTGTTTATCTAACTGAGTGTCAAAGCACAGCACTGAATACTGCAAAAGAATTTTATCAGAATGCGGATTCACGGAATAAGGGATAAAACCTTCCCGTCTCCGGTACGGCTTTATCCCTTATTTCGTGAAAGTTGCATCCGATGGAAATTCTTCTGAGATTCTG
>DWUU01000008.1 GCA_019120575.1 Candidatus Mediterraneibacter quadrami
CGCAATTCTGCTTGCCATCCTTATAACCGGTATAAGTTATAACGGCTATGTTAAGACACACACTTTTACTCTTTCAGGTAGCGAGAGAGTGAAAAGTGAAGAGATTCAGCCTGTTAGCGGAAGCGTAAAAATTACCAGTACTGCTGATACCGATGTCGTATTTACGGATATCAAAAGCGGGGAAATTTATGTGATAGGTTATATTACTTCTGGAGTAGGAGAAACAATTAAACTTGAACGGGGAAAATGGTACAGGGTTGAAGGGATTGGAGAACTTACAGTGAGACCAGTCAATGTTCGTATAGAATGACAGAAAAATATTCAGGGCGTTATAACAGACAAAAAAAGAATGAAAAATTGAAGGGTTTGGAGAATAGCAGATGACTTTGAAATAAAACGGGAGGATAAAAGATATGGAATGGCTGCCGCTTGTGATAATAGCGATTTTCATCGGAGTATTAGGGCTATATTATATTGTAAAATGGGCAGTAAAAGATGCATTAAAAGAATATTTTAAGGATAAGGACAAGGAATAACATGTTGAGTAATGCACAGAAATACAAGACAAACTACATACTCATTGGAGACAGATACGAGATTGATATTGTGCTTTAGCAGAGGAGGATCTTGATATGAAAATAGTAGCATTCTGGTCATGTGGAGTTCTGGTTATTCCTTTCGCAATTACAGGAATCCTGTTTGGTATATTTAAAGAGAAAGCGACTAAATTTGTTGCAGGATTTAATACTTTATCTGAAGAGGAACAGGATCTGTATGACAAGGCTTATATTTCACGCGATATCAGAAACCAGTGTTTCACCTGGTCTGCCATAATGTTGATCGGGGCAGTATTGTCTTATTTTGTAACACCGTATATGGCGATTCTTGCCTATATTGTCTGGCTGGTTTTGTTTTTTAAGGATGTTCACTGGGATAATCATAAAGCTTTTGAAAAATATCTGCTGAAATAAATCGTAATTTGAGAACAGGAGGAAAATTATCATGAAAATCGGGATCATTGGCTGTGGAGCCATGGCAGGAAAATTCGCCGAAACACTGATGCAGATGAAAGAGGCTGAGTGTTATGCTGCGGCTTCGCGCTCACAGGAACGTGCGGAAGAATTTGCACATCAATACGGATTCAGGAAGGCATACGGAAGCTATGAAGAACTGTGTGCAGATCCGGACGTGGAACTTATTTATATCGCAACGCCTCATTCCTGTCATTATGAGAATATGGAACTGTGCATCCGGCATAAAAAACCGGTTCTCTGTGAAAAATCTTTTACACTGAATGCAGGAGAAGCCCGGAAGATCAGAGAACTGGCGGAGAAGGAGCAGGTCTTCATCGCTGAAGCAATCTGGACAAGATATATGCCGTCCAGAGATATGATCCGAGAGATTATGGACAGCGGGATCATCGGAAATATATCGACCCTGACAGCCAACCTTTCTTATCCGATCACGCACAAAGAACGCATCATGCGTCCGGAGCTGGCCGGCGGCGCCCTTATGGATATAGGCGTGTACGGTCTTAATTTCGCCCTGATGAATTTCGGGACGGATATCGAACGGATCGAATCTTCTGTGCGGATGACGGAAACCGGCGTGGACGGAATGGAATCCATCACGATCTTCTTCCGCGGCGGCCGTATGGCAGTGCTCACGCATGATATCTGCAGCAGATCAGACCGGAAAGGGATTCTTTACGGCGAAACGGGATATATTGTTGTGGAGAATATTAATAATCCGCAGTGTATCTCTGTCTATGATACAGAAGACAGACTTCTGCAAAAGACGAATGTTCCGGATCAGATCAGCGGATATGAATATGAAGTGAAAGAATGTATAGAAGCTGTCCGTGCCGGAAAGCTGGAAAGCGATTCCATGCCGCTGGCAGACAGTATCCATGTAATGGAGATCATGGATGAACTGCGTCGACAGTGGGGATTGGTTTATCCGCAGGAAAAAGGAGATTAATCATGAAAGCAGTCGTATATAAGGGAAAAGGCAAGATTGCACTGGAGAACCGTCCGGTGCCGAAGATCCAGGATGACCGGGATGCGATCATTAAAGTAACGCTGACAACGATCTGTTCCAGCGATATACATATTAAACACGGCGCAGTGCCGCGTGCTGTCCCGGGAACGATCCTGGGCCATGAGTTTGTCGGCCGTGTTGTAGAAACCGGAAGCGCAGTAAAGAAGATCAATCCTGGCGACCGGGTATCAGTAAATGTTGAGACTTTCTGCGGAGAATGTTTTTTCTGCAAACGGGGATTCGTAAATAACTGTACAGATCCGGACGGAGGCTGGGCGCTCGGATGCCGGATTGACGGCGGACAGGCTGAGTATGTCCGGATCCCGTTCGCAGATAACGGACTTACCGTGATACCGGACCATGTGTCGGATGAACAGGCGCTCTTTAACGGAGATATTCTGTCCACCGGTTACTGGGCGGCGAAGATCGGTGAAATCAATCCGGCGGATACAGTCGCCGTGATCGGAGCGGGTCCTGCCGGCCTGTGTACGATGATGTGCGCGCGCCTCTATACGCCAGCCAGGATCATTGCCATAGATACGGATGAATACAGGCTGAATCTGGCGAAAGAAAAGGGCCTTGCCGATATTACTCTGGTACCCGGCAGGGATGATCTTGAGAAGGTCATAAAAGAACTGACGGACGGACGCGGCGCGGATACTGTATTCGAGGTCGCCGGAGGGACGGATACATTCCAGACCGCATGGAAGATCGCGCGGCCGAATGCGGTCGTTGTGGTTGTGGCGATGTATGAAGAAGCCCAGGAGTTTCCGCTTCCGGATATGTACGGGAAGAATCTTGTTTTCAAGACAGGCGGCGTGGACGGCAGCTACTGCAGGGAGATCATGGATCTGACTGCATGCGGGAAGCTTGACGCCGGATTTCTTATCACACACAGATGTTCATTGAATGATATAATGAACGCGTACCATATATTTGAGAATAAAAAAGAGCATGTAATAAAATACGCTGTAAATATTGAAGGACGATGATCATGGGACAGAAAGTTGATCTGCACATTCATTCTTTATATTCGGACGGCAGATGCAGAATTCCTGAAATCATGCAGATCATAAAGAAAGAAGCGATCAGTGTGTTTGCCATTACGGATCATGATACGGTGGACGGAATACAGGAGGCCAGGGATGCTGCAGGTTCATCTGCTAAATGTATCGCAGGGATTGAATTTACGTGCAGGGAACAGCGGTTTTCAGCATCCGGGAATGCATTTTCCATCCATCTTCTCGGCTACGGATTTGATCCGGAAAATATAAAACTGAGAGCACGTCTGGACAAGCGGAAACATGGAGTGACTGAAGCATTCGACCGGCTCTGCAAAGAGATCACACAGATGGGGTATAAGATCAGGAGAGAAGACGTCCCGATAAGCTGCGGGATCGTTATGCAGCTCTGTGATGTGGAGGCATATGTCCGTCAGCTTTATCCGCTGGCACCTGAAGAAGTATACGGCAGGATCGAGGAGTATGCAACGTATCTTGATCAAGTGAACATTTCTGTACGGGAAGCGATGGGGCTGATCCATGACGCGGGCGGCAAAACCGTGTGGGCGCATCCGTTCTGTACATATCAGAGATTTCACAAGATCCGGATGAGCAGAGAAGAGATCCTTGATGCGCTGCCACAGATGAAGGAAACGGGTCTGGACGGTCTTGAAGCGGATTATCTGGATTTTACTGAGGAAGAGCGCGGCTGGCTGCGTGATGTTGCTTCCCGGAACGGACTGATAACCACTGCTGGAAGTGATTTTCACGGTTCGCCGGGGCGGAGCCGGATGGGCGTAGATATAAAAGGAGACCAACTATGAATCCATCACAGATCACAGAGTGGTGCCACAGCGTCATCGCATCAAATGCCGTACGGGGCGGCACCTATATCGACGCGACAATGGGCAATGGAAACGATACGCTTTTTCTCTGCAGACTGGCAGGACAAAGCGGGCATGTGTGGGCATTTGATATTCAGGAATGTGCACTTCAGAATACAAAAGCGCTCCTTCTTGCGAACGGTTGTCTCGATCAGGCGTCTCTGATCCTGGACGGACATGAAAATATGAGTCAATATCTTGAACCGGAGAGCGCTGATGTGATCTGCTTCAATTTCGGCTATCTGCCGGGCGGAGATCATAATCTTTCAACCAGAACCGAAACAAGCATCGAAGCCATACGCCAGGGACTTGCGATCCTGAAGTCCGGCGGTATCATGAGCCTGTGCATCTACAGCGGCAAAGATACAGGCTTCGAAGAGAAGGCGGGCACCCTTGCGTATCTGAAGACGCTTGCCCCGAAAGAATATACGGTAATCGTAAATGAATACTATAACCGCGGAAACTGCCCGCCGCTGCCGGTATTCATATTCAAAAAATAAGCAATCCATTACAGAGGAGGAACGATTAAAATGCGAACAAGCAGGATAACAAGAGAACAGGCACTGGAATTATTAAAGACTTACAACAAAGAGGCATTTCATATCCAGCACGCCCTTACGGTTGAGGGAGTGATGCGCTGGTATGCGAATGAACTGGGATACGGTGATGAAGCGGAGTACTGGTCCATCTGCGGCCTTCTTCATGATATTGATTTTGAGATGTACCCGGAGGAACACTGTCAGAAAGCGCCGGAGCTTCTGGAAAAGGGCGGCGTCGGCGAGGACATGATCTATACGGTCTGTTCCCACGGTTACGGGATATGCAGTGACAAAGAGCCGGTCCATGAGATGGAGAAGGTGCTCTTTGCTACGGATGAACTGACCGGGCTTATCGGGGCGGCAGCGCTGATGCGTCCGTCAAAGAGCGTAATGGACATGGAAGTTTCCAGTGTAAAAAAGAAATTCAAAGACAAGCGGTTCGCGGCGGGCTGCTCCCGAGATGTGATCAGACAAGGCGCTGAAATGCTCGGCTGGGAACTTAACGAACTGTTTGAGAAGACGATCCTTGCGATGCGATCCTGCGAGACGTCCATACAGAAGGAAATGGAGATGTTTTCCTGAATTTCCGCATAAAACTGCGGATTCTACCTCTGAGAGGTGTGCATTTGCCCCATGACATTTTACTATTATCATGAAGGGAGGTAGTCGTATGGATCTGATCAAAATAGGAAAACACATTGCAGAAAAAAGAAAGGCGCTTGGACTGACACAGAAACAGCTTGCCGATAAGTTAAATATGAGCGACAAGTCTGTGTCAAAATGGGAGCGGGGAATCTGTCTTCCGGATGTTTCGGTTTATCTGGAATTATGCGAGATCCTGGATATGAGCATTAATGAGTTCCTGGCAGGAGAGGAGATTCCGGCTGAAAAACTGGCAGAAAAATCAGCTGATAATCTTCTTCAAGTGACAAAAGACAGCAAAAACCGGCAGAAATTCCTGAAACGGATCATTGCAGCATTGATTATTGTCACATGCATTGTGCTGGCTGCTGTATCGGGATATTTTATCAGAGAGTACATTAATGAATCTAAAAGCTATATTGTTGCGCTTGATCCGGAAAGTCCGGAAATGAAAACAGCAAAACTGATATCCGGCTTTGAGGAAGCTCACCTGTTCAGATATTCGCTCCATGACAGATATGAGAAACTGCTTGTATATATGTCAGAATACCATTCAGGTGAACTTATAGAAAAATCAGAGATTGCCTGTTTGATATATGACAATTCTGCATCTCCGACGGCGGGAATGCTTGCTGTTGTCCCGGATTTTGAAGATTTTACAGTGAGACTGGTTATTTCTGATGACACAGCGAATATGTATACAGATTTTTCAATCCTTGAAGAGGTGGAAGGCAGAGAATATTATGGGCGCTCAGCCACCCGGATTGAGGACAGGAAAATGATCAAAGCGGATAAAGAACAGGGACTTTGCACTCTGATATACGGAAAAGACGGAATCTGGATGACTCCGGTTGATACAATAGAATCAGGAGATATGCCAGATGACAACGATTATATCTATTACTTTTCATACTGCTTTTTTAAATAAAGGTTATCTTTAACAGAAGGAATTTTTAGTTGCCATCGAGGCAAAAAACTCAGTTGGGAGAATGAAACAGATGGAAGAAGCACATGTGCTAAAATTAAAAAGCAGAAAATTTTCTGATTTTTATCTGTGTTTCTGCGGCTATGCAAAATGTGAGCCGCTGCACAGTTTTGGCCCTGCTGTGCGTCCGAACCACGTCATTCATATCATAACAAAAGGCAGGGGGAGATATACGGCAGGAGGAAGGCAGTATGACCTTCATGAAGGGCAGGGGTTCCTGATCGAACCGGAAGTCCAGACATTCTATCAGGCCGACAGAAATGAGCCCTGGTCTTATATGTGGATTGGTTTTTCCGGCACAAGGGCAGGCGAATATCTGGCTGATCTGGGACTCAGCGGAAATAATCTGATCTTCAGCTGCAGGGACATACCGGAACTTAATGTGTTGATGCAGAATATTATTAACCGGAATACATATTCCGTTGAAAATGAATTCCTGAGAGAAAGCTTTCTTTATCAGGTGTTTGCCGTTTTATCCCGCAGTCTTAAAGTACAGAGTCTGTCTGCTGATGAAAAGGATCCTGACAATATTTATGTGAGACAGGCTGTAGAATATATCCAGAATAATTATCTGGAACCGGTCCGCGTGGCTGACATCGCTGATTATGTCGGTGTAAGCAGAGGGTATCTGCACAAACTTTTTCTGAAATATGTCGGCCAGTCGCCACAGGATTATCTGATCGGCTGCCGCATGACGAGGGGAGCGGAACTTCTGTCTGTTACAGAATTGTCGATTGAAGAGATTGCATTGTCCTGCGGTTATACAGATCCTCTTGCGTTTTCCAGGATCTTTAAACGGAGAATGGGAATGACGGCGAGAGAATACCGAAAAAACAACTGATCAAAAGGATACATTTGTCCTGTTTTTGTATACATCGCAGCATTTGATATTCCGGCTCATCCGATATAATGAAACCAACAAAGCAAACAAGATTTTCTTGATCAGGAGGATAAGGCGATGGGAATATCGGTAAACAGGGAAAAGGATACATTTCATCTGTACAATAATGAGATCAGTTACATAATAAAAATACTTCCAAACAATCAGCTGGGGCAGATCTATTTCGGAAAACGGATCCGGATACCGGAGGATTGTTCTTATTTTCTGGAACTTTATTCGCGTCCGATGTCTTCCTGTGTATATGACACGGACAAACGATTCTCCATGGAGCACATCCGGCAGGAGTACGGTGTGTTCGGCACTTCGGACTACCGCATGCCGGCCACGGAAGTGCTTCAGGAAAACGGAAGCAGGATCTCTGAATTCTGCTTCCGCGGATACCGGATCGAGAAAGGTAAACCGGGCCTTGCCGGGCTTCCTGCAACTTACGTTGAAAATGAAGAAGAGGCTGAGACGCTGATCATCGAACTGGCTGATCCGCTGACCGGGCTTCATCTGGAGCTTTCCTATACTATATTTGCCGCAGGCGGCGTCATTGCAAGAAACGCGCGTTTTATCAACCGTGGACAGGAGAGCGTGCATCTTCTGTCTGCCATGAGTCTCTGCCTGGATCTTCCGGACAGCGGCTATGATATGATCCAGTTCTCCGGTGCATGGGCAAGAGAGCGGTATCCGAAGACGAGAAGACTGGAGCAGGGGATCCAGTCCGTGGGCAGCATAAGGGGAAATTCTTCCCATAACCATAATCCGTTCATCATCCTGAAGCGTCCGACAGCAGATGAATTCCAGGGTGAAGCGATCGGATTCAGCCTGGTATACAGCGGCAATTTCCTGGCACAGGTGGAAGTGGATACATATGATACCGCAAGAGTGCTGATGGGCATCCATCCCCATTGCTTTGACTGGAAGCTTGATCCGTCTGAAGAATTTCAGACGCCGGAAGCGGTAATGGTATATACGGATCAGGGGCTGAACCATCTGAGCCAGACGTACCACCGGCTGTATCAGAAGCGTCTTGCCAGAGGTTACTGGCGGGACCGGGTCCGGCCGATCCTGATCAACAACTGGGAAGCGACGTATTTTGACTTCACGGAAGACAAGCTGGTGAGGATCGCGGAGAAAGCCAGAGAGAGCGGCGTGGAACTGTTCGTGCTCGATGACGGATGGTTTGGAAAACGGTGCAGTGAACACGCGGGCCTGGGTGACTGGGTCGCGAATCCGGACCGTCTGAAGAACGGTATCACCGGACTGGCAGAGCGGATCGAGGATCTCGGCATGAAGTTCGGCCTCTGGTTCGAGCCGGAGATGGTCAACAGGGACTCTGACCTGTACCGTGAACATCCGGACTGGATCATACAGGTACCGGGACGCAGGAATTCTCACGGAAGATTCCAGTACGTGCTGGACTTTTCCCGAAAAGAAGTGGTAGACCGGATATATGAAATGATGGCAAAGATCCTCTCGGAAGCGAAAGTCTCCTACATCAAATGGGACATGAACCGGAGCATCACGGAATGTTATTCGGCGGCGCTTCCGGCCGGACGGCAGGGCGAAGTTTATCACCGGTATATTCTCGGAGTCTATGACCTTTACGAGAGACTGACCCGTGAATTTCCGCATGTACTCTTTGAATCCTGTGCAAGCGGAGGCGGCCGGTTCGACCCGGGAATGCTTTATTATGCGCCCCAGTGCTGGACAAGCGATGACTCTGATGCAGTGGAGCGGATCAGAATCCAGTACGGCACATCCTACTGTTATCCGGTGAGCAGTATGGGGACCCACGTATCCGTCGTCCCAAACCATCAGGTGAACCGGATCACACCCCTTTATACGCGGGCGAACGCGGCGTATTTCGGGACATTCGGATATGAGCTGGATCTGAATGCGCTGACAGCCGACGAACAGGAAGAGGTTAAGGAACAGATCGCATTTATGAAACAGTACCGCAGTCTATTCCAGTTCGGCACATTTTACCGGCTTCAGAGTCCGTTTGAAAATAATACGTCTGCATGGATGGTTGTAAACGACGACAGGACAGAGGCGATCGTCGGCTGGTATCGCGTCCTGAACGGCATCAACCTGCCGTATACACGCCTTTATCTGAAGGGACTGGCTGAAGATGTTCCGTATACCATCAACGGGGAGTCTGTCATCCATTACGGGAGTGAACTGATGCATGCCGGGCTGATCACAACAGACGCTTCATCCGGGCAGGCGGAAGGCGATGAAAAGATGTGTCAGGATTTTGAATCCAGACTTTATATACTGAAAGCGGCCAGAGGAGGACAAACCGTATGAATGAAAAACGCGGCTTATTGCTCAAAAGAACCATCATGATGCTTGGGGGCATCCTGTTTATCAGCATCGCTGTCGGATGCTACCGCCTGAGCGGGTTCGGCGTCGATGCCTTCACCTGCATGAATCTGGGCATCAGCGGATTTATCGGCATGACATTCGGAACATGGCAGCTGATCATGAATATCCTGATCCTGATCGTCGTGTTTTTTACGATCAGGAAATGTATCGGCGCCGGCACCATTGTCAACATGGTATGCGTCGGATACGGGGCTGATTTTATCTGCTGGATGGTCCAGGATGTGCTCCGGATCGACATGACGCTGCCGCTCCGGATCGGCGCGCTCATACTGGGCAGTCTGTTCGCCGGGCTCGGGGTAGCGTTCTATATGGTGGCGGAGATGGGGATCGCGCCCTATGACAGCGTGGCGCTGATCGTTGAGAAGATTACAAAGAACCGGGTAAAATTCCAGTATGCCAGAGTTTTAAGCGATGTGACCTGTATCGTGATCGGCGTATTGTTCTGCCTGGCGTCACATGGGGATCTGCTTATGATCATAGGCATCGGCACGGTGATCAACGCATGTTTCAACGGACCGCTGATCCAGTTCTTCCGGACCTATGTCACGGAGCCGCTGATAAAAATGTAAATAAATAAAAAATCATGAAACAACTTCCTCGGAACAGATCTCTTTCTCATGCAGATACTGTATATGAAACCGATCATGTTTCAGAAGGGAGTTGTTTTTTATGATCGCAGATAAAGAGCATCTTGCCATGGCCTCGGTCCCGGTGCAGACCTGGGGCGCACTGTATGACAAGGATGAAGTGCTGGCGGCCGGAACCGTTTTTAAGGAACTGGACATGCCTTTTTTCGCCGCGGACCATATTCCGGCGGAAAAGGGAGTGACAGATCCGCTGACCGAGATCCAGAAGATCAGCTTTATCCTGGATGACCTGCGCCTGTACCTTGACACCCATCCGGATGATCACCGATCCCGAGGTGCGGGAACCGCTGAAATTCCTGCGGGCAAGGGAAATCGTCCATTTCCAGCGCTTCGGAGAGGCGCTCGAGCAGACAAAAGAGAAGATGGATGCAAAAAATTATTACTATATCAATCCAGAATTTGACAAAAAAACCGTATAATACTGTACGAACTGAAGCCGGGGTTTTTCAGAAGATCAGCCCCGGCTTCAGCGTGCACCATTGTATTTTGCAGAGACGGCGTGTATAATTAAAAGAGCGTTCGGGGTTATTTTTACCGGACCAGACGATAAAAGGAAAGAATGGAGTGGGATCATGGATAAGGTCATACTTGGAAAAACAGGCCTGGAAGTGAATAAGAACGGCTTCGGCGCGCTGCCCGTCCAGCGTGTGGAGAAGAAAGAAGCGGTTTATCTTCTGCAGAAGGCTTTTTATAACGGCATCGACTATTTTGATACGGCAAGAGCATATTCGGACAGCGAGGAGAAGATGGGCGCTGCTTTTGAGTACATAAGGGACCGGATCGTCATCAGTACGAAATCCGGCGCCCAGACCGGCGCGGATATGCGGAAGGATCTGGAAGAAAGCCTGCGCATGCTGAAGACGGATTATATCGACATTTATCAGTTCCATAATCCGGCGTTCTGTCCGAAACCGGGCGACGGGAGCGGTCTTTATGAAGAGGCGCTGAAGGCAAAGGAAGAGGGCAAGATCCGCCATATCGGGATCACCAACCACCGGATCGCCGTGGCAGAGGAAGCGATCCGTTCCGGGCTGTACGAGACGATGCAGTTCCCCTTCTCATACATTTCGGCGGAGCCGGATCTGAAGATCGTGGAAATGACACGGGAGGCCGGCATGGGATTCATCGCCATGAAGGGACTTGCGGGCGGACTTATCAACGATTCTGCCAGCGCCTACGCGTATATGGCGCAGCCGCAGTTCTCCCATGTGGCGCCGATCTGGGGCATCCAGAGGGAGTCGGAGCTTGATGAGTTCCTGTCTTACCAGGAATGTCCGCCGCAGCTGACAGATGAGATGAAGGCGAAGATCAGGCGGGACAAGGCGGAGCTGACCGGCGATTTCTGCCGGGGATGCGGGTACTGCATGCCCTGTCCGGCAGGGATCGAGATCAACAACTGTGCGCGGATGAGCCTGATGCTCCGCCGTGCGCCGAGCGCGGCATGGCTGACCGAAGAGTGGCAGGAGAAGATGAAGATGATCGAGGGCTGCCTGAACTGCGGACAGTGTATGAAGAAATGTCCGTACGGGCTGAATACGCCGGAACTTCTGAAGAAGAATTACGAGGATTACAAAACGTTCCTGTAAGATTATATTTCAGGAATAAATAATAACAGACTGCAGCAGAAAGAAGGAAAAGGAAATGGCATTTGAAGAAGTAAAGATTTCAGAATTACAGTTTAACCCTTTTGATAAGATCAGCAATCAGTGGATGCTGATCACAGCCGGTGAGAGCAGCGAAGACTGCAATACCATGACCGCCAGCTGGGGCGGCGTCGGCATCATGTGGGGAAAGCCGGTTGCGACGGCTTATATCCGTCCTCAGAGATATACGAAGGAATTCGTGGATAAGAATGAGTATTTTACCCTGTCTTTTCTCCCGGAAGCATACCGGAAAGCGCTGAATGTATGCGGTTCCGTGTCCGGAAGAGATGTGGAGGATAAGTGGCGGGAAGCCGGCCTCCATCCGGTGGTGATCGACGGGACGACCGCCGTGGAAGAGGCGGAGGAGATCTTCGTGTGCAGGAAACTCTATGCTCAGGAGATGATGCCGGCGTGCTTCACGGACGGCGGAGCATGTGATGAAAAATGGTATCCGAATAAAGATTACCATACGATGTACATGGCGGAGATCGTGAAAGTGCTGAGGAAGAAAGCATGAAGATCAATTCATTCTGCCTTGCCTGTCTGATCAATATGCAGGAATCCCAGGTGAGGAAATTCGATGATGAAGAGAAAAAGATGGACTACATGCGGGAAATCCTCGCCTTTCTGTCGTCCTGCGATCCGGACCTGTCCGCCCCGGCGCTCGTAAAGCCGCTCTCGCGGATCTATGAGAAGTACTGGGGAAAACGAGACAGCATGGAAGAGGTGAAGCAGGAGTTTAACGATTACCTGCTCTCCATGGAAGAGGAACTGGAAGCGCAGATCCGGAACCATCCCGATCCGCTGGAGGCCGCGCTGTGCTATGCCCGCACCGGCAATTATATCGATTATGCAGCGGTAAAAGACATTACAAAGGAAAAGCTGCTGGAGCTTTTTGAATCCCAGGGTTCAGCCGGTCTTGAAAAAGAGATGTACCGGCGGTTCCTTGACGATCTGGAGCATGCTTCATCCCTCGTGTGGCTTACGGACAACTGCGGCGAGATCGTCCTTGACAAGATCGCCATGAAGATCCTGCGGGAGCAGTATACGGATGTAAAAGTGACAGCCATTGTCCGCGGCGAGCCGGTGGTCAATGACGCGGACCTGGAGGCCGCGCGTTATGTCGGACTGGACCGGATCGTGAATGTGACAGGCAACGGAAGCGGGATCGCCGGCACAGACCTTGCCGATATCAGTGAGGAGGCAGAACAGCTTATAAGAAACGCTGACCTGATTGTCTCAAAAGGACAGGGGAACTTTGAGACTATACACGGATGCGGGCTGAACATCTATTACCTCTTCCTGTGTAAATGCGAATGGTTCGTGCAGAAGTTCCGGGCAGAACGCTTTCAGGGAATGTTTATCAACGAAAGATCCATTACCTGAACCCATTTATCTGAATAGGACATTGTGTGCCGCACATATACTGACTATAAAAGGCGTATGTGTGGCATTTTTATGGAAAGAGAGCAGTTGCGGGACAGACTGGTTGAAGCCGCCGGGCTTCCCAGGGACGTTCTTCAGAAAGCGCCGGTTCTTACGGTGACCGGAGATTTTGAAGTATACATCGGAAATTACCGTGGAATTGAGGAATATTCAGACGTTCTGGTCAGGATCCGGACCCGGACCGGACAGATCCGGGTGACCGGCAGCCGCCTTCAGGTTGATTATTACACGAATGATGAGATGAAAGTGACCGGGAAGATCGGAGAGATCCGGTTTGAAAACGGGAGGGAAGAGCCATGATCCGGTCATTGCTCCGCTGGATCGGCGGTTATGTGAAGATCTGTGTGGAAGGATTCTCACCGGAACGCTTTATTAATCTGTG
This sequence comes from Candidatus Mediterraneibacter quadrami, assembly GCA_019120575.1. Lineage (GTDB taxonomy): Bacteria > Bacillota > Clostridia > Lachnospirales > Lachnospiraceae > Mediterraneibacter > Mediterraneibacter quadrami. Next base: position 13,487 of record DWUU01000008.1, read on the forward strand.
TTCCCGGAACAACATTTATATCCGGGGACTTGCGCCCTCAGGAAACGGATACGAGATGTATCTTGCCCTTTCAGATTTCAGGAAGATCCGGCCGCTTGCGCACAAGGCACATACCAGGATCCGGGTGACCGGACGGTACGGCATGCCTTTTTCTCTCTTCAGATGGAGGCGCCGGAAACTGTTTTTTGCAGGGATCCTTCTGTGCGCCGCCCTTCTGAAAATATATTCGCTCTTTATCTGGGACATCCGGTTTGAGGGAAATGTCCGGTGGCCGGACGAAACGCTGGCCGCGTTTTTGAGAGAGGAGGGCACAGCGCCTCTGATGCCGGTAAGCCGGGTGGACTGTCCGGGGATTGTCAAAAAGATTCGGAAGGAATATAATGATATCGTTTGGGTGTCGGCATCCATAGACGGAAGCCGGCTGAATATCCGTATAAAAGAGAATGACGACGCGGATCCGGATCGGACCGGTGAAGCGGAGGAAAGCCGGATGCCGACGGATCTCGTCGCCGCGTCGGACGGCGTGATCACGAAGATCGTTACGCGCTCCGGCGTTCCGCTGGTCCACGAGGGGGATCAGGTGAAAAAAGGAGATATCCTGGTCCTTGGGCGGATCGAAGTTACGGACGATGCAGGCGAGGCTGCCGGCTATCAGTACTGCAATGCGGATGCGGATGTTTATGCGGATACAACGCTGACTTACGAACGATCCATTCCGCTCACGGAACAGGAGAAATCTTTCAGCGGGAAAGAAAAGCACATGGTCTATGTGCGTCTCGGCAATATCCGGATCTCGCTTGGCAGTACGGCCAATGACTATAAGGACAGCGAGACATCCGTTCAGGAAAGACAGCTGAAGGCCGGGGAGAACTTTTACCTGCCTGTTTCGTTCGGCATAAAGACCGTGCGCTCCTGCACATTCCGGGAAAGAAAAGTGGCGGCCGAAGAGGCGCAGGCGCGGCTGAGTGCGGATTTTGAGAGATTTTGTGACGAATTACGGGAAAAAGGTGTTCAAATCTGCGAAAATAATGTTAAAATAAATCTGTATGCCGATATGGCAAAGGCAAAAGGCGTGATCTGGCTCAATGAACGGATCACCGAAGAAAAGGATACAGAAATTGTAACAGTTGAAAGGAAAGAAACAGATGAGTCTGTCGGAACTGATGATTGATATACCGGCCGAACACGAGGCAAATGTATTCGGGCAGTTTGACATATTCGCGAAGAAGATCGAGCGGACTTTCCATGTGACGCTGATCGCAAGGGACGGGAGCACGAAGATCGTGGGAGAGAATGCATCCGCCGAAAAGGCGCAGCGCGTCCTCGCCCAGCTTATGGAACTCTCAAAACGGGGCAATGTGATCACCGAGCAGAATGTGGATTATGCCATCTCCCTCGTCTTTGAGGATCAGGAAGAGGGCATCGTGGAGATCGATAAGGAGCTGATCTGCTACACGCTTCAGGGCAAGCCGGTGAAACCGAAGACGCTGGGCCAGAAGTCCTACGTGGATTCCATCCGCAAAGAGATGATCACATTCGGACTGGGTCCTGCCGGAACCGGCAAGACCTACCTGGCCATGGCCATGGCGATCACGGCCTTTAAACGGAACGAAGTCAGCCGGATCATCCTGACCCGGCCGGCCATTGAAGCGGGAGAGAAGCTGGGATTCCTTCCGGGGGATCTGCAGAGCAAGATCGATCCCTATCTGCGCCCGCTCTATGACGCCCTGTATCAGATCATGGGAGCGGAGAGCTTTATCAAAAATTCCGAGAAAGGCCTGATCGAGGTCGCTCCGCTGGCCTATATGCGCGGGCGTACGCTTGACAACGCCTTTATCATCCTGGATGAGGCGCAGAATACGACGCCTGCCCAGATGAAGATGTTCCTGACCCGGATCGGCTTCGGATCCAAAGTCGTGATCACCGGAGACGCGACCCAGAAAGACCTTCCGGCAGGAGCGGTATCCGGCCTCGATACGGCGGTAAAAGTCGTGAAAGGCCTGGAGGGGATCAGCATCTGCACGCTGACGAGCAAAGACGTGGTGCGTCATCCGCTCGTCCAGAAGATCGTAAAAGCCTATGAAGAATACGAAAAGAAGAGTCTGTCCAGAACAAGGACCCGGAGGAAGCACTCATGAGCCTGTATCTTGAAACCGAAGGAACGGTGGATCTGCCGTTTGACGCAGAGGAGACGGCGGCGCTTGTTGCAGAGGCCGCTTTAGAATATATCGGATGTCCCTATGAGGCGGAGGTGAATCTGCTTCTGACCCACGATGAGGAAATCCGGGAGATGAACCGCGAATACCGGAATATCGACCGCCCTACGGATGTTCTTTCTTTTCCGATGCCGGAATACGGGACACCCGGCGATTTCTCCGGATTCGAGGACAGGCCGGATTATTTTGATCCGGATTCCGGAGAACTGCTGCTCGGGGATATTGTGATCTCTCTTGACCGCGTAAAGGCGCAGGCGGAGGAATACGGACATTCCGTGCGGCGGGAGTATGCGTTCCTGATCGCACACAGTATGCTGCATCTGTTCGGGTTCGATCATATGGAAGAGGATGAACGGACCGTGATGGAACAGAAGCAGCGCGACATCATGGAGAAAATTCAGATCATGCGCTGAGAAGCCGGAACTGATGTTTAAGGAGGGACTACATGTCTGACACACCAAAGAAAAATAAAAGAAAGACCGCGGGAGGCGATTATATCGTCCAGGGTTCGATCCTTGCCGCTGCGGCCATGATCTCGAAAGTGATCGGTGTTGTTTACCGGATCCCGCTGACCAATATTCTGGGAGATGAAGGGAACGGATATTACGGCTATGCATTTCAGGTATATGCATTCGCACTGATGCTTTCCTGTCTCAGCCTTCCGACGGCGGTTTCCAAGCTCGTATCGGCCAGAAGGGCCATGAACCAGCAGAGAAATGCGTTCCGTGCATTTATCGGCTCCCTTGTATTTGCCGCGGTTGTGGCATTTATTATCGCACTTGCCATTTTCCTCGGGGCGGGGATCATCTCCGAGCATATGATGAAAGCGCCGCTCAGCAGATATGCCCTCCGCGTGCTTGCGCCGGGACTTCTGGTTGTCGCGGTGATGGCCGTGATCCGGGGCTATTTCCAGGGTCTTGGAACCATGGTGCCGACCGCTGTATCACAGGTGGTTGAGCAGATCATCAATGCCGTTATCAGCATTGTCGGAGCCAGTGTCCTTTTCGGAGTCGGCAGCCGGCTGGGCGAAGAATCCGGGGAAGATCTTCTCGGGCCTGCCTTCGGCGCGGCGGGCGGTACGCTCGGAACCGTGACCGGAGCGCTCGCCGGACTGATCTTTCTCCTGTTCGTGCTCTGGCTGTCCCGCGGCGTGATCCGGAAGCGGTTACGGAGAGACCGGTCGGAACAGACCGAATCCTACTCGCATATTGTTAAGGCGCTGCTTCTGACGGCCGTGCCGATCATTTTCAGTACGGCGATCTACAATATCAACCAGATCATCGATCTGACCGTGTTCAATCATGTGATGGATGCCCAGGGATTTGCGGAGAGTGAATATATCGCACTTCAGGGAATCTATACGGGGAAATATGATCCGCTGATCAACGTGCCGATGGCGATCCCCAATGCGCTCTGCACTTCACTTGTCCCGAGCCTTACCATGGTCGTCATTGCCGGAGTCCGGAAAAAAGTACACAGTCAGATCGGCCAGATCCTTCGGCTTACGACGATCCTTACCATACCAAGCTGCATCGGCTTCCTTGTACTCGCCTCACCTCTCATGGTGCTGCTTTACAATGACCCGTCTGCAACGCCGGCCAATCTGCTGATGCTTGGCGCGGTTGTGATCGTTCTGTACGGATGGGCTTCGATCAGCAATTCGGTGCTCCACGGATTGAATTATATGTCCAGTCCGGCAAAACATGCGGCCATCGCCCTTGTTGTCCATCTGATCGCGTTTGTGATCATGTTGGTGGTCTTCCGGATGAATGTATACGCACTTCCGGCAAGCAATATCGTATTTGCCCTTGTGATGTGCTACCTGAATCAGCGAAAGATCCGTCAGGTCTGCGGGTACCGGATCGACTTTAAGGATCTGTTCCTGAAGCCGCTCATCGCTTCAGCGGTAATGGGAGTCATTACATATTTTATCCATCTCGGACTGGATACGCTGATCGGCGGAAGAGTGATTCCGACGGTTATCGCGATCCTGATCGCGATCGTGATCTATGTGGTGCTGATCCTGAAACTCGGAGCTATGTCCGAAGACGATATCCTGGCGCTTCCGATGGGTGCAAGGATCCTCCGGGGCTGCCGGAAGATCCGGCTGATACCGGAGCCTTCAGGAGAGACGGGAGAAGACGAAGGATCAGAAGAAGACGAATAAACTGAATAAAGAATCAGAAAAAGCCAATACTGTATGAAAAAAGGGTGTGGAAACGATGAAACCGAAATACATGATTGGCTTTTTTTCTGTACTGGCGGTCCTGCTCTGTATCCTGTCGGCAGGTTACAGGATCTCCTACAGCCATGTTGTGGAGAAGCAGGCGGCGCTTGAAAAAAGCGCAGCGGATGCGCGGAATGTAGAGGCGGAGATCACCGCGGATGAAGGGAAGGATGCGGATGACGCAGGCGGATACTGCCTGAAAGAGCTTCAGGGATATGTCGCGGTTTACGCTGACAACGGCGCCGGCCTGTATGAACTGACGGATATACAGGTGTCGGATCTGCCGGAGGAGGTTCAGCAGGAGATCGCGGCGGGAAAGCATATTGCGTCCGAAAAGGAACTGTACGGCTTTCTCGAGAACTATTCCAGCTGAATCTGGACGAACCGGATCAAATAGTGTATAATACACTCCGACATGCAGAGGAATAAGAAGAAAGATCAGGAGAGGAGAGCCATGGACAGGCAGAAGATAAACAGGATCAATGAACTGTACCGCAAATCAAAAGCCGAAGGGCTTACGGAAGCGGAGAAGAAAGAGCAGAAGATCCTCCGTCGGGAATATATCGAGGCGGTAAAGGGGAATCTGCTCGCGCAGCTTAACAATATTGATATCGAAGAGAAAGACGGAACGGTTGTGAATCTTGGTGAAAAATACGGAAAGAAAATCGGAAATTAGAGAGAAATATCAGAAACTCAGAGCAGAGCTTCCGCCCGGAGAACGGAAGAGAGCGGAAGAACAGATCGCGGACAGGCTGATCGCAGGCAGCATGTTCCGTGATGCGCACTGCATCTATATCTATGTATCATTCAGGGACGAGGCGGATACGCGCCGGATCATCGGGGAAGCCCTCCGTCAGCGGAAGCGTGTGGCCGCCCCGCGGGTGCGCGGAAAGCACATGATGGAATTCTGCTTCGTCCGCAGTATGGCGGATCTGCGCCCCGGCGTGTTCGGCATCCCGGAGCCCGGCCCCTGGTGCCCGAAGGCGCCTCATCCGGGTGAGGACGCCCTGGTGGTTATGCCGGGAACCGCGTTCGACCGGACCGGTGCGAGGATCGGGTACGGCGGCGGATTCTATGACGCTTATCTTGAGAAAGACACTGGATGTACGCGTGCGGCGCTGGCCTTTTCCTGCCAGATCGCAGAGGAACTGCCCGCCGATGACTATGACGTGCGCGTCCGCTATATATTTACAGAGAAGGAGATGATCACATGTTTCTGAATCTTCCGAAAGACCCGGTCATGCTTCTGAGCGTGATCAATACAAAGCTCCGGGACCGTTATCCGTCCCTGGATGCACTCTGCGACGACCTGGGCGCGGACCGCGCGGAGATCGCAGAGCGGCTCGGGATGATCGATTATGTATATGATGCAGGGAGGAACCAGTTCGTATGAATGAATATTCTGTACATAACACTGAGCAGGAGGCGGCCGCTCCGGTATGTGAGCCGGAGCGCCAGTACTATTATATAGAGAAAGCAAAGGCATATCTTGAAAAAATGTCTGAGGCGGCCGGCCGGCCGCTTACTTTTTGCGTAACCACCTTCGGATGTCAGATGAACGCCCGGGATTCCGAGAAGCTGACGGGCATCCTGGAGCGCATCGGCTATGTGGAAGAACCGGATGAGGAGAAGGCGGATTTTGTCATCTACAATACATGTACGGTCCGGGAAAATGCAAACCAGCGCGTTTACGGCCGCCTGGGACAGCTGGGCCGGATCAAAAAGAAGAATCCCCACATGATGATCGCGCTGTGCGGCTGCATGATGCAGGAGCCGGAAGTCGTGGAGAAACTGAAAAAAAGCTATCCTTTCGTGGATCTCATTTTCGGGACCCACAATATTTTCAAATTCGCAGAACTTCTGGCCACTCGGATGGAATCAGGCCGCACCGTCATCGATATATGGAAAGATACGGACAAGATCGTGGAGGATCTCCCGAGCGAGCGTAAATATCCGTTCAAATCCGGCGTGAATATTATGTTCGGCTGCAATAACTTCTGCAGCTACTGCATCGTTCCTTATGTCCGGGGACGGGAGCGGAGCCGTGATCCGAAGGCCATCATCCGTGAGATCGAACGTCTGGTGGCGGACGGGGTCGTGGAAGTCATGCTTCTGGGACAGAACGTCAACTCCTACGGAAAGACGCTGGAACATCCTATATCCTTTGCGGAGCTCCTGCAGGAGATCGAGAAGATCGACGGGCTTGAGCGGATCCGTTTTATGACGTCCCACCCGAAGGATCTGTCCGACGACCTGATCCGGGTCATGGCGGACTCGAAAAAGATCTGCAGGCATCTTCACCTCCCGGTGCAGTCCGGAAGCACTCGGATCCTGGAGAAGATGAACCGCCGGTATACAAAGGAAGGCTATCTGGCTCTTGTAGACCGGATCAGAACAGCCATGCCGGACATTTCGCTGACCACGGACATCATTGTCGGGTTCCCCGGAGAGACCGAGGAAGATTTTCTGGAAACCATGGATGTGGTGAAAAAAGTCGGATATGACAGCGCTTTTACGTTCATTTACTCAAAGCGGACCGGAACGCCGGCCGCCGTGATGGAAGACCAGGTGCCGGAAGCGGTGGTGAAAGACCGGTTCAACTGCCTGCTTCAGGTCGTACAGGAAATATCCGCACAGCGCTGCGCCATTCACGAAGGCACAGTGCAGACCGTGCTTGCGGAGAGTGTAAACGATCATGACAGCAGTCTGATCACGGGAAGACTGGGCAATAATCTGCTGGTCCATTTTCCGGGGGACGCGTCTATGATCGGAAAGTTCTATCACGTGCATCTCCGGGAATGCCGGGGATTTTACTATCTGGGCGAGATTGCATCAGAGGATTAAGTCATAATTTATAAACCGCCTCATATATTGTGTAAAGAGGTGGACAAGATGGAGAAAAGAGAGAACGGCAGACATCAGGTATACGATGCCCTTGCAGCGGGCATCCGGAACATGGTCCGGCGTGCAGCCGCCGATGACGACCGGCTGGAGGAGATCCGCATGCGTACCGGGCAGCCGCTGATGATCCGCTATGACGGACGGGAGCAGATCCTGCCGGCCGTACAACAGCCGCATATTGTTACGAAAGAAGAGATGAGGGAGACAATGGACTATATCAGCCATTACTCCCTCTACGCATATTCAGAGGAACTGAAACACGGGTTTGTAACGATAGAAGGAGGGCACAGGGTCGGTGTGGCTGGAAAGGTGATCACGGAACAGGAAAAAGTGAAAAATGTTCAGCATATATCATCCGTCAATATCCGGGTGTCGCATGAGGTGATCGGCTGTGCGGATCCGCTGCTCCCGTATATTGTCCTGGATGGCCGGATCTGCCATACGCTTCTGATCTCGCCGCCGGGATGCGGGAAGACGACCATGATCCGGGATCTCATCCGCCAGATCTCTGACGGAAATGAGTACATAGAGGGGTGCTCCGTCGGCGTTGTTGACGAGCGGTCCGAGCTGGGCGGTTGCTATATGGGCATCCCGCGGAATCATCTGGGTAAACGGACCGATATACTGGACTGCTGTCCGAAAGCAGCCGGCATGCTCATGCTGATCCGCTCAATGGCGCCCCGCGTGATCGCCGTTGACGAGATCGGCTCACGGGAGGATGTGCAGGCGGTGGAATACGCCATGCAGTGCGGATGCCGGCTGATCGCAAGCGTCCACGGCATGGATATGGATGAAGCGCTCAGGAAGCCGGCGCTGGGCGACCTGATCCGGAAGCGGGTGTTTGAGCGGTATGTGGTACTCGGATGTGATGAACATCCCGGCAGGATACGGGAAATCTATGACGGGCGGGGGAGAGCGTTATGGAACGGCTGATCGGCGGGATCCTGATCCTGACCGCCACATGCGGCGCCGGGTATGTGTACTGCAGGGAACTGAATAATTATATTGCAAGGCTCCGGTATCTCCGCTATACGTTCGGTCTGATCCGCGGGGAGATCAATTACGCCCATGCGCCCCTTCCGGAGGTTCTGTCCGAAGTGGCAGGACGCGTCCGGCAGCCGTACCGCAAATGGCTTCTGGAGACGGCTCGCGCGCTGGCGGACCGTTCGGAAAGCAGCTTCGCCAGGATCTGGAATAAATGCGTGGACCGGTATCTGGACCGGCTGGACTTAAAAGAGGCCCATTCCGTCCTTCTTAAAGAGGCCGGTACATTCCTGGGTAGCCTGGAGAAGGATACACTGGATCACACCCTTCAGATGTATCTGAACCGGATGGATCTGGAGATTGAAAAGCAGAGGGAAGGACTGGCTTCCAGGATCAGGATCGGGCGGTGGCTCGGCGTAATGAGCGGTCTGTTCCTGATCGTCCTTCTGCTCTGATACAGGAGGATGTATGGATATCAACCTTATCTTTCGGATCGCGGCAGTGGGGATCCTTGTATCCGTCCTCGGACAGGTGCTCAAACACAGCGGACGGGAAGAGCAGGCATTTCTGGCAAGTCTGGCCGGACTGATCCTGGTGCTTTCCTGGGTTCTTCCGTATATCTACGATCTGTTCCTGACGATCCGGCGGCTTTTCGCACTGTAAAGGTCAGGTGCAGGAGAGGGGGACAGTGATATGAGTATGATCCAGATCGGAATGATCGCGGTGATCGGGACAGTGCTTGCGGTCCAGATGAAAAGCAGCGGAAGGACAGAATACGCGACCTGTGTGTGCGTCGCTGCCGGACTGCTGCTTTTTTCGTTTATTGTGGAACGGCTCGGTTATTTTACCGATACCGTGGGAAAGATCCTGTCCTGGCTGCACCTGGATACGGGATATCTGTCTGTCATGCTGAAAATGATCGGCATCACGTGCATCGCGGAATTCACATCCGGCATATGCAGGGATGCGGGATGCCAGACGCTGGCCGGGCAGGTCGAACTGTTCGGGAAGCTGACCATTCTGTCTCTGGGAATGCCGGTGCTCCTGGCCCTTCTTGAAACCATACAGGAGTTCCTGTCATGAGGGAGCGAAGAGGCGTGATCGTCCTGATTTTTACACTGGTGATCGTGGTGTTCTTTGCAGGCGCCCGGATTACCGAGGCGGCGGAAGAGAACAGCGCAGCGGGGGATGCAGACCGCACATCCGGAACGGAAGAGGAGCCGGATGAGATTGCGGAAGCCATGAAGACGGAGATCCTTTCGGAATTTGATTTTTCAGAACTGGACAGCAGTTTGCGGGAAATGTTCCCTGAGGAGAAAGTCAGCTTCAGCGATATCGTATCATCCCTCATATCCGGCGGGATCGACGATGCCGGGGACAGGATTGTACAGTTTCTGAAAGACCGGATCGCCTATGACTTCCTCTATAACCGGAAAACCCTTGTCTATATCATACTGGCGGCGCTTGTGGCGGCGGTATTCAGCAATTTTGCAGACGCGTTTCAGAACCGGCAGATATCGGATATCAGTTTTTATGTGATCTACATGCTGCTCATCACCCTGTGTCTGACGGCGTTTCAGACGGCGGTATCCGGACTGGAAGAGAAGATGGGCCTGCTCACGGAGTTTATCCGGGCGCTGGCGCCGGCATATTTTATGGCTATGGCATTTTCGTCCGGAAGCGCCGCCGCACTGGTTTTCTACAACCTGATCCTGTTCCTGATCTACATTGTGGAACTGGTCATCATACACATCCTGCTCCCGGCTGTAAATATCTATGTGATGATCTGCGTGCTCGGCAGCCTGATCGAGGAAGATTTTCTCTCGGAACTGGCCGGCCTGATCCGCAAAGCCGTGACCTGGGCGCTCCACGGCCTGCTGGCCTGTGTGGCGGGGATCAATGTCATTCAGGGGCTTCTGGCGCCGGCCGTTGATTCGGTGAAACGGAGCACCCTCACCCGGACCGCCGAGGCCGTTCCCTGGGTGGGCGATCTCATGGGCGGGACGGCGGAGATCCTTACCGGGACCGTGATCCTCATAAAGAACGGGATTGGGATGTCCGGCGCGGTGATCGCCCTGATCATCTGCGCCACACCGCTTCTTCAGATGGTCGTAACGGCGCTGATGTACAAACTGGCCGCCGCTCTTGTCCAGCCGGTGTCGGATAAACGGATCATCTCCTGTATCCGGGGCGTCAGCGAGGGGTATGAACTGCTTGTCAGGATCCTGTTTACTGCGGGCTCGTTATTTCTCATAACGATCGCCGTCACGGCTTCTTTTACATCATGACAGGATAATAATATAGAGTGGAAAGGGGGAAGCAGGATGGATATGATCGGAGCATGGATCCGGGACATTGCCGTATTTCTGATCGTTTCTGCGGCTGTGCTGCACGCAGTGCCGGGAAAGAGTTACCGGAAATATATCCGGTTCTTTACCGGACTGATCCTGATCCTCCTGCTGGCGGAGCCGGTCCTGGAGCTGTCCGGCATGGCCCGCCGGTTTGAAGCGATCTGTCACCAGAGCATGATCAGAGAGGAGGCGGCATCCGGAGATGGGATATTTGAATGAATGGCTCAGGAAGCTTCGCTCCGGCGAACAGCTTCCGAAGAAGAATCATCTTCTTCTGATCCTCCTTGCCGGGATCCTTCTTCTGGTCGTTACATTTCCGGACGCCCGGGCTGATCCGGCAGCGGATGAGAATGACGGCGGTTCCGTTTCGGTCATGAATGAAAACACAGACCTTCAGAAATACGCCGATGATCTGGAAGAAGAGATCGCCGGGATTCTGAGCCGGGTAGAGGGCGTCGGCGAAGTGGAAGTGATGATCACTCTGCAATCCGGGAACCGGAAGATCGTTGAAAAGGACGAACGGTCGACCGGGGACAATACCGCAGAAGAAACCAGTGTCTACCGGCAGAATGCCGACGGCTCATCCGAGCCCTATGTAAATACGGAACTGAGTCCCGGGATCGAGGGAGTGGCGGTGATCGCGGAAGGCGGCGGCAGCCCGGTCGTGCGGCAGGAGATAACCGAAGCCGTCCAGGCATTATTTGATGTAGAGGCGCATAAGATAAAAATAATGAAACATGCCTGATACATAAAAAGGAGGATGTGGAAGAGTGAAACGGCTGTTGAAAAAGAATCAGATCATTATTGCCACTCTTGCGGTCATGATCGCAGTCGCCGGCTACCTGAATTATTCGGGCGTGCTGTTCGGGGAAGAGGACAGTGCGGCGGAGGCGAATGCAGAACTGGCAGGACAGGAACTGCTTGATATTTCAGAGGAGGACATTGAAAGTTCCACCGAAGATATTGAAAGCCTGGATTCCGAAGTTGAAGGAACGCCGGGAGAAGCGGTACTCACCAGCGGAACCGCGGCGGCGACCGTGGCCCAGGCAAAAATCACGCGGGAACAGGTGCGGGCGGAGAACAAAGAAACGCTTCAGGGCATCATCGACAACGCAAATCTCAGCGATGAGGAAAAGCAGAGCGCCGTGGACCAGCTGGTCCGCATGACAGAGATATCGGAACAGGAGGCGGCCATTGAGACGCTGATGGCGTCAAAGGGTTTTTCCGAGGCTGTCGTCAATCTGGATTCTGACTCGGCCGACATTGTGGTGAAATCCGATGAGCTGACGGATGCGAACCGCGCCCAGATCGAGGATATCGTCACCCGCAAGACCGAGATCGACCCGCAGAATATCGTGATCACCCCGATACGCGAACAGGAACCGGCGGCGCAGGAATAAAACCGGGAACCTGCGGAAAAATATGTATTGCACCGGCTATAAAAAGTGAGTATAATGGCAAAGGCGTCCTCTCCGGCGAGGAGAGGCTATACATCGGGGGTAAATTATGTCTGATATAAAGAACGAAATCAAAAAAAGAAGAACCTTTGCCATTATCTCACATCCGGATGCCGGTAAGACCACGCTGACAGAGAAGTTCCTTCTCTACGGCGGGGTTATCAATACAGCCGGATCGGTAAAAGGCAAGGCGACGGCAAAACACGCCGTGTCCGACTGGATGGAGATCGAGAAGGAGAGAGGTATCTCCGTCACGTCTTCGGTCCTCCAGTTCAATTATGACGGATACTGCATCAATATTCTGGATACGCCGGGACATCAGGACTTCTCGGAGGATACGTACCGTACGCTGATGGCGGCCGATTCGGCGGTTATGGTCATCGACGCGTCAAAGGGCGTGGAGGCGCAGACAAGAAAGCTTTTCAAAGTCTGTGCCATGCGCCATATCCCGATCTTTACATTCATTAATAAAATGGACCGGGATGCGAAGGATACATTTGATCTTCTTGATGATATTGAAAAAGAACTGGGAATCCCCACCTGTCCGGTAAACTGGCCGATCGGATCCGGTAAAGCGTTTAAGGGTGTTTACAACCGGAAAGAGCGGGAAGTGGACCTTTTCTCGGATACAAGAAAAGGAACGTCCATGGGTGAAGTGAAGAAAGTGGCGGTCGACAGCCCGGAAGCCGCAGAACTGATCGGCGAAGAGGCGAAAGCGCTGCTTGAAGAGGAGATCGAACTGCTGGACGGCGCTTCGGCGGAATTTGACCAGGACCTGGTTGATCAGGGAAAACTTTCCCCTGTGTTTTTCGGCTCGGCGCTGACCAACTTTGGCGTGGAGACATTCCTGCAGCATTTCCTCACCATGACGACTTCACCGCTTCCGCGCATGTCGGACCACGGGGAGATCGATCCGATGAAAGAAGAGGATTTCTCGGCCTTTGTGTTCAAAATTCAGGCAAATATGAATAAAGCCCACCGGGATCGGATCGCATTTATGAGGATCTGCTCCGGGGAATTTGATGCGGGCATGACCGTGTTCCATGTGCAGGGCGGCAAAGACGTCCGTCTCTCCCAGCCCCAGCAGATGATGGCAAGCGAGCGGAAGATCATTGACAAGGCTTACGCAGGCGACGTGATCGGCGTATTTGATCCGGGTATTTTCTCCATCGGGGACACCCTGACCACCTCGAAAGAAAAGTTTGCCTACGAAGGCATCCCGACTTTCGCGCCGGAGCATTTTGCCCGCGTGCGGCAGGTGGATACGATGAAGCGGAAGCAGTTTGTCAAGGGCATCAACCAGATCGCACAGGAAGGCGCAATCCAGATCTTCCAGGAATACAATACCGGCATGGAAGAGATCATCGTCGGCGTTGTCGGCGTCCTGCAGTTCGACGTGCTCAAATACCGCCTGCAGAATGAATACAATGTGGAGATTATCCTGGAGAACCTGCCGTATGAGCACATCCGCTGGATCGAGAACGAGAACATTGATCTGGATCATGTGAGCGGAACATCCGATATGAAGAAGATCAAGGATCTGAAAGACCGCCCGCTTCTCCTGTTTGTCCACGAATGGAGCATCCGGATGACACAGGAGCGCAACGAAGGACTGATCCTTTCCGAATTCGGCCGTTCCTAAAGGTTTTTGTTTGCAAATCTTCCGATCTTTGATATAATGGGGAGAGAGATCAGACAAAACGGGAGGTTTTGAATATGGCAAAGGACGAGAGAAATACTTACACGCTGCAGAATGACGAGAGCCTGGGCGAAGTAAAGATCGCAGATGAAGTGGTGGCTATCATTGCCGCGCTGGCAGCTACGGAAGTCGACGGAGTTGCATCCATGGCCGGCAACATCACGAACGAAGTGATCGGCAGGCTCGGGATCAAAAATCTGTCAAAAGGCGTAAAAGTCGATGTGCTTGAAGGCGTGGTTACGGTATCGCTTGCACTGAACATCAAATATAATTACAGCATTATGGACGTAACTGCCAAGGTACAGGATAAGGTCAAAAATGCTGTAGAGAATATGACAGGACTTGAAGTAGCGGACGTCAATATCAAGGTTGCCGGCGTAGAGATGGACAGGCAGGACTGATCCGTACCGGCGATATTGCCAAGCGTACAGAGTGTGTTGTATAATAGGGGATGTCGTAAGACATCCTTTTTCTATATATCTGGTTACAAAACATAAGGAGACATACATTATGATGCGTTCTGAACTGAGAGAGCATGTATTTAAAATGCTTTTCCAGATTGAATTCAACGATGCTTCGGAGATGCCCGAACATCTGAAATACTATTTCGAAGACCTTGAAAATGCGAAAGACAAAGATAAGGACTATATCCGGTCAAAATATGAAGCGGTTGCAGCCCGCGTTCCTGAGATCGATGAGCTCCTGAATCAGACGGCGGAAGGGTGGAAGACATCCCGGATGAACAAGGTGGATCTGACGATCCTGCGCCTTGCCGTTTATGAGATGCGCTGGGATGCCGACGTGCCGGAAGGCGTCGCCATCAATGAGGCGGTTGAGCTGGCGAAGAAGTTCGGCGGGGACAGCAGTTCATCTTTCGTCAACGGCGTACTTGGAAAACTTGCGGGTCAGGAGTCCTGAATATGAAAAATGTCTACACGGTCGGACAGGTGAATTCCTATATTAAAAATATGTTTGCGCAGGATTTCATGCTGAACCGTCTGTATGTAAAAGGCGAGGTGTCAAACTGTAAATACCATACATCCGGACATCTCTATTTTTCGTTAAAAGATGAATCCGGAACCATCGCCTGTGTGATGTTCGCCGGAAACCGGTCCGGACTGTCTTTCCGTCTTGCGGACGGCCAGCAGGTCATCGTGCTCGGGTCGGTCAGCGTCTATGAGCGAAGCGGCCAGTATCAGCTCTATGCACGGGAGATCATACAGGACGGCCGGGGAGCGCTTTATGAAAAATACGAGGCGCTGAAGAAAGAACTGGAAGAGATGGGCATGTTCGCCCCGGAATATAAACGGCCGGTGCCCCGTTATATCCGGACGCTCGGAGTCGTTACTGCGCCCACCGGCGCAGCGGTCCGGGATATCATCAATATCGCACAGAGGCGGAATCCGTTCGTTCAGATCATCCTTTATCCTGCACAGGTACAGGGAGAGGGCGCAAAAGAAAGCATCGTCCGGGGGATCCGCGAGATGGAAAAGCTCCGTCCGGATGTGATCATTGTCGGGCGAGGCGGCGGGAGCATCGAAGATCTGTGGGCGTTTAATGAAAGATGTGTCGCCCGCGCCATCTTCGGATGCAGCGTTCCGGTTATTTCCGCCGTTGGCCATGAGACCGATACGACGATCGCTGATTTTGCGGCGGACCTGCGTGCTCCGACGCCTTCGGCCGCAGCGGAACTGGCGGTATATGACATCCGTGATGCACTGGAGCGCATAAGCGGATACCGGAAAGCGCTGGCAGACCGTATGAACTACCGTATATCGGCAGAACGGTCCGTTCTGGAACAGTTGCGGATGCGCCTGAAGGCGGCTCATCCCAGGCAGAAGCTGCTGGAGAACCGGCAGTATTCCGCCGATCTGGAGAATCGGCTGAGGCAGCGGATGGAAACCAGGCTGGAACGGGAGAAGCACCGTCTCGCGATCTGCATTGAGAAATTGAAAGGGCTATCGCCGCTGGACAGACTGAGCCGGGGATATTCCTATGTAACCTCAGAATCCGGGGAGAATATCCGGAGTACAGATCAGGCCAGACCGGGGATGAAACTTTATATCTATGTAAAAGACGGGCGGTATTCAGCGGAAGTGACGGCTCCGGATGAATGGATGCTGCCCGGGTCAGAGGAGAAATGATATGGATGAGAAGATCCTGAAAGATGAGGGAAAGAATACAGAGACACCGGCCCTGGAAGAAATGTTCGCCTCTCTGGAAACGGTGATCGGGAAGATGGAAGGCGCGGACGTTACGCTGGAACAGTCCTTTGAACTGTACAATCAGGGCATGGAACTGCTGAAAAAATGCAATCAGGCGATTGATACCGTTGAGAAAAAGGTCCTTGTACTGGACGGGGATGGTGAAACACATGAATTTTAATGAAGAATATGAAAAACGACTGACGGAGATCGAGTCCGTACTGACCCGTTACCTTCCCGAAAAGGAAGGATACCAGAAGATCATTATGGAAGCGATGGAATACAGCCTGCTGGCAGGCGGAAAACGGCTGCGGCCCATGCTGATGCTGGAATCATTCCGGCTCTTCGGCGGGCGGTCGGCCTGCATCGAACCTTTTATGGCAGCCCTGGAAATGATCCACACGTATTCACTGGTCCATGACGACCTGCCGGCCATGGACAATGATGATTACCGCCGGGGGCGGAAGACCACCCATGTGGTATACGGGGAAGATATGGGGATCCTTGCAGGGGATGCCCTGTTAAACTATGCGTTTGAGACAGCCTGCAAAGCGTTTGACCTGGAGCCGGAGAACAGTCTGCGCATTGGACGTGCGCTGAAGATCCTGGCGGAAAAAGCCGGAATCTACGGCATGATCGGCGGACAGGTGGTTGACGTTCGGGAATCCGGACACCGTATATCGGGGGAACTGCTGGAGTTCATTTACCGGCTGAAAACCGGCGCGCTGATTGAAGCTGCGGTCATGACCGGCGCCGTGCTTGCCGGAGCGGCAGATGAAGAGATCCGCCGGATGGAAGAGATCGCCGGGAAGATCGGGCTGGCATTCCAGATCCAGGATGATATCCTCGATGTGACAGGAACAGAGGAAATCCTCGGCAAACCGGTACACAGCGATGAAAAGAACGAGAAGACGACTTATGTATCATGGAAAGGGCTGGAAGATTCCCGCCGGAAAACCGCCCGTCTGACGGATGAAGCGATCGCAGACCTGCGTGCGCTCGGACGGGACGGCGGCTATCTGGAAGCACTGTTCAGATGGCTTGTATACCGTGATAAATAAAGCTCATAATACAGGACAGACAGGAGGAAGTTATGGCTCTTGAATTGATCCGGAAAGAAAATGACATAAAGAAACTGAGTGATGAACAGCTTGGCGGACTGGCCGATGAGATCCGCCGTTTCCTGATCGAAAAGATCAGCCGGACCGGCGGGCATCTTGCGTCGAACCTGGGCGCTGTCGAACTGACCATGGCGCTCCATCTTACGCTTGATTTCCCTGAGGACAAGCTGATCTGGGATGTGGGGCATCAGTCCTATACCCACAAGCTTCTTACCGGCCGCAGCGGCGGGTTTGACACGCTGCGCAAATACGGCGGCATGAGCGGGTTTCCGAAGCGGAAGGAAAGCGACTGCGACGCCTTTGATACGGGCCACAGCTCCACATCTATCTCAGCGGGCCTGGGACTTGTGGAGGCGAGGGAGCTGCTGGGCCAGGACCACACGGTCGTGTCGGTGATCGGGGACGGATCCATGACCGGCGGCATGGCCTATGAGGCGCTGAACAACGCATCCCGGCTGAATAGTAATTTTATCATTGTTTTAAACGATAATCATATGTCCATATCCGAAAATGTGGGCGGCATCTCCAGATACCTGAACGGGCTCAGGACGACCCAGACCTATACAGAGATCAAAAAAGGAGTCGAGGGGACGCTCAAGAGGATCCCGGGCAAAGGCGACCGTATTGTGAGCCAGCTGCGGAAGACAAAGAGCGGGATCAAACAGCTTTTCGTGCCGGGCATGTTTTTCGAAGATATGGGAATCACCTACCTGGGTCCGGTGGACGGACATGACGTGCGGAAGCTCGTAAAGGTCTTAAATGAAGCGAAGCGGGTGGACCATGCCGTCCTCGTACATGTGATCACAGAAAAAGGAAAAGGCTACCGGCCGGCGGAGGAGAACCCGTCCCGTTTCCACGGGACAGGACCCTTTGACATCCGGACCGGCGAGCCGGCGGAAAAGAGCGCCACGGACAGCTATACCGAAGTGTTTTCCAAGGTGCTTACGGATATCGCGCGCAAAGATGACAAAGTCGTGGCCATTACGGCAGCCATGGCGGACGGGACAGGACTTGCCGCATTCAAAAAATATTTTCCGAAGCGGTTCTTCGATGTAGGCATCGCGGAAGAACATGCCATGACCTTTGCAGCCGGACTGGCGGCCGGCGGGATGAAGCCGGTATTTGCGGTTTATTCGTCCTTCCTCCAGCGGGCCTATGACCAGACGCTTCATGACGTCTGTCTTCAGGACCTGCCGGTGGTGATCGCCGTGGACCGGGCCGGTCTGGTCGGAAGCGACGGGGAGACCCATCAGGGGATCTTTGACCTGTCATTTCTTTCCAGTATCCCGAACATGACCGTTATCTCCCCGAAAAACCGCTGGGAGATGGCGGATATGCTGAGGTTTGCAGTTGATTATCCGCATCCGGTCGCCCTGCGTTACCCCCGCGGGGAAGCCTACGAGGGCATGAAGGAGTTCCGGGCGCCGGTGGAATACGGAAAAAGTGAAGTCCTTTACGAAGAGGCGGATATCGCCGTGATCTTTGTCGGGCATATGGCGGAACTGGCGGACCGGGTCAGAACCGGGATCCGGGAAGCCGGATACAAATGCAGTCTGATCAATGCACGGTTTGTGAAACCGCTTGACACGCAGCTTCTTGACCGGCTGTCACGCACCCACCGCCTGTTCGTCACCATTGAAGAAAATGTGGTGTCCGGCGGATTCGGCGGACAGGTCCTGGAATATGCATCCGAAGCGAAACTTCCCGTATATATCCGCAACATCGGCATTCCCGATGATTACGTGGAGCACGGGAATGTTGAGATCCTCCGCCGGGAAGTGGGTCTTGACTGCGGCCGGATCGTGGAGCAGGTTTTGAGGGATTATTCAGAGATAAAAGGATGACGGGATGAAAGAACGATTAGATGTACTGCTTGTAAAGAGAAAACTGGCCGATTCCAGAGAAAAGGCCAAGGCCGTGATCATGGCCGGAAATGTCTTTGTGGACGGTCAGCGTGAAGATAAAGCCGGAAGCACGTTCCCGGAGGATGTTGACATCGAAGTGCGGGGGCATGTGCTTCCCTATGTCAGCAGAGGCGGACTCAAGCTTGAGAAAGCGCTGAAAAACTTCGATGTGGACGTGCGGGACAGAGTATGCACCGATGTGGGCTCATCCACCGGCGGATTTACGGACTGTATGCTGCAGAACGGGGCAAAGAAAGTATACGCCATCGACGTGGGCAGGGGACAATTGGACTGGAAGCTGCGCAACGACGAACGGGTCGTGTGCATGGAGAAAACCAATATCCGCTATGTTCAGCCTGAGGATATCGGAGAACCGGTGGACTTTTCGTCCATCGATGTATCGTTCATCTCACTGACCAAAGTCCTTGTGCCGATCCGCGATTATCTGAAGCCGGACGGGGAGATCGTGGCGCTTATCAAGCCCCAGTTCGAGGCCGGCAGGGAGAAGGTCGGAAAAAAAGGCGTTGTCCGTGAGAAAAGCACCCACCTGGAGGTTATCCGGAAAGTCATGGATTATGCAAGGTCTGTCGGTTTTGATCTCTGCGCCCTTGATTTCTCACCGATCCGTGGACCGGAAGGGAATATCGAGTATCTGATCCATCTGAAGAAAAACGGCGGTGGACAGGGCGAAGACCGGGGACTGGAACCGGAGCTTACGGTGGAGCGTGCCTTTGAATCACTTGCAAAATAGACACAAGAGGTAGAGAATGGACAGGTTTTATATCATTCCCAACCTGTTAAAGGACGGGGATTTTGCGATTACAAATAAAATAAAAAATTATATCGAAAGCCGGGGGCGCCGCTGCTATACCGCAGAAAAAGACAGCGACGGACATATCATTCCCGGAACGGTTCCTGACGACGCGCAGTGCGGCCTTGTGCTTGGAGGAGACGGCACACTGATTCGTTCGGTCCGTGACCTCGGAGAGAGGAACCTCCCGCTTCTCGGTATTAATCTGGGAACCCTCGGCTATCTGGCAGAAGTGGATCTTGATAACTATAAAGAGGCGCTGGAGCTTCTTTTTGACGGAACGCCGGACATTGAAGAGCGGATGATGCTCTGCGGTTCGTATGAGGGCGGCCTGGACATTGCCATGAACGATATCGTTCTTGCAAGAGAGGGGAAGATCCGGATCATCAATTTCAATATTTATGTGGACGGAAGCCTGCTGAACAGTTACCATGCGGACGGCGTGATTATATCCACGCCGACCGGAAGCACCGGGTACAACCTGTCCGCCGGAGGCCCCATTGTCGAGCCCACCGCGCAGATGATCGTTGTCACACCGATCTGTTCCCATGCGCTGAATACGAGCAGCATCGTCCTTTCGGCGGACGATACGATCGAGGTGGAGATCGGAGAGGGACGGTACGGAAGGCAGGAGAAAGTTTCCCTGTGCTTTGACGGCGCCGAACAGATCACCCTTGTGACCGGTGACAGGGTTGTTATTAAACGTTCAGAAAGAGCGGCGCGCCTCATCAAACTTGAGAGTGAAAGCTTTATGAAAACATTACGCAGGAAGATGAAAGGAAACTGAAAAAATGAAAGTCAGCAGACATGCAAAAATCATCGAACTCATCAGCCGGCATGACATCGAGACCCAGGAGGAACTGGCGGATTATCTGAACAATGCCGGGTTTAAAGTAACCCAGGCTACGGTATCCAGGGATATACGCGATCTGAACCTCACCAAGGTTGCCGTGAGCGGAGGAAGACAGAAATATGTCGTACACCGGCACGCCGAGCCGGAACTCAACGAAAAATATATGCGTGTGCTCAGGGACGGATTCCTTTCCATGGATATGGCGCAGAACATCCTCGTGATCAAAACAGTGTCCGGAATGGCCATGGCGGTTGCCGCTGCAGTGGACGCCATGCGGTGGAATGAAGTTGTGGGCTGCATCGCCGGAGATGATACGATCATGTGCGCGATCCGCACCGTTGAAGACACAGCGGCGGTAATGGAAAAGATCAGGAAGATAGTAGCCAAAGGAGTATAGTTAAAAATATGTTAGTGAATCTTCACGTAAAGAATCTGGCTCTGATCGACGAGTCAGAAGTGGATTTCGGCCCCGGGCTTAATATCCTGACCGGCGAGACCGGCGCGGGCAAATCCATTCTCATGGGTTCCGTAAACCTCGCCCTCGGCGGCCGGTACACGGCCGACATGCTGAGAAACGGCGCGGACAGCGGACTGGTCGAGCTGACGTTTTCCCTGGATAATGAAGAGATCATCCGCCGTCTTGCGGGAATGGATATCCGGGCCGAAGAGGGTATGGTCACGCTGAGCCGGCGTCTGATGGAAGGGCGGAGCATCTGCCGGATCAACGGCGAGACCGTAAGCATGGGCACGCTCAAAGAAGCGGCCGGCCTGCTGATCGACATTCACGGCCAGCATGACAGTCAGACGCTGCTGAACCGGAAGAATCATCTGGCGCTTCTGGATCTCTATGCTGGCGACCGGATCGGGCCGCTGAAAGAAGCGATGGCTTCGGCCTGCAGCGAACTGCGAAGAATCGAGCGGGAGATCAGTGAAACGTCTCTTGATGATGAGAGCAGACGCCGGGAGCTTTCCCTGGCTGAATTTGAAGTACATGAGATCGAAGAGGCCGCCCTTACGGCAGGCGAGGATGAGGAGCTGGAAGACCGGTACCGCCGGATGACCCGGAGCCGGAGGATTACGGAGGCCGCTTCGGAGGCCTATCAGTATACGGCGGAGAAGGCCGGGGCGAACGCCAGCGACTGTTTAAGCCGCGCGATCCGTGCCTTTCAGGACATTGCGGAATTTGACGGACAGGCCGCCCAGCTGTACAGCCAGCTCCTCGATACGGACAGCCTTCTGAACGATTTTAACAGAGAACTTTCCGAGTATACGAAAAGTTTTGAGTTTTCTGACGAAGAATACCGTGAGACAGAGGACCGGCTGAACCTTATTAATCATTTAAAGTCAAAATATGGCAGGACAATTCCTGCGGTCCTTGCATATTGTGCAGCAAAGCAGCAGAGAATAGAGGCACTGAATGATTATGAGGCGTTTTTAAACGGGCTTGAAGAAAAACGGATCCATGCAGAGAAAAAAGCCGCCGAAGCCGCACGACAGCTGAGCAGGCTGCGTCAGGAGCGCGCGCGGGAGTTTGTCCGCGAGATCCGGGAGCAGATGAGCGAGCTGAATTTCATGGACAACCGTCTGGAAATGCGGTTTACAGATACCGGACATTACAGTGCGGACGGAAGAGATGAAGCTGAATTCTACCTTGCCGTCAACCCGGGTGAGCCCTTAAAGCCCCTGGCTTCCATTGCATCCGGCGGAGAACTCTCCAGGATTATGCTGGCCGTAAAGACCGTGCTCGCTGACCGGGAGGACACGCCGACCCTTATTTTCGATGAGATCGATGCGGGAATATCCGGGATCACGGCGGACCGGGTCGGGGAAAAGCTGGCGCTCATCGCAAAGAACCGTCAGGTGATCTGTATCACCCATCTGCCGCAGATCGCGGCCGCTGCGGACAGTCATTTCCTGATCGAAAAGAACGCTGAAAGCGGATCTGTCCGTACACAGATCCGGAAGCTTGATGAAGAAGGCGCTGTTATGGAGCTTGCAAGGATCCTCGGCGGTTCGAAGATCACGGACCAGATCATGGGAAGCGCCCGGGAGATGAAGGAACTGGCAGCAAGGGACAGATAATACCAGACTGAAAAACGGGAAACCACACATACTAGAAACGGATGCCTGAATGGTATCCGTTTTTTCTTTCAGAGAAAGGATGTGAATGTATGGCTGGAAACCGTAAATACAGGCTGGGATGCATTCTGGCAAGCCTGACGGCCGTCCTCGCGTGCGCCGCTGTCCGGAGTCTGAGTCCTGCGATTAATCCGGAAACCGGTCCGGATATGTCCAGCGTGTCAGCCGACGCGGCGGGCGGTGCCGGTTCCGACAGCGGTCATACTGTTCTTCTGGGCGGGATGCCGGTCGGCATCTATATGGAGACCGACGGCGTCATGGTCTTGAGTACCGAACAGGTCAGAGATACCGACGGCGATTATCATGATCCGTCAGCCGGGCTCATAAAGACGGGCGACTATATCACAGCCGTGGATCATCATCAGATCGAAGGGAAATCCGATCTTCTGGAGGCGGTGGACAGATGGGGAAATGAGGAGGTCACGCTGACACTCAGAAGAGATGACGCTGTCCTTGACGTACAGATGAAGCCGGCAGAATATGCGCCCGGAAAATACCGGCTTGGCATCTGGGTCCGTGATAATGTGCAGGGGCTTGGTACGGTCACATTTCTCACCGAAAACAACCGTTTCGGCGCGCTGGGCCACGGAATCCACGACATCGACACGAATCTCCTGATGTCGATCGACAGCGGACGGGTCTACCGCACTTCGATCCGGGACATTACCAGAGGTCACAGTGGATCTCCGGGAACCATGGAAGGGGTCATTGTTTATAACAATTATAATATTCTGGGCAGCATTGACAAAAATACAGAGGCGGGGATCTATGGTTCGCTGGAACCGGACAGTGCTTTTTCCGGCGAAATAATCCCGGTCGATACGGCCCGGAAGGAAGAGATCCATACCGGCGACGCCACGGTGCGGTGTTATGTGGACAACAGCCTGAAGGAATATCAGATTCGTGTGACAGATATCGACATGTCCGGAGCCGAGATCAACAAAGGGTTTGTCATCGAAGTGACGGATCCGGAGCTTCTTGAAATAACCGGCGGGATCATCCAGGGGATGAGCGGAAGCCCCATCCTTCAGGACGGGAAGCTGATCGGAGCGGTAACCCATGTCTTTGTCCAGGATTCGACAAAGGGATATGGCATATTTATAGAGAATATGCTGGAAGAGGCAGAAACGCCTGCTTTGTCGAATTTTGTGTCGAATTAGTGTTACAAAATCTCCTTGATTCCGCATTTTCACGCGGATATAATAAGCAGGTGGCGTTTTCAGGAAGAAAGGTTTCGAAAACTGTAAGGAGAGAAGAGGATGGAGCAATTGAGTGTGGCCATTGCAGATGATAACCAGAAAATCCTCAATGTCCTGGGTGAGATCGTCAGCGCGGACAGGGAGCTTGACCTCGTCGGGAAAGCGAAAAACGGCGAAGAGATGTGTCAGATCATTAAAGACAGACAGCCGGATGTTGTTCTTCTTGATCTGATCATGCCGAAAATGGACGGACTGACCGTAATGGAAAAAGTGGGACAGGACCGGGCGATCCACAAACGACCGTATTTTATCGTGATCACGGCAGTGGGACAGGAAAAAATTACAGAAGATGCCTTTAATAAAGGGGCGAATTACTATATCATGAAACCGTTTAACAACCAGATGCTGCTGGAACGCATCAAATCCGTCCGGAACATGGCGCACGGTTCCGACCGGAAATGTGAGGACGGACATACGGAATCCGTAACCGGGGAAAATCTGGAGACAAGGGTGACCAATATGCTCCATGAGATCGGGATCCCCGCGCATATCAAAGGATACCATTATCTCAGGGATGCGATCATCATGGCGGTCAACGACATGGACGTCCTCAACGCGATCACCAAGATCCTTTACCCTACGGTGGCGAAAAAGTATCAGACGACTTCAAGCCGTGTGGAGCGAGCCATACGGCACGCCATCGAGGTGGCGTGGAGCCGGGGAAAGCTGGATACGCTGGATGAACTGTTCGGCTATACGGTCAGCACCGGCAAAGGAAAGCCGACCAACTCGGAGTTTATCGCACTGATCGCGGATACGATCCAGCTGGAGTACAGGCATAAAAAGTGATAAAATCCTTTTCAACCGCGGGAGAATGGGGTATAATACCTTTTAACAGGTGCCTTGAGGGAATGAAGAAAGGCAGAAAGTGGAGGAACGTAATATGAAGAATATTTTGTTTGCTGCGTCTGAGTGTGTACCCTTTATAAAAACCGGAGGTCTTGCGGATGTTGCCGGTTCGCTTCCGAAAGATTTCGATAAGGAAAAATACGACACAAGGGTTGTGCTTCCAAAGTACACGTGCATGAAGCAGGAATGGAAAGACCGTCTTGAGTATGTGACGCATTTTTATATGGATATTGCCGGACAGGATCAGTATGTGGGCGTCCTTAAGACCGTACTCAATGATATCACATTCTACTTTATCGACAACGAACATTACTTCAGCGGATTTGCACCCTATGACGAAGATCCGAAGTGGGATATCGAGAAGTTCGCATTCTTCTCAAAAGCAGTCCTCAGCATCCTTCCCGTGATCGGATTCCGTCCGGATCTGATCCACTGCCATGACTGGCAGACCGGACTGATCCCGGTATATCTCGATAATTTCCGTTATCTCGGTGAGTATTACCGCGGGATTAAGACTGTTATGACGATACATAACCTGAAGTTCCAGGGCGTATGGGATACGAAGACTGTCAGGGGCATTACCGGGCTTCCTGAGTACTATTTTGTTCCGGACAAGATGGAAGCCTACAAGGACGCCAACCTTCTGAAGGGCGGCATTGTCTATGCGGATAAAGTAACGACCGTAAGCAACAGCTACGCGGAAGAGATCAAAACCCCGTTCTACGGCGAGGGACTTGACGGACTGCTGTCCGCACGCTCCAATGATCTGTGCGGCATCGTGAACGGACTGGATTATGACGACTGGAATCCGGAGACAGACAACCGGATCGCAAAGAATTTCAATATCAGCAACTTCCGCAAAAACAAGCCGGTCAACAAGACCTGCCTCCAGGAGGAGCTTGGACTGGAGAAAGACCCGAAAGTTATGATGATCGGTATGGTTTCCCGTCTGACAGACCAGAAAGGCTTCGACCTTGTGGACTATATGATGGATGAACTCTGTCAGGATGCGGTACAGATCGTTGTACTCGGCACGGGCGATGTGAAATACGAGAATATGTTCCGCCACTTTGCATGGAAATATTCCGGACGTGTATCGGCGAATATTTATTATTCCGACGAGCTCTCACACCGGATCTATGCGTCATGCGACGCATTCCTCATGCCGTCGCTCTTTGAGCCCTGCGGACTCAGCCAGCTGATGAGCCTTCGTTACGGCACGCTCCCGATCGTACGTGAGACGGGCGGACTGAAGGATACAGTGGAAGCATACAACGAATTCGAGAAGACCGGCACGGGCTTCAGCTTCTGCAATTACAATGCGCATGAGATGCTCAATACGATCCGTTATGCGGAGCGCATCTACTATGATAAGAAGAGAGACTGGAACAAGATCGTGGAACAGGCTATGGCGAAAGACTTCTCATGGAAGAATTCCGCAAGACAGTACGAGGATCTCTACCGAGGCCTGATCGGCGAATAGGTTCCGGATATAAAAGTACAGGAGATTAAGACCAGATGAAGATTATTGACAGACTGAATGACGGCAGGATCCATATTTCTTTCGAGGTATTCCCGCCGAAGAAAGATGAAGATTATGAAAAGGTTGCAGCGGCGACAGATGAGATTGCGAAGCTGGATCCGGCCTTTATCAGTGTGACATACGGTGCGGGCGGCGGCACCAGCAAGAATACGGCGCGCATCGCCGCCCACATCAAAAATGATCTGAATATGTTAAGCCTTGCGCATCTCACCTGCGCATCTTCGACGAAAGAAGAGGTGCGCGGGGTGATCCGCAACCTGAAGGAACTGGGCATCGAGAACATCCTTGCCCTCAGGGGCGACATTCCGGCCGGCATGATCTTCCCCACGGAGGAACGGTTCCGGTATGCATTTGAGCTTGTAGAGGAGATCCGCCGTTCCGGCGATTTCTGCATCGGCGCCGCATGCTATCCGGAAGGCCATGTGGAAAATGAGCACAAGGAAGACGATATCCGTTATCTGAAGCAGAAAGTGGACTGCGGGGTGGATTTCCTGACTACGCAGATGTTTTTTGATAACGATATCCATTATAATTTCCTGTACAGGATCCGTGAAGCCGGCATCACCGTGCCCGTTCTTCCGGGCATTATGCCGATCACAAGCGCTTCCCAGATGAAGCGCAGCCAGGAACTTTCCGGAACCGTGTTCCCGCGCAGATTCCTGGCCATTCTCGACCGGTTCGGTCATTCGCCGGCAGCCATGAAGCAGGCCGGCATTGCATATGCAACGGATCAGATCATCGATCTGCTGGCAAACGGCGTGAAGAACATCCACATTTATTCCATGAATAAACCGGATGTGGCGGCAGCGATTATGAACAACCTGTCAGATGTTATAAAAGCGTAGGGTATCAGTATGAAGAGACGGACAGATGAGGCCGTCCGATATCTGGGATATGGAAAAAAAGCGGCAGATGAGAGGACCCGCAGGATGGTCGATGAGGCTTTCCTGGAGCTGGAACAGTCAGCGGATCCGAAATCCATCTGCCGAATTTTTGATATAGGCCGGAATTCAGAGGACGGTATAGAGATTGGGAATCTGACAATTATAAGCCACAGTCTTGCACGCAATCTGCGGGGCTGCGACAAAGCGGTGCTTTTTTGCGCCACGCTGGGCGCGGAGACGGACCGGCTGATTCGCAGGGCCTCCATAACGGATATGAGCCGCGCAGTCATTCTGCAGGCATGCGCAGCGGCTTATCTTGAAGAGTACTGTGATG
This sequence comes from Candidatus Mediterraneibacter quadrami, assembly GCA_019120575.1. Classification (GTDB taxonomy): domain Bacteria; phylum Bacillota; class Clostridia; order Lachnospirales; family Lachnospiraceae; genus Mediterraneibacter; species Mediterraneibacter quadrami. The sequence goes on from DWUU01000008.1 coordinate 41,223, forward strand.
AACAGCAGCGTCTGATCGGAGAGGAGATGGCCCGCGAGGAGCGGTTCCTCAGGCCCAGATTCAGCCCGGGATACGGAGACTTTGACATCCATTACCAGGAGCCGGTCATGCGGATGCTGGACTGTGCGAAACAGATCGGGCTGTCCATGACAGACGGCTATATGATGACCCCGTCCAAATCGGTGACCGCTGTGATCGGCGCCGGACCGGACCGGCCCGGATGCGTGCCGGAGGGGTGTGAGAGCTGCAGGAAAGCAGACTGCCCGTACCGGAGATAATCCGGACGGAAAAATACAAAACAGACACGTGAAAGGATAACTTATGATAAAAGAACGACTTGGAAAAGAACTTCTGTTTTTCGACGGCGGAATGGGAACCCTGCTTCAGGAGAGAGGACTTGCACCGGGCGAACTGCCCGAGACATGGAATATGACCCGCCCTGAAGTGATAACAGAGATCCATCGGGCGTATATCGAAGCCGGAAGCGATATTATCCTGACCAATACATTCGGGGCAAACGCCCTGAAATATCATGACAGCGGCTGCCGGCTGGAAGAGATTATCGAACGCGGGGTCAGCCATGTCAGAGAGGCCGTGCAGGCAGCCGGCGTCTCCCGTCCGGTATACACGGCGCTTGATGTGGGTCCTACCGGAAAGCTCCTGAAACCGATGGGGGAACTTGATTTCGAAGATGCCTACAATGCATATCGGAAAGTCATGATCTGCGGCGAAAAGGCAGGTGCCGACCTGATCCATATCGAGACCATGAGCGATACCTATGAACTGAAAGCCGCCGTGCTTGCCGCAAAAGAGAATACATCCCTGCCGGTGTTCGCCACCGTGATTTATGATGAGCGGCAGAAGCTTCTGACCGGGGCTGACATCCCGTCCGTGATCGCGCTGCTGGAAGGGCTCCGCGTCGATGCGCTGGGCATCAACTGCGGTATGGGGCCGGAACAGATGCTGCCGGTTCTTGAACAGTACGTGAAGTACGCGTCGCTCCCGGTGATCGTCAAACCCAACGCCGGACTTCCGGTACAGCGTGACGGACATACATGCTACGACGTGCTCCCTGAAACGTTTGCATCGTATATGCAGCAGATCGTGAATACAGGCGCCTGCATCATCGGCGGGTGCTGCGGGACTACGCCGGACCATATCCGGGCCATGACGGAGAAATGCCGGGGGATGAAGATCCTGCCGGTGACGGAAAAGAACCATACGATCGTATCCTCCTACGGGAGCGCGGTCTTCCTCGGGAACGGGTCAAAGATCATCGGAGAGCGGATCAACCCGACCGGGAAAAAGCGGTTTAAGCAGGCTCTTAAAGAACATGATCTGGAATATATCATGCGGGAGGGGATCACCCAGCAGGACTGCGGTGCCCACATCCTTGATGTGAACACCGGCCTGCCGGATATTGATGAAACCGCCATGATGCGGGACGCCGTGCAGGCGCTCCAGAGCGTGGTCAACCTGCCCCTCCAGATCGACACGGTGGATCCGGAAGCCATGGAAGCGGCCCTTCGCATTTACAACGGAAAAGCAATGGTCAATTCCGTCAGCGGCAAACAGGAGTCCATGGATAAAGTCTTCCCGCTGATCCGCAGATACGGTGGCGTGGTGATCGGCCTGACCCTTGACGAGAACGGGATCCCGTCGGACGCCGGCGGAAGAGTGGCCATCGCAGAAAAGATCATCCGTGAAGCCGCGAAATACGGCATCCGGAAAAAAGACATCGTGATCGACGCCCTGGCTATGACCATCAGTTCCGAGCCGGACGGCGCCATGGTGACCCTTGAAACACTCAGACGCCTGCGGGATGAAGTGGGCGTCAGGACCGTGCTCGGCGTCTCCAATATTTCTTTCGGACTGCCGTCCCGCCCGGTCATCAACGCGGCATTCTATACAATGGCAATGATGAACGGTCTGAGCGCCGGCATCATCAATCCCTGTTCGGAGGATATGATGCGCGCCTGGTATGCGTACCACGCCCTCGCCGGACTGGATGAGAACTGCGCCGGCTATATCGCAAAATACAGCGGTGAAGCGTCAGCAGCCGCCCCGGCTGCCGCGGCAGGATCCGTGACCGTGCTTTCCCTTAAAGAATGTATTGAAAAGGGGCTGAAAGACGATGCGGCGGACCGGACAAGAGAGGCTGTGGAAACAAAGGATCCGCTGGACATCATCAATGAGATGCTCATCCCGGCCCTGAACCATGTGGGCGAAGGATTCGAAAAGGGCACCCTTTTCCTCCCCCAGCTCCTCATGAGCGCGGAAGCGGCCAAGAGCGCCTTTGCCATCCTGAAGGACCGGATGGATAAAAGCGGCGAAGTCCGTACAAAATCCGGCCCCGTTGTCCTGGCTACGGTCAAGGGGGACATCCATGATATCGGGAAAAATATCGTGAAAGTCCTGCTTGAAAATTACAGCTTCGACGTGATCGATCTGGGCAAGGACGTCCCGCCTGAAAGGATTCTGGAAACAGTTCAGGAGAAAGGGATCCGGCTTGTGGGACTGAGCGCGCTTATGACGACGACCGTCGTAAGCATGGAGGAGACGATCCGCCTGCTGCGGGAGCATGCGCCCGGCTGCAAAGTGATGGTGGGCGGCGCCGTGCTGAACCGGGAATACGCGGATATGATCGGCGCGGACTATTATGGGAAAGACGCCATGCAGTCCGTCCGCTACGCGCAGGAATTGTTTGGAATTTAATACAGAAAACTATAAATAATCCACTGGGAAAAAGACAGGGTTCATGTTATATTATTCATGTATAACAGAAGCAAAGATCAATATTAATGGAGGAAATGAGTTTTGAGGTACGCAGACGCAAATGTAATCAAGATCAAACATGCGGTTCTGGAGGAAGTTGCCAGACTGGCTTTTGCAGGCGAACTGGAAGAGCGCAAGGACGAGATCGCATTCAAGCTGATTCCCGGACCGACTCCGCAGTTCCGCTGCTGTATCTACAAAGAGCGGGAGATCATCCGGCAGCGTGTCCGCCTGGCGGAAGGCAAAGCGCCGGGAACAACAGACGACGGCAATATTATCCAGGTCATCAGTTCGGCCTGCGAGGACTGTCCGATCTCCAGCTACACCGTGACAGAGAACTGCCAGAACTGTCTGGGCAAGGCCTGCATTAACGCCTGCCATTTCGGCGCGATCGAAGCGGGACGTCACCGCTCACACATCGATCCGTCAAAGTGCAAGGAGTGCGGCAAGTGTGCGGAGGCCTGTCCGTACAACGCCATCGCGCATCTTCAGAGACCGTGCAAGTTCAGCTGCCCGGTAGACGCCATCTCATATGATGAGTACGGCATTTCCGTAATAGATGAAGAGAAATGTATCCGCTGCGGCAAATGCATCCACAGCTGTCCGTTCGGAGCCATCGGTTCCAAGACCTGGATCGTGGATGTGATCAATGCGATCAACGCAGGAAAACACGTATATGCGATGCTGGCTCCGGCTACGGAGGGACAGTTCGGACCGGACATCACCATGGCCAGCTGGCGGAAAGCCATGAAAGAACTGGGCTTCACAGAATTCGTTGAAGTCGGGCTCGGCGGCGACCTTACGGCCAAGTACGAGGCGGAAGAGTGGCGCGAAGCCTATGAAAAGGGAGAGAAGAAAGTTACATCCTGCTGTCCGGGATTCGTAAATATGGTGCGCAGACACTATCCGGAACTGAACGACCGCGTCTCCACGACCGTTTCTCCGATGTGTGCGGTTTCCCGCATGATCAAGGCGAAAGATCCAGAAGCGGTCACCGTATTCATCGGACCATGCCTTGCAAAGAAATCCGAGATCGTGGACCAGAAGATCGAGGGCAACGCTGATTATGCCATGACCTACAGTGAGATCCGTGCAATGATGCGTGCAAAGGGCGTTACGCTTGAGCCGGTGGAAAACACGTACCAGGAGGCGTCCGTATTCGGCAAGCGGTTCGGCAACTCCGGCGGTGTTGCGGCGGCTGTACAGCAGAGCCTGAAAGAATCCGGAAATGATGTGGACGTGAAGGTGTTCAAGGCAAACGGCGCGGCAGAGTGCAAGAAGGCGCTCCTGCTCATGAAAGTCGGACGGCTTCCGGAAGATTTCATCGAGGGTATGGCGTGCGACGGCGGATGCGTCGGCGGACCGAGCTCCTTCAAGGATCAGAACCTGGCGAAGAAGTCAAGAGACGCGCTGATCAAAGAGGCGGATGACAGAGGCATCTACAAGAACCTGAGCAACTACGACGAGGATTCCTTCTCCATGCACAGAGAATAAAATCCGCATCTGAATAAGAAACATACATTGAAGCGGGCGCTTTCCGGGCGTCCGCTTTACAAATGTACGGGGCTGTGATATATTATAAAACAGGCTTTTTGAGCGAAAGAGGAGGATTATTAACATGCAGCCATATGGAGTAAACCAGCTGAGAAAAATGTTTCTGGAGTTCTTTGAGAGCAAAGACCATCTTGCACTGAAGAGCTTTTCACTGGTGCCGCACAACGATAAGAGTCTGCTGCTCATCAATTCGGGAATGGCGCCTTTAAAACCATATTTTACAGGACAGGAGATCCCGCCGAGGAAGCGTGTCACGACCTGTCAGAAATGCATCCGTACGGGAGATATCGAGAATGTCGGAAAGACTGCGCGTCACGGCACATTTTTTGAAATGCTCGGAAACTTCTCCTTCGGCGACTATTTTAAGACCGAGGCGATCCACTGGACATGGGAGTTCCTGACCGAGGTGGTCGGCCTTGACCCGGACCGTCTGTATCCGTCCGTCTATGTGGACGACGATGAGGCGTTCGAGATCTGGAATAAAGAAATCGGAATTCCTGCAGACCGGATCTTCAAATTCGGAAAAGAAGACAACTTCTGGGAGCATGGTTCAGGTCCGTGTGGCCCGTGTTCGGAAGTATACTATGACCGGGGCGAGAAATACGGATGCGGCAAACCGGACTGTACGGTAGGATGTGACTGCGACCGTTACATGGAGATCTGGAATGACGTATTTACCCAGTTTGACAATGACGGGGAGGGGCACTACTCCGAACTGGAGCAGAAGAACATCGATACCGGAATGGGACTTGAGCGTCTCGCAAGTGTCGTACAGGACGTGGACTCCATCTTCGATGTTGATACAATCAAAGCGCTGAGAGACCATGTGTGCCGTCTTGCCGGCAAAGAATACGGGAAAGTGTATAAGGACGACGTATCGATCCGCGTGATCACGGACCACATCCGCTCCGTGACCTTTATGATCTCCGACGGCATCATGCCGTCCAATGAAGGACGCGGGTACGTGCTGCGCCGTCTCCTGAGAAGGGCATGCCGCCACGGAAGACTGCTTGGCATCCACAAAGGATTCCTGCCGGAGCTTGCCGAGAGCGTGATCGCGGGTTCCAAAGACGGATATCCGGAACTGGAAGAGAAGCGGGAGTTCATCCTCAAGGTCATCGCCAAAGAGGAAGAGCAGTTCAATAAAACCATCGACCAGGGACTTGGCATCCTGGCGGATATGATCGCCGATATGGAAGCAAAGGGCGAAAAGACGCTGAACGGAGAGGACGCGTTCCGCCTGTACGATACCTACGGATTCCCGCTGGATCTGACAAAAGAGATCCTGGAAGAGAAGGAATTGGGCGTGGATGAAGAAGGTTTCCACGCGTGTATGGAAGTTCAGAGAAAGAAAGCCCGCGACGCCCGCGAAGTGACAAACTACATGGGCGCGGACGTTACTGTATATGAATCCATCGATCCGTCTGTTACAAGCACATTCGTCGGTTATGACAACCTGACGTATGAGTCGGACGTGACCGTGCTCACCACGGAAGATGAGATCGTGGACGCCCTGTCTGAAGGACAGAAAGGAACGGTCTTTGTTAAGGAGACGCCGTTCTATGCCACAAGCGGCGGCCAGGAAGCCGATACCGGATATATCCGCACGGCGGAAGGCGAATTCAAAGTAGAAGATACCGTAAAACTCCTCGGCGGCAAGATCGGCCACATCGGCGTGATGACAAAAGGCATGATCAAAGACGGGGATAAAGTGACCCTTGAGGTCGACGCGAAGAAGCGTGCGCTGTCCGCAAGGAACCACAGCGCCACCCACCTTCTCCAGAAGGCGCTGCGCACCGTGCTCGGAACCCATGTAGAGCAGGCGGGATCCAGCGTGAATGAAGACAGGCTGAGATTCGACTTTACCCATTTTTCCGCAATGACGCCGGAAGAACTTCAGAAGGTTGAAAACATCGTAAACGAGCAGATTTCAAAAGGACTCGATGTCATTGTGAAAAACATGCCCATCGAAGAGGCGAAGAAGACCGGCGCGCAGGCGCTGTTCGGCGAGAAATACGGCGACATCGTACGCGTCGTAAATATGAGCGGCTTCTCCATCGAGTTCTGCGGCGGTACGCATGTGAAGAATACTTCTGAGATCATGGCGTTTAAGATCATTTCCGAGACCGGCGTGGCTGCAGGCGTGCGCCGGATCGAGGCACTGACTTCGGACGGACTGATGAAGTATTATGCGCAGATCGAAGAAACGCTGAAAAATGCGGCTCATCTGATGAAAACAACACCGGACAATCTGGCGGACAAGATCACACACATCATGGCGGAGAACAAATCCCTTCACAGCGAAGTGGAGAGCCTGAAGAGCAAAATGGCTCAGGAGGCGGCCGGAGATGTAATGGATCAGGTGACAGAGATCAAAGGCGTAAAACTGCTTGCTGCACAGCTGGACGGCATCGACATGAACGGACTCCGCGACCTGGGCGACCAGTTCAAGGCGAAACTGGGCGAAGGCGTGGTCGTACTTGCGTCCGCGAACGACGGCAAAGTAAGCCTCATGGTGACCGCTACAGACGGCGCAATGAAGCAGGGCGCGCATGCAGGCAATCTGGTCAAAGGCATCGCAGGATGTGTCGGCGGAGGAGGCGGCGGACGCCCGAACATGGCGCAGGCCGGCGGAAAGAACCCGGCAGGCATCCCGGATGCGCTCGAAAAAGCGGCGGAAGTGCTGGGATCTCAGATCAAATAGAGGCAAATAGAGGTTTTTAGCCGAAAAACAGTTGACGCATGAAAAAAATATGATATAATCTTTGTTAGTGCAATAAAAATACCCGAACAGTCGTATTATGCACAATACCAGGCTGGAGGGGAGGTAAGGTGTGAGACTATGTCAAATGTAATCGTTAAAGAAAACGAGACGTTAGACAGCGCTTTACGCAGATTTAAAAGAAGCTGCGCTAAAGCTGGCATTCAGCAGGAGATTCGCAAAAGAGAACACTATGAAAAGCCAAGCGTAAGACGTAAGAAAAAATCTGAAGCTGCTAGAAAACGTAAATATAACTAATATGTGCACTTTAGGCAGGATGTCATCTTGATGGCATCCTGTTTTATATTCCGTATTTTGTCTGTTTAACCTGCATATTTATGAAGAAAAATGTCAAGAAAATAACAATAATGAAATATGACGGGCTCATTTCCTGCAAATTTATCGCTATAAAGTGATAAAACTGCAAAATATTGAAATTTCTGATTGACAATAATTCATTTTGCTTTTAAAATAGACGCGTAGACAAAGATGTCTGACATGCGGGCAGGCTTTTCTTCCCGCAATTATTATTTTCAGGAGGTAAATTCACATGTCTTACGTTGATGAAGTAATTGATCTTGTCGTAAAGAAGAATCCGGCAGAGCCGGAATTCCATCAGGCTGTTAAAGAGGTTCTCGAATCTCTCCGCCCGGTCATCGAGGCAAACGAGGAGAAGTACCGCAAAGAAGCGCTTCTTGAGCGGATCACAGAGCCGGAGAGACAGCTGAAGTTCCGTGTGCCGTGGGTAGACGATCAGGGACAGGCTCATGTAAACACAGGATACCGCGTACAGTTCAACAGCGCGATCGGACCTTACAAGGGAGGCCTTCGTCTTCACCCGTCCGTAAACCTCGGCATTATCAAATTCCTTGGTTTCGAGCAGGTATTCAAGAACTCTCTGACCGGACTTCCGATCGGCGGCGGAAAAGGCGGTTCCGACTTCGATCCGAAGGGCAAATCCGACAGAGAGATCATGGCATTCTGCCAGAGCTTTATGACAGAGCTATGCAAGCACATCGGCGCTGACACAGACGTACCGGCAGGAGATATCGGAACAGGCGCAAGAGAGATCGGATACATGTTCGGACAGTACAAGAGGATCCGCGGCGTATACGAGGGCGTTCTCACAGGAAAAGGCCTTTCCTACGGCGGTTCCCTGGCACGTACCGAGGCGACAGGATACGGACTTCTGTACTTCACGGATGAGCTGATGAAGCTGAACGGCATGGAGCTGGCAGGCAAGACGGTCGCAGTATCCGGTTCAGGAAACGTTGCCATCTACGCGACAGAGAAGGCTCAGCAGCTGGGCGCCAAAGTTGTTACAGTAAGCGACTCCAACGGCTGGGTATACGATCCGGAAGGAATCGACCTTGCAGCGCTCAAAGAGATCAAAGAAGTAAACCGCGCAAGACTGACAGAATATAAGAAATACCGTCCGAACTCCGAGTATCATGAGGGAAGAGGCGTATGGTCCGTTAAAGTTGACGTTGCGCTTCCGTGTGCAACCCAGAACGAACTTCTCCTTGAGGATGCAAAGATGCTCGTAGAGAACGGATGCCAGGTTGTAGCAGAGGGTGCAAACATGCCGACAACCATCGAGGCTACAGAGTACCTGCAGCAGCACGGCGTGATCTTCGCACCGGGCAAGGCTGCAAATGCCGGCGGTGTTGCTACATCCGCACTTGAGATGTCACAGAACAGCGAGCGTCTGAGCTGGACATTCGAGGAAGTTGACGCAAAACTGAAAAACATCATGATCAATATCTGCCACAATGCAGCAGACGCAGCTGAGAGATACGGCTTCAAGGGCAACTACGTAGTAGGCGCGAACATTGCCGGATTCGAGAAAGTTGTAGATGCAATGGAGGCACAGGGCATCGTATAAATTGTGAAATTACAGTAAAACCCGTTGACACAAACCGGAGATTCTATTATAGTAAACTTTGGTAAAAGGGAGTAACTGGCGCTTATGACGTAAGCGTTTGCGATGTCGTCAGTACGACGGTTTATCCGTCCGTATCGTGATTAAACAGTGAGACTTTTATTGTACATAAAAATGTTGTGCAATAGAAGTCTCATTTTTTATTGCACCAGACACTTTGCAGGAGGAGAAGAGATGAAACAGTATTATCAATTATCCGGTGAAGAGACGATCATGAAGATCAACGGTTCCCTGGAACCGCTCACCGAAGAACAGGTAATGGAACATCAGGAAAAGTACGGCCCCAACGAACTGGTGGAAGGGAAGAAGAAGACCGTTCTTCAGATCTTCCTTGAGCAGTACAAAGACTTCCTGGTCATTATCCTGATCATTGCAGCGATCGCATCCGGATTCATGGGCGACGTGGAAAGCGCCCTCGTCATCCTGATCGTTATCACGATGAATGCGATCCTGGGTACCGTACAGACGGTGAAAGCGGAGCAGTCGCTGGCCAGTCTGAAGAAATTGTCCGGCCCGGAAGCCAAGGTGCTCCGGTGCGGAAATGTGGTACAGATCCCGTCGTCAGAAGTAACGGTCGGAGACATCGTGATGCTGGACGCAGGCGATTATATCCCGGCGGACGGACGTCTGACCGAATGTGCAAGCCTGAAAGTGGATGAGAGCGCACTGACGGGTGAAAGCCTCGGTGTTGAGAAGACGACCGAAGTGATTAAAGAAGACGAAGTGCCTCTTGGCGACCGGCTGAACATGGTTTACTCCGGCAGCTTTGTCACATACGGGCGCGGCGCCTTTGTCGTAACCGGCATCGGTATGGAGACCGAGGTCGGCAAGATCGCAAGCCTGCTGAAAACGACGTCTGAGAAGCGGACGCCGCTGCAGATCAACCTGGATCAGTTCGGACAGAAACTGTCCATCCTTATCCTCGTATTCTGTGCGATCCTATTCGGCATCAGCATTTTCAGGGGCGACAATATCGGAGACGCCTTCCTTTTCGCAGTAGCCCTCGCGGTAGCGGCGATCCCGGAAGCCCTGAGCTCCATTGTAACCATCGTTCTTTCCTTCGGTACGCAGAAGATGGCCAGGGAGCACGCCATCATGCGTAAGCTTCAGGCTGTGGAAGGACTGGGAAGCGTTTCCGTCATCTGTTCGGACAAGACAGGCACCCTGACCCAGAACAAGATGACCGTAGAAGATTATTATGTAGATGACAAATGTATCAAAGCGGCGGATGTGGATATTAATGATCCGTCCCAGAGCCGCCTGCTGATCAGCAGTATGCTCTGCAATGACTCGAAGAATACGGACGGCGTGGAGATCGGCGACCCGACCGAGACCGCGCTGATCAATCTCGGAAGCCGCCTGGGGCTTGATCCCGAGGAGGTGCGCCGGAAATATCCGCGCGAGAGCGAGAACCCGTTCGACAGCGACCGGAAGCTCATGTCCACCAAGCACACCATGGAAGGCATCCCGACCATGCTTATCAAGGGTGCGGTAGACGTGCTGCTTGACCGGATGACGCTGATCCAGATCGGCAGCGAGATCCGTCCCCTTACGGCGGACGACCGGAAGAAGATCGAAGACCAGAACCAGCGGTTCTCAAGAGAGGGCCTGCGTGTCCTGGCGTTCGGCTACAAAGTTGTATCCGACGAAGAAGAACTTACGCTGGATGACGAGTATGACCTGATCTTCACCGGTCTGATCGCCATGATGGATCCGCCGCGTGAAGAGTCAAAAGCAGCGGTTGCGGAATGTAAGCGCGCGGGCATCCGTCCGATTATGATCACCGGCGACCACAAAGTCACAGCCGCGGCCATCGCAAAACGGATCGGCATCCTGGAAAATGAATCCGAAGCCTGCGAGGGCGCAGAGATCGACAAGATGTCCGATGAAGAACTTAAAAGTTTCGTGGAAGGCATTTCCGTCTATGCGCGTGTATCACCGGAACATAAGATCCGCATCGTGCGTGCATGGCAGGACAAGGGGAATATCGTATCCATGACCGGCGACGGCGTCAACGATGCACCGGCTCTGAAGCAGGCGGACATCGGTGTAGCCATGGGCATCACCGGCAGCGAGGTATCCAAAGACGCGGCGGCGATGGTCCTGACGGACGACAATTTTGCCACCATCGTAAAGGCCGTGGAAAACGGAAGAAATATTTACCGCAATATCAAGGCGTCCATCCAGTTCCTGCTGTCCGGCAACTTCGGCGCGATCCTGGCGGTGCTCTATGCATCCATCATGGCGCTGCCCGTGCCGTTCGCACCGGTGCACCTGCTGTTTATCAATCTGCTGACCGACAGTCTCCCGGCGATCGCTCTGGGACTTGAGCCGGGCTCAAAAGACGTGATGAATGAGAAACCCCGTCCGATGAACGAATCGATCCTGACAAGAGACTTCCTCTTCAAGATCGGTACGGAAGGCCTTTCCATCGCCGTTACGACGATGATCGCATTTATGATCGGCTACCACGGGAACAACGCGCTCCTCGGAAGCACCATGGCATTTGCAACACTCTGTTCCGCACGTCTGTTCCACGGATTTAACTGTAAATCCGACAGACCGGTTGTATTCACACGCAAAGTCGTGAACAACAAGTTCCTGATCGGGGCATTCGTGATCGGCATCGTGCTGATCACCGCGGTTGTAATGGTACCGGGACTTCACAACGTATTCAAAGTCCAGACGCTGACGCTGACACAGCTGTTCACCGTATACGGTCTGGCGGCGGCGAATATCCCGATCATCCAGATTATGAAAGGGATCCGCCTGTTACTGAAGAAGAATAAATAAGATATTACGAAAGAAATCGAAGGGATACTATGCCAGGAAGAAAAGCAGTACAGACAGAGGAGAAGAGAGACAGAAGGATACCGACCACCCGGTATGAACCGGACTACAGGACCGGCCTGACGGCCCAGCAGGTGCAGGAACACTACCTGCACGGCTGGGTCAACCGTTCCGTGGAACCGCCGTCCAGGACGACGAAAGAGATCATCCATGAAAATGTCTTCACTTACTTTAACCTTATATTTACCATCCTTGCCATCCTGCTTATCCTGGTAGGATCCTGGAGAGACCTTGCTTTCATGATTGTCATTGTGGCCAACACGCTGATCGGAATCGTCCAGGAGATCCGGGCGAAGCAGGTGCTGGACAAGATGACCATGCTGAACGCGCCCCATGCGGCTGTTGTCCGGGACGGGAAGCGTTCTGTCATCGACGCCGAGAAGCTGGTGCTTGATGACATCGTCATCTTCAAAGCCGGGAACCAGGTGTGCGCGGATGCGGTCGTGAGCGCCGGCGAAGTTCAGGTAAACGAATCCCTCCTGACCGGTGAATCGGACGAGATCACCAAGCGTAAAGGGGACCGGCTCATGTCCGGAAGCTTTATTGTGTCCGGCCAGTGCCATGCAAGGCTGGACCGGGTGGGCGCGGACTCCTATATCTCGAAACTGACGCTCCAGGCGAAAGAGATGCAGTCCGGCGAACAGTCGGAAATGATCCGATCTCTGGATAAGCTGGTTAAATGCGTGGGCATCGCGATCATCCCGATCGGCATCATCCTGTTCTGCCAGGCGTTTTTCTTCCAGCATGACAATTTCCGGGAGAGCATTACATCCATGGTCGCCGCGGTGATTGGCATGATCCCGGAGGGGCTCTACCTGCTCGCCAGTGTGGCCCTTGCGGTGAGCGCAGTCCGGCTGGCGCAGAAGAAGGTTCTGCTCCACGATATGAAATGTATCGAGACACTGGCCCGGGTGGATGTGCTGTGTGTGGATAAAACCGGCACCATCACGGAGAATACCATGAAGGTGCAGGATGTGATCGAGACAGATGAATATGATAAAGAATCCATGGAACCGCTCCGGACCCTGATCGGCGATTTTGCCGCAGCCATGACAAAAGACAACATTACCATGGCCGCCATTAAAGAATACTTCACAACCGCTTCGGGGAAGAAGCCGGTATCCATGACCGGATTCTCATCCGCCACAAAGTACAGCAGCGTCACGTTTGAAGACGGCGCTTATGTACTGGGGGCGCCGGAGTTCGTCCTGAAGGACCGGTTCGATGAATATGAAGAGGAGATCACGGAACACGCCTCCACCGGAGCCCGCGTGCTTGTCTTCGGGACATATGACGGGAAGATCGACGGGAAGCCGCTGGACCACGCGGTCACACCGCTCGGATTCGTGCTTCTGGCAAACCCGATCCGCGAGGCCGCGAAAGAGACTTTTGAATATTTCGCGGAACAGGGCGTGGAAGTGAAAGTTATATCCGGAGATAATCCGGTAACCGTATCGAAAGTGGCGAAACAGGCCGGCATCAGAAATGCGGACCGATATGTGGACGCCTCCGAACTGGACGATGAGAACGCGCTGGCAGAGGCGCTGCTCCACAACACCGTATTCGGCCGCGTTACGCCCAATCAGAAACGGAGGTTTGTCCGGATCCTGAAAAACGCCGGACACACGGTAGCCATGACCGGAGACGGCGTCAATGACGTCCTGGCGCTCAAGGATGCGGACTGCAGCATCGCCATGGCATCAGGAAGCGAGGCCGCGGCGCAGGCGTCCCAGCTTGTGCTCCTGGAATCGGATTTCTCGTGTATGCCTGAGGTCGTGCTGGAAGGAAGAAGAGTGGTCAACAACATCCAGCGCTCCGCGACGCTTTTCCTTGTGAAGAATATCTTTTCCTTCCTGCTGAGTCTGATCTCCGTAGTATTTATGTTTACTTACCCGCTGGAACCGTCCCAGATCTCACTGATCAGTATGTTTACGATCGGCATTCCGGCCTTCTTCCTGGCCATGGAGTCCAATAAGAACCTGATCCGGGGACATTTCCTGACGAACGTATTCCTGAAAGCCCTCCCGGCGGCCATCACGGATGCACTTGCCGTGGGTGCCCTGGTGATCTTCGGAAGAACATTCGGCGTAAATTCAACGGACATCTCGACGGCAGCGACCATGCTGCTGGCCATCGTCGGATTCATGATCCTCTACAAGATCAGCGCGCCGATGAACAAGTTCCGCGCCGCCATCCTGGGCGGATGCATCCTGGGACTTCTGTTCTGCAGCATTTATCTGAACGACCTGTTTGCTATTACGGGAATGACGATGGAATGCATTATGCTGTTTGTTGTATTTGCCATCGCTACAGAACCGGTCCTGCGGTATCTGACGCTGCTGGTCGGAAAACTCCGGTTCTATTATCAGAGACTCCGGGGAAGGACTCCGGAAGAAGAATAGCTCCGGCAATCTGTCATGAAAAAACAAAGCCATGTACGGCGGACAAGCGGTACATGGCTTATTTTTTACAGAAGGCGGAGCAGATCTTCAAGCGGGAATTCTATCTCATCACTGAGCAGATCCTCCATCTGGACTTTGTTGAAATCCGAGTGTTCGATCTCGCGGGAATAGCGGTATGCAGTCCGGAAGAGCTCCGGTCTGCCGGTCCCTTCGGAATCTGAAATCCACTGCGCGCGAAGAAGCTCCCGGATGAGGATCATACCGGCAAGTGCAAACTTCATCTTGCCGTATGCATTATAATTATAGACCGCGCCGCAGAAATAGGTGAACACAAAATAGACCAGGATCTGTTCAGCGGTCTCATCGGAAAACAGGGCGGAAAAGTCCGGATCGGCTTCTGTGTTATCCGTGCGGCTGCTGTATTCTGTAAGGACCTGTCCGGCTTTGTGGATCTGCGGCTCCCAGTCATCCTGAAGGATTTCAAGCCGGTCCAGGACCTCTAAGAGCTTCCGAAGCGTCTCCCGGCGTTTCTGTGCGTGATCTTCCTCAGATGCCAGAAGTTCCAGGCGGTTTTCAAACCAGTTCCATACATTTTCTCCTTTATATCGCTCCAGGAGGCGGTCCGCATCGTAGAGCGCCCCGTGGTCGATCCGCTCCTGAAGATCATGGGCGAATGCAAGGGCGGCCGCCGCGCGGATATTCACAGGATGCGCGCGGTCCTGCAGGATCTGGAACAGGACTTCCCGGGCGTCCTCAAGCTTTGTAAAGAGAAAGTAATCAAAATCATCATACGCATCCGGCTGGGGTTCTCCTTTGTCCGGATCCTCTGCATGAAGGAACCGGACTGGTTCAGGCCTTCCCAGGATAATCTCCGCGGCGGCCGGACAGGAGAGGGACAGGGAGATCTCGCGCAGCCCCTCGAATTCCTCGATATGGCGGGGATAGGTCCGGCATGTCCGGCAGAATGCCTTCTCACCGCCGCCTTCCAGATACAGATCGCATAGATCGTCTTCATTAAGAAACGCGCAGCGGCCGCCGTACCGGCGGAAACATTTTCCATCCCAGTCGATCTCATTTCTCAGCCTGTTTTTTAACGGCCCTTTTGCCTTCCGGTATTTCTTCAGTGACGCCGGATCGATCTGGATCTGCCAGCCGGCACAGCAGGTGGCCGGACACTGACCGGCGGTGCAGGTAAATTGTTTATAATAATCAGGTACGGTAAACTGCATATTCTGGATTCCTTTCTATACTTCTGTATCTCATTATAAAGAGATTCTGTTCATTTTTGAAGATGAAATTTCCAGGGTTTTCGGGAAAGACTGGTACAGGCAGGAACGTTATGATAAAATAGCAGTGCACAAAAATAAAAGAAAGATGAGGATGAAAAATGAAAATAGCAGTAACTTATGACAATGGAAATGTCTTTCAGCATTTCGGACGGACAGAGCAGTTTAAGGTTTACGAAGTGGAGGATAACAAAGTCGTATCCAGTGAAGTGATCGGGTCCAATGGAAGCGGACACGGCGCCCTTGCCGGACTTCTGGCCGGACAGGAGGTGGATGTGCTGATCTGCGGCGGCATCGGCGGCGGGGCACAGGCGGCTCTCGCGGAAGCAGGCGTGGAACTGTGCGCCGGTGCAGAGGGAAATACAGACGAAGCAGTGGAAGCATATCTTAGAGGCGAACTGGTATCCACAGGCGCCAACTGCGACCATCATCACGAAGAAGGGCACGACTGCGGCGGTCATGATGAGGGACATTCCTGCGGCGGCGGATGCGGAAGCAGCTGCGGTGGGGGATGCGGTTCTTCCAGACCGGCTTTTGAGGGAAAAAATGTAGGAAAGACATGCCGCGCCCACTACAGGGGAACATTCAATGACGGGACACAGTTTGATTCTTCCTATGACCGGGGTGAGCCGCTGGAGTTTGTATGCGGCGCAGGACAGATGATCCTGGGATTTGACAAAGCTGTGGCTGACATGGAAGTCGGCCAGACAGTAGATATACACCTGATGCCGGAAGAAGCCTACGGCATGCCTGATCCGGCTGCAGTGTTTACCGTTGAGATCGAACAGCTTCCGGGTTCTGAAGAACTGCAAGCCGGACAGCAGGTTTATCTGACCAATCAGTTCGGACAGCCTTTCCCGGTCAAAGTGACAGCCAAAGATGAGACAACCATCACATTTGACGCGAACCATGAAATGGCCGGGAAAGAACTGAACTTCCGGATCGAGCTTGTTGAAGTAAAATAATAATCTCTTATTTCAGGAAAAACCGCACCATTTTCTCGTGCATTTTCCGGTAGGGCTGATAGCGCATGGGAAGATCGAGCCAGGTCTTTTTATCCACGATGCTCTTATAGTGGGTAAATGTATCAAAGCCGGTCTTTCCATGGTAAGAGCCCATGCCGCTCTCGCCGAATCCGCCGAATCCCATTTCCGTTGTCGCAAGATGGATAATCGTATCGTTGATGCATCCGCCGCCGAATCCGCACCGTGCGGTAACTTTTTTCGCCGCCGCTTTGCTGGATGTAAACAGGTAAAGGGCCAGCGGGTGGGGCATGGCGTTGACATTGCGGATCACTTCGTCCAGGCTGTCAAAGGTGAGGATTGGCATAACCGGTCCGAAGATCTCCTCCTGCATGACAGCGTCTGAAAATGTCACATTATCCATGACCGTCGGTTCGATCCGAAGCGCATCCCGGTCGGAATTCCCTCCAAAAACTACTTTTTCTTTATCGATCAGTCCCAGAATCCGGTCGAAATGCTTCTCATTGATGATCTTGCCATAGTTCTTATTATCAAGGAGCTTTTTGCCGAACTGTCTGCGGATCTGTTTCCCGATTTCTTTGATCAGCCGGTCCCGGACGGAGCGGTGGCAGTAGATATAGTCCGGCGCCACACAGGTCTGGCCGCAGTTCAGATACTTCCCGAACACGATCCGCCTCGCCGCCAGTCTGATATTCGCGGTCTGATCGACAATGCAGGGGCTTTTGCCGCCCAGTTCAAGCGTCACCGGCGTCAGATGATCCGCGGCGCTTCGCATGACTTCCTTCCCCACAGACTGACTGCCTGTAAAGAAAATATAGTCAAAGTGCTCGTGCAGAAGGCAGGTGTTTTCCGC
The DNA here is from genome assembly GCA_019120575.1 of Candidatus Mediterraneibacter quadrami. Lineage (GTDB taxonomy): Bacteria > Bacillota > Clostridia > Lachnospirales > Lachnospiraceae > Mediterraneibacter > Mediterraneibacter quadrami. Next base: position 58,629 of record DWUU01000008.1, read on the forward strand.
CCGCCCGCCGGTCACGACCGACACATACTGAGGCTCAAAGCATTTCGTAAGGATCTGCCGGATCACCTCGCTCGTGTTTGGAGAATAGGCGCTCGGTTTGACCACGGCCGTATTCCCGGCCGCCAGCGCATCCACGAGCGGGGACAGGGTGAGCATGAACGGGTAATTCCACGGGCTCATGATCAGCGTCACACCGTAGGGCGAAGGCTTCTTATAACTTCTTGAATGGAACTGGGCGAGGGGCGTGCGGACCCGTTTCTCCCCGGCGAAACGGCGGACATGTTTCAGCATGTAGCTGATCTCCTCCAGCACCAGCCCGGTCTCGCACATATAACTTTCAAATCCGCTTTTCCCCAGGTCTTTCCGCAGTGCATCATGGATCTCATTCTCACTGCCGGAGACTGCGTCATAGAGTCTTCGAAGCGCGTCGATCCTGAAGCTGACCGGAAGGGTCGCTCCGGTCTGAAAATATTTCCGCTGCGCCGCAACGATGGCATTAATTTCCTGTTCCGTCATTTTCGTCTTCTCCTTTCATCAGCATGTAATAGAACGGTTCAAGTTCCGATGCGTTCATCAGCACCGGCACCGGATAGAGGGGATTGGCTTCTTTGTCTGCATAGTGGGCAAGCTTCGGGATATCGGTCTCCCGGATCTCCGGAATCGTATCCCCGATGCCGAACCGTTTCTTCATATCTTTAATGGCCTGAATGAACTGTGCCGCCGCCTCGTCCACGGGCGTATCCGCGTCTGCAACGCCGGCTTCACGGGCCAGGCGTGCCAGCTTCTTGTGAATGGTTTTCCCGTACGCCTCCAGGATCATGGGAAGAATCACCGCGTTCGCAAGGCCGTGGGGCACGTTGTACTCGCCGCCAAGGGAATGGGCGATGGCGTGCACATATCCCACATAGGACTTGGTGAAGGCACACCCTGCATAGAAGGAGGCGTGGAGCATATTGCGGCGGGCCTCCACATTGGAGCCGTCCGTATAGGCTGTATCAATGTTTTCAAAGATCAGTTTCACGGCCAGCAGCGCGTCCTTTCGCGTTCCATATGTCGTGGAATTCCCGATATAAGCCTCCACCGCATGGGTCAGCGCGTCCATACCGGTGGTCGCGGTGATAAAGGGCGGAAGACTGAGCGTCACCTTCGGGTCCAGCACCGCATACCGCGGGATCAGTGGAAAATCATTGATCGCGTATTTGTAGCGGGTCTCTGCGTCCGTGATCACCGCCGCAAGGGTCGTCTCACTTCCGGTCCCCGCAGTCCATACTGGACCCGCCGCCGAAGCCGATGATGCAGTCGCAGTCATTTTCCTGATAGAGTTCGATCGCTTCGGATACATTGACGGTCGTCGGATTCGCAACGGTTTTGTCATAAATACAGAATGGGATATCATTGTCTGCAAGCGCCTTTTCCAGACGGCGGGTAAGTCCCAGGTTCCGGATTCCGGCGTCTGTGATGATCAGCGCTTTGGTGCATTTTTTCTTCCGGATGACTTCCGGCAGAGACTTCACACTTCCGGTGATCTTCGGTTTACGGTAGGGCAGGAAGGGCAGAGCTATTTTCAGTCCTGTCTGAAAGGTCCTGCAGTACGCTTTTTTAAGAGGGTTCATGATAACAGATCCTTTCTTTCGTAAATATTGCATGTAATCAGAATACATCTGAAAAATCTTAGCAATTTGAGGCGGGTTTGTCAATAAACACGGCAGGTTATTGTAATTTTAAATTTAGTAAAACGTAATTGACTAAAACGCAATGCAGTAGTATATTATATTTAATATGAACTGGGAGGCAGAAGAATGTTTATTGGCAGAGAGCATGAATTGTCCGTATTGAATAAATTATATATGTCAGATAAATTTGAGTTTGCAGTTATCTATGGGCGTCGTCGTGTAGGGAAAACTGCGCTTATCAATCAGTTTATCAGTGATAAAAAAGCAATCTATTTTATGGGGGTTGAAAGTAACGCTAAACAGAATCTGGAAAACTTCAGCAAAAACATTATGGAGTGCAGTCATGGACTTCAGGCAGATACAGCATTTTTATCATTTCAGGCGGCATTGGAATATGTATTTCAAATGGCTGAAAAGGAGCGTCTGATCCTTGCAGTCGACGAGTATCCTTATGTTGCCAGAACATCAAAGAGCCTTGCATCCACGCTCCAGCTTTTAATTGATAAATATAAAGATACGTCTAAGTTGATGTTGATTCTCTGCGGATCTTCCATGTCTTATATGGAAGACCATGTATTAGCATATAAAGCTCCATTGTATGGCAGAAGAACTGCGCAGATGAAAATATTACCTTTTGATTTTGAAGATACCTGCCGTTATTTCAAAAATTTTTCTGATGAAGATAAAGCTTTAATTTATGGAATTGTAGGCGGTACGCCGCAGTACCTGTTGCAAATGGATGATAAACTCAGTATTTCAGATAACATAAAGAACACATTTTTAAACCCTGCTTCATCGTTATATGAGGAACCGGAGAATTTGTTGAAACAGGAAGTGCGTGAACCGGCATTATACAATGCAATTATTACAGCGATTGCCAATGGCGCCTCTCGAATGGTGGAAATTTCAACAAAAGTTGGCGAAGATACCAGTGTCTGTGCCACTTATCTGAAAAATCTGATTGCTCTCGGACTTGTACAAAAGGAAACGCCTTATGGAGAAAAGGCTTCGAGAAAGTCTGTTTATACTATTGATGATAATATGTTCCGGTTCTGGTATCGTTTCGTACCGGCAAATAATTCAATTATTGCAA
>DWUU01000050.1 GCA_019120575.1 Candidatus Mediterraneibacter quadrami
CATGACCGTTTATCTGGCACGCAAAGGCTTCCATTACAGTCCGATCACCATCCATAAGTATATGAATACAGAGATGGGGCTGTATGCGATTGTACGTCCGAAAAAGCCGGAATATCTACACGGGAAGCCACACAAGGTATTTGAGAATAAGCTGGCTCAAAATTTCACTGTTTTACAGGGAGAAAGTCGTTATTGAAGAAACCCGGGAGATTCTTAAAAACTATCTTTATAGATAAGATCGGGATCTGAACCGGCTTCTAAAATATGCCGAATTAATGAAATGTGATAAAGTACTGAGACATTATCTGGAGATGTCCATATGATAAGTGCATCTTCTGATGTATGAATTAGATAAGGTGACTTAAAGAGCCATGCGAATAGCATGGCCCTTTTGCTATTCCCCCTTCAACTCCCACCCGTAATCATCATGATAGATCATCTGCCGTGTCATCCCGCCATCGATACATACATTTTCTCCTGTGATGAACCCTGCTTTATCCGAGCAGAGGAAGAGCACCATATTGGCGATATCCATCGGGTTCCCCACCCGGCCCGCCGGGTGCTGGGAAGCGTCCGGGCCGGAGTATTCTCTGTACGAGGTGTCGATCCAGCCCGGCGAGATGGAATTGACGCGGACTTTCCCGGCGAGTGTGACGGCCATGGCGTGGGTCAGCGCAGCGATGCCGCCTTTTGCGGCGGTATAGCTTTCGGTGTCCGGCTGGCTCATCCGGTCGCGGGAGGATGAGATATTTACGATAGCCGCCCCTTTGCCGAAGTAGGGCATGAAAAGTTTTGTTAGGAAGAAGGGCGCGGTAACGCCGACCCGGAGGGCGTAGTTGAATTCGTCATACGTGCAGGCATTAAGGCCTTTTGACAGCGGGATAGCATTATTAATCAGGTAGTCGATGCGCCCGTATTCGGCGATGACTTTTCCGGCGAAATCCCGGAGCACCTGTTCGCTGCTGATATCTCCAACGAAATATTCATTGGGCTGTTTGTCGATGATGCAGACGGAAGCGCCCTGTTTCCTGAATTCATCGGCGATGCATCTGCCGATCCCCTGTGCGCCGCCGGTGATGACGGCGATTTTATTCTTGAACATATTTCTTTCTCCTTTTTGACAGATCATATTAATCTGAACCGGTTCTTCCGGAATTCCAGGATCCCTTCATCCCGCATTTTTCCCAGTTCTTTTGACAGTGCGCTCCGGTCTACGTTCAGGTAGTCCGCCATCTGCTGGCGGTTGAAGGGGATGGTGACTTCCCGGCTCCCGGACCGGACCGCCTCGGCTGACAGATAGGTCATGATGCGGGTGCGGATGTGCCGGGAGGAGATGCAGAGCATCCGGTTGGACCAGGCGATGTTTTTGGCGGCGGAGAGCTGTAGCAGGTTGTGGAGCAGTTTTGTGTGCCATAGCCGGCTGCTGTTTCTGGCATCCAGCAGTTTTTCCAGATCCAGGAAGAGGATCTCGCTGTCCCGGGAGGCGGTGACGTCCACCATCATCGGGATGCGGCTGAGGGCGTAGGTCTCGGCGAAGGCTTCTCCTGCGGAAATGTTGTGGAGGATGATGCGGTTCCCCCACAGGTCGATGTTTTCGATATGCAGTTCCCCGGACAGGAGGATGCCGAACGCAGTTGTCTGATCGCCGGTGGAGAAGACGGCCTGGTCTTTCGCATACCGGGACGTCCGGGTGCAGCCCGGGGCCGCAAGTTCGTTATATTCCTCTTCAGTGATCCCGTTAAAGATCGGATTTTTCAGGAAATTCATGGAACCTCTCCTTTTTGTTGCAATAACCACATAAATCTTGTTTTGATTGTACTATACTGACGCTATCAAAACAAGCAGGTCAGACAGAACTGAAAAATATTATTTCTTCTTCCAGTTCAGGAGCAGGGCGGAATTGATGATGACCAGCACCGAGCCTGCATTGTGGACCAGTGCGCCGATCACGGGGCCGAGAAGTCCGGTGATGGCGAGGGCGATGGCAAGGAAATTGAGGCCCATGGAGAATGTAAGGTTCACTTTGATGGTCGTCATCATCCGTCTGGAGAGCGACAGCAGGTGGGGAAGCTCGCGGATCTCGTCATCGACAAGGGCGATATCTGCGGCATCTACCGCAATGTCGCTGCCGATCCCGCCCATGGCGATGCCCACGTCGGCCATTTTAAGCGCCGGTGCGTCGTTGATGCCGTCGCCGATCATGCAGACCGCATTGCCTTCCCGCTGATAAGCGGCAATCCGGTCCAGTTTATCCTCCGGCAGACAACCGGCATGTACATCCCGGATCCCGAGCTGGCCCGCGATCGCATTGGCGGCGTGCTGATTGTCCCCGGTCAGGAGAACGGGCCGGACGCCGATTCGGCCGAGGGCCGCGATCATGTCTTTGCTTTCTTCTCTTAACGTGTCGGACAGAACAAGATATCCTGCCGGAACCTCATCGATGACGATGTAAATCACGGTACTTCCTTTCTTCAGATAAGCGCCGGCGCCGGCGGCAAGTTCTTTTGAGATCATCATTCCGTTCAGAAGCTTCAGATTCCCTGCTTTTACAACTTTTCCCTCAATCACGGCGGTGACGCCTTCGCCCGGACTCATTTGAAAATGACTGCAGGCGGCGGGTTTCCGGCCATAGCAGTGGACGACCGCTTTCCCAAGCGGATGTTCGCTCATCTGCTCGGCTGCAGCGGCAAATGAATAAATTTCTTCTTCCGTGAAGTCGGACACAGACCGGACCGCGGTTACTTTTGGCGTGCCGCAGGTAAGGGTGCCGGTCTTGTCGAACGTGATCTTCGTGACCGCGGCAAGTCTTTCAAGGGCGTCCCCTTCCCGGACCAGAAAGCCGTGCTTTGTGGCATTCCCGATGGCCGCCATGATCGCGGTGGGCGTTGCGAGCACCAGCGCGCAGGGGCAGAACACGACGAGAATGGTGACCGCCCGGATGATCTCGTCTGTGAATATCCAGGTGAGGGCCGCGGCAGAGAGGGCGATGACGACGATCCAGGTAGCCCATCTGTCCGCCAGCCCGACAATTTTGGCCTTTCCCGCATCGGCGGACTGCACGAGCCGGATCATCCGCTGGATGGAGCTGTCTTCGCCGACTTTCGTGGCTCTCATCACAAACGCGCCGAACTGGTTCACTGTGCCGGAAGATACATCGTCGCCGGCGGCTTTGTCGACCGGGAGCGACTCGCCCGTCATGACAGCCTGGTTGATGGACGTCTGGCCTGAAAGGATCACGCCGTCCACCGGAACGGTCTCGCCGGGAAAGACCCGGATCCTGTCGCCGATCGCTACCTGGTCGGCGGGAATGATCTTCTCTGAATCGTCCGTAATGACCCGCGCGCTCCGGGGCGTCAGATGGACCAGCTTCTCAATCCCGGCTCTGGCCCTGGCAACAGTCAGATCTTCGAGCAGCGCGCCAAGTTGCATGATGAAAGCCACTTCGCCTGCGGCAAAATCCTCGCCGATGCAGACGGATGCGATGAGAGCCAGGGAGACGAGCACGTCAGCCTTGATGTCAAAGGCAGTGATAAGTCCGATGACCGCTTCCATTATAATCGGGATGCCGCAGAGAATGATTGCAATCCAGGCCGCATCAAAGGGCAGGGGGATCAGGTCGAACAGGCTGATGATAAGGGACAGGCCGCCAAGGACGAGGAAGGCGATGTCTTTCCGGATCCCGCCCAGTTCCATGAAAGCCTCTGTTTTTTCAATAAATTTGTTCATAATGAAACCTCCGCTTTATACCTATAGGGGTATACCCATATTATACCCATGCGGGTATACTGCGTCAAGCCGGGATTTCTGTTTATGACATGCGGAGCGTTTTTAAATAGTCTTTAATATCATGTGTAACTACGCATAATTCTTGAACGTAGAATAAAGAAAACAGCAATCTGGATTATCAGCACCAAGCCGCACACACAACCAACGAACTGCATTGTTTCACCAATGTAAATAATGCCGGACACCAGCATAATGCGGTATGTCGTAAAGGCTCCAATGATACAGCCAAGTACAGTGGGAATAAAATAGACGAATAGCATTTGTTTTGTAATAAGTCCTTTAATCTTTTTGCGTTTCATTCCCAATCGCCGTAGATCATTATAGACTTCTGCGTCGTCCCATATCGTGCTGATAAGTTTTAGTCCGATAACCATGACTGCGGACACAAAGGCAACAATGGCGATAAATAACA
>DWUU01000051.1 GCA_019120575.1 Candidatus Mediterraneibacter quadrami
AGCCAAGCCGGGAAGGGATAAACGCTGAAGGCATCTAAGCGTGAAGCCCCCCTCAAGATGAGATATCCCATAACGTCAAGTTAGTAAGACCCCTTGAAGACGACGAGGTAGATAGGGCAGAGGTGGAAGTGTGGTAACACATGGAGCTGACTGTTACTAATAGGTCGAGGGCATAACCAAAGCGGGAATAGGTAAGTGATGTAGAGATTTCTTTGTATGTAGTTTTGAAGGTATACGGATAATTTCACAGGAATGAGAGGAAGCGCCCGGAGGAGAAATCTTCCGGGCGCTTTTTTCATGCTGTTGAGCCTTTGCATCCACGGACCGTCAGTAGCGCATCTGCATTTTTCAGTGTAAGGCTGTCTTTGTCATAGTCTAAAGTTTTTTATTTTGCATGACAGGTATGTTTTTTGATAATGTCTTCTGAGAATTAAAGATTAAAATAGACCTGTAATATGTTAAGATAGACTCAGTGTACGGACTGGAGAATGATATGAGATTATTAAAGCTGGTAATTGTAGACGACGAACCGATCCTGCTGAAAGGGCTGATCGATACATACGACTGGAAGAGCATGGGATTTGAGGTGGCGGGATCTGCCCAGAGCGGGGAACAGGCGCTCCAGGTAATACAGGAGGTGAAGCCTCATGTGGTGCTGACGGATATCCGCATGAAGCAGATCACGGGGCTGATGGTGATGGAGGAGATCCAGAAGACGGACCTGGAGTGTCTGTTTATCGTGCTGAGCGCGTACCGGGACTTTGACTATGCGCAGCAGGCGTGTGACCTGGGGGCGTTCGCCTACCTGTTAAAGCCCATTGAGGATGAGAAACTCCAGGAGACGATGAAGAGTGCGTATCAGTCCTGTATGGAGAGGATGGAGCACGAAGCAAAGTATGAGAGCTGGGAGCAGCTTCTGGTGAAGGACCGGAACAGCTTCCTGCAGGTGGTCGTCCAGAAGTATGTGCAGAACCGTATCCCTCAGGAGAAGATAGAAGAGGTATTCCGGATGCTGGGAGATGTGCCGGGAAATGACGAACGGTTCATCACCGTGTGCGTAGACATTGACCTTGCTTACAAGATCACCAATCCTCTGGACTACGAGGCGTCCCGCTTCGCTCTTATCCGGAGGCTTGAGGAAGTGATAGGAGGCAGGTTCTTCTTCTGGAGGACGGAAGGCGGCGGGGAAGAAAGCTCGTTTATCATCCGTACAGCAAAGAAAGATGCGGTCCGGACGCTCAAAGAAATACTGGAGCATGTGAAGGAGGATGAGAAAAGCCCCGTAGTGGCGGCAATTTCAAAGCCGTATAAAACGATCGCCGGGATACAGCGGAGCTTCGCCGAGGCGCAGCGGCTGTTCGGGATGGCGAGCATATCCGGCGCAAGCGCATTTACCGTATCGGAGGAGGTATCCCCGGCGGAGGATCCGGCTCTGGATATGAACGGACGGGCTGACATGGACAGCCTGATCGCGGGCGCGGTGCGCAGGAACAGCAAAAAAGAGCTCAAAGAAGCCTTTATCCAGCTTATCTACAGTCTTCCGGATGACGAGGAGCAGCAGTGTAAATATCTGCACCGGGTGATGCTTCGGACGGAATTTATGTTGCAGGATACCTATGGGCTTACGGAGGATATGAAGGAAAAGTTCCGCAATTACTACTACAATCTTGAGAACCTGAACGCGGCGAAAGCGGTGGACGTCTGCTACCGGATCCTGTGTGACGCCGTAGAGGCGAGGGAAAAGGAAGCGGCGGAGGACGAGACGGGATATTTCCGGGAATATATATCAGAGGCGGTGTCTTATATCCAGGAGCATCTGCAGGAAGAGGACCTCTCCATCGTTTCCGTGGCGGCGCACATTTATCTGAATCCGGTGTATTTCGGCAGAGTGTTCAAGAATACATTTCATATGACATTCAAGAAATACCTGATGGAGAAGAGGATGGAGAAAGCAAGGGAACTGCTGGAGTCGGGAAGCGGGAGCATCGGGGAGATCTGCGACGCAGTGGGAATCCATAATCCTTCTTACTTCTCCCATCTGTTCAAGCAGTATACGGGGAAACTGCCGAGCGAATACCGGAAGGAATACGAAACATAAGGAAAAAGGCGGGGAGAACGGTGAGAAAGGACGGGAAGAGATCAGGCATACAGAGACGGTATCTGAAGTATACGGCGGCCCTCCTGGGGCTGGCGCTTCTGCTGTCCAGCCTGGGCGTAGGGCTCAGTGTGCGGGACAGGCTGACGAGATCTATTATAGACAAATATGAGTTTATGACCGAGCGGATGGGGCTTGCCCTGGAAAATATGTTCCGCAGGACGGATGAGACGACCGCAGAGTGCATCCTCTACGACGATGTGCAGCAGAGCCTTCGGACACAGGGACTGGAGGATGTCAGGCACATCGCCCTGAGCAAGTACTTTGCGTATATCGACCTTGATTATGTGGCGGATTACTGTTACGTGGACAATAAGGGAAATGTATACAGCAGGTCTTACTCCGACGTCTCATATGAGGATGTAGAGGAGAGCGGATTCGAGCGGTATCTGGGAGAGGAGTATTCCAGGACAAAGTGGTTCTGGACGAAGGATACTCTGTTCGGGACTGGAGACGACGCCCTGTTTATCGGAAGATATGTGAGAAGTCTGGAGTATGCCCATGAGCCGGGAATGCTGTTCTTTAAGATGGAAGACGGATTTTTAAGAGAGATCGCAGGGATCAGCCCGGAGCTGGAAGATGAGGCGGCTGTCGGCATCGTCGACGGGGAGGGACAGGTATGCCTGTCTTTGGCTCCGGGAACTTTCCGCGAGGGGGAGAGTGTCCCGGAAGATATCGGGGAGATGGTCGGCGCGGATGCGCGGGCGGGAGACGGAGAAGGTACGTCCGGGATGCTTCTTTCGGGGGAGCGGGTGAAGGGCGGCGTGCTCTCGGCGTACCGGGATGCAAGCAGCGGGCTGACGGTATTCTCCTTTGTGCCGGACCGGGTGCTGAACCAGGGGATCATCCCCGTCTTTCTTGTGCTGGCGGGGATCTATCTGCTCGTGACCGCGGCCGCCTTTGTCATCAGTATCTATTTCTCGAAGAGATTTACAAAGCCGATCCGCACGATCCGGGAGGCAATGGCCGGATTCGACGGGACGAATTTCGAGCGGACGATAGAACTGCACACGAACACAGAGCTGGATGAGATCGGGAACTCTTACAATGAGATGCTGCAGAATATCCGGCGGCTGCTCGACGAGATCAAGGCGCAGGAGAAGGAACTTCGGACAACGGAGCTGAACATGCTGATCAGCCAGATCAATCCTCATTTCCTCTATAATACACTGGATACGATCTACATGCTTGCGCGGATCAATAAGGAAGAGACGACCATGCGGATGATCCAGGCGCTGTCAAAATACCTGCGTCTGTCGCTGAGCAAGGGGAGCGAGATCGTGACCGTGGAGGACGAGCTGGAAAATGTCCGCAGCTACATAGAGATCCAGCAGATCCGCAATCAGGATCTGTTTACCTGTGAAATCGACTGCCGGGTGGACGCCGCGGGTACATATGTCCTGAAGCTGATCCTGCAGCCACTCGTGGAGAATGCGGTGAAGTACGGATTCCAGGATATATTCGAGGGCGGCAGGATCGTCATAACGGTAGAGGAAAAAGAGGGAGACCTGTACCTGAGTGTGTCGAACAACGGATCTCCCATGGATCCGGCGATGGCGGAAAAGATCAACGGTATGAACGACCTGCCTGTGGCAGAACTCAAAGACTGCTTCCCGGATAAGCGGCACGGGTACGGCGTGATGAACATCCTGATGCGGCTTCGCCTGAAATACGGAGACAGAGCGGCGTTTTACTGTGAGTCAGGGGACGAAGGAACGGTGTGTACGATCAGGATCCCCGGCGGGGACATACAGGAGAAAGAGGAGGAACAGCGGGATGGATAAAAGGAGGATGAGAGCTGCGGGAGCTGCGGCGCTGCTCATGGCCCTGACGGCGGCAGGCTGTGCGGGGGCGGATACGGAGACCGTGAGCGGAGACGAAGAAGTGTCCATTCCGATCACTCTGATTGTGGACTCTTCCACGGGGATACGCAACGAGGAAAATGTGATCCGCGCGTTCAACCAGATGTACGACGGAAAATGGCAGGCGGATGTGGACTGGATCATGGAGACGGAGGAGGAATACCGGCAGAACTTAAAGCGCCAGAATGTGACGGATACGCTTCCGGCGGTGATCACGGATCTTCGGATGCTTCCGTCTTTTTACTATATGATGATACAGGACGGACGGATCGAAGAGCTGTCTGATTATATATACGGGAACGAGGAATGGATGGCGATGATCGAGCCTGCGGTGCTTGAGTCGTGCAGCGAGGAGGACGGGAGCATTTACTTAAGTCCGATCAGCACGGCGGCATTCTCCTGCTCGGGGATGTACTGGAATGAAGAATTATTCGCACAGGCGGGGATCGGGCGGTTCCCGGAGACGTGGGAAGAGTTCTGGGACTGCTGCGAGCGTCTTGAGAGCTGCGGAATCACGCCCCTGGCGCTGCACACGGAAGGCACGGGCTGGGCGCCCATGCTGATCGCCACCGCAGAGACGGCGTCCACAGAGGAAGGTGCGGCGTTCATGCAGGAATTCTATCCGGAAACTTATCAGAACGAGAGCGGGATACATCTTGCGCAGACGCTGCAGAGGCTGTTTTCCTATACGACGGAAAATGCGCTCTATTCCGATTTTGACGTTTCTTATGAGAACTTCTTTGCCGGGGAGGCGGCGATGATCCCCAACGGATACTGGATGATGGACCAGATCCCGGAAGAATGGCAGGACAAGGTGCGTTTTTCCGCCTTTCCGGAGAATAAGATGATCTCGTCGCCGGAGACGTTCGGCTGGGCGATCGTATCCGGGTACAGCGAAGAGGTAAAGGAAGGCGCCGCGGCGCTGTTAAAGCTGCGCACGCAGCTGAACATGGAGCAGAGGGAAGAACTCTTTGCCAAAGATCCTTCCGGGATGATCCCTGCGGAACGGGATTATATCGAAGCATACAGGAAGGATCCCCAGCTCGTGCCGAATTACCAGGTGAAATGGAACTCCATCCTGCAGGAGGAGACGCTGGGAGAGATCCTGCCGGCCCTTGCGCAGGGCAAGATGACGCCGGAGGAATTCGCGGCCAGAGAAGATGAGAGCATCCGTATGTTTGAGGAAGAACAGTGATGTATATTTTTTGCTATCCGAGGTTGTGTATTTGTTAACGGCAGGGAGGACGGGACTGCTATAATTCCCTCAAGAACAAGGAAAACAAAAGGTTTTCAGAAAGGTGAGGGATACTATGAAAAAGAAAAAAGTATTATCGATCGTACTGGCAGCAGCGATGATCGCAGGTCTGACGGCAGGCTGCGGAAGTGATTCCGGTTCCGGAGAAGGCGGTTCGGAAGAGGCGAAAGGAAAGGTGTATTATCTGAACTTCAAGCCTGAGGCGGATGAGTACTGGCAGGAGCTGGCGGAGACTTATACGGACGAGACCGGCGTGCCGGTGACCGTGCTGACGGCGGCTTCCGGAGAGTATGAGAAGACGCTGAAATCCGAGATGGCGAAGACAGACGCCCCGACGCTGTTCCAGGTGAACGGACCGGTCGGCCTGGCAAGCTGGAAGGATTACTGCTATGACCTGTCGGACTCTGATATCGCAGGAGAGCTGACAGACGACAGTTTCGCCCTGATGGACGGGGACAAGATGGCGGGCATCGCCTACGTGGTCGAGAATTACGGGATCATTTACAACAAGGCGCTGCTGGAACAGGCAGGATACACGGCGGACGACATCACAGACTTTGACAGCTTCAAGGAGGTCGTAGAGGACATCACGGCGCGCAAGGATGAACTCGGCTTCTCCGCCTTTACATCAGCAGGTATGGACGGATCGTCTGACTGGAGATTCAAGACCCATCTCGCAAACCTTCCGATCTACTATGAATACAAAGACGAAGGGATCGACACGACAGACGCGATCAAAGGAACCTATCTCGACAACTACCGTCAGATATGGGATCTGTACATAAACAACGCGACCTGCGCTCCGACCGAGATCTCTACCAAGACGGCGGACGACGCGACGGCTGAGTTCGTGACAGAGGAAGCGGTATTCTACCAGAACGGCACATGGGAATACAACAACATTGCGGACGTCGGAGACGAGAATCTGGGAATCCTCCCGATTTATATCGGCGTGGAAGGCGAAGAGAACCAGGGTGTGTGCACAGGAACAGAAAACTACTGGTGCGTAAACTCCAAGGCGTCCGAGGATGATATCCAGGCGACTCTTGACTTCATGAACTGGTGTGTGACGTCTGACGAAGGCGTGGAGGCGATGTGCAGCGACATGGGATTTGTGATTCCGTTCCCGGCAAATCTGGAGTCCACCAATACTCTCGTAAATGAGGCGAACAAATATATGGAAGAAGGCAAGACGCCTGTGACATGGTGCTTCTCCACAATGCCGTCCGAAGAGTGGAAAAACGGCGTGGGATCAGCCCTGACAGCATACGCCGCAGACCAGACGGACGCGAACTGGGATGCAGTAGTGAGCGCGTTCGTAGACGGCTGGGCGGCAGAGGCAGCGGCTGCAAAATAAGAAACTTTAAGCTCTTACTTTCATTCTACTATATATAAAAACTTACGGTATAAGCGGCGGGCAGAGACGGTCTGAACGCCGCTTTTTAAAAGGAGGACGATTATAATGGAAAAAGCGGTAAAACGCTATATGCCGATCTTTGTACTCCCCACGTTCTTTGCGTTTATCCTTGGATTTATCATTCCGTTTATCATGGGGATCTGGCTGTCGTTCTGTGAGTTTACAACAGTGACGGACGCGAAATTCGTGGGAATATCGAATTATATTGAAGCGCTTAAAGACACAGTATTCCGGCACTCATTCTGGTACACCTGCCTGTTTGCGGCCGTATCTCTGATCGTGATCAATGTCTTTGCGTTCGCGCTGGCAATGGCGCTGACGCAGAAGATGAAGGGAACAAATATCTTCCGCACCATCTTCTTTATGCCGAACCTGATCGGAGGCATCGTGCTTGGATATATCTGGCAGCTGATCTTCAACGGCATCCTTGCAAAATACCAGACTGCCCTCGGATTAAACGAGTGGTACGGTTTCTGGGGGCTGATCATCCTTGTGAGCTGGCAGCAGATCGGATATATGATGATCATCTACATCGCGGGGCTCCAGTCTATCCCGGGAGACGTGATGGAAGCGGCGCAGATCGACGGCGCGTCCGGGATCCAGAGGCTTTTCCGGGTGACGCTCCCCATGATGATGCCGTCCATTACGATCTGTATGTTCCTGTCCATCACCAACGGATTCAAGCTCTTCGACCAGAACCTGTCGCTGACGGCGGGCGAACCGTCGAAGATGTCAGAGATGATGGCGCTCAATATCTTCAATACCTTCTACGGACGTACCGGCTGGGAAGGCGTGGGACAGGCGAAGGCGGTTATTTTCTTCGTGATCGTAGTCGGCATCGGTCTGATCCAGCTGCGTGCGACGCGCTCAAAGGAGGTGCAGCAGTAAATGAACGGGAAAAAGAAACAGGCGTTAAGCCTTCTCGGCACAGGAATATTCACGGTCATCGGACTGGTCTATATCGTGCCGATCCTGATCGTGCTTATGAACTCATTTAAAAAGAAAGTCTATATCAACAAGGAGCCGTTCAAGCTGCCTGTGGAGAAGACGTGGAACAGTATTGAGAATTATGTGACGGCGGTCGACAAGTACGAACTGCTCAGCGCGGTTGTCTGGACGATATTCATCACGGTGGGCTCCGTGCTGGTGATCCTTGTGTGCACGTCCATGTGCGCATGGTATATCACGAGGGTGAAGACGAAATTTACGAAAGCCCTTTATCTGCTCTGCATCTTCTCCATGGTCGTGCCGTTCCAGATGGTGATGTTCACGCTGTCCCTTGTGGCGGACCGGACAAGGCTCAACACACCGTGGGGGATCATCATCATTTATCTGGGCTTCGGAGCGGGACTGGCGGTGTTTATGTTCTGCGGCTTCGTGAAGTCCATCCCGCTTGAGATCGAGGAGGCGGCGATGATCGACGGATGTACCCCGCTGCGCACATTTTTCGGCGTGGTGCTCCCGATCATGAAACCGACGTATATCTCGGTAGGTATCCTGGAGACGATGTGGATCTGGAACGACTTCCTCCTTCCGTACCTCGTGCTGGACCTGAACAAGTATAAGACGATCTCCATCGCCATCCAGTATATGAAAGGCAGCTACGGACGCGTGGATATGGGTGCTGTTATGGCGGCGCTGATCCTTGCGGTGATCCCGGTCATCATCTTCTACCTGGCGTGCCAGAAGCATATCATCAAAGGCGTGGCAGCGGGAGCTGTGAAAGGGTAGGAGTGGAACATATCATGGAAAAGCAGCAGTCGGTGCCGGATCACATCCAGAATGCGGGAACAGTCCAGCTTGTGGCAGTGGGGAATACGATCCCCGTGGCCCTGGACGGCGCGTTTAAGCTCAATGAGATTGGGATCCGCGCTGCTGCAGGCACCATATAATTTTTCTCATAATCAGGATGATGAAGAATGGAACAGCGGTTTATTTTAGCAGGTCTTGTAAAAGAGATTGTGTAAAATGCTAAAAGAAACCGCTGTTTTTGACTTTCTTTGCGGATGAAATTAGTTAAAGCGAAGAAAAAATTTTACATAAAAATAAATTGACAAAAATCATTTACGCGAATACACTTTGGACGAGAAAAGAAATATTGCGATATAAAATTTCTGAGAAAATAATTTACACAAAGACTGGAAAGGACAGACCGGAAGTGATCGATCACATGACACGCCTGAGGAGGCTGACGCTATGAAAGGGTATACTACATCGGAACTTTTATAAAGTATTATTGCTGTTTTGATATAATCGGACATATACAGGGCGGGATTATGAGAGCTCAGGATGTATAAATTTAGTTGTTTGCTGACCGGCTGTCTGATATAATCTGCTATATGGATAAAAGTAAATCAAAGGGATGCAGGGAAGTGATTATATGCCGGGCTATATTTTACATCTGACCGCAGCGAAGATGTGCCTCGACAGATTAACATATGAAGATCCGGAAGATCCTCTGTGCACAGATCCGAAGCAGCAGAATGATTTTTATATCGGCAATCTGCTCCCGGATACGGTGACCAGCCGGGAAGCAAAAGCAGTATCGCATTTCAGGGATCCTGCGTACAAGGAGTGCATGATGGAATGGCCCCATCCGGATCGTTTTATCGAGAAGTATGTGGACAGGATGGGGGAAGCCGTGTATCGCGGCTATCTGTTCCATCTTTATATTGACCGGTGTTTCTTTCGGGATTATATTCCGGAAGTGGCCGGTTTTTATGATGCGCACGGCAAAGAGACAGGGATCCGGGATGAGATCGCTGAAGTCCGGCTGAAGAAAAGCGGAGCGTGTGTTCCGCTGAAAAGATACCTGTCAGAGGAATATTATTACGGAGATTATACGAAAATGAACACCCGCCTGTGCAGGCAGTTCAGCCTGCCGGCGAAACTGAAAGCAGGAGCTGATCCGGGGATCGAGGAAGCGGATTATGCAGGGCTCGGCCGTATCCTTGATGATCTGAAACGGTTCAGACAGGTTCCGGAAAGCGCGGCGGAGAATCTGAAGGTATTTGATCTTGGCGGATTGATCGGATTTTTGCAGAATGCAGTTCTGACCTTCTGAAAATGTAATATGCATGGAGGCGTGATGAAATGACAGAATATAAAAAGGGTTCAGATGTAAACATCATTAAGGAAAGTGCGATCAGATACGGCATTGAGCGATACAGAGGGTATACGATCGAGGATTATTATGCGCTTCCGGAAGACACAGGCGCCGAGCTGATCGACGGCGTATTGTATGATATGGCGTCCCCGTCTGTCCGGCATCAGGATATAGCGATGCAGGTAAGCTTCCAGATGGTTGACTATGTAAATAAAAAAGGTGGGAAGTGTAAAGTGCTTCAGGGTCCGGTGGATGTACAGCTTGATCGTGATGATAAGACAATGGTGGTTCCGGATATCATTATTGTATGCGATCCGGAGAAGGTGAAGGAGGATCGGGTGACAGGTGGTCCTGACTTTGTTGCGGAAATCGTTTCTCCGTCTTCCAGAAAGCGGGACTATGCGATCAAATCAGGCAAATACTGTGGCGCGGACGTACGGGAATACTGGGTCATTGATCCGGAGAAAGACCGGGTGATCGTGTATGATTTCGAAGGGGATAAGCCGCCGGCAATATACAGTATGAAAGAAGAAGTGCCGGTGCAGATATTTGGCGGGGAACTGAAGATCCGGTTCCCGGAAAACAGCAAATAATATTGAAAAACACCTGAACGACCATTATAATACCTAAACGACATAACACAAACAGGGGCTTTTATGGTAAAATAAAAAAGTGAATAATCAGAAGGGAGCTTGACAGGGATGGACAGAGGGCGAATAATCCTTACGCACGCACGCACGCACGCCAAATGAAAGTGAGTATTTCTGCTTTGGAGCATGTTACATCCGGCGAAAAGGTTGACTCGCTTGTTCCTGTTGTGACTCCTTCTTCAACAGCCCAAGAAAGAGGCTCTTCATACCAACTGCCGGAAGGTACAT
>DWUU01000052.1 GCA_019120575.1 Candidatus Mediterraneibacter quadrami
TCCGGTATGAGCCAGAAGATTGAAAACATCCTTAACCTCGCCCTTGAAGCGACCCCGGAGGAGCGCGCCCGCTCGGCGGAGCTGGACGTGGGATACGATGCCGGTGAACGGGCGTGGGATCTGATCATCAAGTATTCGGGCAGTCTTGCTGCGGCGCGGGAGATCAGCGAATCTGTAACAGAGCTCCTGAACAACTATGCGGTGGTGCGTATCCGGGAAGACCGGATTGAAGCGCTGGCCTCGCTCCCGGAAGTGGAGTTTGTCGAGAAGCCAAAGAGCCTGTATTTCCAGACGGACGTGGGGCGGCAGGTGTCCTGCATCGATGCGGTGCAGGAGGCTCCTTATGATCTGACCGGCAGAGGCGTGCTGGTCGGTATCGTGGACAGCGGGATCGATCTGACCAATCCGGATTTCCGGAATGAGGACGGGACGACGCGGATTGCGGCGCTGTGGGATCAGGCGGACCGGGAGTACACCTCCGAAGAGATCAATGAATTTCTGAATGCAGAAGGGACGGTACAGCCGCCTCTGAGCGCGGACAGCAGCGGACACGGGACTGCCGTGGCCGGGATCGCTGCGGGAAACGGCCGGGGAAGCGAAGGACGCAGATACCGCGGAGCGGCGCCGGAGTCGGAACTGGTCATTGTGAAAATGAAAAGTCCGCAGCCGGGCGGTTTCCCCAGGACGACGGAGCTCATGACCGGCGTGGACTACCTGATCCGGAAGGCGCAGGAGATGCGCATGCCGGTCGCGGTCAATATCAGTTTCGGCAATACGTACGGGCCTCATGACGGCTCTTCGCTGGTGGAGCAGTACCTGAATGATGTGTCCGCTATCTGGAAAAATGTGATCTGCATCGGGACCGGCAACGAGGGAACGGCAGCAGGACATGCGGCCGGGATTGTAAGCGATGAAGAGGAGACGGTTCAGGAACTGGCGGTGCAGGAGCGGGAGCAGCCCTTCGGCCTGCAGATCTGGAAATCCTACACCGATGAGATCGATATTTCCATTATTAGTCCGGCGGGGGAACCGACCGGCCCGTTCCGGGAGAAGACCGGCGCCCAGCGGTATCTGACCGGTTCGACTGAACTGCTGGTCTATTACGGGGAACCGAAGCCGTACAGTGTGCGGCAGGAGATCTTTGTCGCGTTTCTCCCGATGCGGGATTATGTGGACGGCGGCGTCTGGCAGATCGTGCTCACGCCCCGGCGGATCGTGGCCGGCACGTACCAGATGTGGCTTCCGGCGCAGGCGGCGCTGAACGTAGGGACCGCATTTCTCACGCCGGACAGTATGTCCACCCTGACGGTTCCGTCCACGGCTGCCCGTGCGGTAACCGTGGCGGCTTATGACGGGCGGACCTTTTCCTATGCAGACTTTTCCGGCAGGGGGCCGTCCGCCGTCTATGAGAGCGCCGGCGTGCCAAAGCCGGATGTGGCGGCGCCCGGCGTGGATGTAAACGCTCCCGTTCCGGGCGGAGGCTACCGTGCCTTTACAGGAACGTCATTTGCGGTTCCTTTTACTGCCGGCGCGGCGGCGCTTCTGATGGAATGGGGGATCGTGCGCGGCAATGATCCGTATCTGTACGGGGAGAAAGTGAAAGCGTATCTCAGAAGAGGCGCCCGGCAGCTCCCGGGATACCGGAAGTGGCCCAATGCGCAGCTCGGGTACGGGGCCCTGTGCGTGCGGGACAGCCTGCCGGACAGGTGACCTGCTGCTTTTTGTCAACAGGGGCATCCTGTAATCCGTAATATACTGAACCTTGCGCCTCCTTTTCGGACGTAGTAAAATGTAACTACATCTGGAAGGGAGGCGTTTTGTATGGAATGGATACCTCTGCCGATCGGCGTGGAGAATTTCGAGGATCTGCGGGAGCATGACTATTATTTTGTAGATAAGACTCTGTTTATAAAAGAACTGCTGGATATGAAGGGAAAAGTCAATCTCTTTACCCGGCCCAGGAGATTCGGAAAAACACTGAATATGAGCATTCTCCGATATTTCTTTGAAAAAGGGGAAAAAGATAACAGCAGCCTTTTTCAGGGGCTGAAGATCATGGATGCGGGGGACAAATATCTCTCCTATATGGGAAAATATCCTGTGATCAGTATCTCCCTGAAATCCATGAAGCAGTATTCGTATGACCTTGCTTACGATATGCTGACAAAAGCGATAGAAACAGAATATTCCAGACACTGGAAGCAGATCGAAGCAAGCGGTGCGTTGACAGATGCGAAGCTGGAACGCTATCTGAGGATCCGTGATCTGAAAGGTACGGAGAGCGATTATGCAGACTCATTAAAATTTTTGTCTGAATGTCTGTATGCCTGCACGGGACAGCGTTCTGTCATTCTGATCGACGAGTATGACGTTCCGCTGGAAAATGCATATTTCAGCGGATTTTATGACAGGATGGTGGCTCTGATCCGGTCGCTGTTCGAGTCGGCATTGAAGACCAATGACAATCTGGAGTTTGCCGTTGTGACCGGATGCCTGCGGATCAGCAAGGAATCAATATTTACTGGTTTGAATAATCTGAATGTAGTATCCATCACGAATAATTCTTTTGCGGAGCATTTTGGTTTTACACCGGAAGAGGTGGAAAAAATGCTGCAGGATTATGGCCTTGAGGACAATCTGGAGACCGTAAGAAAGTGGTACGATGGTTATCTGTTTGGTGAATCAGAAGTTTATAATCCGTGGAGTGTGATCAATTATGTGAATTCCTGCTACGGGGACAAAAAGGTCTTTGCAAAACCTTACTGGTCCAATACAAGCTCCAACAGTATCGTGAAAAATCTGATCGAACATGCAGACCTTTCGGTGCGGCAGGAAATCGAGGGGCTGATCGAAGGCGGTACGATCACAAAACCGATCCATGAGGACATCACATATGACGACATGAATTCCACACAGGATAACCTCTGGAACTTCCTGTTCTTTACCGGGTATCTGAAAAAGATACGGGAGGAGCAGGAAGATGAGACCGTGCGGATGGAAATGGCGATCCCTAACAGTGAGGTGCGCTATGTTTACAAGAACGCGGTTCTTCAGTGGTTTGAGAAGAAGACGGAGAAGAAAGAACTCACGCCGCTCTACGAAAGCCTGCTGAACGGAGATTGTGATAAAATGGCGGAGATCCTCTCGGAGAATCTGATGGAGACGATCAGTTTCTATGATTATCAGGAGAGTTATTATCACGGGTTCCTTGTCGGGATGCTGAAAAATATCGGGAATTATATCGTGCAGTCGAATCGTGAATCCGGGAACGGAAGACCGGATATCCTCGTGAGATATCCGAGCGTCCGGGGCAAAGCGGTGATCATCGAGATCAAGGTGTCGAAGACCTGGCAGGGGCTGGAAGAGAAATGCGATGAAGCGCTCCGGCAGATCGAAGAACAGGATTACGAAGCGTCGCTTCGGCAGGAGGGATATAAAGATATTATGAAATGCGGCGTAGCATTTTACCGCAAAGAATGTATGGTGAAAATGCGCTGAGCTTTTCATGATTACGGGAGGATAACCACAATGGCTTCAAAGATGAGCACGCTGTGCTATATTGAAAAAGACGGGAAATATCTGATGCTTCACCGCACGGTGAAAGAGAATGATGTGAATAAAGATAAATGGATCGGCGTGGGCGGACATTTCGAACACGGGGAGAGCCCCGAGGAGTGCCTGCTCCGCGAGGTGAAGGAAGAGACCGGTTACACGCTCACTTCATGGAAGTACTGGGGGCTGGTGACTTTCGTCTATGGGGAGGATGTGGTGGAATACATGTCTCTCTATACGGCGGACGGTTTCGAAGGCGAGCCGGCGCCCTGCGATGAAGGCGAACTGGAATGGATCGATAAGGAGAAGATCTGGTCGCTGGAGCTGTGGGAGGGGGACAAGGTTTTCTTCCGGCTGCTGGATGAGGGGCGGGAGTTCTTTTCGCTGAAGCTTGTGTATGATGAAAATGATGTGCTCCGCTACGCGGCGCTGGACGGGAAAGCGCTGGAACTCTTTGACGAGCGGAATCCGGACGGCACCTGCACCGGCAGGGTGAAGGAGCGGGGCGTCGCCCACCGGGAGGGGGCGCTTCACGCCACGGTCCACACCTGGATCGTCCGCCCCAATGAGGGGAGCGGCTACGATGTGCTTCTCCAGAAGCGGAGTGAGACGAAAGACTCCAATCCCGGGTGCTATGATATTTCTTCCGCGGGACATGTGGAGAGCGGGCACGATTATCCGGAAAGCGCGGTGAGAGAGCTGGAAGAAGAACTGGGGATCCGGGCCTGTCCGGAGCAGCTCCGGGAAGTGGGAACCCGACGGTGCGGATTTGAGGGTGAATTTTACGGACAGCCCTTTAAGGACGATGAACTCAGCCGGATCTATCTGTATGAAGAGCCGGTGGATATTGAGAGGCTGTCGCTGCAGGAGGACGAAGTGTCAGAAGTGATCTGGATGGACTATGCAGAGTGCAGGGAGATGATCCTGGACGAAAGTCTGAAGGAATTCTTCCCCCACTGCATCTATGCCGAAGAGTTCAATATGCTCGGAGAGGCCCTCGGCATCCTGGAACAGATGGAAGGCATGGGAAAGATCGCATTTTAGGAGAAACGTATGAAATCACTTCTTATTTATCTGAAAGACTATAAAAAAGAATCGGTGCTGGCGCCGCTCTTCAAGATGCTGGAGGCCACATTCGAGCTGCTTGTCCCGTTGGTCATGGCGGCGGTCATCGATGTAGGCATCGCAAACAGCGACCGCCCGTACATTGTGAAAATGTGTTTTGTGCTGATCGCCCTGGGCCTGATCGGGCTGGTCTGTTCGATCACGGCCCAGTATTTCTCTGCGAAAGCGGCCTCGGGCTTCGGGACCGGAGTGCGGCATGCGTTATTTCAGCATATCCAGACGCTGACATTTACCGAGATAGACGGGCTCGGCAGTTCCACGCTGATCACCCGGCTGACCAGCGATATCAATCAGGCCCAGTCCGGCGTGAACCTGGTGCTGCGCCTCTTCCTGCGCTCGCCGTTCATTGTATTCGGCGCCATGGTCATGGCCTTTACCGTGGATGTAAAAGCAGCCATGATCTTCGTGGTGGTGATCCCGGTGCTCTCGGTGATCGTGTTCGGGATCATGCTGGTCACTATGCCATTGTACCGGAAGGTGCAGTCCAGGCTGGACAGCATTCTGCTGACGACCCGGGAGAATCTGACCGGCGTGCGTGTGATCCGTGCATTTAATAAAGAAGAGCAAGAGCGGGAACGCTTCGAATCGGAGAATCAGGCGCTCACGGACGCCCAGAAGTTCGTGGGCCGGATCTCCGGCCTGATGAATCCGCTGACCTATGTGGTGGTAAACGGAGGAACCATTGCGCTTATTTATGCCGGGGCGCTTAGGGTTGATGTTGGGGATCTCACGCAGGGCGAGGTTGTGGCGCTTCTTAATTATATGGCGCAGATCCTGGTTGAGCTGGTGAAGCTGGCTAATCTGATTATTACAGTGACCAGGGCCATCGCCTGCGGAAACCGCATTCAAAATGTGCTTGAGATCCATCCGGATATGGAGGACGGTACGAGAGAACTGTCCGATACGTCCGAAGCGGTTCCGGCGGTGGAGTTCGACCATGTTTCCCTTACTTATAAAGGCGCGGCGGGAGAGTCCCTGACGGATATCCATTTCCGGGCCATGCCGGGGCAGACCATCGGTATTATCGGCGGCACCGGTTCGGGAAAATCTTCTCTCGTAAATATGATCCCCCGTTTTTATGATGCGGCGGCGGGGACGGTGCGCATTTTCGGGCATGATATAAAAGAGTACAAAATGGAAAGCCTGCGGGCGCATATTGGCGTGGTTCTTCAGAAAGCGGTCCTCTTTAAAGGGACGATCGCAGAGAACCTCCGCTGGGGCAATGAAAATGCCGCGGAAGCGGATCTGGAAGAGGCGCTTGCCGTTTCCCAGGCAAAGGAATTTGTGGATCAGAAGCCGGGACGACTGGAATTCCGGATCGAGCAGGCCGGCCGGAATCTGTCCGGCGGCCAGAAGCAGAGGCTGACCATAGCCCGGGCGCTGGTGAGGAAGCCGGAGATCCTGATCCTGGACGACAGCGCATCGGCGCTGGATTTCGCCACGGATGCGGCGCTCCGGGAAGCGATCCGCGGGATGAAAGAGAAGCCGACGGTGTTCATCGTCTCCCAGCGGGCGTCTTCGGTTCAGTATGCGGATCAGATCATCGTGCTGGATGACGGCGCGGCGGCAGGAGTCGGTACGCACAGCGAACTGCTGGCGTCCTGCCCGGCATACCAGGAGATCTATTATTCACAGTTCCCGAAGGAGGAAGCGGCAAATGGCTGATAAGAAAAAGAAAACCGGACAGGGGAAAACCCTGAAAAAAGTATTCCGCCATCTGGGAAAGTATCGGATCTTTGTGGTATTTTCTGTTTTGCTGGCGACCGTGTCTGTTGCGCTGACTCTTTATATTCCGAAGCTGACGGGGCATGCCGTGGATTATATCGTCACTGCGGGACGGGTGGATTTCCCCGGAGTTATAAAAGTTATGATCCGCATCGGGATCTGCACGCTTATCACGGCGCTGGCCCAGTGGCTGATGAATGTATGCAATAACAAGATGACCTATCAGGTGGTGCAGGATATCCGGAATGAAGCATTCCGCAAGATCGAGATCCTGCCGCTGAAATATATCGACAGCCGTCCACACGGCGAGGTGGTGAGCCGGGTGATCGCGGACGTGGACCAGTTCGCGGACGGTCTTCTGATGGGATTCACCCAGCTTTTTACCGGGATCGCGACGATCGTCGGGACGTTCTGCTTCATGCTGTCCGTAAATGTGATGATTACATTTGTCGTGGTGCTGATCACGCCGGTCTCTTTCCTGGTGGCCAACTTTATCGCGAGAAGGACGTTCTCCATGTTCCGGCTGCAGTCGGAGATCCGCGGAGAGCAGACGGGCCTGATCGATGAGATGGTGGAGAATCAGAAAGTGGTCCAGGCATTCGGCCGGGGGCAGAAGGTGACGGAGCAGTTTGATGAGATCAATGAGCGGCTTGGGAAGGCGTCCCTGAAGGCAACATTTTTCTCTTCCATCACCAATCCGGCTACCCGTTTTGTCAACAGCCTTGTCTATACAGGCGTCGGGATCGCAGGTGCGTTCGGCGTGGTGAACGGTTCGCTGACAGTCGGACAGCTTTCCAGTTTTCTGAGTTATGCCAATCAGTATACGAAGCCGTTCAATGAAATCTCCGGCGTGGTGACGGAGTTTCAGAATGCGGTGGCATGTGCACAGCGGATCTTTGACCTGATCGAAGAGGAGCCGCAGATGCCGGAACCGGCGGATGCGGTGACACTTGACCATGTACAGGGCAATGTGAAGGCGGAACATGTGGATTTCTCTTATGAAGAAGGACAGCAGCTGATCCGGGATTTCAATCTGGATGTGAAGCCCGGACAGCGGATCGCCATCGTCGGGCCGACGGGCTGCGGTAAGACCACATTTATCAATCTGCTCATGCGGTTCTATGATGTGAAGGACGGCGTGATCACTGTGGAGGGATATGATATCCGTGAAGTGACGCGGCGGAGTCTGCGGGAGGGGTACGGCATGGTGCTCCAGGATACCTGGCTGAAGGCCGGCACGATCCGCGATAATATCACCATGGGGCGTCCGGACGCATCGGAGGAAGAGATTGTCGCTGCGGCGAAGGCGTCCCACATCCACGGTTTCATACGCAGGCTGCCGAAAGGATATGACACCTGGATCACAGAGGAAGGCGGCGGACTGTCCCAGGGGCAGAAGCAGCTTCTGTGCATTGCCCGCGTTATGCTTTGCCGGCCGCCGATGCTGATTCTTGACGAGGCGACCTCGTCTATTGATACACGGACGGAGATGAAGATTCAGGATGCATTTGCGGAGCTGATGAAAGGGCGGACCACATTTATCGTTGCACACCGGCTCTCCACGATCCGGGAGGCGGACGTGATCCTGGTGATGAAAGACGGACAGATCATTGAACAGGGGAATCATCAGAGCCTGCTGGCGCAGGGCGGCTTCTACAGACATTTGTATGAAAGCCAGTTCGCGCACACGGCGCAGTAACTGTTGGCGGAAAATTTTTTTCAAGGAGTGAATTGTTATGAAATATGCAGTGATATATGAAAGCGTTACGGGAAATACGAAACTGCTGGCGGAAGCGGTCCGCAGAGAACTGGGTGAGGAAAGCTGCATATGTTTCGCACCGGCATCCGAAGCGTCAGATAATATAGAAGAGAAAGTGAAAGACGCAGATATGATCTTCCTTGGCTTCTGGACGGATAAAGGGGAC
Organism: Candidatus Mediterraneibacter quadrami; assembly: GCA_019120575.1. Classification (GTDB taxonomy): domain Bacteria; phylum Bacillota; class Clostridia; order Lachnospirales; family Lachnospiraceae; genus Mediterraneibacter; species Mediterraneibacter quadrami. The sequence continues at coordinate 8,328 of DWUU01000052.1, forward strand.
TGCAGCGGGAATATTGGCAAATGTATGGAGAAGCTGCACGGACGGAATGTATTTTTGTTCGGGACGGCCGGCTTTGGCGGCTCTGAAGCATATTTTTCGCAGATCCTGGGCCGTGTGGAGGCCCATCTTGGAGAAGGCTGCGTGATCGCCGGAAGTTATATGTGTCAGGGCAGAATGCCGGAGAGCGTGCGAAAGCGTTATGAGTCCCTGCTGGAACAGAATCCGGATGATCAGAAGATCCGGGGGATGATCGATAATTTTGACCGGGCGCTTGCGCATCCGGATGAGAAAGATATAGAAGTGTTCAGACAGAAAATAAAAAACCTGAAGGAAGAATAAAAAAGATCACCTGCATATAAGGAGAAGATCCCGGTATATGCAGGTGATTTATTTTTCGGTCAGAAACGCGAGCAGCGCTTTTGCGGAGTGATTTAGGATAAGGTTCCGGGGAACTTTGGCGAGCCTTGCGGCTTCCGCCGCGTAGGTGAAGTCCCCGACATGGGCTTTGCCGTGGCTGTCGCTTGCGAAGAGCACCGGGTAATTAAAGTGGACGGACAGGTTGAGGATCACCAGGTCGGTGAATCTTGTATCGCCCCGGTAGCCTTCCGGGCTGAGCGAGCTGTTATTGATCTCCAGAAGTACATGATTGTCCATCGCTGCTTTAAACAGCCTGAACGGATCGATGGGGAACTTCTCGTCATCGCAGTGCCCGATGACGGATACATACGGATTCTTCATGGCTTTTATGTACGCTTCCGTATTCTCCTCTGCCGTGCCCGGCTTCAGCGTGGGTTTGTGCATGCTGGCGATCACAAAATCCAGATCCTTCAGAATATCGTCCTTCAGGTCAAGATTTCCCTTCATATTAATAATGTTCGTCTCCGCGCCGTAGAGCATCCGGATTCCCAGCCGCTCCCGCTGGGCATATTTCAGATTCCGGAAGTAGGAGATCCGTCCGCCGCCCAGTGTGGCGGGGCCGTGGTCCGATATGCCGAGCATCTTGAGACTGGCGGCTTTCGCGGCCTTGGCCATATCCGTGATGGTGGCGCTGGAACCGTGCCCGCTGGCGATCGTGTGGGTGTGGATATCGACTTCGTAACGCTCTTTCGGTTTTAAGTCGGCATGCGCGTGATCACTGACACATGTGCCGTATATGGTTTCCTGATATGCCATGAAACACGCCTCGCTTTCCTTAAAAAATATCGCTGCTTTTAGTATGGAACATTTTCACGGACATGTCAATGTGAAAACAGAAAAAACAAATAGAAAACAACAGATATCATGTTGGATTGTGTGGAAAGCCTCTCCGAGGGTTTCAAAACGGCGTTGATTCGCGTTGACTTAGAGAGGCATATGAAGTATAATTAGTTTAATTGCAGAATAGTCGGGCGGTATGCCTTCGCATGACATGACAGTCAACAGGTTCAGAAATCAAAAACCAATAAAAACCAACATTAAAACATGTTGACTATTGTGGGATTGTGTGGTACTATTCAAAAAGAAACAACACAAAACAAAATGTTTTGTAGATCCAAGGAGGAGAAAAGATGCAAAACGAATACGAAATCAAAAAAGAAATGTGTGAAATCGGCAGAAGAGTTTACAATCGCGGAATGGTTGCTGCCAACGACGGTAACTTCTCTGTAAAACTCAACGATCATGAGTTCCTCTGCACACCGACAGGCGTCAGCAAAGGCTTCATGACACCGGAGTACATCTGCAAGGTTGATGAGAACGGTAATGTCCTTCAGGCAAACAAAGGCTTCAGACCGTCATCTGAGATCAAGATGCACATGCGCGTATATCAGAAGAGACCGGACGTTAAATCAGTTGTACATGCTCACCCGCTGTACGCTACAACATTTGCGATCGCAGGCATTCCGCTGACACAGCCGATCATGCCGGAAGCGGTTATCGCTCTCGGATGCGTACCGATCACTCCTTACGGAACACCGGGTACAATGGAGATCCCGGATGCAGTTGAGCCGTACCTTGAGCACTTCGATGCAGTTCTCCTTGAGAACCACGGCGCACTGACCTATTCTGACAGCCTTCTTGCAGCATACATGAAGATGGAGTCCGTAGAGTTCTACGCACAGCTGTTATGGCAGACAATGCAGATCGGCGGACCGCAGGAGTTCAGCCCGGAGCAGGTTGAGGTTCTGTACGAAGTAAGAAGAAAAATGGGCCTTCCGGGAAAACATCCGGCTAATCTCTGCCCGAACGCAAAAGCAGGCAAACCGAGCTGCCACACATGCGGCGGAAGCTGCTCAGCAGGCGCTGCAGCACCGGCAGGAAAATCAGATGCTGACCTTGTTGCTTCTATTACAAAGAAAGTTATGGAACAGCTTGGCATGTAGGAGTTCAGCTTATGAATGAGCAGGATATCACCAATGCGGTGAAATCCGTATTGGACCAGATGAAAGCGGCGCCGGCAGCTGAAAAGCCTCATGTCTGCAAGTGCAAAAAGCACAGGATGACACTGGCGGCAGCCAACGCCCTGATTGAAAAGGTCAAGGCGAAAGCGTCGGAGATGGGCGTCGACATTGTGGCGGCCGTTTCGGACAAGGCCGGAAGGCCGGTGGCTGTTCAGTGCATGGACGGCGCATACATAGCCAGTTTTGACATCGCATTAAACAAGACTTACACATCCGCAAGCCTCAAGATGTCCACCGCACAGCTCGCGGAACTGAGCCAGCCCGGTCAGGATCTGTACGGCATTCAGTTTACGAATAACGGCAAGATCGTGATCTTCGGCGGCGGCGAGGTGCTGGAGTACGACGGACAGATCGTAGGCGCGCTGGGCGTGAGCGGCGGGACCGCTGCCCAGGATACGGCGATCGCCGCATACGGAAAGGAAGTCTTTAAGGAGGTATTAGAGTGTCTGTAAACGAACAGATGGTTCAGGACATCGTACAGGAAGTTATGGCAAAAATGCAGATCGCATCAGATGTGACAGGAAACCACGGCGTATTCACTGACATGAACGAGGCGATCGAGGCGGCAAAGAAGGCGCAGAAAGTTGTAGCCAGAATGTCCCTGGACCACAGAGAAAAAGTTATCTCCAACATCCGCAAAAAGATTATGGAGAACGCAGAGATCCTGGCGCGCATGGGCGTACAGGAGACCGGCATGGGAAATGTCGGACATAAGATTTTAAAACACCAGCTCGTTGCTGAGAAGACTCCGGGAACGGAAGATATCACAACAACAGCATGGTCGGGAGACAGAGGACTTACCCTCATCGAGATGGGACCGTTCGGAGTGATCGGAGCGATCACACCGTGTACGAACCCGAGCGAGACGGTTCTCTGCAACACGATCGGCATGTTCGCGGCAGGAAATACGGTTGTATTCAATCCGCATCCGGCGGCCATCAAGACATCCATCTACGCGATCAACCTTGTAAACGAGGCATCCGTAGAGGCGGGCGGCCCGGACAACATCGCCTGCACAGTCGAGCATCCGACGCTTGAGACAAGCAATATCATGATGAAACATCCGTATATCCAGCTGATCGCCGCAACAGGCGGCCCGGGCGTTGTTACCGCAGTCCTTTCCTCCGGTAGAAGAGGAATCGGCGCAGGTGCAGGAAACCCGCCGGCAGTTGTTGACGAGACAGCGGACATCCGCAAAGCGGCTGAGGATATCGTAAACGGATGTACATTCGACAATAACCTTCCGTGTATTGCCGAGAAAGAGATCGTAGCAGTCGATTCTGTTGCGGACGAACTGATGCACTACATGATCAGCGAGCAGGGATGCTACCTTGCATCCAAGGAAGAGCAGGACGCCCTGACAGCCGTTGTTCTCAAAGGCGGCAAGCTGAACAGAAAATGCGTCGGACGTGATGCGAAGACGCTGCTGGGCATGATCGGCGTTACCGTACCGGACAATATCAGATGCATCACATTTGAAGGTCCGAAGGAGCATCCGCTGATCGCCACAGAGCTTATGATGCCGATCCTCGGCGTTGTAAGGGCGAAGGATTTTGACGATGCAGTTGAGCAGGCAGTGTGGCTTGAACACGGCAACCGCCACTCCGCACATATTCACTCAAAGAATATCGACAATATCACAAAATATGCGAAAGCGATCGATACAGCGATCCTCGTAAAGAACGGCCCGTCCTATGCGGCGCTCGGATTCGGAGGAGAAGGCTTCTGTACATTTACGATCGCCAGCAGGACAGGCGAAGGTCTGACAAGCGCAAGCACATTCACAAAGAGAAGACGCTGCGTAATGACCGACAGTCTCTGCATACGTTAAGCCGTGACGTACGCCATCAGCGAGATGAAGCAAGGCGGAATCGAGCTGGCACGGCGAACAAACAAAAATCAGGAGGTAGATAACATGGAAATGAATTCCGCTAACGTGGAAGCCGTTGTAAAACAGGTACTCGAAAGCATGCTTGACAAGAACATCCCGTCTCCGTCAGCCCCGGCTGCAAGCCAGGCGATCCCGAAGACAGCGCATGTTGCCATGCTGACATCACTTGAACACTATGATGTCAAAGAGTTCCCGATCCCGGAAGTGGGAGACGGCGATATCCTCGTAAAAGTAGAGGGATGCGGTATCTGTGGAACAGATGCTCACGAATTCAAGAAAGACCCGTTCGGACTGATCCCGGTAGCGCTCGGACACGAGGGAACCGGCGAGATCGTAAAAATGGGTAAAAACGTAAAAATGGACAGCGCAGGGAAACCGCTGAAGGTCGGCGACAAAGTCGTTACATGTATGATCTTCAAGGATGACCCGGACATCGAGATGTTCGACCTGAACAAGAAGAATGTCGGCGGCGCTGATGTATACGGACTTCTTCCGGATGACGACATCCATCTGAACGGATGGTTCTCAGACTACATCCTCATCCGCGAAGGATCCTCAGTATTCAATGTAAGCGACCTGGATCTTGATTCCAGAATCCTCATCGAGCCATGTGCGGTTCTTGTACATGCGGTTGAGAGAGCGAAGACAACAGGCATCCTGAGATTCAACAGCAGGGTTGTTGTACAGGGATGCGGACCGATCGGTCTGATCTGTATCGCAGTTCTCCGCACGATGGGCATCGAGAACATCGTCGCTGTAGACGGCAACCAGCAGAGACTTGACTTCGCGAAGAGAATGGGCGCAGATAAGTCCGTGAACTTCATGGAGTACAAAGGGATCGAGGCTCTTTCGGCAGCAGTGAAAGACGCGTTCGGCGGACACCTTGCAGATTTCGCATTCCAGTGCACAGGCGCACCGGCAGCACACTCAAACATCTACAAGTTCATCCGCAACGGCGGCGGACTCTGCGAACTCGGATTCTTCATCAACGGCGGCGACGCTACGATCAATCCGCACTTCGACCTCTGCTCCAAAGAGATCAACCTGGTCGGCTCCTGGGTATACACACTGAGAGATTACGCAACGACCTTTGATTTCCTGAAGAGAGCACAGGCGATCGGTCTTCCGATGAAGGACCTGATCACACACAGGTTCCCGCTTGAGGAGATTAACGAGGCTCACAGAACAAATCTTGCACAGAAAGGCCTTAAGATCGCAATCGTTAATAAATAAGGTGGGTCATTATGGGAGAAGCAGTAGGTATGTTGGAGGTCTTCGGACTGGCAACGGCTTTTGCGGCGGCGGACGCCGGGTGCAAGGCCGGCAATGTGTGGCTGGAGAAATTCGACAAAAACAAACCGGCAAATGCAGATGAATTACCTGTACCACTGATCGTCATGGTCAAATTCCGCGGAAGCGTATCCGATGTCACGGCAGCGCTTGAAGCGGCGAAAGCGAGAGCTGAAGAACTGGCGGGCGTTGTAACCGAGTATGAGATCGCAAGACCGACAGAGGATACGGAGAAGATGCTGAAACTTACCGGGTTAGACAAAGGTGAACCACATATCATCAATGAAAAAGATATTGAAGAGATTTAGGAGGAAATGAACAATGGCAATGGCACAGCAGGCATTAGGAATGGTTGAAACAAGAGGACTCACAGCAGCGATCGAGGCTGCAGATGCAATGACAAAAGCAGCAGAGGTAACGCTGGTCGGAACAGAGAAGATCGGCAGCGGACTTGTAACAGTTATGGTACGCGGCGATGTAGGAGCTGTTAAGGCTGCAGTTGAGACCGGCGCAGACGCAGCAGGAAGACTCGGCGAGCTCGTAGCTACACACGTAATCCCGAGACCGCACAACGATGTTGAGAAGATCCTTCCTACTGTATAGTCATACTGCTTGCGGGAGGTCCCTAATTAAAGCAAAGGAGCAGTCTCATGGGAAACGCGTATGGATTTTTTGAGATCCCAAGTGTTACGGCGGCGGTAGTTGCTGTAGATATCATGTGCAAGACAGCGAATGTGCAGTTTGTCACATGGGAGAAAAAACTGGGCGGACGCCTGGTCACAATTATCATCCGCGGCGATGTATCCGCTGTTACACAGGCCGTTGAAGCTGCCAGAGCCGGCGGCATCAAGCAGCCGGTTTGTGCCGTAGTGATCCCGAGCCCCCATGAGGAGGTACTGAAGATCGTAAACGGCAGTGCAAACAGGGTAAGTTAGGAGGCAGTTTAAGATGGCGGAAGAAAAGAAAACAACAACAGCCAAAGCGCCGGCAAAAACTGTACGAAGAGTAAATAAAACGGCGCAGAAGGCAGAAACAGTACAGGAAAAAACAACAGTTCAGAAGGAGGAACGAAAAATGTCACAGGAAGCATTAGGAATGGTTGAAACAAGAGGTCTGGTTGCATCAATCGAGGCAGCAGATACAATGTTAAAAGCAGCGAACGTAGTTCTCGTTGGAACAGAGAAGATCGGTAGCGGACTTGTAACAGTTATGGTACGCGGCGACGTAGGAGCTGTTAAATCAGCAGTTGAGTCCGGAGCAGAGGCTGCAGGAAGACTCGGCGAGCTCGTAGCTACACATGTAATCCCGAGACCGCACAATGATGTGGAGAAGATTCTTCCGGTTCTTAAATAATAATCAGGCATTATTGACGGAGCAACCAGGGAACTGACCGGGAAACCGGATCAGTTCCCTGCAGATACAAGGAGAATCAAGATATGGATAACAGTAATGTGGCATTAATTACGAAGCTGGTCTTAGAGGCAGTAGAAAAGCAGAAATCATCCGATGATGCAGGTTTCCTTGTACCCATCGGAGTGTCCGCAAGACATATCCATCTTACACAGGAGCACGTGGAAGTGCTGTTCGGCAAAGGCTATCAGCTCACGAAGAAAAAAGAGCTGATGGGCGGACAGTTCGCATCCAACGAGACGGTTACCATCGTCGGCCTGAAACTCCGCGCAATTGAGAATGTCAGAGTACTCGGCCCGGTCAGAAAACAGACGCAGGTAGAGATCTCTGCGACAGACGCGATCAAGCTCGGCGTTAAGGCTCCGATCAGAGAGTCCGGCAAGATCGCCGGAAGCGCTCCGATCGCAGTAGTGGGTCCGAAAGGCGCGCTCTATCTTGATGAGGGATGCATTATCGCGATGCGTCACATCCATATGTCACCGCGCGATGCTATGGCGGCCGGCGTACACGACGGCGATATCGTATCCGTAAAAGCGGACAATGAGAGAGGAACAATATTCAATCAGGTAAAGATCCGTGTAGACGACAGCTTTACTCTGGAAATGCACATCGATACGGATGAAGCGAACGCTGCAAAGATCGCATCCGGTGATACGGTGAGGATTTTATCATGCTGATTGGAAAAGTTGTTGGAAGTGTTGTTTCAACACGCAAATGTGAAAATTTGGTCGGCAATAAGTTTATGATCGTGGATATTCTGGAGCATATGCATTCCGGCGCTGACCAGCTCATCGCGATCGACAAGATCGGCGCGGGCATCGGCGAGTACGTGCTTGTCGCACAGGGCAGCGCGGCCAGGATCGGCAGCGGTATGCCGGAAGCACCGATTGATGCTGCTATCGTAGGAATTATTGACGACGGATCAGGACTGGAGTAGTGGAATTATGGATATGAAAGAATTGAGCAGCATATTGCAGCAGAACGGTATCGTTGGTGCCGGCGGCGCAGGTTTCCCTACATACGCCAAGCTGGATGAGCGTGCGGAAACGATCATCCTGAACTGTGCAGAATGCGAACCGCTTCTCAGACTTCACAGACAGCTCCTTGAGAAACATGCCGCTGAGATCGCAGATATGTTCCACACGATCGCTGAGACGGTCGGTGCGAAGGAAGCGATCATCGGTATCAAGAAAGCTTATAAGAATACGATTGAAGCGGTAAGTGCTGTGATCGACAAATATCCGGAAATGAGGCTCGGACTGCTGGATGAGGTTTATCCTGCCGGCGATGAAGTAGTCCTTATTTATGAAGTGACAGGCAAAGTCGTACGCCCCGGCGGACTCCCGATCGAGAGCGGTGTGGCGGTATTCAACGTAGAGACCATTTACAATGCATACAGGGCTCTGCATGAGAATACACCTGTTGAGGATAAGCTGGTATCCGTTGTTGCCGAGGTTGAGCATCCTGTTACAGTCCGTGTTCCGATCGGAACACCGCTGGACGAGGTTGTAGCCAAAGCGGGACATGTTACCACTCCGAACCCGGTATATTTTGTCGGCGGTCCTATGATGGGTAACATCGGCACAGGCGCGCAGCCGGTCACAAAGACGACAAACGCGATCCTGGTACTGCCGGAAGACCATTATATCGTTCAGAAGAAATTAAAGAAAAATTCCATCGACATGAAACGTGCAGCGGCATGCTGCTGTCAGTGTACGATGTGTACGGATCTGTGCCCGAGACATCTGCTCGGACATCCGATCGAGCCAAACAAGTTTATGCTTGCAGCTACCTGCAAAGATATTCAGGAGCCGGACATCTTCGTTAATACGATGTTCTGTTCGTCCTGTGGTGTCTGTGAGCTGTACTCCTGCTTCCAGGGTCTTTCACCGAGAAGCCTGATGGCTGAATACAAAGCCGGCTTAAGGGCGCACGGCATCAAGCCTCCGAAGGTGGAAGCGAAACCGGTCGGACCGGAGAGAGAGTACAGAAAAGTCCCGATGGAGAGACTGATGGCAAGGATCGATCTTACGAAATACAATAAAGAAGCGCCTCTGGATGAATCCGAGGTCGCTGTAAAGAAAGTTAAGATCATGATGAGCCAGCACATCGGAGCACCTGCATCTCCTGTCGTAAAGAAAGGCGATAAGGTGACGAAGGGACAGATGATCGCTGAACCCGGCAAGGGACTGAGCGTGGGCATCCATGCATCGGTTACGGGTACGGTGACCGAAGTAAATGACAAATATGTTATCATAGAGACATAGGAAGGACGTGCAGGCAATGAGTAAGGCAATTGGAATGGTAGAATATAAGACTGTTTCAGCAGGTATTACCGCAACGGATGCAATGGTAAAGACCTCTGAAGTCAGTATAATCGAAGCTCAGACAGTATGTCCGGGTAAGTATATTGCGATCATTACAGGTGACTTAAGCGCCGTTAAAGCAGCGGTGGACAATGCCAAGACGCTGCACGGCTTCCACCTGATCGACAGTTTTGTACTCGGTAACCCGCATGAATCTATTTTCCCGGCGATCTATGGAGCATCTAAGATCGAGGACGTATCCGCGCTCGGTATTTTTGAGACATATGACGCGGCGTCCATCATTGTTGCGGCCGATGAGGCGGCCAAGACGGCGATTGTCGATCTGATCGAACTGCGTATCGCAAGAGGTATGTGCGGTAAATCCTACATGCTGCTGACAGGCGAGGTTGCTGCCGTAGAGGCGGCGATCGATCGGGCGAAAGAAGCGGTGAAAGACAGAGGCATGTTCCTCGATTCGTCTGTTATCGCTCATCCGGATGCCCAGATCCGCGATGCAATTTTATAACAGCTTAGAACAGACAGGCTCTCCCCTGCTTATACTGCAGTAATCCGGTTTGGCGCCGGATGTGCAGAGCGGTCGGAGGGTCTGTTCTGGCATATGCAGGAGGCAGCGGGATGCTTGCAATAGAAAGACGTAATCAGATTCTTGAAAGGCTGCAGACAGACAAAAGAGTTGTTGTGAGCGAGTTAAGCCAGTTGTATGACGTATCCGAGGAGACGATCCGGCGGGATCTGGAAAAACTGGTAAATGACGGCTATGCCATCAAAAGCTATGGTGGGGCGGTCATCAATGAAAATGTAAATATCGAACTGCCGTTTAATGTCAGAAAAAACCGTAATATACTGGGAAAACAGCATATCGCGGAACTGGTCGCCGGACTGATCCGTGACGGCGAGAGCATTATGCTGGACGCCAGTACGACGGCTGTGTACATTGCGAAAAACCTGCAGGAGAAAGGAAGAAAGAACCTGACGATTATTACAAACTCGATCGAGATCATCATCGAGCTCTTTGACGTGCAGGACTGGACGGTTCTCTCGACCGGCGGTGTTTCCAGGGAAGGTTCTTTTGCACTGGTGGGTCCGCAGACGGATAAGATGCTTGCCAATTATCATGTGGACAAGGCGATCATCTCGTGCAAGGGATTTGATATAACAGCAGGATTTACAGATTCAGACGATCTGCACGCAAACAATAAGCGGACGATGCTTAAAGCGGCGAAGCAGAAGATACTCGCGATCGACAGCAGTAAATTTGACAAGATCGCATTTACAGAGATCGGAACTCTGGATGATATTACAACAGTAATCACGGATGAGAAGCCGGAAGATAAATGGCTTCAGGTATTTGAAAATTCAGGCGTGGAGTGTCTCTATCCTGAATGAAGAGAGGACAGCTATGAAAAGCTTTGATATTAAAACGCGAATATATTTCGGTGATCAGGCGCTTGACCGTCTTGCAGAGATCCCTTATCAGAAAGTTCTGGTGATAACCGATCCGTTTATCGCACAGGGGAATTTGATCGAACTCGTTACAGAGCCTCTCAGAAAAGGAAATAAACAGTTCGAGATATTTAAAGACGTGGTGCCGGATCCGCCGATTGAAAAAATCAGCGAAGGCGTCAGGAAAATGCTGGAATATAAACCGGACGCGATCGTCGCAGTCGGAGGCGGTTCTGCGATTGATTCATCCAAGTCGATCCGCGAATTTGCACTGCGGGTGGACAATTACGCTGAGGTTGGTCTGATCGCAATTCCGACGACAAGCGGAACCGGATCAGAAGTCACCTCGTTTGCTGTAGTTACGGATCCCGCGGAGAAAGTAAAATATCCGCTGGTATCCTACTCCATGATGCCGGATGAGGCGATCCTGGATGCGGAGCTTGTAAAAAGCGTCCCGCCTGCGATCACGGCGGACACAGGAATGGATGTATTCACCCACGCGCTGGAAGCCTGCGTCAGCATCAACAGAAGTGATTTCTCAAATGCGCTGGCGGAAAAGGCGATCGAGATATGCGGGGTATTTCTCCTGCGAGCTTACCTCGATGGAAACGATACCCACGCACGGCAGAAGATGCATTCTGCATCCTGTCTTGCGGGACTGGCGTTCAACACCGCATCGCTGGGACTGAACCACGGCATGGCGCATCAGCTGGGTGCGACATTCCACATCCCGCACGGGCGTGCCAATGCGATGCTTTTACCGCATATCATAGAGTTCAACAGTGATATTAACAAGCACAGCAAGAGCCGGGACACTTACCTTCCGGCGGTGAAACGGTATGCGACGGTTGCTCAGATACTGGGGCTCAGCAGCTACAACAAGATCATGACAGTCAGATCTCTTGTAAACTGGGTGCAGTTCATGCTGAAAGAGATGGATATTCCGCTTTCAATCTCGCAGATCGGAACCATTTCCGAAGAAGAATACTTCGGCGCGATCGACAGGATGGCGGATGCAGCACTTGCGGATGCATGTACGGCGACGAATCCGAGAGTCCCGACAAAGGACGATGTAATCCGGATCTACAAGGCGCTGTGGTAGGCGGCGGAATCGGAGAATGGAGGATCTGAAGATCTGAGAATATGTGAAATGACGGCCGGGAATCACTTTTTTTGATTTCCCGGCCGTATGATTTTGTTTCTGTGAAGCAAACTCCTGCTAATGACGTGGATTTATACCGGAAATCTGCCGGGCGGTTCGGCCGGGGGCGGGAAAAGAAGAAAATAAGCCGAACAAATGAAGTGTGCGGTTCGGCTGGGATCGGGAAAAGAAGAAAATGAGCCGAACAAATCTGCCGGGCGGTTCGGCCCGGATTGGGAAAAGAAGAAAATAAGCCGAACAAATGAGGTGTGTGGTTCGGCCCGGATTGGGAAAAGAAGAAAATGAGCCGAACAAATGTGGTGTGCGGTTCGGCTGGGGTCGGGAAAAGAAGAAAATGAGCCGAACAAATCTGCCGGGTGGTTCGGCCCGGATCAGGAAAACAAGAATACAAGCCGAACACAGGTAACAGAATAACCTGAAGAATACGGATGATCTGAGGTGTGCAGTGAACAGAAAGATTTTTGAAAAGGTATTTCCTTTCTGGCCGGAACTGACCGGGGAACAGCAGGAAGAAATTATAAAAAGTGCGACGGCAAATACATGTGAAAAGAAGACCCGGCTTCATTTCGGCGGCGGCGAGTGCGCCGGCGTGCAGATCGTTGCGGCCGGCAGGGCGCGGGTATTCATCACATCGCCGGGCGGCGGGGATATCACGCTGTTCCGGCTGATCGAAGGGGATGTGAGCATCCTGAGCGCGGCGTGTATGTTGAACGGGCTGGATATCGAGCTTGATATGGAAATGGAGACGGACACGGAACTTTACACGATACCGAAGCAGGCGTATAAGAATCTGTATGATGAGAGCCCGGCGGTGAAAGACTATACACTGGAGATGATCTCAGAGAAGTTCTCGGATATTATGTGGCTGTTTAATCAGTTTGTTTTTTCAAATGTGGCGTCACGGATCGCGGGAGCGCTGCTGGAGCACCGCGGGCTGGACGGCAGCGATGAACTGAAGATCACACATGAGGAAATCGCCCGGGACGCGGGAACGGCGAGGGAGGTCGTGACGAGGATCCTGAAGCAGTTCCAGACGGACGGTCTGGTGAGTCTGGGCAGAGGAAAAGTGACTGTGCTGGACGCGGCAAAACTCGGGCGGATCTGAACATGGTCCAGGAATCTGGCGGATCTGAACGGCCGGGCAGACAGGTCATCCTGAGCGGCCGGGTGGAAATGTGATTTTATCACGGAAAAACACTCGGATTGTGGTATACTGAGACCATGAAATATAAAACAAGTCCATACAGACAGACCATAAGGAGGATATTAAGATGGCAGTTGTAAAATTAACGACAGAGACTTTTGATCAGGAGGTGCTTCAGGCGGGACAGACGGTGCTGGTCGACTTCTATGCGGACTGGTGCGGACCGTGCAAGATGATGGCGCCGGTTGTTGAAGAGCTTGCCGGCGAGGAGCCGGGGGTAAAGGTGTGCAAGATCAACATCGATGACGAGATGGCGATCGCGCAGCGGTACGGCGTTATGAGCATCCCTACGTTCATCGCGTTTAAGAACGGCGAAGTGGCGGGCAAACAGGTCGGCGCGATGCCGAAGAGCAAGCTGCAGGAGCTGGTGAGATAAGCTGAAGATAAACCAGTATGATACAGAAACCGGAGAATCCGATTGATGCGGAGTCTCCGGTTTTTTTTATTTCACAGGAAATTGCTTTCCTGTGAAATAAAATGCTCTGCAGGGATTACACTGCGGCGGAATGGGAGAATACAGTTATCTTTGAGCGAAAATGGTAAAAACAGGGTCTCTTTCAATAATATGGATAAACAGTGTGCTATAATATTTCGGCTAAAATTGAAAAAACATGCTTTGTTAAGGCATCTGAGCAGCGTCAGTGTACACTGATGCTAATCCTGAGTTATACATAGAAGGAGGATTCTGAGATTATGAAAGGAAATTGTAATCAACAGAAACGACATGGCAGAAGGCGTCACATGGAAGTTTGAGATGGATCCGGCCGCGGCGGAAGAATACATGTTTTTTGATGTGAGGGCAGACAATATCGGGGACTATCCGGCGCTCAATGAAGATCCGGAGAAATACGGCTGGTATTTTGTGCTGACGACAGACTTCACTGTCACGGTAGAGATGAAGGACGGGGAGAAGTCGAGCAACACAGCGGTTTTCACGGAGGCGGTTAATGATCAGTTTCATCTGCAGGGCGACGCCAAAACAGGAATGATCGACATGGTATTTGTCGACGTGGACTGGAAGAAACCGGACGTGACGTCTGGCATCAGCAGTGTTGAAATGTCCTGCACGGTCCGCAAGTTCAATCTGGACGGTTCACGGATCACCTATAAGATCGTGGAATACGGTGAAAACGGACCCGGCAACGGGATCCTGGAAGTCAATGACCCGGCAAGCATGGAAGAAGGGGATTACTATAAGATCAGCTTCGACAATACCGGAGTGCTCAACTTCGGGGCAATTACAGAGGCAGCCTATGACGTGGGCAAGATCCTGCTGATTCTGGCCGGAACGACGATATTTACGGCGACGAAGGAATGGCTGGAGCCGGCGGATGAGAAGGTTACCCGGCCGGAGGCGACCTTTGAACTGTGGCGGTACCGGGCGGGCCAGGATTATACGTCGGCGGCCACTGTCCGCAAAGAAGGGCAGATCGTAAGCTGTAAGGCAGATCCGTCAGAGGATGTGCAGGAAATCCTGTTTGAAGGCGCCGAACCGCTGGAAAAATACGATCCGGACGGTTACCGGTACATCTATGTTGTCCGGGAATATCTGGAAGGCGCTGGCGCAGGAAGCTACACTCCGGTATTCGGGAAACTTCAGACGGAAACTCCCGGCGCGGACGTGACAGAACAGATTTGCAGGCAGCCTGTGGCTGCCTGCTTTTTTGTATGGTATAATGATTGCACATACGTGCAATCCAGCCCGGATCCCGGGCTGCTCCGCTGTGCGGAGATTATACCGGCAAGCCACGGCTTGGAAAACAAATGCCGCCTGCAAGCGTCGCTTCCTTTCCTGCGCACGTGGTATAATGATTGCACAGAGGAGGTCCCATATGTCTTTACAGTTTATTTTCGGCAATTCGGGCAGCGGCAAATCGTACCGTCTGTACCGGGATATTATAGAGCAGTCGCTTGGCTGTCCGGAGAGGAACTACATCGTTCTCGTTCCGGAGCAGTTTACGATGCAGACGCAGAAGGATCTGTGCCTGATGCATCCGCGCGGCGGGATCATGAATATTGACGTTTTAAGTTTCGGGCGTCTGGCACACCGTGTTTTTGAGGAGCTGGGACAGGAGAGCCGGGCGGTTCTGGATGACGAGGGCAAGAACCTGATCCTCCGGAAGATCGCGGGGAATTATGAGGATCAGCTCACTGTACTGAAAGGAAACCTCAAGAAGCAGGGATACATCAGCGAAGTGAAGTCGGTGATCTCGGAGTTCACGCAGTATGGGATCGGATTTGCGGAGCTGGATGAATTTATGGACGGGATCAGCCCTGACAGCTATCTGTATTATAAGCTGAAGGATATCCGGACGGTTTACGGGGGCTTTGAAGATTATCTGAGTGAGAAATATATTACAAAGGAAGAGATGCTGGATGCACTCAGCAACGTGGTTTCCCGGTCGGAGATCCTGAAGGACAGCGTGATCGCAGTGGACGGGTTTACCGGCTTTACACCGGTTCAGGTCCGTCTGCTGGGGGAACTGATGCGGACATGCAGCCGGGTGGTGATTACGGTGACCATGGATGAGCGGGAAGACCCGTTCGTATACAGCCATCCGTATCAGCTTTTTGCGCTGAGCAAACAGATGGTGACGTCTCTTGTGAAAACGGCCCGTGAGACCGGAACAGAGGTTGAAGATCCGGTCTGCCTGTACGGGAAGCCGCCGAAGCGGTTCGAGCACAATGCAGAGCTTGCATTTCTGGAATCGGAACTGTTCCGGTATTCGGGCGCACAGTACCATGGGACAGGCGCAGTGTCTCTCCATGAGGCGCGAAGCCCCCGGCAGGAAGCGCAGTTTGCGGCGGGAGAGATCCGCCGTCTGGTGCGGGAGGAAGGATACCGCTACCGCGATATCGCGGTAATTACCGCGGATATGAATGTGTACGCGGATGCGCTTGAGAAGGCGTGCGGGCTCTATGATATTCCGGTGTTTATAGATCACAAGAAGAGCATCCTGCTTAATGCATTTGTGGAATATATCCGGAGTCTTCTGGCGATGGCGGAGCAGAATTTCTCTTATGACAGTGTGTTCCGCTTCCTGCGGACCGGTCTGGCCGGCTTCACGGATGAAGAGGTGGACCGGATGGAGAACTACTGTCTGGCGCTTGGGATCAGAGGGTATAAGAAATGGCAACAGGCCTGGGTGAGACGGACCGCCGGGGCGGGGGAAGAAGAGCTGCAGGAACTCAACCATCTCCGTGTGCGGTTTGTAGAGAAGATCCGGGACCTTGTCTATGTATTGAAGCAGAGGCGCAAGACCGTGCGTGATGTGACGCTGGCGGTGTATGAGTTTATCGTGGCTGAACATATGCAGGAGCGGATCGCCGGGATGGAAGCCCTGTTCCAGGAGCAGGGCGAGCTGGCGCTGGCAAAAGAATACGCGCAGATCTACCGGATCGTGCTGGAGCTGTTTGATAAATTTGTAGAGCTTCTGGGGGACGAATTCATTTCGCTGAAAGAGTACTGCGACCTGCTGGACGCGGGTCTTGAGGAGGCGAAAGTGGGCGTGATCCCGCCGAGCCTTGACCAGGTCGTGATCGGGGATGTGGAGCGGACCCGGATCAAAAATGTCCGGGCGCTGTTCTTTCTGGGCGCGAATGACACGCTGCTTCCCGGGAATGCAGGCGCGGGCGGATTTCTGTCCGTGCGGGACAGGGAGAAGTTCCGGGAGCAGGAGATGCCCCTCTCGCCGGGGCCGAAGGAGCAGGTGTACATCCAGAAGTTCTATCTCTATATGAACCTGACGAAGCCGTCGGAGTACCTGTACCTGTCGTGGTCAAAAGTATCGGCGGAGGGGAAGAGCATCCGGCCGGCCTATCTGGTAAATGACATTCGCAGGCTTTTCCCGGACCTGCAGGCTGCGGACGAAGAGAAGCGGAGCATATCCGGGCGGGAGTTTTCGAAGAAAACAGGGATCCTGGCCGTGGCGGAAGGGGTGAGAGACCGCCGTCAGGGACTGGATGATGAATGGAAAGAATTGTATTCCCGGTTCTTCCGGGATGCATCTGAAAAGGAGTCGGTGGAGCGGATTCTGCGGGCGGGATTCCTGAAGCGGGCGTATCCGGATCTTGCGCCGGGGCAGGCGGAGGCGCTGTATCCGGATCCGGAGCGCATCAGTGTGACGCGGATGGAGAAGTTTACATCCTGCGCCTATGCCCATTTCCTGAGCTACGGGCTCCGGCTGTCAGACCGGGAGGAGTACAGCTTCGAGGCGGCGGATCTTGGGAATATCGCCCATCAGTCCCTGGAACGGTTTTCCAGGATGGCGGACCGGGAGAAGCTGCGCTGGGAAGAGATCCCGGACGACGTGCGGGATGAAATGATCGATGCGTGCGTGGAGGAAAGCGTATTGGACTATGGGAACACCGTCCTTTTCAGCACGGCCCGCAATGAATATATGATCCGCCGGATCCGGCGGCTGATCCGGCGCTCGGTGTGGGCGCTTACGAAACAGCTGGAGAAGGGCGACTTCGTGCCGGGCGGGTATGAGCTGAAGTTCGGGAGCGGCAAGATCGACCGTATCGATATATGCGAAGATGAAGCAGATAATTGTGTATATGTGAAAGTAACGGACTATAAAACCGGGATGAAGAGCTTTGACATTACTGCATTGTATCATGGCCTGCAGATGCAGCTCCCGGTGTATATGAATGCGGCTCTTGAGGCGGAGAAGGAGCGGTTCCCGGATAAGGAGATCGTGCCGGCGGGCATTTTCTATTACCGGATCCAGGATCCGGTGGTCGATCGGGCGGACAGTGATCAGGATGTGGAGAACCGGATTCTGAAAGAACTGAGGCTGGACGGGCTGATTAATGATGAGAAAGCATCGCTGGAGCATCTGGAGCGTGGACTTGCAGGCCAGTCGATTCTGATCCCGGCAGGGCGCAATAAGGACGGTTCGCTCAGTAAAAGTTCGCGGGCCCTCCCGGCGGAAATGTTCCGGACGGTGCTGGCCTATGCCGGGGAAAAGGAGAAACAGATCCGCGCGGATATCTGTGCGGGGAAGGCGGAGGCCGCGCCCTATCAGATGAAGGACGCCACCGGATGTGACTACTGCGCCTACCGGGATATCTGCGGGTTTGACCTGCGCATCAGCGGCTGCAGATACCGGAAACTGGAGAACTGTTCAATGGATGATGCAGTGGCGAAGATGTGGGCGGAGATGAAGAAGAGCGGAGGTGCGGATCAGTGAGTGTGAAATGGACAAGTGAACAGCAGAAAGTCATCGATCTGCGCGGCCGCAATATCCTTGTGTCTGCCGCCGCCGGCTCGGGAAAGACGGCGGTGCTGGTGGAGCGGATCATCAGCCGGTTGACGCAGGACGATCCGCCGCTGGACGTGGACCGTCTGCTGATCGTGACGTACACGGAGGCCGCGGCGGCCGAGATGAAGGAGCGGATCGGGGCAGCGGTTGAGAAGCTGCTGGAGGCGCATCCGGGGGACGCCCATCTGGAGCGGCAGGCGACCCTGATCTACAGCGCGCAGATCACGACGATCCACAGTTTCTGTCTGTCGGTCATCCGGGATCATTTCCATGTGATCGGGATCGATCCGGGATTCCGGATCGCGGAAGAAGGAGAGCTGAAGCTTCTCAAACAGGACGTGATGGATGAACTGCTGGAGGCGTATTATGCGTCCGGTGATAATGATTTTCTGGAGTTTACCGAGCGGTTCGGGACAGGCCGGAACGACCGGAAGATCGAGGGGATCATCCTGAAAATGTATGAATATTCCCGAAGTTATCCCCGGCCGGAACGGTGGCTTGACCGGTGCGCTGCAGCGGGCGATCCGGCGGCGCTTGCAGAGGCCGCCGTGGAACGGGTCCGGACAAGGTCCGCGGATATCCGCCGGGTGCTGGAGCGGGGGCTCAAGATGTGTGAAACGCCGGACGGCCCGTACATGTACGGGGATATGCTGGAATCCGACCTGAAGGAGCTGGAGAAGCTTGCGCAGGCCGGGAATTTTGACGGGATGTATGAGGCGGCTGCCGGCTTTACGTGGAAACGGCTGTCCTCAAAGAAAGATGAGACCGTCTCTCCGGAGAAAAAAGAAAAGGTGAAGAAACTACGAGCCCAGGCGAAGGCGCTGCTTGAGGACCTGAGGGCGGATTATTTCTATGTCCCCCGACCGGTGTGGGAGAAGGATATGGAGGACGCGGCCCCGTCCCTGGCCGTGCTGGCCGGACTTGTGAAGAAGTTCGCGGCGCTGCTGGATGAGAAGAAACGGGCCCGGAACCTGATCGATTTCAGCGATATGGAGCAGTTCGCCCTGGCCATCCTCACAGAGGAAAAAGACGGACAGCTGGTGCCGTCGGCGGCAGCGCAGGAATATCAGGAACAGTTCAACGAGGTAATGATTGATGAGTACCAGGACAGCAACCTGGTGCAGGAGACGATCCTGAACAGCGTGTCGCGGGTGAGCCGCGGGCAGAATAATGTGTTCATGGTCGGCGATGTGAAGCAGAGCATTTACAGTTTCCGCATGTCCCGGCCGGAACTTTTTATGGAGAAATACCATACATACAGCCTGGAGGACAGTGACCGACAGCGGATCGACCTCCACCGGAATTTCCGCAGCCGCGCCGAAGTGCTGGACAGTGTGAATTACATTTTCCGGCAGCTTATGCACCGGGAACTGGGCGGGATCGAGTATGACGACCGCGCGGCCCTTTATCCTGGCGCACAGTTCCCGCCGCTTCCGGAGCACGGGGAGGATCCGTACCGGAGCGAGTTTCTGCTTCTGGATAAGAAGGATACCGGGGAGGATGACGCCGCCCAGGCGGAAGCAAGGATGATCGCCCGGCGCATCCATGAACTGATCCGGGACGGTTCGGTGTATGACAGGGAGACAGAAACGCTCCGGCGGATCCGGTACAGCGATATTGTGATTCTGGCACGGAGCATCCGGGGATGGGCGGAAACCTGTTCCGCCGTGCTCGGGGAAGAGGGGATTCCGGCTTATTCGGTAAGCCGGGAGGGCTATTTTGAGACGTATGAAGTGAGCGTGCTTCTGGATTATCTGAGGATTCTGGATAATGCAAGGCAGGATCTGCCCCTGGCGGCCGTGCTGACATCGCCCTTTGTCGGGCTGGATGCGCGGGAGCTTGCGGCGGTCCGGATCGCGTATCCGAACGCGCCCTTTTACCAGGCGGCGCGGATGTATGCGGAAGCAGATGAAGCGGAGCGCGGCCACGGACAGAGCGCGGCGGAAAAGCTGCGGAAATTTTATGCACGGGCGGCGTATTTCCGGCGGAAGGTGCCTTACACGCCCATCCACGAACTTCTGGAAGAGGTCATGGAAAAGACCGGATACAGGCTGTACATTACGGCCATGCCGGGCGGCGCGCAGCGGGCGGCGAATCTCGACATGCTCGTGGAGCGGGCGGCGGCGTTCGAGGGAACCAGCTATAAGGGACTGTTTAATTTCATCCGGTATATTGAACAGATGAAGAAATATGATGTGGATTACGGTGAGGCCGGGATCATGGATGAACAGGAGAATACGGTTCGGATTATGAGCATCCACAAGAGCAAAGGCCTGGAGTTTCCGATCGTTTTTGTGGCCGGGCTGGGCAAAAATTTTAATACCCAGGACCTGAAGGGCAGCGTGCTGCTGCATTCCGAGTGGGGTGCCGGGCTGGACCTGATCGACCTTAAGCGCCGGACGAAAACGCCTACATTTCTGAAAAAAATGATCCGCGAGCGAACGGTTCTTGAGAATCTTGCCGAGGAAATGCGCGTACTCTACGTGGCGCTGACCCGAGCGAAAGAGAAGCTGATCATGACGGGCGCTGTGGAATTTACGGAAGACGGGGCGCTTAAGATGGAGAACAGCATTCTCCGACCGGAGGGGGCGAAAAAATATCTGGACTGGATCCTGCCCTGCATCATATCAGAGGATACGGGAGCGGTGAAAGCGGATGCTCCGGTCGATATCCGGACAGCCGGTGCGGAAGGACTCCGCCCGGCGCAGACGGAGAGCCGGGGGGAAGAGCTTGCAGAAGATGTGTTCCGACACTGGGACGCCTCGAAGACGGAACTGCCGGAATTCAGGAAGCGGCTGGATGATCAGCTGGACTACAGTTATCCATTTGAGAACGAAGGGAAAATGAAGCTGAAGTTCACGGTCTCTGAACTTAAAAAACGGGCGGTCCTTGCAGAAGAAGCCGGTGAAGAGATGTATGAGGAGCCGGAGGTGATCCCCCTTCTTCCGGTATTTATGAAGGAAGAGGAAGCGCTGACCGGGGCGTCCCGGGGAAGCGCCTACCATAAACTGATGGAACTTCTGGATTTTTGTGAGGAATACGGGGCGGCGGACGGGGAGGAAAAGCTCACCGGAGCAGTTGGATATTTCCGGGAAACGGGCCGGCTCACAGAAGAGATGGCTGCCTGCATCCGTTTCCGGGACATCCTGAGATTCCTGACCTGCAGATCCGGCAGGCGGATGTCTGCGGCGGCCCGGGCCGGACGGCTGTACCGGGAGCAGCCCTTCGTAATGGCTGTTGACGCCTGTGAGATCTATCCGGAAGACAGGTCCGGCGAGAAGATCCTCGTGCAGGGGATCATAGACGTTTATTTCGAAGAAGCGGACGGGCTCACCGTTCTTGACTACAAAACAGACCGGGTAAAAACAGCGGGTGAACTGAAAGAAAAATATCATGCGCAGCTCGACTATTATGCTGAAGCGCTGGAAAAACTGACCGGAAAGCCGGTGAAAGAAAAAATCATCTATTCATTTACACTGGGAGAGGAGATCATCGTATGAGAATCCTGATGTGGTATCTGATCATCATCAACGTTGTGACATGGCTTACATACGGACTGGATAAATGGAAGGCGAAAGCCGGGAAATGGCGGATTCCGGAGCGGACTCTCCTGCTGCTGGCGCTGACCGGCGGATCCGTCGGCGCGCTGGCGGGCATGATGCTGTTCCGGCACAAGACAAAAAAGGCAAAGTTTTTCATCGGCGTGCCGGTGATGTTCGTGGTGCACTGCGTGATCGTGGCGGCGGTGGTGCTGCGGTAGATTCCTGTTTATCGAACTGAGCGGCAAAGCACAGCGCTGAATACTGCAAAAGAATTTAATCAGAATGTGAATTCACGGAATAAGGGATAAAACCTTTCCGTCTCCGGTTTTTACTTTTCCTAAGACCGCTCCACAGTCACCGGTACGGCTTTA
>DWUU01000053.1 GCA_019120575.1 Candidatus Mediterraneibacter quadrami
TCCGTTCCGCCGCCGTGCTCGCGCGGTCTCCGCTCGTTCGAAAATCTTCTCTTCAAAGAAATTTTCAAGGGTTGTTGTCTATTGTTCAGTTATCAAGGTTCCTGTCGTTCTCTCAAGCGACAGCTTTAATAGTTTATCAAAGCTCATTTCGTTTGTCAAGAACTTTTTTATTTTTTTGCTTTCCCCAGCGGGTCAGCTTAGATATAGTACCATTTATTTCTACCATCTGTCAACCATTTTTTACAAGTTTTTTCAACTTTTTTTGCCGGTTTCCATCAGGCACTATATCTGGTATTTTTACATGATATTATCCTACAATTTTCTTATCCTTTACACCAGGATCCGACAGGTCAGCCCGTTAAAATCCTGACGGGATATAAAAAACTACCGGGATCTCTCCAGTAGTTTTTCAGGATAATATCAAACGGAGAAGGAGGGATTTGAACCCTCGCGCCGCTATTAACGACCTACTCCCTTTCCAGGGGAGCCCCTTCGGCCAGCTTGGGTACTTCTCCACAGCGGAGAGGGTGGGATTCGAACCCACGCGCCCTTTCGGACAAACGGTTTTCAAGACCGCCTCGTTATGACCACTTCGATACCTCTCCAAGTACGCTGTCACGATTATCTTTTCTATATGCGACGTGGACTATTCTATCACATGAGCAAAAACCGTGTCAAGACTTTCTTTTCAAAAAAACCTCGGCAATTTCAAGATCTTCCGGCGTGGTGATCTTGATGTTCTCATAGGAGCCTGGAAAGAGTTTTACAGGACAGCCGAGCATCTGCTCTGCGACCATCGCATCATCGGTTACATTTATGATCTTCTGCTCCATAAGCATCCCATATGCCTTCCGGATCAGTTCTGTGTCGAACACCTGCGGGGTCTGCACGATCCAGACGCTGCTGCGGTCCGGCGTCTGCTGTACCGTCTGCGTTTCATCTGCGATCTTTACCGTATCTTTCGACGGCATTCCGGCCACACATGCATGACATGCGGATACACATTCATAAGCGCGGGCGATCATCTCCTCATCTACAAAGGGGCGGGCCCCGTCATGGATATAGACATAGCCGTCTTTCGTTTCCTTCAGGCCGTTCCAAACAGAATTGAAGCGTTCCGCGCCTCCGGGAATAATCTTCGCGACTTTTGTCAGGCCGTACTTCTCCACGATCTCACGGCGGCAGTACTCTTCCTCTCCACTGCCGCACACAAGGATGACCTCATCGATCAGGACTGATTCCTGAAATGTATGCAGGGAGTAATAAAGCACCGGCCTGCCGCCCATGAGCAGATACTGTTTGTGTACTTTTGTTCCCATCCGCTTTCCGCTGCCTGCCGCAAGCACGATCGCGGTACAGTATGTTTTCGCCATTATCTTTCTCCCAGCTTCAGGTTCGGGACCGCATTGAGATCCCATCCGTGCCTTGTCCCGGCAAGATATTCATAAAACGCAGCCGCACCGATCATCGCCGCATTGTCCGTACAGTAGATCGGAGACGGATGGTAGAATTTCACGCCTTTTTCCTCGCAGGCCTGCTTCATCGCCGCGCGGAGCGCACTGTTTGACGCCACGCCGCCGGCAATGGCGAACTTGTACATGCCGTAATCATCCACCGCTTTCATTGATTTCTCCACCAGCACTTCCACCACCGCTTTCTGGAATGAAGCGGCGATGTCGGCAGGATCGAAACTTTCCCCTTTCATCCTGCAGCCGTTGATATAGTTGAGCACTGCGGATTTCAGGCCGCTGAAGCTGAAGTCATACTCCGCGCCGTCAATGTGTGCTTTCGGAAATTTTACCGCGTCCGGATTTCCTTCTTTCGCGATCCGGTCGATCTTCGGACCGCCCGGATATCCCAGGCCGATGGCACGCGCCACTTTGTCATAAGCTTCTCCCGCCGCATCATCCCGCGTGCGTCCGAGGATCTCATATTCGCCGTATTCTTTTACACACACCAGATGGGTGTGTCCGCCGGACGCCACAAGGCAGAGAAACGGCGGCTCCAGATCCGGATGTTCAATATAATTCGCGGAAATATGTCCCTCAATATGGTGCACGCCGACCAGCGGAAGGTTCCGCGCAAATGCGATCGCCTTCGCCTCCGCAACGCCAACCAGCAGTGCGCCGACCAGTCCCGGCCCGTAGGTCACACCCACGGCATCAATATCGTCCAGCGTCACCTCCGCTTCTTTCAGCGCCTCCTCAATAACCTGGTTGATCTTCTCTATATGTTTTCTCGATGCGATCTCCGGGACCACTCCGCCGTACAGCTTATGCAGGTCGATCTGTGAAGAGATAACATTGGACAGGACTTCCCTGCCGTTGTGAACGACTGCCGCAGCCGTTTCATCACAGGAACTCTCGATCGCAAGGATATTCAGATCTCTGATTTCTCTCATTATTACGCCTCTTTATCTTCAAACATCAGTTCCGCCGACATTCCGTCCCTGCCCGCCTTTGCCGAGGGAAATATCTCCCGCACCTCATCCATGTAAGGCTCCGGCCTGGTCAGGGAAGGACTGTAATGGGTCAGCCACATTTCACGCACATGCGCGTCGCGCGCGAGGGCCGCTGCCTCATAAAACATCATGTGTTTATGTTCGGATGCTTTCGCAGCCTTCTCTTTCTCACCGTACATCCCCTCGCAGATGAACAGATCTGAACCTTCTGCATTTTCCAGAATCGATGCAGTCGGGCGCGTATCCGTGGTATACGTCAGCCTGATCCCTTTTCTCGCTGGTCCCAGCACCATGTCCGGCGTATAGATCCGGCCGCCGTCCTCGATCGTTTCGCCGTTCTGAAGCCTGCTCCAGAAGGGAAGCGGGATGTCCTGCGCCTTCGCCCGTGCCGCGTCGAATTTTCCGGCCCGGTCGATTTCCATCGTGTACCCGTAACAGAGCACATTGTGGTTGACACGGAACGCCCGGAGGCGGTAGCCGTTCATTTCAAATGTCTGCTCCGCTCCCTGGATCTCTTTATAAATAATGGGAAATGGGAGCTCAGGCGCGATCACCCGGAGACAGCCCACCACCCGTTCCAGTCCTTTGGGTCCGATCAGCGTCAGGGGTTCCGTCCGGTCCGCATTTCCCATTGTAAGGAGCAGCCCCGGAAGGCCGCTGATATGATCTCCGTGATAGTGGGTGAAGCAGATCACATCGATCGGCTTGAAACTCCATCCCTTTTCTTTTATCGCAATCTGGGTTCCCTCACCGCAGTCGATCAACAGGCTGCTGCCGTTATATCGCGTCATCAGCGCTGTGAGGTACCGATAAGGCAGCGGCATCATGCCGCCGCACCCGAGCAAACAAACGTCTAACATCTATATCCTCCATCTATCCCCGCACATCGGCAGGGATCTTAAACGAAGCAAGCAGTTTATCATAGCAGGATTCACACAGATCGAAGCTGTGGCGTTCGCCGTCCTTTTCCGAAAAGTATCCCCAGGTGTGATCCACACTGAAAACCTCTTCTTCCGGCCTGCCGTTTACAACCCTGATCTCTTTTCCGCACTGATTGCAGATGATCCCGCTGATCTCTTCTGTCTCTTTCATCTTATACCGGCGCATATGATCTCCTCCTGTGTTTTTACAGTTTTTAATCTTTGCCAGCGTCAGTGTACAAGGGGTAATACGTTCCAACCCTTGTACGCTGACGCTACGCCTGAATTATATCGAAATCTCCGCCCGATTTACAGTGGGAACTGCTGGCAGATCCCTGCTCATAAGGATCGCGTCCTCCACCGGATCCTCATAGAACCGCTGGCGTATCCCGTCTTCCTTAAACCCCGCTTTTTCATACAGCTTTCTCGCCGGTCCGTTGCCGGAACGAACGTCCAGCAGGATCCGCCGGATCCCGTCCGGAGCGCACACGGTTTCCAGTTCCGTAAGAAGGGCACGGGCCGCCCCCTGCCTCTGAAATTCTTTCATCACTGCAATCCGGGCGATCTCCGCCTCGTCCGCCGCTGTATAAGCCAGAAGATAGCCGGCCGTCCGGCCTGCCTTTTCCACGATCAGGCAGATGCTGTTCGGCTGAGCCAGCGTCTCAAGGACAGACTTCTCACTCCATGCATCCGAAAAGAGCTGGTGCTCCATCTCCGCCACGGCCGCCCCATCTTCTTTCGTCATCCGGCGCACCTGGGGGACTGTATTTTCCTCCCGCTCGGCCCGCTCCCGTTCCGCCTGGGATTTCCGCAGGTACTCCGGCCGGAATTCAGCCGCGTTCTCATATCTCCCCGCTTCATAATAACGGATGCCCAGCGTTCCGACAGCAGCTGCTCTCTGCCGGTTCACAAATGCCGGTGCAAAATAGTAGGGCACTTCCAGCCTCTCCGCCAGCATTTCCCTGTAAACAGGCACACCGTCCCCGAGAAATACGACCCGTCTGCGGTAGATATTCAGCTGACGGATCAGTTCCTCCACCGCCACCGCCGTCTGCGGCCGCAGAATCCGGAATTCCGGCTCATCATAAAGTCCGCCGTCTTCTTTTTCCCCGTATGCAAATGAATAAAGTCCGGTATACACCTGCTTTCTTCTCGCATCCATAATCGGACAGATGATGTCTTCACAGCCGTACATGCTGTAAGCCATCGCCTCCACAGTCGGCACGTGGATCAGCGGTTTGCCAAGCGCCAGACCGAGCCCCTTCGCCGTGGCCGAACCGATCCGGAGTCCCGTAAATGAGCCCGGTCCGCCCGACACTGCGATGGCATCAATGGAAGCCAGATCCGCATCGACCATTTTCACCATCTCATCGATCATCGGGAGCAGGGTCTGTGAATGTGTCTTTTTATAATTTGTCGTATATTCTGCGATCGTCTGGTCGTCCTCAACGATCGCCACTGTAGCTGTCAGCCCCGAGCTGTCTATCGCCAGTACTTTCATAGTCCGCCTCGTCTCCTTATCCGATCTCCCTGATCGTGATCCGCCGGTAGTCAAATCCCTGTGACAGATCCTTCTCGATCAGGATGTCCGTCCGCTTCTCCGGAAGGATCTCTTCAATCAGGTTCGCCCACTCGATCAGGGACACGCCGTCCCCCATGACATAATCTTCGAACCCGACTTCATCCATCTCTTCCACGTCGCCAATCCGGTACACGTCGAAATGATAGAACGGAAGCCTGCCTTCCTCATACACCTGCACAATCGTAAAAGTGGGGCTGTTCACCGGCTCTTCAATCCCAAGTCCCTTTGCCAGTCCCTGGGTGAATACAGTTTTCCCCACGCCAAGATCCCCGGTCAGGGTAAACACCTGCCCGGGAATCGCTTGTTCTCCTAATCTTTTTCCTGCGTTAAATGTCTCTTCAGGACTTCTCGTCTCCAGTACCATGCGGCACCTCCTCCTAGTGATGGAACAGACGGATCCCTGTAAATGCCATAGCCATTCCGTACTTATTGCACGTCTCGATCACGTTGTCATCACGGACCGAACCGCCCGGCTGCGCGATATATTTCACACCGCTCTTATGCGCGCGCTCGATATTGTCGCCAAACGGGAAGAATGCATCGGAGCCCAGCGCCACGTCTGTCAGTTTGTCCAGCCATGCGCGCTTCTCTTCACGCGTGAATACGTCCGGTTTCTCTGTGAAGATATTCTCCCACGCGCCGTCCGCGAGTACGTCCATGTACTCCTCGCCGATATACAGATCGATGGCATTGTCGCGGTCCGCACGTCTGATGCCTTCCTTAAACGGAAGCGCCATCACCTTCGGGCACTGTCTGAGCCACCAGTTATCCGCCTTCTGTCCGGCAAGGCGGGTGCAGTGGATACGGGACTGCTGCCCCGCGCCGATGCCGATCGCCTGTCCGTCCTTTACATAGCAGACAGAATTGGACTGTGTGTATTTCAGCGTGATCATGGCGATCGCCAGATCCATCTTCGCCGCGTCTGTCAGTTCTTTATTTTCCGTCACTACATTGGAGAAGAAATCCTTGTCGATATTGAGTTCATTTCTTCCCTGTTCAAATGTAATGCCGTATACTTCCTTGTGCTCCAGCGCCGCCGGCACATAGTCCGAATCGATCTGGATCACATTGTAGTTGCCTTTTTTCTTCTGTTTAAGAATCTCCAGCGCCTCCGGCTCATAGCCCGGCGCAATCACACCGTCGGATACCTCTCTCTTGATCAGTCTCGCCGTGTCCACGTCGCAGACGTCGGACAGCGCAATAAAATCGCCGAATGAGGACATGCGGTCCGCGCCCCTCGCTCTCGCATAGGCGCTTGCAAGCGGTGAAAGCTCACCCAGGTCGTCCACCCAGTAGATCTTCGCCAGCGTCTCTGACAACGGAAGTCCTACCGCCGCCCCGGCCGGAGACACATGTTTGAATGATGTGGCTGCCGGATGTCCGGTTGCTTTTTTCAGTTCAGACACCAACTGCCAGCCATTGAACGCATCCAGAAAATTAATATAGCCCGGGCGTCCGCACAGCACCGTGATCGGGAGATCACTTCCGTCGCTCATATAGATCTTTGACGGTTTCTGGTTCGGGTTGCATCCGTATTTCAGTTCCAGTTCTTTCATTTTTATCCGCTCCTTTTTCAATTTACTGATTCTTGTTCACGATCTTTGTCTCGTATTTCCCCGTTTCAATATCAATATAGCGGACAAAAAGCGAAACTTTGTTTTCTTCATTGAGGCTGTTCCAGAGCAGTTCCGTAAACGCCTCCATATCGTCCGGCACGCCGATCAGCTTCGGCTCGCCCTCAAAACTCGGAAGCGGATCGCCATCGCACATATAGGTGTGGATGAAATGTCCTTCACCCGCAGCCGGATTCTCATATGCAAACGTGTATCTGCAGCAGCCGTCCGGACTGCCGTTGTTGCTCTTGAGGATGGACATTGCGTAATTGTATGTCCCGTTCTCAATATGCATGATGCCGGAGATGCGCGGCGTGTAGTTCGGTCCGTCCGGCTCGAACTCCCTCGTACGAAGAGACTGCTCAAATGTAAGCTGCCTGTCCATCCCTTCATAGATCGTATCCGTCTGGTCACCGTTGGTCACGATGGTCTTGTTGCCCAGCACGCGCACCGGAGCATAGATGATCAGGCTCGGATCCTCCAGCTTCGACGGATCGAACGCCTGGGTGCGGATGCCTTCGCCGTCCTCCACAAAGATACGGTTGCGGCTGTTCCCGCTGCGACCCATGATGAAATAAGCTGTGACAGCTTTCTTCCCGTCCGGCGTCTTGCCGATGATGATCCCTCTTCCGGGATATGAATTATTCTTAAGCTCTTCTTCGATCGACAGTTTCTTCATTGATACTGCATCTCCTTTCACTCTTTTTCTTCTTCCTCTTCCTCTTCGGATACCGGCAGGATCTTCAGACTTACCCGGGTGATCCTGTTATCCTTCACTTCCTCGACTGTAAAGACCAGATTGCCTTCCTCGATCACATCCCGGTCGTCCTTCGCCGGGATATGCCCCAGCTTCTCAATCAGGAATCCGGAAAGTGTATCATAATTGTCCGTTTCCAGTTTCAGTCCCAGTTCCTCGTTGACGTCATCAATCAGGATGCCGCCGTCCAGACGGTATTCATTCTCATTGACCGCCTCGATCTCCGGAACAACTTCCTCGTATTCTTCATTGATATCGCCCATGATCTCCTCAACAAGGTCCTCAATGGTCACGATACCCGAGAATCCGCCGTACTCATCCACCAGAATGGCCATATGACGGCGCTCCGCCTGCATGGTGCGGAACAGCTCGTCCGCCTCCTTTGTCTCAGGAACGAAATACGGCTCGTGCAGCATTCCCCGGATATCCATCTGCTCCGGGCTGTTCCTGCGCAGCTCGATCATTACATCCTTCACATGCAGCACGCCGATAATATTATCAATATTTTCCTCGTAGACCGGAATCCTGTTGTGTCTTGTCTCCAGGATCTCATCGATGATCTCCTCAAACGGCTCCTCAATATCAATAGTCACCACGTCTCTTCGCGGCACCATGATCTCGCGCGCGGTGCGGTCGTCAAATGCGAATACGGAATCAATCATCTCCCGTTCGTCATCATCAAATGTACCGCTCTCATTTCCCATCTTCAGAAGCGCCTTGATCTCTTCCTCGGTAACCGCTTCCTCCTGATCCTCCGTCTTCATGTGCAGGATCCGCAGCACCAGTTTGGTGGATACGGAAAGCAGTTTGATAAACGGCGAAAGAATGATCGAGATGTAGTGGATCGGCATCACCGTCAGCATGCTGAACGCTTCCGCTTTCTGCAGGGCGATCCGCTTCGGCACCAGTTCACCGAATACAAGGTTGAAGAACATCAGCACCAGCGTCACCCCGTTGTGGGCGATCTGGGAGCTGTACGGTATCCCGGCTGCGCTCATCCACTCTGCCAGCACCGGTGAAAGTCCGGCCGCCGCAGACGCCGAAGAATAGAATCCGGCAAATGTGATCGCCACCTGGATCGTAGATAGGAACTTCGTCGAGTCGTCAAACAGTCCTTCAATGACCTTCGCTTTCTTATTGCCCTCTTCCGCCAGGCTGCGGATCCGGTTCTTATTGACCGATACCACCGCCATCTCGGCTCCGGCAAAATACGCGTTCATCAAAGTAAAGAACAACAACAGTAACAGATCAAATAAAATAGTGTTCCCGGCAGGGTCCCCGTCCATAAAAATAACTCCTCCTAATAAATAAAATAATATATCAGGAGAAGTATATCATGTGCCTGCCTTTTACGCAAGCTTGTTAATTTATCTGTCCGCGGTCCCCGAAATGCTCCGCGTGCTCTTCTATAAACCGCTGCATCTCCGAGGCCGGTATCCCCAGCGCGAATGCGAACTCGCTGTACAGGGCATGCTCCAGCATCATCTGGTACTTCCGGTCCAGGCTCGTGATGCTCCCTCTGGTCTTCGTCCGGTTATAGGTGGTCTTGAGCACCCGCACCCAGTTCTCCGGGCAGAAATCCGCGATACATTCCCGGTATTCCTGCTCCCGGAACTTTTCATTCTTAATCTCCAGCTCCTCGATCTGCGGCATTCGTCCGATTAGCGTGAGCGCCTCTTCCCTGCTCACCGGCCGCCGGATATTCGACTCGTCCTCCGTCGGGATATACGCCTTATCTGCGGCATCCTCTACGGATTGAAGGGTGTAATACTGCTTCTTATTGTCGACAAACGAAAAATCAAGGGTCCCGATCTCTTCCACTTTGTACAAACCTCTGCACTTATAAACGACTGCGTCTCCTCTGCTGAGCATCCAATTCCTCCTTATCTTATTTGCCGGTCTGTAAACGTTCCTCATATGTAAGTATAGCCAAAGAAAGACCGGTACAACGCTGTACGGCCTTTCTCTGGTCTCGCTATGATATATTTTAGCACGATTTTAACAATTTTGTAAGTAATTTTTCATTCTTCGGCCAGCCTTTGACTTCAACCGACGCTTTCTTATTTATTCTCGCTATTAAAGGTAAGATCCTGAAATTCCGATTCCGTATTTTCAATTGTTGGAAAACCATTTTTAAGAACATCAAATAATTTAGCTTCCCTGTCCGGATATTCCATCAAATTCACTTTACTGGATCCGCTCCACAACAATGATTAATTAAAAACAAAATATCTTCCGTCTGTTTTATCGATTTCTTTTATAGTATCACACCTCTCTTCAGAAAGATACCAAAATCAAAAACCTCCCAGGACATCTGTCCCGGGAGGCCATGCAGCGCCTTGCGGCGTCTGGATCGTATATTGTTGTATCCGATTATCGTTTGGAGAACTGCGGAGCTCTACGTGCTGCTTTGAGACCGTATTTCAATCGTCTGAGCGATGATTTTCCTTGATATTCCGGGCTTTTTTGAGCCTCGGCCCCTCGGTTGTCCTATTCCTTAACCCAAAAAACAGGCCACTTTTACGAGGGGACAGCTTGATGAAATGCAGAATTTACTACATCGAATAGCTGTTCTGGTTTATTATACTTTACTCTTGCATAGATGTCCATAGTTGTCTTGCTGTTCTCATGTC
>DWUU01000054.1 GCA_019120575.1 Candidatus Mediterraneibacter quadrami
GGGCCATCAGGATGAGCGAGAAGGGCTATGCCTACAAGACCATCAACAACTGGAAGCGGTCTTTGAAAGCGGCCTTTTACACGGCGATTGAGGACGACTGCATCCGAAAAAACCCGTTCAACTTCGCTATGGACACGGTCCTGGAGGATGACACGGAGGAAAAAGTCGCGCTGACCCAGGAACAGGAGGACCGCCTCCTGGCCTTCGCCGGCAGCGACCCGGTCTACCGGAAGTATTGCGATGAGATCATCGTCCTGCTGGGGACCGGCCTCCGCGTCTCTGAGCTGTGCGGACTGACGGTGGATCTGGATTTTGAGAACCGCCGGATCGATGTGGACCACCAGCTTCTACGGGACAGCGAACTCGGCTACTATGTGGACGCGCCCAAGACCAAGAACGGCGTGCGGCAGATCCCCATGAGCGAGAAGGTCTACCAGGCATTGAAGCGGGCTGTGAAGAACAGGGGCAAGGCCGCCCCGGTCAATATTGGGGGTTACACCAACTTCCTGTTCCTCAACCAAAGCGGCCTTCCCAAAACGGCGTCCTGCTACGAGAGCATGTTCCAGGGGCTTGTCAGGAAGTACAACAAGAACCACAAACCAGAGGAGGCCCTGCCGAACATCACGCCCCATACCATGCGACATACATTCTGTACCCGCCTCGCCCACGCTGGGATGAACCCCAAAGACTTGCAGTACATCATGGGACATTCTAATATCACCATGACGCTGAACTATTACGCTCATGCGGATTATGCTTCCGCAAAGGCGGCGATGGACAGGCTGGCGGCATAGTAGTAAGCCCCCGTTTCTACTACGGTTTTACTACTTTTCAACGCTAAATGAGGCTCCGAAATGCCATGATATGCGGGGTATCTTCCGAAACGCAAAATGCCGGAAATGCTTGATATTCCAAGCAATTCCGACATTTGCGAAGTGGTGCCAAGATAATCAGAAAATCGGTAGAACTTTTCAGTAAAAAGTTCCAATAGTACTGACAGAAAGGTAAAAAATGGAAGAAATATTACAATTTTTTGATGCCCATCCGGATGCGCTCCCTCTCTATGACAAATTTGAGAAATGCGTTACGGAACATGTACCAGAGGCAAGGATTAAAGTTCAGAAGACACAGATTTCTTTCTACAACAGGCATATGTTTGCCTGTGTGTCTTTTGCGAGAGTAAGAAAAAAGAAAGACTGCCCGGACAGTTACATTGTAGTTACTTTCGGACTGGATCACCGGGCAGTTTCCCCGCGGATCGATATTGCCACGGAGCCGTATCCGAACCGCTGGACCCATCACGTACTGATCTCAGAACTTTCGGAGATCGATGATGAACTGATAGCCTGGGTGGAAGAAGCGGCGTGCTTCTCCGACCGGAAATAGCTCATCCTCGGAAGTTCTTACCGTAGCAGTAATAGGTGAAGCAGAGATTGGCAACAAACAGGATGAGCGCAATGATAAACGCCAGCAGATATCCCGGCTCGGTAAAGCTTACCCGGACCATCCAGAGATTGCACAGGATAAAGAGCAGGATCGGCAGGGTGATAACGGAGATGAACCGGTATCGGTAATATTTCTTCTCCGACATGCCTTCCGGGATATAATCTTCGGGATGGAGCATTTCGCAGTGGAGGACAATGCCCAACCGGGACGAAGTCCGGTACGCCCGGTACTCAACGCCGTTGATCAGAAGGCGCGGGGACAGGCTTTCTTTGAGGATGACCATGTGGAGACCGTTCTGTTCTCCGTATTTCAGCAGTTCTTCAGTAAATTTGTCCGGCTTATCACACCGGTCGTCCGGCATAAAGGAAAAATCCCGAACCATTTCCGAGCGCACGACTGCGGCATAATCTTCTGCAAAGCGGGCGAATGCGGAACCGGATTTTTCACGTTTCTTCATTTCGTCAAGATAAGTATCCACGTCCAGATCTGCAAGCTGCGTCTCTTTGATCGTGCCGCAGAAATCCAGTGCAGCGGCCAGCTTTTCTCTTTCGCTTTCCAGACGGCGCATCTGCAGTCGGATCGTGTCTTCCAGCGAAACGTCGCCATCAAACATCCGGCGGATATCTCCGATGGGCATGTCGAGGCTCCGGAAGAGCCGGATCATTTTCAGACGGTTGATGTCTTCATCGGAGTATTCCCTGTAGGAATTTCCATGATTGCGTTTCGGCGTGAGCAGTTTCTGTTTTTCATAGTAACGGATATTCTGGGTTGTAATGCCGGTGATCTGTTCGGCTTCTTTGATCGATTTCATAGTAAAATTCCCCTTTTTGTTTTCTTTATACGCCTTATAGCTGGTATAAGGTCAAGAGGCGGGTTTCATTTTCCGTTCTTTTCCTGTGAAATTTTTTACATCGATGCGGTAAACGCCTGTCCGTTCCAGCATTTCGGGACGGAATTCGATGCGTGCGCCGGGCGCCATGTGTTCCATGATCCGGGTCAGCGCATGGATCTTTTCCGGCTTCCCGGTCAGTTCCCGGATCGTGCCGTTGCCCATGATGCTGCGGTAGGCGCAGGAATAACTGCACGTATAGTCTCCGGTGATGATCCCGTCCATGCAGTCCATCTCAATGGCGACAGACGGATCAGCAGCAAAGGCTTCCGCTTTCCGGCCTTCTCTTGCTCCGTGGACATAGAGGGTCAGCTTCAGGCCGGTCCCGTCGGTCTCGATATCATATCCATAATTCACAGGCACAATAAACATGCCGTCACGGTCGCGCAGGCCGAGCCTGACAATATCGCAGGACTCAATGATGTCCCGGAGCATGTCCGGATCTTTAATTTCCCGTTTATTTAGACGCATTTCTCGCATTTTAAAATATCCTTTCTGTTATTACCGGCGGAACATTGTGAAGATCATGAGGATAAGGATTATTACAAAGATGATCTGTCCGAACCGTTCCGATCCGATATGTACTTCTTCAAATTCCCTCGGATAATTAAATATATCCGGGTCGTTCCGGTGCTGTTTCCACTGAAAATCTTCCAGATAATGCTTCCAGCCGCTCTGATCTGTATAGACTTTTACCTGTGGAGAACTTAAATAACGGTGGATCGGCTTCCGGTATCCCTGACTCTGGATCTCCGATGATATTCCGGTCATTGGGTCGGTCATCTGTACATTCAGGAAGTAATAGCGCCGATACCGCAGATGCCGGTGTTCTCCGGATGTATAGTAAGGGACATCCTGCCGTGTTACCCCGGTGATCGTACCGTACGCGGCATTTCCGAGGGCAATCGCCTCGGCGCGCTGTTTCCGGTAGAAAAGCGCCCGCCGGATGCTGGTGACAGCCTGGAAGACCGGCAGGACGCCTGCGATCAGAAATATGACAAGCATAAGCTGGAAACCGCCGCGCAGGATGATGCCGCCGATGGAGCAGTACCAGAAGATACTGAACAGAATACCGGGAACAACATTGCCGATTTCTTCTTCTGCCGGCCGGATCACACGTTTCATAAATCAGAACTCCTCTCAGTTATTCATACCATTTCTTTCATGGTACTCCAGTGCGGTAATAAAATCAAGAACATAGAAAACAATGGAAGCGGCAGCGTGCGGGTGGTATAATAATCAGGTAAAGTGTTTGACGGAAGAGAGATATTATGGACAGACAGAAAACAGAGGCATGGCTGAAGGAAAGAAATATGCACCTGATCACGGAAGATTACGACGCTGCGATCGCGGCGATCATCCGTGCGAATCTGGAACGATATCACCTGGACATCCCCGGAACGGCGTATTTTGATCCGGAACTGGATCATCTGAGCAGTTATTATAACATCGGAACGGATGAGAGGGTGTACTTCATCCTGACGGATGAGAGCGGCCGGGTGATCGGCGGAGCGGGTGTCGCGGAATTCCCGGGAATTGATGATTGTGCGGAAGTTCAGAAACTCTATGTGGCGGACGGATGGAAAGGCCGGGGATACGGGAAAATGCTAATGAAGACAATAGAGGAATATGCCCGGGGAGCAGGTTTTCGGAGATTGTATCTTGAGACACATTCCAATCTGGATGTAGCCATGCACATGTATGAGAAGTATGGATTTCATCTGATCGGGCGGCCGGAGACAGTTGTGCACAGCACCATGGATCGTTTTTATATGAAAGAACTGTAGCATCAGTGTACAACGACCGTATTGTCCCCTTGTACACTGATGCTAGAGCCGGAAGGAGGAACGATTGTGATCGAGATCATGTTCGGAGAAAGTGAAGCCGGTTCCATGAAAATGGCAAAGCGGTGTGAAGATGAGAACGATGAGGAAGTGATCTGCCTCGGATTTCTCCTGGATATTGGTGATATCAGGGAGCCTGTCGACAGTATTTACCGCAAAGAACTGATCTATTCTATGTATGCTCAGGAACAATGGGGCAGAGATGAAGAAATGGACAGAGAACTGCGGGAGACAGGGAATACGTACTGCCGGGAAATGGAACGGCTGCTGGCATATTTGCAGGATGGAAAGCCGGTCAGGATATGGTACAGTGATGCGCCATATTCAGCCTGTGGTTTTTATCATATCTGTAATGAACTGCAGAAATATGAAAATGATGTTTTTGCTGTAAAACTACCGGATTATATAGAGAAGGAAGACTATACGGTCATTTACAGCAACTGGGGTGAAGTACCGGTAGAAGAACGGATGGGATTTACATTAGAAGAGAGAACACTGAAGAAAAGAAATCTGCTGTATTATGCATCATTATGGCAGGAACTTCGGGAAGATAACAGTCCGCTTCGGGCAGTGGTTAATGGACGGCTGACAGGAGTGCCGGAAGATTTTTATGATTTCCTGATTAAGAAGGAAATCACGGATCAACCGCAGAAAGAAGCCGTTGTCATTGGAAATATACTTGGAAATCATCCGGGCGGAGTAAGAGACTGGTGGTATGCGAAGCGGATCGATGTGATGATTGAATATGGTTATATAAAAGTAGATGAGGAATCTGAGAATAAATATGCAAGGATGATATCAAGGAGGTGTAATATTGGACCTGACAAAATTTAGCTGGACAAGACAGCCGGAGCATTTCCGGATCACAGACGGTACAGTGGAGATTGTCACGAAACCTCACACGGATCTGTGGCAGCGCACGTATTATCATTTCCGCAATGACAATGCACCGGTTTTTCAGATGGAGACGGAGGAACAGTATTTCAGTTTTGTCGTGAAAACGGAGTTCGCAGACAGCCATCACCGTTTCGACCAGTGCGGGATCGTGATGTATCTGGACAGTGAGAACTGGCTGAAAGGTTCCATCGAGTATGAGAATGACGAGTATCAGCATCTGGGCAGTGTGGTTACGAACGAGGGCTGGTCGGACTGGGCGACGACGGTCATACCGGCGGACGTGAAGTCCATGTGGTACCGGTTCAGCCGGAGGGAGGACGATTACTGTATCGAATGCTCTGAGGACGGAGAGCATTTCCAGCAGATGCGCATTTGTCATATGCATAAAGGGAAAGGAAAGATCCGGTTCGGCATCTATGCCTGTTCGCCGGAAGAATCGTCATTTAGAGCGGTATTCTCGCATATGGAACTGACGGAGTGCCGGTGGATGGCGCACGACGGGCAGCAGCCGGACTGACGGATCGGAGAGTACAAACGTGGAGAGAAGCAAAAGACGTGGCAGGCACATTATCCTGAAAATCCTGCTGGCCCTGGTCATCCTGGCAGCGGTCTACATAGGGAAGAATGTATATGACATCTGTGCGTTCAGTACGGTTGATGAAGCGTGCCGGGCGGATACCGCGATCATCCTCGGGGCTGCGGTGTACGGGGATGAGCCGTCGCCCGTATACAGGGAGCGGATCAATCACGGGGTGACGCTGTATCGGGAGGGATATGTGGATCAGCTGATCGTCACCGGAGGATCGCCTGACGACTCGGAGAAGACAGAGGCGGCAGTCGCAAAAGAATATCTGGTGTCACAGGGAATCCCGGCTGAAGACATTCTGACGGAAGATCAGTCTTCGATCACGCAGGAAAATCTGGAAAATGCCAAAGTGATCATGGACGGGAACCATTTGGAGACGGCGGTGATCGTCAGCGACCCGCTGCATATGAAACGCGCGATGCTGCTGGCAGAGGATGCGGGGATCACGGCGTACAGTTCACCGACGCCTACCACGCGGTATATCAGTATGAGGACGAAGATCCCGTTTCTGGCGAGAGAGACATTTTATTATATCGGATATCAGTGGTACCGGCTGTTCGTTTAAAGGGGGCATTTATGAAACTTCACTATATGGGGAAATACAACCTTGATCCGGATTCCCTGCCGCACGGGGAACATATGCCCGGAGCCGTACAGTTTAAAGAAGCAGGGAGTTCAGGGGAACTTGGACTGCTGGCCAATGTACTGTGTATTGTGATCATGGTCATACTTGTAGTCTTTGCAGTGATATGTGGGCGGTTTGATTTCAGCTTTAAGAGTGACTGGCGGAAGATATCGGGGGCATGTCTGGTTGTTCTGATCACACTTTTCCCGCACGAACTGCTCCATGCGGCCTGTTTTAGACGGGACGTCTATCTGTATACAAATCTGATGCAGGGGATGCTATTTGTTGTCGGACCGGAAACGATGAGCAAAAGCAGATTTATCTTTATGTCTCTGCTTCCGAATCTTGTGTTTGGCTTGATTCCATATCTGGCAGGAATGATCTTTCCGGATCTGATGATGCTTTTGATGGTTGGCATCCTCGGGATCGGAGCAGGAGCCGGAGACTATTATAATGTTTTCAATGCAGTTACACAGATGCCGCGCGGGGCCAGGACATATCTGTACAAGTTTCATTCATACTGGTATATGCCGGAGGGCGGAAAGGAATAGAAGCTTTGATACATACAATAAAATTCATGGACAATTTCTATATTTTTGACAATGGGATGGTCCGGCAGTTCCTGATCACAGGGTCGGGCCGGAATATATCAGCCGAAATCTGGAGGACGCCATCGCTATGAGGAACGGAAAACTTCCGGGAACGCCCCATCCGGAAATGCCGTGTATTGCTTATCAGGGGAAATGGACCGTATTTTATGGAGAAAGAAACGATTGAGATCCGTCAGGTGACGGAAAATAAAAAGGCGTATCTGGAGCTGCTCCTTCTCGCGGATGAGCAGGAGAGCATGATCGACCGGTATCTGGACAGAGGAACGATGTATGTTCTGGAAGATGATGGCGTGAAGGCGGAGTGTGTGGTCACGGACGAAGGAAATGGGATCCTGGAGATCAAGAATCTTGCTGTAGTCCCGAACTGTCATCGGCAGGGGTATGGGCGTCACATGATCCGTTTTCTGGAAGAGACATACAGGAGCAGATACGGGATCCTTAAGGTCGGTACGGGAGACAGTCCGCTTACTGTTCCGTTCTATGAAGCGTGCGGTTTTGTGAAGTCATATGTGGTTCCTGGGTTCTTTACGGAGCATTATGACCATCCGGTCTATGAGAGCGGGAAACAGCTGGTGGACATGATTTATTTACA
Organism: Candidatus Mediterraneibacter quadrami; assembly: GCA_019120575.1. Classification (GTDB taxonomy): domain Bacteria; phylum Bacillota; class Clostridia; order Lachnospirales; family Lachnospiraceae; genus Mediterraneibacter; species Mediterraneibacter quadrami. The sequence continues at coordinate 7,491 of DWUU01000054.1, forward strand.
GAAAAAACTGTGAATGGAAATTATTAAGACAGGAGAAAAGTGTAATGGATGAAAAAAATATCGTAGAAGAACAGAATATTATACCAGAAGAAAAGCCGGTGACGCCTTCGGTTGATATCGCGCTGCTGGCCCGGTGGGTCCGTGTCCTTTTCTGGCTCATTATCGCATCGCTGCTGATCTCTTTTCTGACAGGAGAGACAATATCCGAGACAATGCCGGTTGTGGCAGCAGCAGCGCAGATCGCCAATATTCTTGTCGTAGCATTTTACGGATTCGTACTGCTTAAAATGTCTGCTGAAGCGATCCGGTACCGCGGTGCGGCAATCTGTCATTTTATTTCAGCGGCTTTCAGCCTCGCGCTGTTCCCGATATCTGCGGATGTGGAAAATCCGCTGGTTGTCATCGCGGCTCTGCTCGCGGTTGTGATCGACATGATCGGTGAGTATTACGAATATATGGGCCATACCGATGTACTTGTTGATGTGGACCGGGAACTTTCCGGAAAATGGTTCAAATTGTGGAAGTGGTATCTGATCACATTCCTTGGGATCTTTGCGGGCACGATCCTGACCGTCCTGATCCCGCTTCTTGGTATGCTGGTCATGCTTGTGTGTACGATCGGTACGTTAATCGTGAGTATTTTGAAGGTTGTGTATATTTATAAAATGGCAAACGTTTTAAAAAAGGCATGAGGGTTAATGCAATGATCAGAAGAATGCAGTTTACAGATCTGGATAAAATATCACAGATCTGGCTGGAATCAAATAAAGAGGCGCACGGGTTTATTCCGGCAGAATACTGGGAATCTCATTTACAGTCTGTAAAAACCGCCCTTCTGCAGGCGGAAGTTTATGTATATGTTAATGAACGCCGGGATGAAATCCTTGGCTTTATCGGCATGAACGGAGAATACATAGAGGGAATCTTTGTAGACGGCAGGGCGCGGTCCCTTGGGATCGGACGGGAGCTTCTGGAGTTTGTGAAAGTGAAAAAAGACAGGCTGAAGCTTCATGTATATGTGAAAAATGAGCGAGCGGTCCGGTTTTACAAGCGGGAAGGCTTCCGGATCATCAGGACATTGATCGACGAGGGTACCGGTGAGGAAGAATACATTATGATATACGGGCCTGCAGGCTCTGCTGTCTGAAATATAGATCTGAGAAAGGAAATAAGCTTATATGAAGTTAAAAAATATACTGATCGTTGTTAATGACATTGAAAGAGCGAAGAAGTTTTACCGGGATCTGTTCGGCCTGGAGACAGTACTGGATAACGACGGCAATGTGATCCTGACGGAAGGGCTTGTCCTGCAGGACAAAAATATCTGGAAAGATTTTCTTAAAAAAGATATCATCCCGGAGAGTAATGCTGCAGAACTGTATTTTGAGGAGAAGGATATCGAAGGGTTTGTGAGCAGGCTGGAGCAGATTTATCCGGACGTACAGTATGTAAACCGGCTGATGACCCATGAATGGGGACAGAAAGTGGTCCGGTTTTATGATCCGGACGGAAATCTGATCGAAGTCGGGACGCCGATGTGATTTCCCTGATCCGATATGAGAATCCGTATCCGTGAAAAAGAATGACTGGAAGTGAGGGAGAGAAGATGGAGAGATGCCCGTGGTGTATGTGCAATGAGAAGATGATCCGCTATCACGATGAGGAGTGGGGCGTGCCGGTGCATGACGACCGGAAGCAGTTTGAGTTTCTGATGATGGAAGTGATGCAGTGCGGACTGAACTGGAACATGATGATCCAGAAGCGGGAGATCTTCCGGCAGTGCTTTGACAATTTTGATTTCGACAAAGTGGCAGCGTATGGGGAAGCGGATATTGAACACATCCTGGATACAGAAGGGATGATCCATTCCAGGAGAAAGACGGAGGCCGTGATCCACAATGCCCGCTGCTTTCAGAAGATACGGGATGAGTTCGGCTCATTCAGCGATTATATATGGGGATTTACGGAGGGAAAAACATATCTCTATACCGGACATCAGCGCGGGGAGATGCCCGCAAGGAATGGTCTGTCTGACCGGATCAGCGCCGATCTTAAAAAGCGGGGACTGAAGTATATGGGATCGATCACGGTCTATTCCCACCTGCAGGCATGCGGGATCATCAACGATCATCTGGAAACATGCTTCCGGTATCAGGAACTCCTGGATATGACGGATGCTGTCCGCAAAAGAAGAGATAAAGAGCAGTAGTCGAACGGAGAAATACAAGACAGTTGGATGATTTGTATGGTGTGGATCATCATTAGTGAGAAAGGAGAGGAAAGCGCAATATGCTCTCGGTTTTAAGCAGTGTTGTTCTGGCTGTGATGACGCTTTTATTGTCGGGCTGGGTAATCTTCTGTGCAATACAGTTTTTCCGCTTCAGCAGAAATATGGTGGCTTCCGGAGATTTTACAGCGCATGTACAATGTGAAAAGTGCGGTATGAAATATGACGTCAGCGCGGATGGATTTTCAAAGAGTTTTATTTCAAAATATAAAAGAGTGACCCGGACGAGGATAGAGGGAGGCGCATTTGTAAACCGCCCCCGTTACAGTTCTTATGCAAAGAAATTTTATTGCCCGAAGTGTGGGAAAAGAAGATATGCACAGATACTCAATGTAAATGAGCTTAACGGCATGATGGAAAAACCTATGCTCCGGGCGGGAATGCGGTGGCTTGTCTATATGTGCATCGGCGGCATGATCATACTGGTAGTGACGGCAATCCCCATGCACTTTATAAATCAGGCCAGGGAGCAGCATGTTGAAGAACTGAAAGAACAGCGGTATGAGGAGTTCAAAGAAAGGTATGGATTTTAGAGAAACGAGGACGGATAAACTTCTGGAATATTTGTGCAGGATCATACTTGCAGGAACGCTGGTATTCCTTATTGCCTACTGGTCCCGGATCCCGGATCAGATCCCGACACATTATAATGCGGCCGGTGAGATTGACAGCTGGGGCGGCAAAGGGATGATCTGGTTTATAGTGATTATGTCATGGGTGATGTATCTGGGGATCACTTTTGTAGAAAAGTATCCTGAGATATGGAATACCGGTGTGAAGATTACGAAGAAAAATGCGGAAAAAGTATATCGCCTGCTGAAATATCTGATCTGTACATCGAAACTGATCATGGTGGCTGTGTTTTGTTCGCTGGCAGTCTTTTCTGCGCTGGCAAGTCCATTGCCGGCGTGGTGGACGGCAGTGTACTTTACACTTCTGATCGGGAATGCGGTTTTCTGGCTGGTGCGGATTATCATAGCGCGAAAATAAATAGAGCAGGCTGACTCAGCCTGCTCTATTTATATAGGAAAAATGGAAGTTTATTCTGACCAGTATTCTGCAAGATAGTTTTCAGCTTCATTTTCGGAAAGAGGATATTTTTCTTTCAATTTTTGAAGAGCGGTATCTTTTGGGATGTTCAGTTCATATAATGCAGAAAGAAGCTGACGGATTCCGTTTTCACGCTCTTCTTCCTGTCCCTCATTACGCAAGGTTTTATCGTGTAGTTCTTTATCATACGTTTCCAAGATCATCTGGATCACCTCTGCTTTTTGATCAGTCAGGATATCCGGCAGAATGTTTTTTCGGATGCAGATGTCAATAGCTGAGGAAACTGCAAGTTCCAGTGGTCTGTCAGAAGAAAGTTCCTGCCTTACAGTATCAACGAAAATGGCGTATTCTTTGAGCCTCTGACATTTTTCCAACAGGTCCTTATTGTGGCCGTAATTGATATTCAGCATTGTAGCAACACATTCCAGACACGGTTTTACTGGGATGACTGGCTTTTTAAACAGGTCTGAGAGGTTCAGGTCCTGTCGGTCCGGTTCGGATTTTGTCCCGTTATAAAATACAAAATATTGAGGAAACGGAAGAGTTTTTGGGGTTGATGTATAAATGTCTATTTTATTTTTTATGATATATTTTTCATATAGTTTACAAAGATACATCAGTCCGCGGATCGGCATGTTAGGATTAAATGTACTTTGGTGTTCATACAAGTTCATCATTCCGCTGATCAAAAAAGAAATATCATTTTTCTTTGTCAGATACAGTACATTTCCAAGTGTGTTTACTTCCAGTTCATCCGGATCATCATAATTGCTTCCGTTGACAGCGTTATAAAGGGACAGAAGATCTTCTTTTTTCTGAAATACCAGTCTGAAAAGACTATCTTTATACTCTCTGTTGGCTGCCGGATATTCCTGATCATTATTAAATTTTTGTGTCAATAATTACACCTCCATTATAGGGAAAAAAATGAGTAGTTGCAACCTTTCGTAAAGTTGACATTTGTCTGACTGTGACAAAAGGGAGTTTCGGCAGATAATGCCGGATTGCCGTTAAGCAAAAAGTACTGTTTTTGAAACAGTGTGCGGAAAGGAAAGATTCCGCTGATAGTTTGTTCATTATAACGCAGATAACATGTGTAAACAATAGTGAAACTTCCACAAAAAATATAGACATCGCTTTGTGAAAAATGATACAATATTTCTGTTATGAAACCGGGGATTCCTGACGGGAGGCGGCGGGATGCAGATTGCGGATTTACGGATACGGAATTTCAGATCGATCAGGGACATGCAGATCAGAGATATTGAAAATGCCCTGATCCTGGTCGGTAAAAACGACACGGGCAAGACGGCCGTCCTGGATGCCGTGCGCGCTGCGGGCGGTGATTATACGGTCAGGGCGGAAGATTTCCGCGAGGATTTTCCGAATGTGGAAGTTTCTGTAAGGCTGCGGATCGAGGAAGACGACCTGAAGCGGTTCCACCGGTTCGGCATGGTGAGCGCGTACCGGAGATATGATTCCTGGTACCGGGATTTCTGCAGAAAGCTGCCTTCATATGAGCCGGACGGGGAAGCGTCCGGCGGGGTGCTGTCTTTTGATTTTTCGGCCAACCGGGAAGGACGCGTCCGGTACAGCGACGGACATCAGAAAAATAATGCCTGTATCCCTCAGATCTTCCCGCATATTTATTTTATGGATACGCAGCGGAATCTGAAGCGATTCCAGGACGCGCTCCTTCTGATGCAGGAGGACGATCTGCTGAAGCAGATGCGGTCCGGCTGCTGTATGTTTGATGTGGCAAAAGAATGCAACCGCTGCTTTTCCTGCATCGGCCTGATCCACAAGAAACCGACGGAAGAGCTGAATGCGTTTGAAGCGGCAAAGCTTCTGGAATATAAACTTTACAACCTGAACCTGGATGCATTTTCGAGGAAGGTGAATGATATCTTCCAAAGAAACGGCGGGCGCGATGAGATCGTGTACACAATGGATCTGGATATCGAGCAGACACTGTCTGTGACGGCGGGCGTCCGTCAGGCCGGATACCAGGAAATCCGGCCGGCAAAGAGCATGGGAAAGGGCATGCGCAGCATCTATATGCTTTCCCTGCTGGAAGCGTACGAAGAGGACGGCATGAAAAACGCGGATATCATTATGGTGGAAGATCCGGAGATCTTCCTTCATCCGAAACTCCAGAAAGTATCCGGGGATATCCTGTACAGGCTGTCGCGGAAGAACCAGGTGCTCTTTTCCACCCATTCCCCGAACCTGCTGTCCAATTTTAACAGCCGGCAGATCCGGCAGGTTTATCTGGATGATGAGGGAATGTCCGAAGTGAAGGCGCGGACGGATATCAGCGCGGTGCTGGATGATCTGGGCTATTCCGCCAATGACCTGATGAATGTGAATTTTGTGTTTATCGTGGAGGGCAAACAGGACAAGAGCCGGCTGCCCCTGTTGATCCGGAAATACTATGGCGAGACGTATGACGAGGATGGAAATCTTTCTCGGATCGCCATCATCACGACCAACAGCTGCACGAATATCAAGACTTACGCGAACCTGAAGTACATGAACCAGATCTATATCCGGGATAATTTCCTGATGATCCGGGACGGCGACGGGAAGGACAGCGGGGAACTGAAGCGTCAGCTCTGCCGTTATTATGAGGAGCGCAATGCAGAAGACATTGACCGGCTGCCGCGGGTGACGGAGAAAAATGTACTGATCCTGAAGTACTATTCGTTTGAAAATTATTTCCTTGACCCGAAGGTAATGGCCAGGATCGGCGTGCTGGACAGCGAAGATCAGTTTTATGAGATCTTTCTTGAAAAATGGCACGAATACCTTTATCGTCTGCGAAGCGGCGAGAAGCTGCGGACGGTTGTCGGACATGATTTTGATACGATGGATGATGTGAAGGAGCATATGGAAGAGATCCGCATCCATCTGCGGGGACACAACCTGTATGATATTTATTACGGCCGTTATAAAGAACGGGAGCGGGAGATCCTGGGGCGCTATATCGACGAAGCGCCGCGGGAAGATTTTGCGGATATCCTGGATTCCATTGACCGTTTTATCTATTTTGAGAGCAGAAAGAAATGAGTGGAGAAGTGACAGATATTTTATTAACAGCAACAGGAGCCTGCCTGGCAGGCTTCCTGTTAGATTTTTTGTTCGGGGATCCGGTCCGGCTCTATCATCCGGTGCGGATCATCGGAAACGGGATCGCGCTCGGGGAACGCCTGCTCCGGAAACGGTGCGGACAGGACAAACGCAGGCTGACCGCGGCGGGCGGCGCCCTGTGGGTGTGTATCGCGGCCCTTTCATTCCTGGTCCCGCTGGCGGCGCTGGTTCTTGCATACAAGATCCATCCGGAGCTCTGGTTCGCGCTGGAGGCGTTCTGGTGCTTTCAGATTCTGGCGGCCCGTTCCCTGTGCAGGGAGAGCAAAAAAGTGTATGACCGTCTGAAGGAGAATGATCTGCCCGGCGCCAGGAAAGCCGTTTCCATGATCGTGGGCAGGGATACGGAAAATCTGACTGCGGAAGGTGTGACGAAAGCGGCCGTGGAGACGGTGGCGGAGAATACATCGGACGGGGTGACCGCTCCCCTGATCTTCCTGCTGATCGGCGGAGCGCCGCTTGGATTTCTGTATAAGGCAGTCAATACGATGGATTCCATGCTGGGATATAAGAACGATGCATACCTGTATTTCGGACGGATCCCGGCGAAAATGGATGATGTTTTCAATTATATTCCGTCCAGGCTGACGGCGCTTTTTATGATTGTCGCGGCAGGATTATGCGGGATGGACGGCCGGAACGCATGGCGGATCTGGCGGCGGGACAGCCGGAAGCATGCCAGCCCCAATTCCGCGCAGACGGAAGCGGCATGCGCGGGCGCCCTGCGGGTGAAGCTGGCCGGGGACGCATATTATTTCGGAAAGCTGTATAAGAAGGATTCTATCGGGGACGGGATCCGCCCCATTGAACCGGAAGATATCAGAAGAGCCGGGCGGCTCATGTATGTAACGGCGGCTCTGATGCTGGCGGCGGGGATCCTGCTCAGGTGCGGGCTGGTGCGTGCCCTTGTACACTGACACTAAGCCTGCGCATGCGCCTTTTGGGAGATTTGAATGACGGATCAAAACAGATAACAGGAGACAGACTATGATATACGGACACGGAGGAGATATCTATACGCATAAGCCGGATCTTGATTTTTCCGTAAATGTGAATCCGCTTGGACCGCCGGAAGGCGTGGTCAGGGCGGCGAAGCAGGGAGCGGAGCGGATGGCGGCCTATCCGGACAGCCGGTGCAGGATGCTTCGGGAGAAGCTGTCGCTAAAACAGGGCATCGCAGAGGATCATTATGTATTCGGAAACGGGGCGGCGGATCTGATCTACCGGCTGGCGCTGGCGGAGAAACCGGAGCGTGCGCTGATCCCGGTTCCTGCATTTTCCGAATATGAACAGGCGTTGAAAACGGTCGGATGCAAGATTACATATTATGAGATGAAACCTGAGAGTTGCTTTTGTATAGATGAGCATTTCCTGAACAAACTGGATGGACAGTATGATATGGTGTTTCTCTGTTCGCCGACCAATCCGTCCGGACAGGTGATCGGGAAAGAACTGCTGGTGGAGATCGTTAAGATCTGCGAAAATCGCGGGATCCGGCTGGTGCTGGACGAGTGCTTTATCGGATTCCTGGAGAATGCGGATGAACTGTCTATGCTGAGAGAGACTGAACGGTATCCACACTTATTTCTTCTCCGGGCATTTACGAAGATCTATGCCATGCCGGGAATGCGTCTGGGATACGGCGTCTCTTCCGACCGGGACCTGCTGGAGCGGATGGAGGAAGCCGGACAGCCCTGGAGTGTATCTGTCCCGGCGCAGATGGCCGGGCTCGCCGCGCTGGATGAGGATGAGTATGTGTCTGAAGCACGGAGGCTGGTGCGCGTGGAGCGGGAGTTCCTCGAATCTGAACTGGCAGGAATGGGAATTGATTTTGTTTCTTCTGATGCAAATTTCATTCTTATACATGAGAAGACAGATCTTTTCAACCGGCTCAGATCCGGCGGGATCCTGATCCGGGACTGTGCAAATTATCCGGGACTTGGAAGGGGATGGTACCGGATCGCCGTGCGGACGCGTGAGGAAAATGCGCGCCTGATGTCTGCGATAAGAGAGATAAAGGAGGCCGGAAAATGAAAGGTTCGATCATGATACAGGGGACCATGTCCAATGCCGGGAAGAGTGTGCTCGCAGGCGGACTCTGCCGGGTGCTCCGTCAAGACGGCTGCCGTGTGGCCCCCTTTAAATCCCAGAATATGGCGCTCAATTCTTTTATCACCCGGGACGGGCTGGAGATGGGGCGTGCCCAGGTGATGCAGGCGGAGGCGGCCGGGATCGAACCGGACGCGGCCATGAACCCGATCCTGCTCAAGCCGACCAACGACACCGGCTCCCAGGTGATCATTAACGGCCGGTCCGTCGGCAATATGTCTGCGGTGGAATATTACCGTCATAAGAAAGAATATATCCCTTATATCATGGAAGCCTATGAGAAGCTGAAGCAGCAGTATGATGTGATCGTGATCGAGGGGGCGGGCAGCCCGGCCGAGATCAATCTGAAGCAGGATGATATAGTAAATATGGGACTGGCAGAGCTTGTGGACGCACCGGTCCTGCTGGCCGGGGATATTGACCGGGGCGGTGTATTTGCCCAGCTCATCGGGACGGTCATGCTGCTGGAAGAACAGGAGCGGCAGCGCATCAGGGGACTGATCATCAATAAGTTCCGCGGAGATGTCTCCATTCTGGAGCCGGGACTGCGCATGCTGGAGGAGCGGGCCGGGATCCCGGTGACGGGGGTGGTCCCGTATTTTCATCTGGACATTGATGAGGAGGACAGTCTGACCGAGCGTTTTCAGAAGAAAGACGGGGCGGGACTTTTAGAGATAGCAGTGATCCGGCTGCCCAGGATCTCGAACTTTACGGATATTGCCCCGCTGGAAGCCATGGAGGAAGTAAATGTCAGGTATGTTTCCTCGACGGCGGAGTTCGGTTCGCCGGACGCGGTCATCCTGCCGGGCAGCAAGAATACCATACAGGATCTGCTCTGGATGAGACAGAACGGACTGGAGGCGAAGATATTAAGGCACGCGTCTTCGGGCGGCCTTGTATTCGGCATCTGCGGCGGCTATCAGATGCTGGGAGAGGAAGTATCCGATCCCTTCGGGGCAGAGCAGAAGGGGTCTGTCCGGGGGATGGGGCTTCTGCCGGTGCGGACCGTTTTCAGTGAAGAGAAGACGCGAACGCGGGTCGAAGGGCGGTTCCTGAGCCCGGGCGGGATCCTGCAGGAATTAAGCGGAACTGCGTTTGAAGGATATGAGATTCATATGGGCGAGAGCGTCCTTCCGGAGTTCGCTGAAGCCGCCAGGACCGGCAGCCGGGCGCTTGTGGAATTCTCCGCCCTGCAGGAGCCGGGGCGCGGAGCGCATACAGACGGCGCCTGGAGCGGGAATGTGTACGGATGCTACGTCCATGGGATCTTTGACGCGCCGGGGTGCGCGAAAGGATTCGTAAGCGCCCTGCTGAAAGAAAAAGGGTATGATCCGTCCCGGATCAAAGTGACGGACTGGAAGGCATACAAGGAAGAGCAGTATGATAAGCTGGCGGACATTATCCGGGCAAGCCTGGATATGGAACGCATTTATCAGATCATTGAAACAGGGAAATAGGAAGGAAATTCGATGCAGAAAACAGTAAGGATTGGAAGCAGGGAAAGCCTGCTGGCGGTGCGGCAGGCAGAGATCATCCGGGATCAGATCCTGCGGCTCTGCCCGGAAATGGAAGTCGAGATCGTGACTATGAAAACGACCGGGGATAAGATCCTTGATAAAAGCCTGGCGAAGATCGGCGGCAAAGGGCTTTTTGTGAAAGAACTGGACCGGGCGCTCATGGACGGACGGATCGATATCGCGGTCCACAGCTTAAAAGATGTGCCCATGGAGGAGAACCCGGATTTCCCGATCCTGGCCTGCGGGCGGCGGGAGGATCCCAGGGATGTGCTCCTTCTTAAGCCCGGGCTTCACAAACTGCCGGAAGACGGTGTGGTCGGCACATCCAGCAGCCGGCGGATGATCCAGATGAAACGGCTTTTCCCGGGCTGCTCTTTTCGCGGGATCCGGGGGAATGTCCAGACCCGGCTGCGGAAGCTTGAGACAGAGGGATATGACGGTACGCTCCTGGCGGCGGCCGGATTAAAGCGCCTCAATATGGTGCATGTGATCGGAAAATATTTTTCCGTGGATGAGATCATTCCGGCGGCGGGGCAGGGCATTCTGGCTGTCCAGGGCAGGAAAGACGCGCGCTGGGAGTGGCTGGATCAGATTAATGACCGGGATGCACGCGCAGCGGCGGAGGCGGAGCGGCAGTTCATCCGTGTGGTCGGCGGAGACTGTACGTCTCCCTGCGCGGCGCATGCGCGGATCCATGGCAGTGAGCTGAAGCTGACCGGATTATATTACAGGGAAAATTCAGAGGATTATGCGACGGATACGATCATAAGCGAGATCTCAAAGGCGCGTCAGGCGGGGGAAGAACTGGCGCAGAAAATGATGAGCCGGGCAGAGGACTGACCGGGAAAGAAAGAGGTTATATGGAAACAGGAAAGAATCATTCAGAAAAATATACAGGACCGGCCGGAAAAGTCTGGCTGGCCGGGGCCGGGCCGGGCGATGCGGGCCTGCTCACGGTGAAGGCCGCGGAGCTGATCAAAAGTGCGGATGTGATCGTCTATGACGCCCTTATCAGCGCTGAGATCCTGAGCCGGATCCCGACGGAAACGGAAGTGATCTATGTGGGCAAGCATGCAGGAAACCATCCGGTGCCGCAGGATGAGATCAACCGGATCCTGGTGCGGGAGGCGAAAAAAGGCAAAAAAGTGCTCCGTCTTAAAGGCGGAGATCCGTTCGTCTTCGGGCGGGGCGGCGAAGAACTGGAAGAACTGATCCGAGAAGGCATTTCCTATGAAGTGGTCCCGGGCATCACATCTTCCGTGGCGGTGCCCGCTTATGCGGGAATCCCGGTCACGCACCGGGATTATACCTCTTCCTTCCATGTGATCACCGGACATGCCAGAAAGGACGGGACGCTCAGTATTGACTTTGAGTCCCTGGTAAAACTGAACGGAACGCTTGTGTTTCTGATGAGCATATCTTCTATGGAAATGATTCTGAACGGACTGATGAACGCCGGAATGCCGTCCGTGATGCCGGCCGCTGTGCTGGAGCGGGGGACCACTGCGCGTCAGAGAAGAGTGACGGCTACGGTGGGAACATTAAAAGAAGAGGCGGACCGGGCCGGGATCCGCACGCCGGCGATCATCCTTGTAGGAAAAGTCTGCGCCCTTTCAGAACAACTGCACTGGGCGGAAGACCGGCCTCTTGGAGGGCGGCAGTTCCTGCTTACAAGGCCCCGCCAGAATATGTCCGTTCTGGCAGGACGGCTGAGGGATCTGGGGGCACAGGTCATTGAGATGCCGGCGATCCGGACAGAGATGATCACGCCAAATGAACCTTTGCGGGAGGCGCTCGTGCGGTTCGCCGAGATGAAACAGAAGAGGTGGCTTGTCTTCACAAGCCCGATCGGGGTGTCTGTATTTTTTGATCTGATCCGGGAGATGCGGATGGATCTTCGGGATATATTTGGACAAAATCGTGTGAAGATCGGCGCTATTGGATCCGCTACCGGGGCCGCGCTTGAAAAGCACGGTCTGTTTCCGGATGCGGTGCCGGACGTTTACAGCGCGGGACAGCTTGGTGAAAAACTGGCGGAGACCGCAGAAGCCGGGGATCATATCCTGATCGTCCGTGCCGAAAAAGGATCCGAAGAACTGATCCCGCCGCTTACAGAGGCGGGGCTAGAGGTTGAGGATATCCCGCTGTACCGCACGATATACGAGATGGATCCGCTGCTCAGGGACGAGACAACGGAATTGTTCCGGAACGGAGAGATCGATGCCGTGACATTTACAAGCGGCTCCACTGTCCGCGGCTTTGCGGCTGCAATGAATGTCGGGGATGAAAAGCCGGGACTGGATTTCAGCCGGATCCGCGCCGTGTGCATCGGGGAGCAGACTGCACGTGCCGCAGCGGAATACGGAATGCAGATCGCGACCTCCAGACAGGCGTCCATGAATGCGATGGTGGAGAAGATACTGGAACTGTACGGCCGGGGATGAAATCAGAAAACCGGCAGAAGAGCCTGTCAATCGGTATATTTGTCAACTATTTTATAAATCAGAAACAGCACAAGTATGATTAATGCTGCAAGTGTAAGATGAATATAAAATAGCTTAAAAGTTAATGTCATTTTAACTATAAGGGACAATACAAGCGTGACAGCGATCAGAACTCCAAAGCCGATGTCCCATGAATGAGTGTCCTGGAAAGAATGCCTGCAGAGATAATTAATAAGTCTTTCAGCTGCAAATATGATCAACAGTCCGCTCAGAAGATCTCCGGCTGTTACAGGACAATAAAATGTCCGGAATATGCCTGCTGCAATACGGACAGAGCTCCCGAAAGTCCAGATGACAAGCAGGACGATCATTGCAGGAAGCAGATCTCGTATGTGACCGAGTATTTTCTCCTTTACACTTAACGGCGGAAGCTCTTTTACAATGTTGTCGCAGAATTCCCGATAGTCGGGCCCGATAACATCATTTGCAGAACTGCCGCGCAGTTCTCCGTCGATCAGCATCCGTGTTACATCGCTGCGGATCATTTCCTGCTGATACATCGTAATCGGCATACCGCGAAGATAAACGATAATATCGGTCAGAACATGCTGTCCCTCTTCGGACAGCAGATCATTCATCCGGTTATTTTCTTTAAGCAAGTCTTTTACACGTCTGCTCATGGTTTCTCCTCCATTATATCTGCAAAAAGATGTTCCACAGCATTTGAAAGTTCACGATAATTTTCGGTGAAGTCCAGCAATTCCCCGCGGCCTTTTTCTGTCAGGAAATAATATTTCCGTTTCGGTCCGAAGTCGGACTGGCGATAGACGGCAGAGATCATTCCGTTTTTCTCCAGACGGAGAAGAAGGGGATAGATCGTTCCTTCGGCAATCTCTCCAAAGCCGTAAGTTTCAAGTTGTTTTGATATTTCATAACCATAGGTTTCATTTTTGCTGATGATGGCCAGGATACAACCTTCAAGAGTTCCTTTCAGCATTTGAGATGGTATCATACCGCACCTGCCTTGTAATACAAAGTAGCTTTACTATATTGTAAAGCAAAGTAGCATCTGTGTCAATATTTTGTACTGTTTTTTTACGTTGTCTACAGCAGCGGTTTCAGACACCGGACGATCTGTTCCACTGTCGCAACATAGGTATCTGTATCAGCCTGCGGATTGTTGAGATAGGCGTGGTATGCGCCCTGTATGCAGTAGGATATCAGGATCTGCTTTGACATGTCATTTCTGAATTCCGGATATTTATGAAAAAGCATTTCTTTCAGCGCGGTGTCGAGCCGGTATCCGAGATGGCTCTGTTCCCGTCCGGAAAAAAGGATCCGGATAAGTGAGATCTGCGACATGAATGCCAGACAGAGTTCCCGCGTATAGATATCTGATTTTTCGGGCGTATAGTCTTTCAGGTGCCCGATGCTCCCGATGATCGAGGCGACGGTTTCCTGTTCCATCGTTTCGGACAGGGCGTAGATGTCCTCATAGTGAGAGTAAAAAGTCGACTTATTGATCATTGCACGCTCACAGAGTTCTTTTACGGTGATCTTTTCAAGAGGCTTTTTTGAGCGCAGTTCAATGAAAGCATTTTTAATGGCCTGTTCTGTTTTCTGAATACGCAGATCCATAATAGATTTTCAGCCTTTCCGGATCCTTCTGCGGAATCCTGAGAATCTTTTAATCCGACAATTTCAGACAAGAGTCGTTTATCCGACGCTTATCCGGAATTGCCGGTGTATTTCTGTATGTATCAAGGGTATCCTCATTATAGGACAAAAACCGACGGGTGTCGATTATTTCACGATGAAAAGGAGTAAAAACATGGATTACTACGGCTTCTATACAGGAAAGTGTTTTGACGCGTATAAATATCTGGGCGCGCACGTCCGGTTCAAAGAAACGGGACGGGGGCGGGAGACCGTCTTTCGCACGTTTGCACCGATGGCATCGCGGATCTCGGTGATCGGGGAATTCAATGACTGGACGGAGAGTCCGATGGAGAAGGTCTATGACGGGAATTTCTGGGAATTTGTTTCGGATCAGGCGAAGCCCGGCATGATGTATAAGTACCGGATCTATGACCGGACCGGAAATTACGTAGATCACTGCGACCCGTACGGATACGGGATGGAGCTCAGGCCCAATACGGCATCTGTTATCCGGGAGATGGATGCATACCGGTTCCGGGATGAGAAGTGGATGAAGGGCAGATCCGACCACCGGGCGAAGCCGCTGAACATATATGAGGTGCATTTCGGTTCGTTTAAGAAGCCGGGGGAGGAGCCGGACGCCTGGTATGATTATGAGGAGATGGCGGATATCCTGATCCCGTATGTGAAGGAAAACGGATATAATTATGTGGAGATCATGCCGCTGAATGAGTACCCGAGCGACGAATCCTGGGGGTATCAGGGAACCGGATTCTACAGTCCCACATCCCGGTACGGGACGGCGGACCAACTGCGGGCTTTCGTGGACGCCTGCCACCGGGAGGGGATTGGTGTGATCCTGGATTTTGTGCCGGTGCATTTTGCAGTGGACGGATACGCGCTGGCCGATTACGACGGTACGGCGCTCTATGAATACCCGCACAATGACGTGGGATACAGCGAGTGGGGAAGCCGGAACTTCATGCATTCCAGGGGCGAAGTGCGAAGCTTCCTGCAGTCGGCGGCGGAATACTGGCTCACTGAATACCATATGGACGGACTCAGGATGGATGCCATCAGCCGGGCTATTTACTGGCAGGGCATGCCGGAGCGGGGCGTGAATTCCAATGCAGTGGAATTTCTGAAATATATGAACCAGGGACTGAAAGCGCGCCATCCGGATGTGATCCTGGCGGCGGAGGATTCTACTTCATTTCCGGGCGTGACGAAACCGGTGGAAGAGGGCGGCCTCGGATTCGACTATAAGTGGGATATGGGCTGGATGAACGATACTCTTGACTATTTCCGGACGGCGCCGGAATACCGGGCGGGGGATTATCATAAGCTGACCTTTTCCATGGCCTATTATTATGACGAGCGGTATCTCCTGCCACTGTCCCACGATGAGGTGGTACACGGGAAAGCCACGATCCTGCAGAAAATGTATGGGGATTATGAGATGAAATTCCTCCAGGCGCGGGCGTTCTACATGTATATGTACGCGCATCCTGGCAAGAAGCTGAATTTCATGGGAAATGAGCTGGGCCATTTCCGGGAGTGGGATGAGAAGCGGGAACTGGACTGGGATCTTCTGGACTATCCGGCGCACCGGGAGTTCCATGAATTCATGAAAGCGCTGAACCGTTTCTATCTGGATCATCCGGCATTCGCGGAAGAGGATTATGACAGAACCGGCTTCAAATGGATCGAATGCAGTGCGCAGGAGCAGTGCGTGTATGCTTTTGAGCGCCGTAGCCTGAAAGAGCGGATCGCGGCGGTCTTCAATTTTTCAGATGAGGAGCAGGAGTTCGTGCCGGATCTTGACGGGGCAGGTGTGATAAAGAAGATCTTTGACAGCGCCGGATCGGAAGACGGCAAAGAACAGATATATGACAGGAAGAAAAACCGGTTCCGGCTTCCCCCGTTCAGCGCCGGGTATTACAGCATTTCAGGCGGGAAAGTATGAAATTCTTATAAAATTCCGCGCAGGACGCTTGCAGGAGCCGCCGGTGCATATTATTATTTTCTAATGGACAGAAAATAATAATCAAGGAGATCGGACAGGGATGAAGACAATAGGAATCGACCTGGGGACAACAAACAGTTGTGTTTCTGTTGTAGAGAATAACGTGCCGGTGATCATTCCGTGCAGTACGGGCGGCCAGACGACGCCCAGCGTGGCGGCATTTACGAAGAAGGGCGAGCGCCTGGTGGGCGCTGCGGCAAAACGCCAGGCCGTGACCAATCCGGACCGGACGGTCAGCTCGGTCAAGCGCCATATGGGAACGGACTGGTCGGTCAGTATAGACGGGAAAAGCTACAATGCGCAGATGATCAGCGCCATGATCCTGACGCAGTTAAAGAAAGATGCGGAAGAATTCCTCGGCGAACCGGTGACCGACGCGGTCATCACGGTGCCGGCGTATTTTAATGACATTCAGCGGCAGGCGACAAAAGACGCCGGACGGATCGCTGGGCTTACGGTAAAGCGGATCATCAATGAACCGACCAGCGCGGCCATGTCCTACGGGCTGGATCACGGCGAGCCGCAGAAGGTCATGGTATACGACCTGGGCGGCGGAACATTCGACGTATCCATTATAGAGATCGGGGATGGCGTGATCGACGTCCTGTCCACATCCGGTGACAACCATCTGGGCGGCGATGATTTCGACGAGCGGATCGCGGAGTGGATCCTCCGGAATTTCAAGGCAAAGTACCGTACTGATCTGAGCAAAGATTTCTCCGCCATGCAGCGGATCCGGGAGGCGGCCGAGCAGACGAAGAAAGAGCTTTCGACTTCCTCGACCTCAAATATCAACCTGCCCTATCTGACTCAGATCAAGGGCGAACCGGTGCATCTGGAGCTGACGCTTACACGCGCCGTGTTCAATGAACTGATACAGGATCTGATCGAACGGACGCAGGGGCCGGTGCAAAATGCATTGAATGACGCGGGACTTCAGCAGTCCGACCTGGGCCGGGTGCTGCTGGTCGGAGGATCCACAAGGATCCCGGCCGTGCAGGATATGGTGCGGCGGCTGACCGGAAAGGAGCCTTCAAGGAATATCAATCCGGATGAATGCGTGGCAAAAGGCGCGGCGATCCTCGGAAGCGCGCTGGAGGGAAATGCACTGGCGGCAGCCGGCACCGGGCAGAGCCTGCTGCTCATGGACGTGACGCCCCTGAGCCTTTCTATCGAGACGCTGGGCGGTGTATCCACCTGCCTGATCAAACGGAATTCCACGATACCGACCCGGTATTCGAAAATCTTTACGACCGCCGTTCCCTATCAGAGCAGCGTGGACATCCATGTGCTCCAGGGAGAACGCCCGATGGCAAAGGACAATAAAACGATCGGGAAATTCCGTCTGAAAGGGATCCGCAAAGCCATGGCCGGTGTGCCGCAGATTGAAGTGACATTTGACATCGATGTAAACGGGATCCTGAAAGTATCCGCGAAAGACCTGGATACGGGAAAAGCCCAGTCTATAACGATCACCGCGGGCGACCGGATGTCGGATGCTGAGATCGAGCAGGCAATGCAGGACGCCCGGGAGTACGCGGGGCAGGATCAGCTGAGGCGTGACGCACTGGAGCTGATCGGGGATGCACAGAAGACCGCAGTCCGGGCCCGCCGCGTTCTGAAAGAACAGGACAAGATCATGGACAGGGCGCGGAAGAAACAGCTGAAGAAGGACGTAAGCGTTCTGGAAAAAGCATTGTCGAAGATCCGGGTGGACAAAGTGTCAGAAGAGGATATGGCCGGCGTGCGTGCGGCCATGCAGACCGTAGATGCAGAACTTGGCGCAGAAGTGCAGCAGTGAAATGAGAATATAAAGAAAGGGAATCGTGCTTATCCGATTCCTTTTCTTTTCTTTGCGGCCTCAATCAGTTCAATCGATTCGTCAAATGCTTCCGGAAGATATTCTTCCGTCCATTCTTTCCCCGCTTTTTCCTGTTTTTTGATCTCATCCCAGCTCGCCTGGGAGCCGTCGTCTCCCGAACCTTTATCGGTTCCGAAAACATGCGGGTGGCGGCGGATCATTTTGTCCGTGATGGACTGGATGACGTCGTCCATGGTGAACAGACCTTCTTCCTCTGCGATCCGGGCATGCATGACCACCTGCATGAGCAGGTCCCCCAGCTCTTCCTTCAGATTGTCAGGATCGCCGGTCCGGTCAAGGATATTGATCCCGCAGATGACTTCGGCGGCTTCCTCAATGCAGGTGCGTTTCAGGGAGGCATGGGTCTGGGCGCGGTCCCACGGGCAGCCGTCGGGGGCGCGCAGGCATGCGATCACCTGTTCAAATTCCTCAAATTTCGTCATAAAAATGCCTCCCTTCCAATGTAGATTCATCTTACTACGTTTGGGAAAGAGAGGCAAGAAATTAATAATTCTAGTTATGCCTGTCAGAAATCAGCAGACATAGTTGCATACCCGCGGATTTCTCTGACACCGCTGTATCGGATCTCCGGTTTCAGCCCGTACACGGTGCTGCTGATTACATATTTGCCGCCATTGACATACACTTCGATGAGGTTGCTGTCAACGATTACATCCAGATGGCAGGTGCCGTCCGGATTATTATAGTCTGTATCCGGCGTTTTCGAGATAAGATGCGCCCCCTCAAAAGAGGGATATACGGCCGCGCGGTCGGTAACGATGCGGTTTCCCTTCCGGGTGATGAGATATCCGCCGATCTCCCGGGAGGCGGTCATCCCGACCAGCACGGTGGGACAGCAGATCCCAGTGATCGCGAATGAGGCTATGGAGATCCTGTCCGCACAGATGGAAGAGCGGAAGAAGAGGCGGCCGCAGCCGATGGAGCCGGTGCATAAGGTGATCCCGCCGATCCTCATAAGGAGAGAGACGACGGCGTAATGCAACGGTGTAAATAAAAAAGATTTGCCCAAATCCTGTTATTCCGCTATAATTTAGTATTAGACCAATAATGAAAGGATGAGATTAAGATGGAAAAGAACAACAAAAAGAGTCTCAGCGTCCTGATCGGCGCCGCTTTCCTTATGGCGACGTCCGCGATCGGACCGGGATTCCTCACACAGACAGGACAGTTTACAGGAAGCCTGAAGGCGAGTTTCGGATTTGTTATCCTGATCTCGGTCATCCTGTCCGCGATCGTGCAGCTCAACGTATGGCGTGTGCTCTGTGTATCCGGCATGAGAGGGCAGGACGTGGCGAACAAGGTCCTTCCCGGACTTGGCTACGTAGTGGCGTTCCTTGTTGTTGCAGGAGGTCTGGTATTTAACATTGGAAATGTGGGCGGAGGCGCTCTCGGCTTCAATACCCTGCTTGGCATCCCGGAGATGGCGGGATACTTTATCGCCGGGGGTCTCGCGATCGTTATCTTCCTGATGAAGAATGCGCTGAATGCTATGGATACGCTGACGAAGATCCTGGGCGGCATCATGATCGTCGTGATCTTTGTGGTGATCATTATTGTCCGGCCGCCGGTAGGCCTTGCGCTGAAAGAGACGGTTATGCCGACTGCTTCGATGAAGGATATCTTCCCGGCGATCCTGACCCTGCTCGGCGGTACGGTAGGTGGATACATTACGTTCTCCGGTGCACACCGCCTTATTGATGCAGGTATCACAAAGAAAGAGAACTTGAAAGAGATCAACCGGAGCTCGGTTATGGGAATCGGCATCGCAACCATCGTCCGTGTGTTCCTGTTCCTGGCCGTACTGGGCGTTGTTGTGGAGACGGCGACTTCCGCTGCCCACACACTGGACCCGGCCAACCCGGCGGCGGACGCATTCCGCATCGGCGCGGGTGAGATCGGCTACCGCTTCTTCGGTCTGGTGCTCCTGTGTGCGGCGCTTACATCAATCGTAGGATGTGCATATACTTCCGTATCATTCCTGAAGACGTTCCACGAGAGCATCGAGAAGCATGAAAATGCATTTATCGTCGGCTTTATCGCCCTGAGTACTGCTGTGATGGCATTCCTCGGACAGCCGGCCGTCCTGCTGGTACTGGCAGGCGCGGTGAACGGCCTGATCCTCCCGATCACGCTGGGCGTGTGTCTCATCGCATCTAAGAAGAAATCTATCATGGGCGAGGACTATAAGCATCCGACATGGCTTCTGATCCTCGGCATCATCGTGGTGATCGCATCTGCATATCTGGGAATTACAACATTTGGTTCAAACCTGGGCAAACTTCTGTAGTAATGATGTGCATCTTGTGAAAGGCAGGAGATTTGAATGAGTGAAATCAAGATTTATACGGCGGGAGATTCTTCCCTGCTCATTGAGTTCGAGCAGAAGATCTCCCCGGAGATCAACGCGCAGATCACGGCAGTCGTCCGCATGATCAAAGCGCAGCAGATCGAAGGGGTCACGGACATGATCCCGGCTTTCGCGTCGCTTCTGATCAACTACGATCCGCGCGTGATCAGTTACGCCGGGCTGAAGAGCCGGCTGGAGAAGCTCCTGAAGCTGGAGATCAGCGGAGAGGCTTCCGCGGCCAGGATCTTCGAGATCCCGGTATGCTACGGTGGAGAATACGGGCCTGACCTTCAGAATATTGCGGACCATGCCGGGCTTTCTCCGGAAGAGGTGATCCGGATCCACAGCGGGGAGGATTATCTCATCTATATGCTGGGATTCCTGCCGGGCTTCTCTTATCTGGGCGGCCTGGATGAGCGAATCCATACGCCCCGCCTTGCCAATCCGCGCATCCGCATCCCTGCGGGAAGCGTGGGGATCGGCGGTTCCCAGACGGGCATCTACCCGCTGGATTCCCCCGGCGGATGGCAGCTTCTCGGCATGACGCCGGTGAAGACCTACGATCCGGACCGGGAGGTCCCGATCCTTTTTGAGGCGGGCGACTATATCCGTTTTATCCCGGTATCGGAAGCGGAATATCTGGACATTAAGAAACAGGTGGACGAAGGCACCTATACGTGCACCATCCATCAGAAGGAGGTGTGATCCATGGGCATTCGTGTTTTAAAAGGCGGGATGCTGTCGACCGTGCAGGATCTGGGCCGGACCGGCTACCAGAGCCAGGGATTCAGCGTATCCGGCGTCATGGACATCCGGTCCTTCAAGATCGCCAACCTGCTCCTGGATAACCCGGAGAACGAGGCGGTCCTGGAGTTCACGCTGATGGGCCCGAGCCTGGAATTTACCTCAGAGACGATCATCGCCATCACAGGCGGGGATTTCCAGCCCCGCGTCAATAAGAAACCGGTGAAAATGTATACGGCGCTGTATATGCACAAAGGCGACATCCTGGATTTCGCCGGATGCCGGACCGGAAGCCGCGGATATATCGCATTTTCCAGCTATCTGGACATCCCGGTCGTCATGGGCAGCCGCTCGACCAACATCAAGTGCGGCATCGGCGGCTTCAAAGGGCGCAGGCTGAAGGAGGATGATTACATCGGCTTCCGCATCAAGCGGAGATACCTGCCATTCTTCCTCTCGAGAAGCCTGGACCTGGACGAATTCGACTATGATGAAGTGACGCTTCGCGTGGTCATGGGACCGCAGACCGATGTGTTCACCGCTGCGGGGATTGAGACATTCCTGAACTCGGAATACACCGTGACCAGTGAGTTTGACCGGATGGGCTGCCGTCTGGAAGGCCCCTTTATCGCATATAAGAATACGGCGGATATCATTTCCGACGGCATTGCTTTCGGATCCGTGCAGGTGCCGAGCCACGGCAAGCCGATCGTGCTCCTGTCGGACCGGCAGACGACCGGCGGATATGCCAAGATCGCGACCGTGATCTCGGCGGACCTTCCGAAGCTGGCTCAGAGCAGGACGGACAATAAAGTCCGCTTTGCCGCAGTGACCGTGGAGGAGGCGCAGCAGCTCCTGCTCGACGAGGTGGCGGAGATGAACGAGTTCCGCAGACGGATCTACAGGCCGTGCAAAGAGGTGCTGGAGTGCCGTCTTGTGGCGAAACGACTGGGCAAGCTGTTTAAGTAGTACAAAGATAGGAGTGACCGTTATGGATTTGGGAAATATTGAAAAACTGGTAAATATCATTGAGAAGTCCTCGATGCTGGAGTTTTCCATCCAGGAGGGCGATACGAAGATCAAGATGAGCCGCAGGGGGACCGCAGGCGAGCCGGGCGCACCGCTCACGGTTGTAAAGACAGAGGCGCCGGCGGAGGATACGGTGGATGAAAATTATATCATCTCCCCCATTGTGGGTACATTTTACTCGGCTCCGGCCCCGGATGCGCCGGCATTCGTCAAAGTGGGCGATGTGGTGAAAGCGGGACAGACCGTATGCATCCTTGAGGCCATGAAACTGATGAATGAGATCGAGAGCGACTATGACTGCGAGATCGAGGCAGTCCTTGTCAGCAATGAACAGAAAGTCGAGTACGGACAGCCACTCTTCAAAGTGAAAAAACTTTCAGATTAAGGAGGGGCGCTGATGTTTCAGAAAATATTGATCGCAAACCGCGGCGAGATCGCTGTGCGGATCATCCGTGCCTGCCGGAATATGGGGATCCGCAGCGTGGCGGTTTACTCAAAAGAAGATAAGGACAGCCTGCATGTCCAGCTGGCCGACCAGCGGATCTGCATCGGCGAGGGACCGGCGAAGAACAGCTACCTCAATATGGAGCGCATCGTGACCGCAGCCCTGAATATGGGCGCGGACGCCATCCATCCGGGGTTCGGCTTCCTCTCCGAGAATGCGGATTTTGTCCGTCTCTGTGAGAAGAACGGGATCACTTTCATTGGGCCTAAAGCAGAGGTTATCGACAGCATGGGAAATAAATCCCACGCCCGCAGGACCATGATGGAGGCCGGTGTACCGGTCGTGCCGGGGACGAAAGAACCGGTGTACGACGCGGAGACCGGCGTGAAGCTGGCGGAGGAGATCGGCTATCCGGTGATGATCAAAGCGTCGTCCGGAGGCGGCGGCAAGGGCATGCGCGTGGCGAAGTCCGCGGACGAGTTTGAATTTCAGTTCAACATGGCCCAGCGGGAATCTGCCAATGCATTCGGCGACGATACCATGTATATCGAGCGGTTCATCGAGAACCCGCGCCATGTGGAGATCCAGATCATGGCGGACAAGTTCGGCAACGTGGTGGCGCTGGGCGAGCGTGACTGCTCGGTTCAGAGAAACCATCAGAAGCTGATTGAAGAGTCGCCCTCGCCGGCCATCAATGACGAGATCCGCAATGCCATGAACCGGGACGCGGTCCTGGCAGCAAGGACGGTAAACTATACAAATGCGGGAACCGTGGAGTTCATCCTTGATCCGAAAGGATCCTATTATTTCATGGAGATGAATACCCGGATCCAGGTGGAGCACGGCGTGACGGAGATGGTGACGGGCACGGACCTGATTATCGAGCAGATCCGGGTGGCCATGGGCGAACCGTTAAGCTTCAACCAGGAGGGCATTCAGCTGCGAGGTCATGCCATCGAGTGCCGCATCAATGCGGAGATCCCGCAGAAGAACTTTATGCCAAGCCCCGGTGTGGTAAAACATCTGCATCTTCCGGCGGGCAACGGCGTTCGCGTGGATACGGCGCTCTATACCGGATACCGCATCCCGTCGGAATATGATTCCATGATCGCCAAAGTCATCGTCCATGCACCGGACCGGAACGCGGCGATCCAGAAGATGCGCTCCGCGCTGGATGAGATGGTGATTCTCGGCGTGGAGACGAACCTGGACTTCCAGTTCCAGATTATGCGCAATCCGGAATTCTGTGAGGGCAGGGCGGACACCGGATTCATCCAGCGGATGCTGAGGCTGGACTGATCCGGATATCATTAAGAAAGAAGTGAATGAAATGTATAAAGTAGATTTAAACAGCGACCTGGGCGAGAGCTTCGGACGCTACACCCTTGGGATGGATGAGAAGATCATCCCCCTCATTTCCTCGGCGAATATCGCCTGCGGATTTCATGCGTCAGACCCGGTGGTGATGATGCAGTCCGTGAGCCGTACAAAGGAGGCGGGCATCCGCATCGGCGCGCATCCGGGCTTCCCGGACCTGATGGGGTTCGGACGCCGGAACATGGTGATCTCGCCGGAAGAGGCGAAGGCCTATACGCTGTATCAGATCAGCGCCCTGGGCGGCATGTGCCGGGCACAGGGAATGAAGCTGCAGCATGTGAAGCCCCACGGTGCATTCTACAATATGGCGGCGAAGGATTACGAACTGTCGAAAGCGATCTGTGAGGCCGTTAAAGCGTATGATCCGGAACTGATCGTCATGGGACTTTCCGGAAGCGAGACGATCCGTGCGGCAAAAGACCTGGGGCTCAGGACCGCAAGTGAAGTGTTCGCGGACCGGGGCTATGAGGAGGACGGAAGCCTTGTCAACCGGAAGAAAGAAGGCGCCTTCATCCGCGATGAGGATGAGGCCATCGCCCGCGTGGTGCGCATGGTGAAGGAAGGCAAAGTGACCGCCGTTACCGGAAAAGATATTGATATCCGGGCGGATTCCGTGTGCGTGCACGGGGACGGCGAGAAAGCGCTGCTCTTCGTGGAGAAGATCCGCAGCGCGCTGAAAGAAGAGGGGATCCAGATCGCGCCGCTTGACGAGATCTGTAAATAATTATGAGTAAAAAAGAAGAAAAAACAAATGTGATGCGCCTTCTGGAGCAGAAGAAGATCCCATACAACAGTTATAATTATCTGAGCACCGGAGCCATCAGCGGCACGGAGGTCGCAAAGGCGCTGGGGGAGGATCCGGATCTTGTATTTAAGACGCTGGTCACAGAAGGAAGATCAAAAGAACATTATGTGTTTGTGATCCCTGTGGAGAAGGAACTGAATCTGAAGAAGGCGGCGAAGAGCGTGGGCGAGAAGAGCATTGAAATGATCCGGCAGAAAGAGCTGCTTCCGCTGACCGGATATGTGCACGGCGGCTGCTCGCCGATCGGCATGAAAAAGCCGTTTACAACGACGATTGACGAAAGTGCGGCCGCACACGAAAAAATCATCTTCAGTGCGGGAAAGATCGGCTATCAGGTCGAAGTGGCGCTGGAAGACCTGAAGAAGATCGTGCGGTTTCAGCTCGCGGATGTGACAGAGTAAAATGCAGACTGATGTCCGACGGAGTCTCCGGTAGAAGGAGGCTCCGTTTCTTTATGCTTTTTAATGACATGATCATGACAATATGCTATATTTATTAAATGGGCAATCAGGTTTTAAAGAAAGGCGGTGAGAGGATATGGCCCGATACACATGCAGGCGTATACTGACGGGGTTCCTCTCTCTTTTTGTCCTTATTACGGTTACGTTTTTCCTGGTCCGAATCATCCCCGGAAGCCCGTTCCAGAGGGGCGGCGTGTCGGAGACGGTGGTGGAGGCCATCGAGCAGGAGTATGGACTGAATGAGCCGCTCTTTACACAGTATATTTCCTATATCGGCGGTGTGCTGCACGGGGATCTCGGCATCTCCTATCAGGATCCGTCCGTGCGTGTGACGGAAGTCATCGCGCGGGCGTGGCCGGTCACGGCTTCCGTAGGCGCCGCTGCGCTGATCGTCTCTCTGATCCTGGGAACCGGCCTTGGGATCCTGAGCGCCGTGTCGGGACGGAGAAGCGTGAAACAGATGATCTCAGCCGGCGGTATGATCGCGGCGGGAATCCCCGGATTCGCGGCAGCCATCCTGCTGATGCTCGTGTTCAGTGTGAAATTAAAGCTGCTCCCGGCGTCCGGACTGTTAAGCCCGGTCCATTACATCCTGCCGGTGGCGGCGCTCTCGCTCTATCCGGCGGCCATGGTCTCGCGGCTGGTCAGCAGTACGCTGGAGACGGAGCTTACGAAAGATTATGTGCTGTTTGCCAGGGCCAAGGGGCTTGGCAGGCGGCAGGTCATATTTACGCATGCGCTGAAAAATGCGTATCTCCCGGTTATCAATTATATCGGCCCGGCGTCTGCATCCCTGCTGACGGGAAGTTTTGTGGTGGAGAGCATTTTCACCATACCCGGACTCGGGCGGGAGTTCGTCGGATCGATCACGAACCGGGATTACACGCTCATCCTGGGGCTTACGGTCTTCATGGGGGCAGTGGTGATCCTTGTAAATCTTATTACGGACCTGCTGTGCGCGTGGCTGGATCCGAAGACCCGGAGGGCATACCGGGAGGAGCGCGCATAAACGGAAAGGAGGGTACGTCATGCTGAAGCGGATCAGACAGCAGTGGAAAACATACATGGGCGGCAGCCGGATGGCGGCGGCCGGATGCATCGTACTCGCGGTCTGGATCCTGCTGGCGGTGACGGTGCCGCTTGTCAGTCCCTGGTCGTATTCCGCGCAGGATGCGCAGATCCGGAACCAGGGCGTTTCCCTGCTCCATTGGTTCGGGACGGACCGGTTCGGACGGGATCTGTTTACGAGAGTGTGGTACGGCGCCGGCATCAGCCTGACCGTAGGGATCGCCAGTGCACTGATAAATGGCGCCATCGGTGTGCTCTACGGTGCGGTGTCCGGTTTCGCAGGCCGGCATACGGATCTGATCCTGATGCGGATCGCGGACATCATTTCTGCCATTCCGTCCATGCTCTATGTGATTCTGCTTACCCTGGTCATGGGTGCGGGGATCGGAAGTATGATCCTGGGGCTCTGCGTCGCAGGCTGGATCGGCATGGCGCGGATGGTCCGGGGAGAAATCCTGAAACTCAAAGAGATGGAATATGCTTACGCGGCCCGGATGGAAGGGATCCGTCCGTTGCGCATCCTGGCGCGGCATCTCCTGCCGAACGCGGCGGGGACGATCACCGTGAACCTGATCTTTCTCGTGCCCCAGGCGATCTTCACGGAAGCGTTCTTAAGCTTCCTGGGCGTTGGGATCGAGGCGCCGGCGGCCAGCCTGGGAACGATCATACAGGAGGCGAGGAGTCAGATGATGCTTTATCCGTATCAGATGGTCTTTCCGCTGCTGGTTCTCTGCGTGATGCTGCTCGCCCTGAATATGGCGGGTACAGCGGCTGAGCAGCGGGCAGGAGGCCGCATGGGGACTATGAGAGGAAGAGAAGACCGATGAATGTGCTGGAAGTAAAGAACCTGAGCGTGCAGTACCCGGGGGCGGAAGGCGCATCAGAGATCGTGAAGGATATCAGTTTTACAGTAGAAGAAGGCGGCATCACCGGGATCGTCGGCCAGTCCGGTTCCGGGAAAAGCACGGCTATGCTGGCGGTGATGGGGCTGCTGGACGGACGCGCGTCCGTGCAGTACGGGCAGATCACGGTGAAAGGGAAGGCGCCCGTACCGGGGCGGAATATTGCCATGATCTTTCAGGATTCATTAAGCTGCCTGAATCCGTCCGTGAAGATCGGGCGGCAGATCACGGAGACTGTCCGGATGCGGAAAGGCTGCGGCCGGAAAGAGGCGGCGGCCCGCGCAGAAGAGCTGCTGGAGACGGTCGGAATCCGCAATCCCGCACTTCGGATGCGGCAGTATCCCTTTGAACTGTCCGGCGGAATGCGTCAGCGGGTGGTGCTGGCCATCGCCCTGGCCTGTGAGCCGGACCTGATCATCGCGGATGAGCCGACCACGGCGCTGGATGCGGTGGTGCAGGCCCAGATCCTGCAGCTTCTGCGCCGGATCGTGCGGGAGACCGGAACCGCCCTCCTGCTGGTCAGCCACGATATGGGCGTGACGGCGGCCATGTGCCGGAATGTGTATGTGATGCACGGCGGCAGGATCATCGAAGAGGGAGCCGCAGAGGATATTTTCTATGACCCGTCGGAAGGATATACGAGGCAGCTTCTTAAGGATGCGAAAGGCGGCAGACTGCGGGAGAGGGAAAAAAGAAATGTGGATGATCCGGCAAACAGGGAAGATGCGCTGATCCGGATGGCGCATGTGACGAAAATATTTGATGCGGATGAAGGCATCAGGGACGTGTCTCTGGAGATCCGAAAAGGTGAGATTCTGGCTCTGGTCGGGGAGAGCGGAAGCGGCAAGACGACGGCGGCCCGGATCCTGACCGGCATGATCCGGGAAGATAAAGGCCGGCTTTATTACAGAGGACAGATCCTGCAGCGGGGGCGGAGAATGGATTCATTTGGCGGAAAAGTCCAGATGGTGTTCCAGGATCCCTATGCATCGCTGAACCCCTGCCTGACCGTGCGACAGGCGCTCTCAGAGGCGCTGGATGCGGCGGCGGGACTTGCCGGGCGTGGCGCGGTAGATGGGAGAACGGCCGGGCACCGTCTGACAGATCAGGAAAAAGAGGAGCGTATCCGGAAGATCCTTGCCCTGACCGGGCTGTCTTACAGCGATGCAGACCGGTATCCCCATGCCTTTTCCGGCGGGCAGCGTCAGCGCATCGGCATTGCCCGGGCGCTGATCACAGAACCTGAAGTGCTGGTCTGTGATGAAGCGATTTCCTCGCTGGATGCGACCACGCGGGAACAGATCCTGGAACTGATCTTCCGGGTCCAGAGAAAGATCGGGTTCGCCTGCCTGTTCATTTCCCACGATATGCATGTGGTGCGCAGGATCAGTGACCGGATCGCCGTGATGTACGGCGGACAGATCGTGGAGACGGGAAGGACGAAAAAGGTCTGCTCCGATCCCTGGCATCCGTATACGAAGCTGCTTTTAGAGGCGGTTCCGGAGCCTGATCCGGTCCGGGCAAAGAAGATAAAATCAGGCCCGGTAAAGGAGGCTGCCGGAACAGACCTGCCCGATGCGGCCGGGGGATGCTGTCCGTTCGCGGGACGCTGCGGATACGCCCTGGAGTGCTGCCGGCGGGAAAGGCCGGAGCAGTATGTATTCGGAGACAGGGGCGTGTCCTGCCTCCTTTATTCGGATGAACACAGCGGACGCCGCAGCAGTGCGTACCGGATGACGTCCCAGATATAAGAAAAGGATACGATAAGATGAAGAAACGGATTACAGCAGTATTTTTAATATTGGCCCTGGCCTGCGCCTGTGCGCTGCCGGGATGCGTGACGGCGGACCCGGCCGCGGAGAATGCAGGGGGGAAGGCCATCACGGTGGCGGTCAGCAGCGATACAGGCTCCATGGATCCGGCAGGGTCCATCGCCCTTACCTACCTTGCCTATTCGGTGAGCGCGCTGGACGAGCTGCTGACCTTTGATGAAGACGGGGAGATCGATTACCGGGCGGCCGAGAGCTATGAGGTAAATGAGGATTCTACGGAATGGACCTTCCATCTGCGCGAGGATGCACGGTGGTCCGACGGCACCCCCGTGATGGCTGCGGATTTCCTGAATACGATCACCCGCGCCCTGAATCCTGAATCCGGGAGCGGCTATGCGAATTATCTGTTCCCTATTGAGAATGCGGAAGCCATCTACAACGGAGAGGCAGAAGCGGACAGTCTGGGCGTGGAGACGCCCGATGACCATACCCTGATCTTTCATCTGACTGAACCCTGTGTTTATTTTCTGGATCTTTTGAGACTGCCCGTCTATACGCCGTCCTGCGCGGAGTATGCGGACTCCGCAGAGAGCGGATGGGACCGGGATCCCGGGACCAGCCTGGCAAACGGGCCGTTCTGTCTGGAAGAATATGTGCCGGACCAGTATTTTATCCTGGAGAAGAATGAATACTACTGGAATGCGGATGAAGTAAATCTTGACCGGATCACTTATCGCTTTTTTGACGATACCCAGGCCATGGCAAATGCCTATGAAGCCGGCGAGGTGGATGTGGCCACCTCTCTCTCTTCGACGGTCATGGAGATGTATGAGGGACAGGAAGATCTGTTTGTCACAGACCTGATCGCCACGCGATACATTTATATGAACCTGAACGTGGAGCCGCTTGGTGACGTCCGTGTACGGGAAGCCGTCAATCTGGCCATTAACCGGGAAGATCTGTGCACCATCGTGGGCAGCGATACGGAACCCGCCTATAACCTGGTGGCAAAATATATGAAAGACCGGAATACAGGCGGATACTTTGTGGACGAGGCAGAGCAGCCTTTTGAGGAAAATGTGGAACGCGCCCGGGAGCTGCTGGCGGAGGCCGGCTATCCGGACGGGGAGGGATTCCCGGAGCTGACGTATAAATACCCGACGCTTGAGATGGATTCCGTCACCGCCCAGGTGATCCAGGAGCAGCTGAAGAACAATCTGGGCATCACGATCCGTCTGGAAGCCCAGGAACTGCAGGCCAATTATTCGTCGCGGCATGCGGGGGACTTTGATCTCTGCCGGATGAACTGGACGGCGGATTTTGCCGATCCTTATACCTATCTCTCCATGCTCATGTCCAACAGCACCTATAACTGCAGCGGTATCTGCGATCCGCAGTATGATGAGCTGGTGGCGCAGTCCGGTTCGGAGTCTGATCCGGCGGCGCGGGCGGATCTGATGCACCGGGCAGAGCAGCTGGCGGTGGGAGAACAGTTTTACATTATTCCCCTCTATGCCATGAAGAGCGTGAACCTGGTGAATCCGGAGGTGACGGGGATCCGTCAGATCCCGGCCAGCGGGTCACTGGAATACCGGTATGCGGATATCGGATAAAAAGGGAGAAGAGAGATGGATGACAAATCAATCGTAGAGATGGCGGTCCTGGCGGGCGAGATCATGCTGCGAAGCGGCGCGGAGACGTACCGCGTGGAAGATACGATGAAGCATATCCTGAACACCACCGGTACGGCCGAGGCGGAGGCGCTTGTCATGTTGACGAGCATCATGGTCACGGTCAGCCGTCCCGGGGAGGATACCGTCACCGTCATGCGGCGCGTATATGACCGGGGAACCAATATGCACCGCATCGTTGAGATCAATGAGATCTCGAGAAAATACTGTGAGGGCGAACTGTCCGCTGAAGAAACTTGGGAGAAACTGAAAAATATCAAAGGAAAGCAATATACAACGTGGATGTATAATCTTGCCACCGTCATGGTGCCGGCCGGCTTTGCCCCGCTGTTCGGCGGCGGACCTGCGGAGGTTGTCTCCGCCGCAGCCGCAGGTGTGATCCTGGCGGTCCTGATGACCATCGGAAAACGGATCCGGCTGGGCGGATTCGTCCTCAACGTGCTGTGCGCGGCGGGCGTTGCGGCAGCGGCAGCCGTGCTGAAGGTGACGGAGCCGGTCGTAAATATGGATACGGTCATCATCAGCAGCATTATGCCGATGGTGCCCGGCGTGGCGATCACCAACGCCATCCGGGATACGCTCCGGGGCGATTACATTTCCGGAGGGGCGAGGGCGCTGGAAGCGTTCGTGACGGCTGCGGCTGTGGCCATCGGCGTCGGCGCGGGCATTGCCTCTGTAAATATCCTGTGGCAGGGAGGTGTGCTGCTGTGACGGAACTTATATTTGCAGTTTTCGGAAGTTTTATTGCCATCATCGGTTTCGCGGTGCTGGTGGAGACCCCGCGGAAATATGTGCTTCAGGCCGGTATTGCCGGAGCCTGCGGAGGCGGCGTCTATTTCTTCAGTTCGCAGTGCGGCCTGGACGTGGTGACGGCCAGCTTTCTTTCAGCCCTGGCCATTTCCCTGCTGGCGCACGTTTTTGCAAGGAGCTTCAAGGCGCCGGTCACGGTGTTCCTGATCGCGGGGATCCTGCCCACAGTGCCGGGCGCCGGGATGTACCGGACGGTGTATTACATTATTGCGGACGACCGGACCCATGCGGCTTATTATCTGGTACAGACGCTGGAGATCGCGGGCGTGATCGCACTGGCGATCTTTATCATGGACGCGCTGTTCCGGCTGCGGCCGCGTAAGGAGATCAGCAGGCCGGGGGTGAGCGGACGATGATGGAACTTGTAACAGGCGGAAGCGGCAGCGGAAAATCCGCTTATGCAGAGGAACGGATCTGTACGCTCCACCGGAGACTGTGTAAAGAGAGAAATACAGAAATTCCGCTGTACTATATCGCGGATATGATCCCGTACGGGCGGGAGACGGAGCAGAAGATCGGGAAACACCGGCAGCAGCGCGCGGGAAAAGGATTTGCCACGCTGGAATGGTATGTGGACCTGCCGGGGAAGCTTTCCGGCGCTGAAACGGAAGGAGCTGCGCAGGCGGGATCAGAGGATCTTTCCGGAGCCTGTGTGCTTCTGGAATGTGTCTCCAACCTGACGGCCAATGAGATGTACGAACCCGGCGGGGCAGGCGCCTATACAGTGGAGCGCATCACGGAAGGCGTGCGGATGCTGCGGGAGCGGTGCGCGCATCTCGTGGTTGTTACAAACGATGTGTTCCGGGAGAGCGTGCCGGATTCGGACGAGATGGCGCAGTATAAGAAGAATCTGGGCGAGGTCAACCGGGCGCTTGCACAGATGGCGGACCGGGTGACGGAAGTCGTCTTCGGCCGGACGGTCTGTGTAAAAGGTGAAGAGGCCGGAAAGACAGTCCGGGCGGCAGATGAAGGAGCGGATGCAGGAATGATTCTGATCACAGGCGGTGCATATCAGGGAAAGCTTGAATATGCAAAAGAAAAATATGAGTTTACAAAATGGACGGACGGCGCGGTATGTGAGACGGATGAGATCCATTCCTGCCGTGTGCTGGATCATTTTCATCTGTTTATCCGCCGGTGGCTGCAGACGGGAAAGACGCAGGAAGAACTGATCCGGCTGCTTTTTGAGCAGGATGAGGATCAGCAGGAGGAGAAGCGGATCATCATCTGTGACGAGACCGGGTGCGGGCTGGTGCCGGTCGACGCCTTCGAGCGGGAATACCGGGAGACGGCCGGACGGATCTGTACGGCGCTTGCGGAACATGCGGATGAAGTATACCGTGTGGTCTGCGGAATCGGGATGAGAATAAAATAAAGGAGCGTATCAGATATGCTGAATGAACTGGAACAGGTAAAGCCTGCGGACATTGAAAAGAGAAGTTTTGAGATTATTACGGAAGAACTTGGCGACAAGATCATGATGCCGGGGACGGAACCGATCGTTAAGCGATGCATCCACACAAGCGCGGATTTTGACTATGCGGACAATCTGGTCTTTTCCGGCCAGGCGGTGGCGAAAGCGCTGGCGGCGATCCGCGGCGGCGCGTTCATCGTGACGGACACCCAGATGGCAAAAGCCGGGATCAACAAGAAACGGCTGGCGCAGTACGGCGGAGAAGTACTCTGCTTCATGTCTGACGAGGATGTGGCGCGGACAGCAAAGGAGAACGGAACAACGCGGGCGGCGGCCTGCATGGATAAGGCGGCGGATCTGTACGGAGACCGGAAGCTGATCTTTGCAGTCGGAAATGCGCCGACAGCGCTGGTACGGCTCTATGAACTGATCCGGGAGGGGAAGATCCGTCCGGAGCTCATCATCGCCGTGCCGGTGGGATTTGTCAACGTGGTCCAGTCGAAGGAGCTGATTCTGACGCTTCAGGATATCCCGCATATCGTGGCCAGGGGAAGAAAAGGCGGCAGCAATATCGCGGCATGCATCTGCAATGCGCTTCTGTACATGCTGTGACCGCCGGACGGTTCATTATTATGGATGTGGAAAGGGTGACATGAAATGGAGAAAACATATTTTCCGATGTTCATCGATCTGACCGGGAAGAAGATCCTGGTCGCGGGCGGCGGCGCCATCGCCCTGCGGCGCGTGCGGACGCTGCTCCGATTCGGGGCGGATATCCAGGTGACCGCGCCGGAATTGTGTGAAGAGATGGAACGCCTTGAAAAAGAGAAAAAGATCACGGCAAAGCACAGGGAATATCGAAGCGGTGACATAGACGGGATGCAGATCGTGCTGGCTGCGACGGATGACCGGGCGGTGAACCGCAGGATCCGGGAGGACTGTCAGAGCGCCGGGATCATGGTCAACGTGGCGGATGACAGAAGCCTCTGCGACTTCTATTTCCCGTCTGTGGTTATGACAGAAGACGCAGTGATCGGGATCAGCGGAGACGGCAGCGACCACGCAGGGGTAAAAGAGGCGCGCAGGCGGATCGAGAAAGCCTGCAAAGCGGAGAAAGATTCACTTTACTGACCGGAATGGTGAATTGTAAAAGGATGGAAACAGAGAAAGGATTTAACAGATTATGGAAATAAAACAGCTGGAGATCGCAAAGACGATCCCCTTTGCGGATACGAACCGGAATCTGAAGCGCTTTATCGTTCCTGATGAAAACCGTGGAAACGGAAGCCTCTGGCAGCTGCTCATGGGCGGCTCGGGGAGTCGGAAAATATTTTCGAATATCTGATCTGCGCCGTCTGCCCGGTGAGCGGGGACTATGAGCCGGGAGAGGCGGAGTGCGGGTTCCTGTTTCCGGCCTACTCGGACGGTGGCGCACTGATGAACTGTGTTGATATTCACCAGGCGGATGAGAGACATCCACATGAGGAACTGGAGAATATCCTGCTGGGGAAATAAGAATGAGACAGGCGGTGCAGCAGTGCTGCGCCGCCTGTCTCATTTATGTGTATCAGTATCGGTTCATTCTAAGCATCATTGTCCGGGATCAGTTCCAGCAGTTTCCGGGCTGCCTCTGCCGGAAAATCATCTGCCGGCGGATTCTCCGCCCATTCATGCAGCAGCGCATGGGTGTTGCCGCTCTGGGGGAGCATGTATCCTGATTCGCGGAGCAGGTCTTCGTTTACCAGCCGGACCGATCTTGCCACAGCGGTCATGAGCCGGTAAAGGGCATCCTCATCTGTGGATGCGGCGATCTGCGCGGCTGTTTTTTCCTGTGCCGCTTTATTCTTTATCATCCGGTAAGATTCTGTGAGAACAGGATCTTCTTTTTTCTGCTGAGGCGGATATTCAAGCGGGACCATGGAGATCGCACCGCCGGGACAGGCGTCGGCACAGTCACCGCAGCCGGTGCATCTGCTGATGTCAATGATACTGTCCTCGGTGTCCGTGGCGCCTGTCGGGCAGACATACAGACAGAGACAGTCTTTGGTGCACAGCCTCAGGTTGCGAACAGCGATCTTTGTTTTCATGCGGAACGCCTCCCTTCTATCTTATCGAATTTCCAGGCGGGAACTTTGCATACCGGGCAGAGTTCAGGCGGCGTATCGCCTACATAGGCGAATCCGCATACCGAGCAGACCCAGATCTGCGTATTCCTGAGGAATGCAGATCCTTCCCGCTGATATCGCTGTACCAGGGAATTGAGGATCACGGTCACTTTCTGTCCCCACACGCATACGCGCTGCGTTCCGCGGTCGCCGGCTGCCTGTGCGGCGCCCTGGACTGCAGGATAGCCGGTGGTCAGATCATTCTCAAACAGAGAGAGAAGATGAGTGAGATCCCCATCGGGCTCGTCCGGTGTAACCGCCGCGAAGTAAGCGGCAATCTCGCGAAACAGACCGGCTTCTTCATTTTTGTACTGTTTCTCGCATCCCCGGGCCAGGTTCGAGCACAGGGCGGAAAGTTCTCCGGCGGAGAGCTTATGCAGATCTTCTCCGGCATGATCCGTATCGACATGCGCAGATGGTCCGGCAGCTGCGGGAGCCGGACGTGCCGGTTCAGGCGCTGCTTCAGTTTTCTCCGGGCGGAACAGATCCTTTGCAGCCCGGCAGAGCGGACAGACCCAGGAGTCGGGAAGATCGGCAAAAGCAGTGCCTTCTGACGCCTCGTTATAGACATATCCGCAGATTGAGCAGATATACTTCATTACGTTGCACCTCCTTTATATTTTACGAACATATGTTACAAATATCGTAATAATTTTATATATCCGTGTCAAGAAAAAATGTTTGACATTCCAGTAATAACGTGATAAAGTGTACCAAAACTATTGAGGAAGAGCAAGTAGCTTCACTGGACGCTTCACAGAGAGCCGCAGGCGGTGGGATTGCGGTAAGACGGACTTGGGGTGAATGGGCTTCTGAGGGCGAGTTGAAATGTGAAGTAGGCGAGCCGGAGAACATACTCCGTTACCAAAGAAAGCATATGTCAGTATGCATGAGTGGATGCGGATCACCGCATCAAGCCGGGTGGCACCGCAGGAGTTATTTTGATCTACAGCTCTTGTCCCTGCAGAATTATTGTATGGGACGAGGGCTTTTTATTTTGTCCGGATCCCGGAATGGAAAGGAGAAACAGCTATGCAACTTGAAAATTATGAAGTACATCTTCCCAACTATTCGATCGGAGATCACATTTACGACAAGATCGGACCGGTGTGTGGATCGTACGGAAAGAAGGTCCTCGTGATCGGCGGGAAAAAGGCGCTTGATGCCGCTTATGATAAGATCCGGTTCTATGTGGATCAGACGGATCTTGAGATCATCGGGAAAGAGTACTACGGCGAAAACTGTACCTATGCCACGGTGGAAAAACTTCGCAGTATGCCGATCTATCAGGAGGCGGATATGGTGTTCGGCGTGGGTGGCGGAAAGGCGCTTGATACAGTAAAATGTCTGTGCATCACGGATGACAAGCCGGTCTTTGCTTTCCCGACGATCGCATCCAACTGCTCAGCCTGCACGTCCGTTTCCATCATGTACAATGAAGACGGAACGTTTCTGAAACCGCATTTTTTCATCAGACCGGTGATGCATGCCTTTATTGATACGGAGATCATCGCCAAAGCGCCGGTCCGGTATATGTGGGCCGGAATAGGAGATACATATGCGAAGTACTATGAAGCAACGATCTCATCAAGAGAGGAGCGGCTGGAACATTTTACTGCGCTTGGCGCCCTGGTGAGCCGGATGTGCCGGGATCCGCTGCTGGAATACGGGCCGAAAGCACTGGACGACCACCGAAAAGGTCTCTGCACCTATGATGTGGAGCAGGTCGTTCTTGCCATCGTTGTAACAACAGGGATCGCATCCATCTTCCTTACGAAAGATTATACGCCGGATTATAACAGCGGACTGGCGCATGCGGTCTTCTATGCGATGACGGCATATCCGGTCATTGAGGAGCGGCACCTTCACGGAGAAGTGGTGGGATTCGGCGTCCTGCTGGCGCTTCTGGTTGACGGGCAGGATGAAGAATTTGAACAGATCTACCGGCTGAACCGCGCGCTGGGGCTTCCGGTTTCGCTGGAACAGATTGAGATCACGGATGAACAGTGGGAAGAATGCAGGAAGCGTATCCCGGATATGTCGGATGTAGCGCATTATCCATACAGAGTAACAGAAGAGATGCTGGCTGACGCCATGGACAGACTGAAAGAAAGGGTGAGAAAAGATGCAGATGAAGAAGAATAGGAATACAGCGATCATTCTGGGGGTGTCTTTTGTATGGTTCACGACGCATTTTGGCGGCGGGTTTGCCTCCGGAGCCCAGATCTACAGTTATTTCGTAAGATATGGGGCCGCATGTCTGATCATGCCGGTCCTGGCGATGCTGTACAATGGAGTATTTTTTGCATATAGCCTCCGTTTTGCAAGAAAGCACGAAGTATATGATTACCGTTCTTATAACAACGCATTTTACGGAAGATTTGCGCCGGTATTTTCCAACCTGTTCGAAGTCCTGTATATCTGTGTGATGTGCGTGGCGCCGGCAGTCGCCTTTGCTACAGGAGGCGCTACGCTGAGCACGCTGACCGGACTGCCGTATCTGCTCTGTACGTTCCTGATCGGCGTGTTCATATTCGTTGTAGCTATATTCGGGACGGATCTGGTAAGGAAAGTTGCTTCGATCCTGTCTGTCTGCATTATCGCCGGACTGCTGATCGTTTATATCCCCAATATTGCCGCGGGAATGGGAAATATCACAGAAGCGGCGGAACAGATGACGGCAGCGGAGCTTCCGGTTGGCAGCGCTTTGTATTCTGCATTTCTGTACGGGACATTCCAACTGTCGAACATTGCCGTATTTGTCCAGCATGCGAGATCTTTTGAGAAGCCGGCGGATGCCGTAAAGAGCATGGGCGCGGGAGTGGTCGTGAACGCGCTGATGATGGTGATGGTCGTGCTGGGTCTGATGACAGTATATACGGATCCGGGGATGGCGGACGCCAGCGTGCCGACACTTCTGATGGTCCGGAAAGGCGTGGGCGCATCTTTTATGACGCCTCTGATCTCACTGCTTATCATCCTCGGCGCAGTGTCTACCGCGGTAAATATGGTCGCAGCCATGGTAACGCGGATCTGCGGTGGGAAAACAGAAGCAAAGACAAAGAAGCTGAAGATCGGCAAGAAAGAGGCCCTTGCTGCGCTTATATGCTGTATCGTAGATTTTGGCATCGCACAGTTCGGACTCCTGACCCTTATACAGAAGGCGTACAGCCTGATTGCATATCTGGCGGTCCCGGTGATCCTGATCCCGTATATTGTGCATATGATCGTGACCAGGTTCGATACAAAACCTGCAAAAGTTCTGTCACGTTTGAATGAAGAAAGAGGATTGATTAAATTATCCTGATTTGCTATGATGTATCTCGGTCAGTAAGTCCCCTGATACATACATAGCAAAGAGAGGAAAGAAAAATGGGCTCACTGCTTATTGCTGTTATCTATCTTGCGTTTATAAGCCTCGGACTGCCGGATTCCCTGCTTGGTTCCGGATGGCCGACCATGCAGACTGCATTTCAGGTCCCGTCGTCTTACGCTGGATATGTTTCTATGGTGATTTCGTGCATGACAATCATTTCCGCGCTGATGAGTCCGAGACTGATCCGGAGTGTCCATACGAAATGGATCGTGGTCGTATCGACAGGATTAACGATCATCGGGCTGTTTGGATTTTCTTTTTCAGGACAGTACTGGATGCTGTTCCTGTTTGCCGTTCCCTATGGCCTGGGAGCCGGTTCGATCGACGCCTCGCTTAACCATTATGTCGCAGAGAATTATTCATCTTCCGTGATGAATTTCCTGCACTGCTTTTACGGACTGGGCGCAGTCATCAGCCCCAATATTATGGCGCTGGCGCTGAAATATGCGCACTGGAATGAAGGATACCGCTGGACGGCGTATGTACAGATCGGAATCCTTGCGGTCTGCATCCTGTCCCTGCCGCTCTGGGAAAATGCAAAAAAAGAAGAGAAGCTGGCGGCAGAGAAGCTTGCAGGGATCAGCGAGTCAATAAAGGTGCCCGGTGTGGTCCTGACCCTGATCGCATTTTTTGCCTACTGTGCGGGAGAGGCTACCGCTTTTCTGTGGACGTCCAGTTATTTTGCCGGAACAAAATCAGGGATGAGCGAAGGGCTCATCGCCGCGTTCGGTTCGCTGATCTTCGGCGGGCTGATGCTGGGGCGGCTGATTTCCGGTTTTGTCTCCAACCGGCTTGGCGACCGGATGCTGATCCGTATCGGGATCGCGGTTGAATTCGTGGGGATCATACTTATTGCGCTGCCGTTTCAGGGCTACATAGCTGCAGCTGTCGGATTCCTGATCACGGGAACAGGCATGGGGCCGGTTTATCCGGCGATCCAGCATATGGCTCCGGCGAATTTCGGAAGAAAATACAGCGCGGCCGTGATCGGTCTTCAGATGGCTTTTGCATATGTGGGCACTATGTTCATGCCGATGATATTCGGAAAACTGCAGGAGGCGGTCGGTATATGGATCATGCCGCTGTATCTGGCTGTATTTGCTGTAATCAATATCTCCATGCTGGAAATCGCATATCGCAGGATAAAAAAAGAGGGGCGGATCCATGAGTGATCCGCCTCTTTTTTGTGCACTATTGCAGTGATCATGCACGGTACACTGTTTCCAGAAGATCTACGACCTTATCGATCCCGAGCAGGCTGGCATTTAAAAGCGCCTGATGGGAGTAGATGCTTCCCCACTCCAGTCCGGTGTGTGTTTCATAGTAGAACTTCCGATCCCGGTCCGTTTTCCGGATCCGTTCGGCCGCTTTCTTCTCTGTCAGGCCGTAGCGCCCGGCGATGCGCCGGATCCGGTCTTCTTTCTCCGCACAGATAAAGACGTTGATGAGATCTGCCTTATCCCTGAGGATGTAGTCGGCGCAGCGGCCTACGATCACGCACGGGCCTTTCTGCGCAAGGCTCCGGATGATCTCGGACTGTTTCCGGAACACCCTTACATCAAGGGACGGCATATAGGAAGCCGTGGAAATGAAATTTATGTAACTCATGGGTGTGACACTGTAGGCTGCCATAAAAGAATCCAGAGAGGATTCATCCGCCCGCTCAACACTTTCTTTTGTATATCCCAGCTCATCCGCCGCCATGCTGATGAGCTGATTGTCATAGAGCGGGATCCCCAGGCGGGCAGCCAGCTTTTCACCGATCTCATGGCCGCCGCTTCCAAACTGCCGGCTGATCGTAATGACTTTGTATTCTGACATATTGATCCCTCCTTTGCTATGAAAAAAGATACGGGTTTTTATATGCTTTTATTATAACTCTGCGACGGGGAGGGGACAAGGCGTTCCGGAGCTTAAAAAAATAAAATAAAGTACGTAAAGTATGGATTGACAAAAAGGAACATAGCCATGTTATATCAATATTTGAAAGAAAATTATATTCAGGGAGAACCTATTTTTACCGGAGATATTGATATCCCAGGGATGACGGAAGAGAATCTTAGATATCATTTAAAAAAATATACTGATAGTGGAATTATATGCCGATTTGAGCCGGGAGTATACTATTTTCCTAAAATAGATATTTTTGGTGAACGGATGGTTTTGTCCCCGGATGCAGTAGCTGTTCACAAGTATATCTTACGCAGAGGAAAGCGCGTGGGATATTTTTCCGGTTATACATTAGCGAATCGCATGGGATTATCTACGCAGGTGCCGTTTACACAGGAGATATGCAGCAACTATGCTCCGGCATTGGTAAGGAAAATTACGATTAAAAACAGGCAATACATTCTCAGAAGACCAGTGGTGGAGGTGACGGAAGAAAATGTTTTGGTACTGCAGTTTCTT
Organism: Candidatus Mediterraneibacter quadrami; assembly: GCA_019120575.1. GTDB lineage: Bacteria > Bacillota > Clostridia > Lachnospirales > Lachnospiraceae > Mediterraneibacter > Mediterraneibacter quadrami. Next base: position 48,427 of record DWUU01000054.1, read on the forward strand.
GATTGTCTGAAGGATATTGAAAAATGTGCAGAGATGGATCTGGAGAAATGCGGAAAAATTTTGACAGAATATGCCAGAAAAAATGCTATTACAAAGAAAAGGCTCGACAAATATATTACAAATTATCCGACTAAAATATATAAAGCAATATATGAAACGGAGGTAGAATATGTATCTTCATAAGGATAAAGAAATTATTAGTGATCGGACGTAATTTTATCAGGATTATTTTATAGAAGATGACAGGAGGCGATTGATATGGAATTGCGTGTGCTGAAATATTTTTTGACAGTAGCGGATGAAGGAAACATTACAAGGGCAGCAGATATCCTTCATGTTACCCAGCCGACCTTAAGCCGCCAGCTAATGGAGCTGGAAGACGAACTGGGAACGGCTCTGCTGATCCGGGGGAAGCGTTCTGTGACTTTAACAGACGAAGGATTTCTGTTTAAACAGCAGGCGGAAATGATCGTAGAGCTGTCGGACAAGCTGGAACATACATTTAAAGACAGGAAAGACGTCGTCTGCGGAACCATCCGGATCGGCGCGGCAGAAGCGGTAGGATGCCGGGCGCTGGCTGCTTACATGAAGGAATTTCGTGAAAAATACCCGAATGTCCAGTTTGATCTTTATAATGGAATGGCAGACAATATCAAAGAAATGCTTGAACGGGGTCTGCTGGATCTGGGGCTCGTGCTGGAGCCGGTCGACACCGCAAAATTCGAATATGTGAGGCTTCCACAGAAAGAAACCTGGGGACTCCTTTTAAGGAAGGATCACGAACTTGCAGGAAAAGAAACCATAACCGTGGAGGAGATCAGGCAGTATCCGCTGATCATGCCGGGAAGAGAGAAGGCCAAAAACGAGGTCCTTCACTGGATGCAGTGTGAGGAAAGGCATCTGACCATTCCGGCCTGTTACAATCTTCTTTCCAACGCCGCATTGCTGGTAGAGGCCGGGATGGGCTGTGCGGTCTGTCTGGACGGCGCCTTATCCATACATGCGGATCCCGATCTCTGCTTTCGTCAGGTCCTTCCGGAGCATACGACAAGAAGTGTGATCCTGTGGAAAAAGAACCATTTGTTTTCTCAGGCGGCCTCCCTCTTTGTACAGACGATACAGGAACATTAAAAATGGCTGTGGCATCAGTTATAACGCTGGTGCCACAGCTGTTTTTAATATACGGAGAACGTATCATTTTGCATAGAAGACAGGTATTAGACAGTGGGAACGGAAGAAATTTATAATGGGAATAACAGAAGATATTTTACATAGAAAGAGGTCAAAGAACATGACAGAATTAGAAAAGAAACAGTCAGGGGAGTTCTATGATACGCGGGATGCTCAGATCCGTACCGCTCATAACAGGGCAAAAGAACTGATGAAAAGATACAATGACATCCCGGCTTCAGAAGCAGAAGAAAGGGAGATGCTGCTCCGGACCATGCTGGGCAGTTTTGGAAAAAACTGCCGGATAAACCAGCCTTTTTACATCGATTACGGAACGAATATTTTTCTTGGGGATAACGCTTTTATAAATCTGAACTGTACGCTTTTGGATACCGGTGTGATCACGATAGGGGAAAACACGCTGCTGGGACCTGACGTAAAAATATACACGGCCGTTCATGAAACAAAGTGGACAGAACGCTTCTGGTTTCAGGAAGACAAGGCGGCTGCGATCAAAACAAGAACAGAACCGGTGCATATCGGGAAATACGTGTGGATCGGCGGTGGGACAGTGATCCTTCCAGGCGTGACGATCGGAGATTATGCAGTGATCGGAGCCGGAAGCGTAGTAACAAAATCAATACCCGAGAATGCAGTCGCTTTTGGAAATCCCTGCCATGTACATCGTTATTTAGATGCCGCTGAAAAATAAAAAGTTGAGGATGATTGAATAAATGAAAGAAAATATTTTGATCGTGTACTATTTTTATTCCGGGAAAACCCGCAGGATTGCAGAAGAAATCCAGAAACAGACAGGCGGTGAGGGGCAGATGCCCGGGAACGGACATGAAGAACAGCCTGTATGTATTGGAAAACAGCGGTGAAAGATTACCCCATATCGTGCAGGAATGGCTGGAGCAAAATTTCCCGCCAGAGAGGAAGGAAGATAAGTAATGGATAAGGCCCAGAAGTTTCAACGAATGACGCGGTGCTTTGGCAGGTTCCTATGAATAAGAAGGAGGATTTCAGACATGCAGGATACAGAGGCAGAAAAGAAAGAAATCAAACGCCGCTTCCAGCTCTGGATCAGACCGTCCACCCTGGAGCTGGCGGATACTCTCTATAAAAAAGACAACTGTGACAGCAAGAGCGAATTCATCGAAAAGGCCGTGTTGTTTTATGCCGGATATCTTTCCGCAGAGGACAACAAAACCTATCTCCCTAATATCGTCACCTCCACGTTGAAAAGCATTGTAGCGGAGAGTGATCACCGGCAGAACCGGATGATCTTCAAGATGGCTGTGGAGCTGGCGGTGATGATGAACGTGGTTGCAGCGAATAACAACATCGATCCAGTGTTACTGGAACGCCTGCGGGGAGAATGTGTCAAGGAAGTCAAAAGGCTGAATGGCTCCTTCTCTTTTGATGATGCGGTGAGCTGGCAGAAAGGATGGGAAGAAAACGAGTAGCAATTGAAAACGAATTGCAATCCCCGGTTCCTCTTGATATAATAATGGTTAGATATTACTAACTCATTTGCATATAGGAGGATAGATAGCCATGTCCGAATTTGGTATAGTAGAAGATACAATGTTTATTCCTATGGTGGGAAGGATTTACGCCAGCGAAAAGTTTCCGTGTATTTTATATGATAAAAAAGCACTTTCATTAAAAGAAAAGCTGCCATCCGCACTGTTGGAAACAGGAAATCAAAGTCAATACACGCTACTGGCTTCTGCATCCCGTTCCGCTAATATGGATCGGCATATCCAGAACTTCCTGAAACGTAAGCCGGATGGTGTTGTCATACAGCTGGGCTGCGGACTGGAGACAACATATGATCGCAATGACAATGGGCAAACCCAATGGTATGCTGTAGACCTTCCGAATGTAATCGAATACCGGCGCAGTTTGCTCCCGGAACCTGAGAAGGAAACTTATCTTTCAGGGGATGCTTTTTCAGACGGATGGCTCAGGCAGATCCGAAGGAACATGCCTGATACGCCTCTTCTGGTTACTGCAGGAGGTTTGTTCCATTACTTTCAAGAGGAAAAAGTTTTTGGCCTTCTGCAGATGCTGGAAGGTTTCGGGAATATAGAGCTTGTGTTTGATACGGTAAATAAAAGCGGCATGAAAATGTTGCAGAAGAAATATATGAAGCAGATGGGACATGAAAATGCCCGAATGTTTTTTTATGTGAATTCGGCTGAAGATCTGGTTACCACACTAGGTAGAGGTGTCAAAGTATTGGCGGATGAACCATATTACAAGTTTATCAAACGAGATGGATTAAAAATCATTACAAAAATCAGTATGGATATTTCAGATCGATTTGGAATGCTCAAAATGATCCATCTGGAGTGGAGCTAATGTAAATATGGTGGTCATGATAGAAAGTCTGATTGGTATCTTATTATTCACAATCCTGATTGTGTCGCTGACGCTGAAAAATCCCCTTGCCTCAGTGGGAGATTATCCCCGGCCATAAGGGAGAAATGTATGGAATTAGGATTAATCGAAAAAAGAGAACAACGTTTCCCAGGTCAGATATCATCTAGAAAGGAATCGCCCTGCTTGCTTTTGTGTTCATCTTCGCTGTTATCCTGAAACAGTTTAATGGAGCGGATACATTCTGGAAAGGGGTTCGGGATTCCTACATGATCTGGCTGATCATTGATTGGTATGATGCTCTTGTACTCGATAGCATCTGGTTTTGCCATTCGAAAAAAGTCAGGATACCAGGCACAGAGGATATGGAAGAATATAAGGATTACTGTTTTCATATTAAGCAGTCCTGTATTGGTATGCTTCTTGGCTTGCCCGCCTGTCTTGCAGTGGGAGTGATTACAGCAATCCTCTGATCAGCCATCAAATGATATAAAACAGAATATGATTCGCATTCAGTAGGAAATCTCTTACTATGTCTCCTGCTCTTCCTTTACTCTAAAATGGAAGGAGGTTTCTCATGACCCGCCATGTCACTATCAAATGAGTAACAGGTAAAAAATGAATTGCAATCCTGCATGTCTCCT
>DWUU01000009.1 GCA_019120575.1 Candidatus Mediterraneibacter quadrami
TCAGCTGCGTATACATCCACCAGTTTTGTCAGGTAGTCGTATCTCTCCATAGCTTCCTGCTCGTTGCGCGCGAACAGTCTTGCAGCCTTCTCCGGATTGGATCTCTTCAGAGCATTGTAACGAACCTCGCCGTCAAGGAATGCCTGGTAATCCTCTTCCTTCGGAGCTTTGCTGTCAAGGAAGAACTTGTTGCCTTCAGCAGCCGGATTGAACCGGAAGTTGTTCCAGTATCCGCACTCTACTGCCAGCTGTTCCTCTGTCTGGGCTTTGCTCATACCCTTCTTGATACCGTGGTTGATACACGGAGCGTAAGCGATGATGAGTGACGGTCCCGGATATGCCTCAGCCTCTGTGATGGCTTTGACTGTCTGGTTGAAGTCAGCGCCCATAGCGATCTGTGCAACGTATACATAGCCGTAGCTCATTGCCATGCCCGCAAGGTCTTTCTTCTTCGTCTCTTTACCGCCTGCAGCGAACTGTGCCGTAGCACCTGTCTTTGTAGCCTTGGAAGACTGTCCGCCTGTGTTGGAGTAAACCTCTGTATCGAATACCATGATGTTGATGTCCTTGCCGCTTGCAAGTACGTGGTCAACGCCGCCGAATCCGATATCGTAAGCCCATCCGTCACCGCCGAATACCCACTGGGATTTCTTAGCGAGGAAGTCTTTGTTCTTCAGAAGTTCTGTCTTCTCCATACGGTCGCATCCGCATTTCTCCAGAGCTGCCACAAGTTTGTCTGCAGCGGTTCCGTTTGTAGCGCCGCATGCGTATGTATCGATGTATTCCTGAGCAGCAGCTTTAACGTCTGCATCCTCAGCCTCTGCAGCAAGTGTTGCAGCGTAACCTTTCATTCTGTCACGGATCGTGTTCTGAGCGAGCAGCATACCGTAACCAAACTCAGCGTTATCCTCGAACAGGGAGTTGGACCATGCCGGACCCTGTCCCTTCTCGTTTACAGTGTACGGTGTGGACGGTGAGGAGTTGCCCCAGATGGAGGAACATCCTGTCGCGTTTGCGATGTACATTCTGTCACCGAAGAGCTGTGTGATCAGCTTCGCGTACGGAGTCTCGCCGCAGCCTGCACATGCGCCGGAGAACTCAAGGAGCGGCTGTTTGAACTGGCTGCCCTTTACAGTTGTCTCTTTGAATTTTGCGACAACTTCCGGTTTCACCGGGATCTCTCTTCCATAATCGAAGAAGTCCTGCTTGCCGGCATTTGCTTCCATGTTGCCCATAACAAGAGCCTTCTCGCCCTTCTTTCCAGGACATACGTTCGCACATGAACCACATCCTGTACAGTCGTAAGCGGATACTGTCATGGAGAACTTCATGCCCGGCATACCGATCATATCGATGGCTTCCATTCCTTCCGGAGCATTAGCAAGCTCTTCCTCTGTCAGCGCTACCGGACGGATAACAGCATGCGGACATACATATGCACAGCGGTTACACTGGATACAGTTCTCCGGCTTCCATACCGGGATATCCACTGCGATACCGCGTTTCTCGTATGCAGAAGATCCGGACGGTGTAGAACCGTCTACATAGTCGTTAAATGCAGATACCGGAAGCGTATTTCCTTCCTGAGCATTTACCTTAGCCTGGATGTTCTTAACAAAATCAACAACGTCTTTTCTTCCGTTCTCGTCTACCTTCGGCTGCGCAAGTCCTTCGTCAGCTGCGTCTTTCCAGCTCTCCGGAACTGTCACTTCTACAACCTGTTTTGCACCTGCATCAATAGCATCATAGTTCATCTGTACGATCTTGTCGCCTTTTCTTCCATAGGTAGCTTTCGCAGCGGCTTTCATCAGGTCGATTGCCTCTTCCTCCGGAATGATGGCTGCAAGTTTGAAGAATGCAGACTGAAGGACTGTGTTGATACGTCCGCCGAGTCCGATCTCTTTACCGATCCTGATACCGTCAATCGTGTAGAACTTGATGTTGTGGTTTGCGATGTATGCTTTTACCTGTCCCGGCAGATGTTTCTCAAGCCCTTCCATATCCCACGGACAGTTCAGAAGGAATGTACCGCCGTCAACAAGTTCCTGAACCATGTTGTACTTATCCACATAGGACGGGTTGTGGCATGCCACGAAATTTGCCTGATGGATCAGGTATGTAGATTTAATCGGAAGTTTACCGAAACGCAGGTGAGACATTGTAACACCGCCGGATTTCTTTGAATCATAATCAAAGTATGCCTGAGCGTACATGTCTGTGTTGTCACCGATGATCTTGATGGAGTTCTTGTTCGCTCCGACTGTACCGTCAGCGCCAAGCCCCCAGAACTTACAGTTGATCGTTCCTTCCGGTGTTGTAACGAGCGGCTCGTCAGCTTTCAGTGACAGATGTGTCACGTCATCCTCGATACCGATCGTGAATTTCTGTTTCTCATCATTGTGATATACAGCAACGATCTGAGCAGGCGTCGTGTCCTTGGAACCAAGTCCGTAACGTCCTGTGTAGATCGGCACTGCGTCGAATTTGGAGCCTTTGAGCGCTGCGACAACGTCAAGGTACAGCGGCTCGCCCATAGCGCCCGGCTCTTTCGTTCTGTCAAGTACGGAAATCTTCTTAACAGAATCTGGAATTGCATCGATGAGCGCCTGTGCGCAGAACGGTCTGTACAGACGTACTTTAACAACGCCGACTTTCTCGCCAGCCTTCATCAGGTAGTCGATAGTCTCCTCGATCGTATCGCAGACAGAACCCATGGCAACGATCACGTGCTCAGCGTCCTCTGCTCCGTAGTAGTTGAACAGTTTGTAATCTGTTCCGATCTTCGCATTTACTTTGTCCATGTAGTTCTGAACGATTCCCGGCATTGCATCGTAGTACGGGTTGCATGCCTCTCTTGCCTGGAAGAAGATATCCGGGTTCTGAGCGGAACCTCTCTGGCACGGATGGTTCGGGTTCAGCGCGTGTGCACGGAACGCATCGATGGCATCCATATTTACCAGATCTTTCAGATCTTCGTAATCCCATGTCTCGATCTTCTGGATCTCGTGGGATGTACGGAATCCGTCGAAGAAGTTAATGAACGGAAGTTTTCCTTCCAGCGCTGCACAGTGTGCAACCGGTGTCAGGTCCATAACCTCCTGTACGCTGGACTCACACAGCATCGCTGCGCCGGTCTGGCGGCAGGAATATACATCAGAGTGATCTCCGAAGATGGAAAGTGCGTGGCTTGCAAGCGCACGAGCGGATACGTTGAATACACCCGGGAGCTGCTCGCCTGCTACCTTGTACAGGTTCGGGATCATAAGAAGAAGTCCCTGAGAAGCTGTAAATGTTGTCGTAAGAGCGCCTGCTGCCAGAGATCCGTGTACGGCGCCTGCCGCACCTGCCTCGGACTGCATTTCTACGACATTGACTGTCTGTCCGAAGATATTCTCTCTGCCCTGTGTCGCCCATTCGTCAACATGCTCAGGCATAACGGATGACGGTGTGATCGGGTAGATCGCCGCAACTTCTGTGTAAGCATATGACACGTGAGCAGCAGCCTGGTTACCGTCCATGGTCTTCATTTTTCTTGCCATTTTATGATTCCTCCTTAAAAATATACAGTGGCGGGGCTGCCGTCCGCACCTTTGCACAGACCATCAGCCCGCATGTTCACATGTGGTTTTATTATATCGCCAAAAACGACAAAAGTCTATAGAGGGCAGTCGGTTTTTTTGTATCTTTTGGCGTGCAGAAAATCACTTTTATAAAGTCAACCTCTTCTTTTAAACCGCCTTCGCAAAACCACCAGCGCCGCCCCCGCGAATATAACCACGCATCCGGCCAGGGCCTGGGATACCGGGAATCCGATTCCCGGGATCAGCAGCTGGTCCGTGCGTAGTCCCTCGATCCACACTCTGCCCAGCGCATATCCGAAGATATAGAGAAGGAAAAGTTCTCCTTCGTATTTCTTATGCTTCCGGTACAGGAGCAGAATGACGAGCAGCACCGCGCACCACACTGACTCATAGAGGAATGTCGGGCTGACCTGAATGTATTCCACGCCGCCGATTGTTTCCATATGTTCGCGCATCCGCTCCGTGATATCGCCGGAACGCACCGCGTCCACAGGCAGCCGCATGGCAAAGAGTCCGTCCGTATATTCGCCGAACGCCTCGCGGTTGAAGAAATTGCCCCAGCGTCCGAGCATCTGTCCGTTCAGGATCGGCATCGCCACCGTATCCAGGATCAGGAACGGCGACAGCTTCTTCCACCGGGCCAGGGCGAACACCGCGATTACTGCTCCGATCACCCCGCCGTAGATGGCAAGGCCGCCCTCGCGGAGATTAAAAATATGAAGAAGATTATCTTTATACATGTCCCAGGAAAAGATCACATAGTAGAGGCGTGCGCCCACGATGCCGGCGATCACGCCGATGATCCCCATGTCCATATAATCTTCCGGGTTCTGCCCCGTCCGCTTCGCTTCCGCCGTGGCGATCAGAAAACCGAGCAGGATGGCCGCCCCGATGATGATCCCGTAATAGGCGATGGTGAAGCCGAAAATATCAATATTCTTTCCCACATGCTCAAAGGAAATACCGAGATTGGGAAAAGCAATATCATAATGCATAGAAAAGCCCCTTTCCGCGACATACCGCGCTCTTCCGTTCAGTCGCGCTATACGTTAAATCTGAACAGCATGATATCGCCGTCCTGAACCACATAGTCTTTTCCTTCCAGGCGGATCAGTCCCTTTTCTTTGGCTGCCGTATGGGAGCCACAGGCAATGAGGTCATCATAGCTTACTACCTCGGCGCGGATGAATCCGCGTTCGAAGTCAGAATGGATCTTTCCGGCCGCCTGGGGCGCTTTTGTCCCGGCTTTGATCGTCCACGCGCGCACTTCCGGTTCACCGGCCGTCAGGTAGCTGATAAGACCGAGCAGATGATAGCTTGCGCGGATCAGTTTCTCAAGGCCGGACTCCTTCAGTCCCAGGTCGTCGAGGAACATTTTCTTCTCATCCTCTTCCAGCTGGGAGATTTCCGCTTCAATCTCCGCGCAGACAACGAACACTTCGCAGTCCTCTTCCGCCGCATACTCACGGACCGCCTGCACGCCCGCATTGGCAGCGCCGTCATCGGCCAGATCATCCTCGGATACATTTGCCGCAAAGATCACCGGCTTCGCTGTGAGCAGATTGTACTCATTCATCCATGCCGCTTCATCTTCGTCCTCTGTCTTGAAGGTCTTGGCAAGCTTGTTATCCTCCAGATGGGCTTTCAGCCTTTCCTGGAACGCATATTCTTTCGCCGCTGTTTTATCGTTGCGGGAAAGCTTAACCGTCTTGGACATTCTCCGCTCCAGCACTTCCAGATCCGAGAAGATCAGTTCCAGATTGATCGTCTCGATGTCGCGCATGGGATCGATGCTTCCGTCCACATGGACGATATTTGTATTCTCGAAACAGCGGACCACATGAACGATGGCATCCACTTCACGGATATTGGCAAGGAACTGGTTTCCCAGACCTTCGCCTTTTGACGCGCCTTTTACCAGGCCTGCAATATCCACGAATTCGATCACCGCCGGGATGATCTTCTTCGTGTGATACATCTCGCCCAGCACGTTAAGGCGCTCGTCCGGCACGGTCACCACGCCCACATTCGGGTCGATCGTACAGAACGGGTAGTTGGCGGATTCCGCGCCTGCTTTTGTCAGCGAATTAAATAAAGTACTTTTCCCTACGTTTGGGAGTCCAACGATTCCTAATTTCATTTCTTCTGTTTCCTCCTGTAAAGCCTTTAATTTCTTCTCACATCCGGCAGACCCAGTCATACCATTCTCTCAGCCATTGTTCTGCCATTGCTTCATTTTCTTTTTTCAATGTGGCATTTTCCTGCATAACACGGGAATACTCCTGACTGCCACGTAATTTCTCCAGTCCTTTTTTCGCCTTATTATATTCCTTTCTGTCCTTTCGGTAAAAAGCAAGGTACTTCTGAAAGCAGAAAGCTCCCAGAAGGCAGACGCCGATCAGAATGATGATGGAGATGATCTCAAGAATGCCGGAGATATCTCCGCACACGCCTCCCAAAAACTGAGATATGTAAACCGGCAAAGCCAACAGCAGCCAGCCCACGTTCATGATCAGAGACTGTACGCTTTCCCCAACCGGACTTTGAGGCACGATAGAAAGAAGCGTATTCCCGAAATCAAAAAACACATCTCCAACAACAGCAAGCGCCGCATAAATACAATAGAGGAATCCTAAAAAAGCAAAAAAACGAGGAATCCGATCGCCTTTGAACTTTCCTTCCTTTACCCGTTTTTCCAGTAAACTTTCCTTCTCTTTCATTTTCAGATAGTCTTCTGTATCCGGGAAATGGTAATCATTGTAAAAGACAGGTTTTGAGGAGGCGCGTTTCACATTCCCTTTCCCATCAGAGACATACTCTGCACCGAAAAAATCAAACTGAAACTCAACACCCGGAGCATCAAAATAATGAAAGATAATCTTACAGGCAGGATCAGGCCAGGAATCAACCACACCATTATGCTGTATAAGATATTCCTGCATTTCCTGCACAGTTTTCTGACGCGTTTCTTTAAAAAACTCATTAATATTTGCGCACGTCTTCTTTGCCCTCTCTTCAGAGTCTTCGATAAGCTGCCCCAAAAACAGTTTGCCTTTTTCAGGGCCAGTACAGTGCGATCCGGCGGCTAAGCAGCCGGTAACGGCCTCATCATATTTTTCAGCAAAACTCTCCGCCACATGTTCACCCTGTCCCGGGTCGCTTAAACGGCGATAATTTTCAGGCGGAAACGTTAATTTAGTGAATTCCATAGAAACAACTCCTCTGTTTTAATCCCTCGTCTCCATCAGGATCACTTTCCCGTATACGAATGAGATCCTCACTTCATCCTCCGCAAATTCATTGCTCACGCACAGGCTGTCGTCGGGCTTGAGGAAATGATTTTTCAGCGGATACTTCGCGCCTGTGACCGTCAGTTCATCCACCGGCGTCTCCAGCGGAAACAGCGAAAAATACGGTCCGAACGCCTCGGCCTTTTTCAGTGTAATGTCTTTATCAATGAGGCGGATCTGATTGTGACTGTCCAGAATCCTGGCATCCGCTCCCGCGTCCAGCGCGATCTGCAGGCACTGCACATTGGCCCACAGATGATCGATCCGGCTCCCGGTTCCGCCCAGGATCCAGATCTGCTTCCGGTTGAGTCCCAGGCACAGCCGGAGGGCGATCTCCGTATCAGACGCGTCTTTCACCGGATTGAACTCCCGGACCGGGACATTGATCTTCTCCCGGTAATAATCCACCAGTTCGTGGGGAACGCTGTCAAAATCCCCAACGATGTAGTCCGGCCGGATCTCATGCCGGTACAGGAATTCCAGCCCCCTGTCCACTGCGATGATAAATTCTGTTTCTTCGCTTTTCAGGACCGGCAGCACGAAATCTTCTTCCAGCATGCCGCCGCTTACGATCACCGTTCTCTTACTCATAGCTTTTCAGTATCTCCATGAAACGTTCTGTGTTTTCCGCAATGTTTCCTTTATAGACACCGGATCCGGACACAATGACATTGGCGCCCGCCTCCAGCACTTCGCCCACATTGCTGTGATAGATGCCGCCGTCCACTTCGATGTCCGTATCCAGCCCCTTCGCATCCAGTATGGCCCGGAGCTCCCGGATCCGCTCCAGCGATTCCGGAATGAATGCCTGTCCTCCGAAGCCCGGCTCCACACTCATAATCAGGAACATCTCCGCCTGATCAAGATACGGTTCAAGAGCGCTCACCGGCGTCCCCGGTTTGATCGTCACGCCCGCCTTCACGCCGGCGCGGCGGATCGCATCCAGTGTGCCTTTCAGATCCTCACACGCTTCCAGATGAACTGTGATGATGTCCGCGCCGCATTTTACAAATTCTTCCACATAGCGCACCGGCTCCGTCACCATCAGGTGGACGTCAAGCACCTGTCCGGTCAGTCCTTTGATAGAGGATAGCACCGGCATGCCGAATGAGATGCTCGGGACGAACAGGCCGTCCATCACGTCAAAATGGATATACTCCGCTCCCGCGCGGTCCGTCTCCCGGATCTGGCTGCCCAGTTCCTTAAAATCCGCCGACAGAATCGACGGCGCAAGAATATTTTTTCTCATTTAGTATCGTTTCCTTTCCTGAAGCTCCCGGTACAGGCTCAGATAATTTTCGTACCGTTTCTCATGTATCTTGCCAGTTTCCACTGCTTCCTTGACCGCGCAGTCGGGCTCATGCGTGTGATCACAGCCGTTGAAGCGGCATTTGCCTTCATAGTGCCGGAATTCCGGAAAGCAGTATTTCAGTTTGTCTTTTTCCATATCGCTGATATAAAGGGAACTGAACCCCGGCGTATCCATGATATAGGAATCCCGGTCGATCACCAGAAGTTCCGCATGACGGGTCGTGTGCTTTCCCCTTCCGATCTTCCGGCTGACGCTGCCCGTCTCCATGGTCACCCCGGACTGGATCAGATTGATCAGCGAGGACTTGCCCACGCCGGACGGACCGGCGATGGCTGTCGTCTTCCCGTGAAGCAGCCCTTTAAGCGTTTCTATATTTTCCTCTTGTCTGGCGCTTGTAAAAATAACCGGATATCCGCAGGACGCATAGATTTCCCGGAGTTCTTCGATCTCCGGTCTGCTGCCGATATCGGTCTTGTTAAAACAGAGCACAGCCGGAATATCCCGGCTCTCCATCATAACAAGAAACCGGTCCAGGAGATTGAGATGGGGGCTCGGCTCCGTCACCGCGAATACGACCAGCGCCTGATCGATATTGGCTACGGCCGGGCGGATCAGTTCATTCCTGCGGGGAAGGATCTTCTGAATACTGCCTTCCATGTCCTTCTCATCCAGAACCCTGATCTCCACATCATCTCCCACCAGCGGCTTTATGCCGTCCCTGCGGAAAATTCCTTTTGCCTTACACTCATAAACACCGGATCCTGCTACGTGAACGTAGTAGAATCCGGCAATACCTTTTACTATTTTACCTGTCATATAACTGATTGAATTTCTGAATTAATGATTATCCGGCGGTCACGCCGCTGCCAGTGGGATCTGCATCCGTACTCTCCGAGCCGTCATTTTCCGAGGGCTGTTCAGGTTCCGGCTCGGACGGCTCCGGGCCCAGATTAACGGTAAAGCTTACCGAAGTACCGGCTTCCACTGACATGCCTGAACTGATGGACTGGTCGACCACCAGGTTCACATCATTGTTTCTGACATAATCCTCATTGACTTCACCGACGCTGAGTCCCGCATCCCGAAGCGCTTTTTCCGCGGCGCTTCTTGTCTTTCCGACAAGATTCGGCACGGTCACGTATTTCGTCTCCGGACCTTTGCTCACCACATAGCTGACGGTTGTGCCTTTGTCTACTTTCTCTCCCGCATCAATGCTCTGGGAAATCACCAGTCCGGCTTCCACGCTGTCGCTGTATTCCTCGCTGGCGCTTCCGGCCAGTCCCGCGTCTTTAAGCGCGGCTTCCGCCTCAGATGCGGATTTATTTCTCAGTTCCGGCACTTTCGCCTGATCCTTCCCCAGACTGATCACGATCGTCACTTCCGTGCCTTCCTCCACTTCCGTGCCTGCTTCCGGATCGCTGGAGATCACGCGGCCTGCGTCGATCTCGTCGCTAAACTGTGCCTCACCATGAACGACCGTCAGCTTCGCCGCCTGCAGGGATTTCTCCGCTTCCTCTTCTGTCCGGTCAACTATATTCGGGACTTTGACCATCTTCGCTTCTTCACCGCTGCTTATAACAACCGTGATTGTTGAATTCTTCGCCACTTCAGTATCCTCTGCGGGATCCTGGCTCATGATCTCGCCTTCCTCATACTGATTGGACGGCTGCCTTTCATTTTCCACCTTCATGCCGAGATCTGTGCCTTCAAGTTCTTTGCGTGCCTCTTCCTCCGTCATTCCGCGCAGATCCGGCACCTTTACCATCTCCTGCTCGTTCTGCACAAGCCCCGGGCCGCTGAAGAATCCGGCTGCACTCCCCACAAGAAAGAGGATCAGCAGCGCCACGACAACACCGGCAACGATCATGAGGATCTTCATGATCCGTTTTGTATCAGAGTTTACGTTATTTTTTCTTCTGCCGCGGTCACGGTCCCGGTAACGCCGGTCATCATCATCCTCGTCGTCATCGTCCTCTCCGTCGCGGTCATAATCTTCATCGTCATCATAGTCATCGCCGTCATTCGGATATCTCCGACGCTGGACCTCATTAATTTCCTCCGTGGACATCACAACAGTGCGGTCATCCACATTGCCTTTATTGCCGATCACCACGAAGTCCCCGTCCGGATCGACCAGCGACCGCTTCAGATCCAGCAGGAGCGATGCACAGTCATGATACCGCATCGCCGGGTTTTTCTGGGTACATTTCATGATAATGCACTCCAGGCTGTACGGAAGATCCGGCACTTCTTCCGCCGGAGAAGTGATCTCCTCCTGCAGGTGCTTGAGCGCAACCGTGACCGTAGAATCCCCGTCGAACGGTACATGTCCGGTCACCATTTCATACATGGTAATGCCGATGGAATAGATATCGCTCTTCTGATCCACCACGCCGCCTCTTGCCTGCTCCGGCGATGTATAGTGGACAGACCCCATCACGCTCGTGCTGATCGTCTGGGTAGACGTGGTCGCGCGGGCGATGCCGAAATCAGTCACCTTTACTTTTCCGTCTTTGGAAATAATGATATTCTGCGGCTTGATATCCCGGTGTACAATATGCTGATTATGGGCAGCCTGAAGCCCGGTCACCATCTGGATGGAGATGCTGACCGTCTCTTTCGGCGATAATTTCCCCTTCTTCTCTATATAGTCTTTCAGCGTGATGCCTTCGACCAGCTCCATAACCATATAATAAAGCCCTCTGTCCTGGCCCACATCATAGACATTGACCACATTGGGATGCATCAGCCCCGCCGCAGCCTGCGCCTCACTGAGAAATTTCCTGATAAACACTTCATCGGTCCGGTAATCGCTTTTCAGCACTTTGATGGCTACAAAACGGTTCAGCTTATGGTCTTTGCCCTTATAGACATCCGCCATGCCGCCGCTGCCGACCCGGCCCAGTATCTCGTATCGCTTTCCTAATACGACCCCTTCTTTAATCATAATACACTCACCTCGTCTGCGAACGGTTCAATAAGGACAACTCCGATATTGTCCGTACCGCCGTTCTCTTTCGCCGCTTCCACAAGGCTCTGGCCGGCCTCCACGATATCCCTGCCGCCCTGCACGATGTGGAACAGTTCTTCATCCTCCACCATATTGCTGAGCCCGTCTGTACACATCAGTATGATGTCTCCCCGTTTCAGACGGTGCTCGTAAAAATCTACTTCTACATCGGCCTTGGCGCCGATGGCTCTTGTGATGATGTTTTTGTCCGGATGGTGCTTGGCCTCCTCCGGTTTGATCCCGCCAAGACGGACCATCTCTTCCACCAGTGAATGGTCCTTGGTCAGCTGCTGGATCCCCTGATTGATCAGATACAGACGGCTGTCGCCCACATTGGCGAAATACATCATCTGGTTCATGATTGTGGCCGCGACCACGGTGGTCCCCATGCCTTTCAGATGGGTGTCGCCGGATGCCTCCCGGATGATCTCCCGGTTGGCCGTCTTGATCGCATCGACCAGACATTTCTCCACATTTTCACCTTCGCTGGCCGCCAGTTCTCTTTTAAGAACTTCGACCGTATATTTGGAAGCGTAGTCCCCCGCCTGGTGTCCGCCCATTCCGTCGGCCACGACGAACAGATTCCGGAGAATCCCAAGAGGCTTATCTGTCGCATAGACATAATCCTGATTCACCTGTCGCACCATTCCTACATCTGTAACCGAAAATGTCCTCATACCTGTCTCCTTATCTTCCTTCCAAAAAGTCCTCGTCTTCCGCATAGCGGCGTCTGAGCTGTCCACAGGCCCCGTCGATATCAGCGCCCATTTCCCTTCTTATAGTAACATTTATTCCGCTTTTTTCAAGTTTATTTTTGAAATTCAGAGCATTTTCCCTGCTCGGCCGCACGAAGCTGCGCTCCCTTACCGGATTGACCGGAATCAGGTTCAGATGGCAGTTCCGCGGCTTTAAAATCGCCGCCAGCTCCCGGGCGTCTTCATCCCGGTCGTTGACGCCGTGGACCAGGCTGTACTCAAATGTCACCCGCCGGCCCGTCTTCTCAAAATAGGCGTCGCAGGCGGCCAGCACCTCCAGAAGTTTATATTTATTTGCCACCGGCATGAGGCGGCGCCGCTTCTCCTGGGTGGAGCCGTGCAGGGACAGGGCCAGTGTGATCTGGAATCCCTCATCCGCCAGCCGCAGCATATTCGGCACGATGCCGCAGGTGGAAACCGTTACATTCCGCTGGCTGATGTGAAGGCCGTGTTCATCCGTGAGCAGGCGGATAAATTTCACAAAATTATCGTAATTGTCAAGCGGTTCGCCCGTCCCCATGATCACTACATTGGACACCCGCTCTCCTGTGATCTTCTGGATCTGACAGATCTGTCCGAGCATCTCCGACGGGGTCAGGTTCCGTTTCAGACCGCCGATGGTGGACGCGCAGAAGGCGCAGCCCATCCGGCAGCCCGCCTGGGAGGAAATGCACACAGAATTGCCGTGTTTGTATTTCATGAGCACACTCTCGATCATGTTGCCGTCGTGAAGACGGAACAGGAACTTGTTTGTGCCGTCCAGCTTCGAAACCTGTCGTTCTTCCATCTGTACCGGCATGATTATGTACTCTTCCTCAAGCCGCTCCCTCAGTTTCAGTGACAGGTTGGTCATCTCGTCGAACCGGTCCGCCAGTTTTACATGCAGCCATTCATAGACCTGTTTTGAGCGGAATGCCTTCTCGCCCAGATGTTCCATCTCTGTTTTCAGTTCGTCATATCCAAAGGACCGGATATCCTTTTTCATCCGTTCAGTTCTCCTCTTTCCTGATCAGTTTCGCGATAAAGAATCCGTCGCTCTGATGAATCCCCGGAAGGAGCTGAAGAAAGCCGCCGTCTGTCACGCTTCCTTTCAGTTCTTCGCAGAGCCTGTCTTTTATATCCGCAGACCGGAATTCCGGATGTTCTTCCAGAAACCGGTATACATTCTCCTCATTCTCGCCCGGATTGACTGTACAGGTACTGTAAACAAGCGTGCCGCCAGGCTTCACGTACGCCTGCGCACAGTCCAGAATCTGACGCTGAAGACGGATCAGGCTCTCAATGCCTTCCGGCGCCGCCCGGTAGCGAAGATCCGGTTTCTTCCCGATCACGCCCAGGCCGGAGCAGGGCAGGTCGGCGATCACAATATCTGCTTTCTTTACGGACGCCTCATCCGGCACAGACGCATCCATGCATACCGCGGATATATTTTCAAGTTTCATCCGACTGATATTTTCGCGGATCAGCTCCACCTTCACATCCGTCAGATCCCGTGCTTCCACGCGGCCGCGCGTCTGCGTTCCCGAAGCTTCATCGGCCAGCAGGATCTTCTCCGCCATATGGAGCGCCTTGCCGCCGGGAGCTGCACAGACGTCGATCACCTCTGCGCCGGCGCGCGGATCCGCTATCTCGGACACCAGCATGGAGCTGATATCCTGAACGGTGAAAAGGCCGTTCCGGAAAGCATCCAGCTCATCCAGATGATCATAACCGGAGATGCAGAGCGCATAGGGCAGATACGGATGCTGTGTCACATTAAGCCCTTCGGCTCCCAGCTCTTCTTTCAGAAGTTCCGGCGTCGTACGGTTCAGGCAGCACCGGACGGTCAGCGGCTTCTCCGTCTGAAAGTCCGCAAGCATCACTTCAATCACATCCGGTTCATACGTCTTCTGCCACAGGTCCAGGATCCATTCCGGACAGGAATACCGGACGGACAGTTCCTTCATCCGGTCCTTCGGGTACTCCACCCGGTCAAGTCCTCTGGCCACGGCGCGGAGCACCCCGTTCACATATCCTCTCAGCCCGGAGAAACCCTTCCGCACCGCCAGCTTCACCGCCTCGCTGCACACTGCATGGTCCGGCACGCTGTCCATATATTTAAGCTGGTAGACCGCGCTCCGCAGGATCCCGCGGATCACCGGCTTCATTTTCTTCACTTTTACTTTTGAAAACTGATCGAGAATATAATCGATCTCAATCATATGCTCCAGCGTCCCGTCCACGACGCGGGTAATAAACGCCCGGTCCCGCTTCTCGAGATACTGGTACTTATTCAGCACGTCCCGCAGGATGATATGGCTGAACTGGCGGTTCTCCGTGATCTCCAGGAGCACTTCCAGAACGATCTCCCGCTCATTTACCGTTTTTGTCATTTACGTTTTCTTCCTCCTATGATCACGAGACGCAGAAGCTGCAGGATCATGGACGCCGCGCTCGCCACATAGGTCAGCGCCGCCGCACCCAGCACCTTCTTCACCGAATCCACCTCGTCCGGATACAGCATTCCGGAACTCTCCAGCACTTTTACGGCCCGGCCGGAAGCATTGAACTCCACCGGCAGGGTCACGATCTGGAACAGGACTGCCGCCGAAAAGAGCAGGATTCCCAGATTGATAAAGAATATCGCTGTCTGCCCGTTCATGAAAAGGCCGATCAGGATCAGCGGCCATGCCGCCATGGATCCGATATTCGCCACCGGCACGAGGGAGCCGCGGATCGCAAGCGGGACATACCCTCTCGCATGCTGGACCGCATGCCCGCACTCATGAGCTGCCACGCCGATGGCCGCAACGGATGTGGAATTGTAAACCGTATCCGAAAGCCCCAGCGTCTTATTGCCCGGATTATAGTGGTCCGTCAGATTCCCGCCGATATGGATCACCTGCACGTCATAGATCCCGTTCCGGTGCAGGATCTGCTCTGCAGCCTCCCGGCCGGTAAGCCCCGAATGGCTCTGTATCCGGGAATATCTGGCAAATACATTCTTCACCCGCGCCGACGCCGCGATGCAAATGACCGCGCCGATCACAACCAGAATATAGGTCCAGTCATAGTAATAATAAAACATCTGTTTACCCCCTGGTCAGGAGCTCACCCGGCTCCATTGTATTTCCCCTCAGGAATGCACCCGCGTCCATCCGCTTCTTGCCCGGCATCTGGACTTCCAGCACGCGAAGGACGCCGTCCCCGGTCTGCACCGCAAAGCTTTCCTTCTCAACAGATACAACCGTCCCCGGCTGCACATCCGCCGTTTCCGACGCTTCCGCCGCAGCGCGCCAGATCTTCATGACTTTCCCGTTCCAGTGCGTATAAGCACTTGGCCAGGAATTGAGTCCCCGGACAAGCCGCTCGATCTTCACTGCCGGCTCCGCCCAGTCGATATTGCCCAGCTCTTTCGTCAGCATTTTCGCATACGCGGTAGGGCTGTCCCCCTGTTTCTCCCGGACCGCGGTACCGTCCTCCAGCGCTTTCAGCGTCTCCACGCAGAGCGCCGCCCCGGCTGCCGCCAGCTTGTCATGCAGGCTCTCCCCTGTCTCGTCCGCCGTGACCGGAACTTCTGTCTTCAGGATCATGTCGCCGGTATCCAGACCTTCATCCATCTGCATGGTGGTCACACCAGTCACTTTCTCGCCCTCGATGATGGCCCACTGGATCGGCGCCGCGCCCCGGTATTTCGGGAGCAGGGACGCATGGACATTGATGCATCCGTAAGGCGTCATTTCCAGAATCTCTTTCGGCAGGATCTGGCCGAACGCAACGACCACCATCACATCTGCTTTGTATTTCCGCAGTTCTTCCACACACTCCGGATCACGCACCCTTTTTGGCTGGTACACCGGGATATTATAAAAGAGCGCCTTCTCCTTAACCGGCGTATACTGCATCCTGCCGCCCCGGCCTTTCGGTTTATCCGGCTGGGTCACCGCGAGACACACCTCGTGTCCGGCTGCGATCAGCGCCTCCAGCGTGCCCACGGAAAAATCCGGGGTTCCCATAAAGATCACGCGCATGGCCTATTCCTCCGTTTCTTTCTCATCCTCTTCATACGTCACATCGTGGAGTCCGTCCTCTGTCTTATCCACATACAGTTCTCCGGACAGATGATCGATCTCGTGGCAGAACGCGCGGGCCAGCAGTCCTTCGCCTTCCAGCTCCACCGGCTCCATATCCTGATCGTACGCGCGCACCCTCACATAATTCGGGCGGGTAACGATCCCCCACTTGCCGGGCACGCTTAAGCACCCTTCTTCACCTGTCTGCTCGCCGGACGTCGCGATGATCTCCGGATTGATCAGAACGATCGGCCCATCCCCCACATCGATGACCACGATCTGCTTCAGGATGCCCACCTGGGGCGCCGCCAGTCCGACGCCGTGGTACTCATACATTGTCTCCAGCATATCCCCGATCAGGATCTTCGTCCGGAGCGTCATCTTCGGCACCGGCTTGCACTGTTTTGTCAGGATCTCGTCCCCCATCTCTCTTATCTGTCTGATTGCCATAATTTTATTCCTTTCTGATACTGTATCTGATTTTCATGTATTTTATTCCTCCGACGCAGCGTTCCGGCCTGTATTGTCTGCAGGTCCGCTGTCACATCGGATTAAAATCAAACTGGATCCGCATCCGGTCAAAACCGGAATTGATCTCAATATACCGTTCCACCCGGTTCTTGATCTCCACCAGGATCTCATACCGGCCGGCCTTCACATAGATCACCCGGCGGTAAACATCCTTGATCTTGTCGATCCCGGGGCCCGCCGGCCCGATCACCTGTACATCCCGGGAGCCACGGCTGACCCGCAGGATATATTCCTTCAGATAGCGGCAGCCTTTCTCCAGAAGGGCTTCATCCCCGCCGGAAATAAATACTGCCAGCAGATTTTCCACGGGCGGATATCCCATCAGTTCCCGGTACCGGATCTCCTCCCCGTAAAACGCCTCATAATCCTGGGCCGCAGCCGTCTCAATAGCATAGTGGGACGGATCGTAAGTCTGGATCACCGCCTCGCCCGGCTTCTCGCCTCGCCCGGCCCGGCCCGCCGCCTGGGTCAGGAGCTGGAACGTCCGCTCGCCGGAACGGTAATCCGACGTATAGAGCGACATGTCCGCCGCCAGAACGCCAACCAGCGTCACATTCGGGAAGTCATGCCCCTTCACGATCATCTGGGTTCCCACCAGGATATCCGCCTCTTCATTGGCAAAGGCTGAGAGGATCTTCTCATGGGCGTCCTTCTGCCGGGTCGTGTCCATATCCATCCGCAGCACCCGCGCCTGCGGAAATGCCTGGTGCACCAGTTCCTCGATCTGCTGGGTGCCGGCGCGGAATTCCCCGATATACCGGGATCCGCATTCCGGGCAGGCCGTCACTTTCGGCTGTTCATATCCGCAGTAATGGCAGCGCATCGTCCCGTCCCGGTGAACGGAAAGAGACACATCGCAGTGCGGGCATTTTACCACATGGCCGCACTCCCTGCAGGAAATGAACCCCGAATAGCCGCGGCGGTTCAGAAACAGCATGGTCTGTTCGCCCTTTGCGAGCCGCTCCCCCATCAGTTCCGTCAGCTTTCTGCTTAAAATGGAACGGTTCCCGTTCTTTAATTCTTCCCGCATATCCACCGTATATACCCGGGCCATCTGCTGCATCCGGGAACGGTTCTTCATCTCAAAAAGCACATACTCGCCGCGGCGTGCCCGGTACATGGCTTCCATGGAAGGGGTGGCGCTGCCGAGCACCACGCCGGCGTCCTCCGACTGCGCCCGCCGGACGGCGGTCTCCCGCGCATGGTATCGGGGCGTCTGCTCGCTCTTGTATGTGGGTTCATGCTCCTCGTCGATCACGATCAGCCCCAGGTTCGGGAACGGGGTAAATAAAGCAGACCTCGGACCGATCATCACATCCACCTGACCGGCTCTTGCCCGCATCATCTGGTCGTAACGTTCTCCGGCTGAAAGCCTGGAGTTCATGATCGCCACCCGGTCTCCGAACCGCCGGTAGAACCGCATCACCGTCTGATAAGTCAGGGCAATCTCCGGGATCAGGACAATGGCCTGCCGGCCCTGTTCCACAACCGTGCGGATCATTTCCATGTAAACTTCCGTCTTGCCGCTTCCCGTCACCCCGTGGATCAGATACGTGTGCCGGATGCCCTGAAGGTAATCTTCCCGGAACCGGTCAATGATCCGCCGCTGTTCCGGCGTATAGTCAACGGGCTCTTCCTGCCGTCCGGTTTCTTTCAGCGGCGTGCGGAAGACCTGTTCGCTCTCGATGTCCAGAACCCCCTGCTCCTCCAGCGCCCGGATAACCGGAAGGGTGATATTGAGCTTCTTCGTCACCAGCTCATATTCCAGCAGATGGTCATCCAGAAGGGCTGCCATCAGCCTGGCCCTGGCTTTCTGATTCTTCTCCAGATAATAATGAAGCTGCCGTTTCCCGGTCTCTTCATCAAGCAGCAGGCGGAGACGCTTTTTCACCTTTGCATTTTCCTTCTGCTTGATCGGCAGGACCGTTTTAAGCGCCTGGATCATGGTTCCGCCGTAATTCTCTTTCATCCATGCGGCCAGGGCCACCAGCTTCGCCTCGATCTCCACGCCCCGTTCCGGAATTTCCGCAATCTCCTTCACCTTTGAGAGATCATAGCCGCATTCTTCCGAGATGCCGGTCACATAGCCTTTGATCCGCCGGTTGCCCTTTCCGAAAGGCACAAGCACCTGCATCCCCGGCTCCAGCCGGTCTTCCATCTCCCCCGGGATCCGGTACTGGAAGATCTTATCCAGTTTTTCATGCTGTATATCTACGATAACGTCTGCAAACACGCGATCACTCTCTCTGATTCTTTTCCTGCGCCAGTTCCTCCAGGACTTCCGCGATCAGGACGCGCTCATCCATCGGATATTTTACGCCCCGGATCTCCTGGTAATCCTCATGCCCCTTGCCCGCGAGAACGATCACATCGCCCGGTTCGCCGTGTTCGATGGCATAGCGGATCGCCTCTTTGCGGTCACAGATCTCCACATATTTTCCGTTCGTCCTGCCGATCCCCGTCTTAATGTCGTCAATAATCGCCTGGGGCTCTTCAAACCTCGGGTTATCCGAAGTAATGATAGTCAGATCCGCCAGACGGCCGGACACTTCACCCATCTCATATCGGCGGTCTTTCGAACGGTTTCCGCCGCATCCGAAGAGACACACAAGCCTCTTCGGATGATATTCCTTCAGCGTCGTGAGCAGGCTTTCCAGACTCATGGCATTGTGGGCGTAATCGATCATCAGCGTAAATTCATCCGATACTTTAATCATCTCGATCCGGCCCTTCACTTTCGCCTTCCGGAGCGCCTCTTTGATCTTCTCCACCGGAACGTTGAAATGACGGCAGACCGAGATCGCGGTCAGGGAATTATATACGCTGAACGTGCCCGGGATGTCGATCTCCACATCAAAATCCATGACGCCGGACACATGGTACGCCACGCCCAGATAGCCGGGCCTTGATACGAGCCGGACATTCTCCGCCCTGAGATCCGCTTCCTCCGAGAATCCGAAAGTCTCCGTCCGGCAGGTCGCCCCCTGGAATACATCGCGGAAATACTTGTCATCCACATTTGCAATGCCCACTTTGCACTGTTTGAACAGAAGCCCCTTGCACCGCTTGTAATCGTCAAAATCCTTATGCTCATTTGGACCGATGTGGTCATGGCCCAGATTGGTGAAAATGCCGATCTCAAACGGAATGCCCGCCGTACGGTTGAGCATCAGCCCCTGGGACGATACTTCCATAACCACGCAGTCGCATCCTTCTTCCACCATCTGCGCAAAATACTGCTGGATCGTATAAGACTCCGGCGTCGTATTTGCGGCCGGGATCCGTTTCTCCCCGATGATCGCCTCAATGGTGCCGATCAGGCCCACTTTATACCCCACGCTGTCAAGGATGGACTTGATCATGTATGTGGTCGTCGTTTTCCCCTTCGTCCCGGTGATCCCGATCACTTTCAGTTTCTCCGCCGGATATCCGAAATAAGCCGCCGACATCAGCGCCAGCGCATACCGCGTATCTTCCACCCGGATCACGGTCATATGTTCCGGCGCTTCCACGTCCCGCTCCACAACGACCGCCGCCGCGCCTTTTGCCGCCACATCGGGAATATATTTATGCCCGTCGGACACGGCGCCGCTGATGCAGACAAAGACCGATCCTGTCTCCACTTTTCTCGAATCATTGATCAGCATCGTTATTTCGATCTCGTCGCTTCCCTGAGCCACCTGATATTCCAGGCGCTCCAGTAACTGATTTAACTTCACTTCCAAGCCCTCCTGCCTGTTCTCCATTTAATGGAAAGAATACTATAACACAGTATAGGATACCACAATCCCGGAGATGTTGCAAAGATTTGCGGGGCGGTCCGCACCGGATCCGGATTTACAGCATTTTATAAATGTCCGGGAACACTTCCACGCTCCGCTTCAGGATCCCTTTTACATATGCGATCAGGATTCCGTAATTGGTCATCGGCACGCCCTGGTCTTCGGCGCAGCTCAGCCGGTATTTCATCTCCCGCTCATTCAGCATGCAGCCGCCGCAGTGGATGATCAGTTTATAACCGGTCAGATCATCCGGGAATTCCGTCCCGGATGTAGTCTCGATCCGGATGTCTTTCCCGGTGTATTCCCGGATCCACCGCGGGATCTTCACGGTTCCGATATCATCGCACTGACGGTGGTGGGTGCAGCCCTCGCTGATGAGCACGGCGTCGCCGTCGGACAGGCTGTCAAGCGCGGTCACGCCACGGACGGCCTGCTTAAGATTCCCTTTATAGCGGGCCATCAGGATGGAAAAGGAAGTGAGCGGGATCTCCTCCGGCGTATCTTTCGACACCTGCGCGAACACCTGGCTGTCGGTAATGACCATCTTCGGTTTCTTCTGAAAGTTTCCGAGCACATGCTTCAGTTCATTTTCTTTTACGACCACGGATGCCGCGTCCGCTTCAAGGATGTCCCGGATCGTCTGCTGCTGGGGAAGGATGAGCCTCCCTTTCGGCGCCGCGGAATCAATGGGGACGACCAGAACGACGATATCCGAGGGATCCAGCAGATCCCGGACAAGGGCTCGCTCCGGTTCTTCCCGCTTTGCCACGGCGGCGATCCGTTCTTTCAGTTCAAAGATCCCTTCACCGGTCGCCGCGCTTACCGGGCACAGCCGGTCATCCGTCAGATCCAGCCGTTTTTTTATGCCCTGGATCGCGTCAGGCCCGGCCAATTCTTTTTTATTTACCGCAACGATGAACGGGATCCCCTTCGCGCGGATCCGGTCGAGAAGCGCCCGGTCCTCCCCGGACGCGCCCGCCGTCCCGTCGATCACAAGCACCGCCGCATCCGTTTTATTAAGCACCTGGTAACTCCTGCGGACGCGCAGGCTTCCCAGTTCGCCCTCATCATCGATCCCCGGCGTGTCCATCATTACCACCGGACCAAGGGGCAGAAGCTCCATTGATTTATAGACCGGATCTGTCGTTGTGCCTTTCACATCCGACACAACCGCCAGGTCCTGTCCCGTAACCGCATTGATGATGCTTGATTTTCCCGCATTTCGTTTTCCAAAAAAACCGATGTGTGTCCGCTCGGACATCGGCGTCTGATTCATTCCCATCGCTGCTTCCTCCTTTTTCTGTTCAGAATCTGCAAAGCGGAGTGCAGATTCTCCGTCCATCCGCACTCCGCTGTCTCATACTGTTTTTACTTTACGATCAGTCTGTGGAAGTTTTTCTTTCCTTTTTTCAGGATCATTCCCTCGCCTGCAAATGCATCTTTTGCAAATACGGCTTTGATATCCGTTACTTTCTCGCCGTCCACGGATGTACCGCCCTGCTGCACCGCGCGTCTCGCCTCGGATTTGGACGGAACAAGGCCGGCCCTCACGAGCATGGTCAGGATGTCAATGTTTCCGTCAATGAAATCATTTTCCTCCAGCTCTGTCGTCGGCATCTCCGCCGCATTTCCCTTGCTGAACAGTGCGCGTGCGCTCTCCTGCGCCTTCTTCGCCTCTTCCTCGCCGTGTACCAGTTTTGTCAGCTCGTATGCCAGGATCTCTTTCGCTGTATTGAGCTGCGCGCCCTCCCAGGCATCCATCTTATCGATCTCCTCCAGGGGAAGGAAGGTCAGCATGCGGATGCATCTGAGCACATCCGCGTCCGCCACATTTCTCCAGTACTGATAGAACTCGAACGGAGATGTCTTCTCCGGGTCAAGCCATACGGCGCCGGACTGGGTCTTGCCCATCTTCTTGCCCTCGGAGTTCAGAAGCAGTGTGATCGTCATGGCGCCTGCGTCCTTGCCCAGCTTCCGGCGGATCAGCTCCGTACCCGCCAGCATGTTGCTCCACTGGTCGTCGCCGCCGAACTGCAGGTTGCAGCCGTATTTCTGGTACAGTGCGTAGAAATCATACGCCTGCATGATCATGTAATTGAACTCCAGGAAGCTTAAGCCCCGCTCCATCCTCTGTTTGTAGCACTCCGCCGTCAGCATCCGGTTGACCGAGAAATGGGGCCCGACTTCGCGGAGCAGTTCGATATAGTTCAGGTCAAGGAGCCAGTCCGCGTTGTTTACCATGAGCGCCTTGCCTTCGGAAAAGTCAATGAATTTGCTCATCTGCTTCTTGAAGCAGTCGCAGTTGTGCTGGATCTGCTCCGGGGTCATCATGCTGCGCATATCCGTTCTTCCGGACGGGTCGCCGATGTAGCCGGTCCCGCCGCCGATCAGGGCGATCGGCTTGT
The DNA here is from genome assembly GCA_019120575.1 of Candidatus Mediterraneibacter quadrami. GTDB lineage: Bacteria > Bacillota > Clostridia > Lachnospirales > Lachnospiraceae > Mediterraneibacter > Mediterraneibacter quadrami. The sequence goes on from DWUU01000009.1 coordinate 22,719, forward strand.
TGCCCGCCTCCTGGAGGCGCTTCATCAGGCACAGCGCCATAAAATGTCCCACATGAAGGCTGTCCGCCGTCGGGTCGAACCCGATATAGAATACCGCTTTCCCGGTATTGACCAGTTCACGGATCTCCTCCTCATCTGTCACCTGTGCGATCAGCCCTCTCGCCTGAAGTTCTTCATAGATTCCCATCTTCTCTTTTCTCCTTTTTCAAATATTTCTTTTCATCCGCGGCTTTCTGTCCGCGGCATGATCTGCTGTAAAAAAAATGCCCTTACTGCTTTCACAGTAAGGGCGAAATCTTCCGCGGTACCACCTTGTTTCACTGACGCCGGAAATCATTTCCCCGGCACCAGCCTCAGCCAGCACTTTAACGCGTGCCAATCCGTCAGTGCCTACTGATCCGCAAGGATGTTCAGCATGAAGCTCCGAGACGTATTCATATGCGGTTCCTTCGCGCGCCTCTCATCCGCCGGCTGCTTTCTGTCCGGGTGTACCGTATATTACTTGCTCTCTTCAAGACTTTTTCCCTTTATTAACTCTGTCTGATAGACAGATTAGCCTATCCGTGCGGATTTGTCAACCCGGAAATCGATTTTGGGACACCGCAAAACGCGGTTTGGGACGTAGTAAAATTGAATTTTACTACGTCCCAAACCATGAAAAGGGATTATATGTTTAAATTATTATTTGCAGAGTTTTTTGAATTCGTCTGCTACGAACTGTACTTTTGTTCCTACGATAACCTGTAAGGAATTCTTGCCCGGACGGATCACGCCTGCAATACCTGCAGATTTGATCTTCTTCTCGTCAACCTTTGTGTAATCCTTGATCTCAAGACGAAGTCTTGTGATACAGTTATCGATGGATGTAACGTTCTCTTTGCCGCCAACACCCTCAAGGATGATGGAAGCAACCTCTGTGAAGTTGTCGTTTGCAAGAACAACACTCTTCTCAGCCTCTGTATCATCGTCATCCTCACGTCCCGGTGTCTTCAGATCGAATTTCACGATCGCGAAGCGGAATACTGCGTAGAAGATGATGAATGCAGCGATGCCCAGCGGGATGATCATCCATGTATTCGCAGCTGCCGGAAGGGAAGCCGAGAATACAAGGTCGGTCAGACCTGCGGAGAAGCTGAATCCTGCACGGAATCCGACAATTACTGTCACTACTGTAAAGATTGCATACAGCAGAGCGTAGATCAGGTACAGAGCCGGTGCAAGGAACATGAAGCCGAACTCGAACGGCTCAGTAACACCGCAGACAAATGCTGCGATAGCTGCAGAGCTGAGGAGACCGATTGCAACTTTCTTCTTGTTGCTCTTTGCTGTGTGTACCATAGCGAGAGCCGCACCCGGGATACCGAACATCATACACGGGAAGAATCCTGACATGTACATACCAAGACTCCATGTAACATCTGCTGATGTCTCGCCTGCCCAGAAGTGAGTCAGGTCGCCGAGGCCGATGGTGTCAAACCAGAATACATTGTTGAGTGCATGGTGCAGGCCGAACGGGATAAGCAGTCTGTTGAAGAATGCATACAGTCCGGCTCCAACTGCTCCGAGGCTTGCGATGCCTTCGCCAAGTGCAACCAGTGCACCGAAGAGCAGCGGCCATACGAAGAGCAGGATAACGGATACGATGATGGATACAACGCCTGCGATGATCGCTACGCAGCGCTTGCCGCTGAAGAATGACAGCCAGTCCGGAAGCTTTGTGCTCTTAAACTTGTTGTAGCACATGGATCCGATCACACCTGCAAGGATACCGATGAACGGGTTTGCAATCTTATCGAATGCAAGAGTTGCATCAGCATTCTCTGCGATAGACGGCATGATAACTGTTACGTTTGCTGTTGCCAGCAGGTTTGTCATCATCAGCCAGGAAGCCAGGGCTGCCAGACCGCCGGTACCGTCGTTCTCGTCGGACATTCCGACACCGATACCGATCGCAAACAGGATCGCCATGTTGTCGATCAGGGCGCCGCCTGCTTTCACCAGATAGTAACCAATCTGCTGAACGATTCCTGTTACATCACCGCCCTGCATCGTTGACGGACACAGTGCGTATCCGATACCCATGAGGATACCGCAGATCGGAAGAACAGCAACCGGGAGCATTAACGCTTTACCTAATTTCTGTAAAAACTTCATTAGTTTCCCTCCTTAATTTTGACTCTCGTCATAATCCCTTTCTATTTTAACCGGATGCTCCGGTCAAAACCATATTGATGGTGATCCGGTTACTGGATGACAACCAGATCGTCGCCTGCAGCCACGTCTTTTGTTCCGACGTTCTCCACCGATTTGTAATCCGGTGTGTTGCAGACAAGCACCGGTGTGATAATGTCATAGCCGGCTGCTTTTACTTTCTCGAGATCCACTTCCAGGAGCAGATCCCCTTTCTTCACATGGTCCCCTGCCTTTACGTGGCCGGTGAAGCCTTCCCCGTTCATTTTCACGGTGTCAAGGCCTACATGGATCAGCACCTCTGCGCCGAAATCCGTAACCATGCTGACTGCGTGGAGCGTATCGAATACCATGCCGATCTCTCCGTCGGCCGGCGCATAGATCTTTCCCTCTGACAGGATCACCGCTGCGCCCTTGCCCAGCATTTCTTCAGCGAATGTAGGGTCGTTTACTTCACTCAGCGGAACTGCTTTTCCCTTCGCCGGCGCACCGAGCACGTGGCCTTTTTTCTTAAACAGATTAAACATTGTCCTCTCCTCCTTTTCTACTGCTCTTCATTTTCTGCCATGGTCACCCTTCTGATATGGATGGCCAGATACATGACTTCCTCGCTTGAAAGCCTGCACTCCGTATTTTTTTCGATATATTCCGCAATCTTTCGGCTGCACGCGTACTCCTTCGGATATTTCGTCCGCATCAGTTCCGCCAGTTCGTCCTCTTCATTGGGAAGAAGTTCGTTGCGGTACACTCTCTGCAGTAGGAATTTCAAATGCGTCACAAACCGTTCATAGTGGAGCGTCCTCTCGTCGAGAACGATGCCCAGTTCATCGCTGGTGATCTCCAGGATGTCCCGCAGCTGGTTCGGGAACCGGAATGCATCCCGGATATCCGTTCCATATTCCGCGTTCACGAAATGAAGAGCGATAAATCCCGCCTCGTCTTCCGGCAGCTCGACGCCGGTCCGTTCTTTTATAAGCTTCAGCGCGTAGCTTCCGAGGTCGAACTCGTGGGGGTAGAACCGCTTGATCTCCCACAGGAGCGCATTCTGCAGATTGATCCCTTTCTCGAAACGCTCGATCGCAAAATTAATATGATCCGTAAGTGTTACATAAATGCTCTGATTCAGTTTCAGATTCAGATTGCTCTTTGCGAAAGAGATAATATCCGTTGAAATCTTCACCCGCTCAAGAGGCATATCAGCCAGCAGCTCTTTGAGCTGGTCCGCTGTATCCCTGCTTTTTATACGGAATACTTTTTCAATTTTCTTCTCATCCACAGGCTGTCCGGGCCGCACGCCGAAGCCGAGGCCCCTGCCCATTACCACAAGCTCTTTTCCCGTTTCGTCGAAAGCAGAAACAATATTATTATTAATTACTTTTTCTACTAACATATCTACCTTTCAGGATATAAAAAAACCAGATCATATAAATATATCTTCTGACCCTATATTTATAAAATCTGGTTTTGCCTGCCGCACAGTAACAATCCTGCCGTATTATCTTATTGTTTACACTCTAGCAGAAATTGACGGTAAAGTCAATCTGTTCTTTATAATTTGTTTATATAATTTATTTTTTATTTATGCTTTTAGACCTGTTTTTTACCGTTTACATACACTGCCTTAACATTCAGATCTTCATCAAGCAGGACAAAATCCGCATCCTTGCCGGGTGCAATGCTTCCGCACCGGTCATAGATGCCGATCTCCTTCGCAGGATTCATGGTCGCACAGCCGACCGCATCCTCCAGCGGGATGCCCATGCGCTGTACAGCCACGCGGATGCAGCCCATCAGGTCTGTGGCTGAACCGGCGATGGTCCCGTCGGCAAGAGTCGCCAGCGGCCCTTTGACAAATACATCCTGGCCGCCCAGCGTATACTGGCCGTCTGTCAGGCCTGTGGCGCGCATGCTGTCACTGATCATGATAATCCGGTCTGCGCCGAACATGGCAAATGTGGCGCGCACCACTGACGGATGAATGTGAACGCCGTCGCAGATCAGCTCCACATGGCATTTCTCATCGTCTCTCGCCGCACCGATGACGCCCGGCTCCCGGTGATTGAGCGGCGGCATCGCATTATAGAGATGGGTCACATGGCTCGCACCCTCTGCCAGCGCTCTTGAAGCCTCGTCATAATTCGCCACCGTATGAGCGATGGAGATCACAACCTCATCTTTCACATCGCGGATGAAGTCGATCGCCCCGTCGTTCTCCGGCGCAATGTCCACCAGTTTGATCAGGCCGCCGGACTCTTCCTGCAGCTTCCGGAAAAGCTCCGTATCACATTTCCGGATATAATCCGCCGCCTGGGCGCCTTTTTTCTTAATGCTGATGAACGGGCCTTCCATATTGATGCCGACCAGCTTCGCGCCCTCTGTCCCGGTATAAGCCCCGGCCGTCTTCATAATGCTGTGGAGTTCTTCCTCTGACAGTGTCATGGTCGCCGGACAGATCGACGTTACGCCGACGGAAGCCTCATGCTTCGCCATATTTGCGATCGCCTCTTCTTTTGCATCGCAGAAATCATCGCCCACGCATCCGTGGAAATGGATGTCCACAAGCCCCGGGATCATATAGCAGCCTTCGCCGTCCAGCACTTCGTCCGCTGCAGCAGAAGCCGGATCCACAAACCTGCCGCCGGCAACCGCCATCTTGCCCGGGATGAATTTCTTATCTTCTGTATAGATCTTTACATTTTTAATAAGCATTTTCCCATACCTCCTGTACAGGCCGCATCTGCGGTCTTCTTATGCCTGCTCCGGCACTTTGGACAGAGCCGCCTTGTCCGCTACAATCACAACATCCGGGTGAAGCTGAAGAATGGAGGCCGGAACTTCCGGTGTAACCGGTCCGAAGAATGCTTTCGCCACGATGTCAGCTTTTGCCTCGCCGTTTACGATCAGGAGAATCTTCTTTGCTTTCATGATCGTTCCGATTCCCATCGTGTATGCCTGGCGCGGAACATCGTCTGCTGATGCGAAGAATCTCTTGTTCGCCTCAATGGTGCTCTCTGTCAGATCCACGCAGTGTGTTGTCTGTGCGAATGAGCTGTCCGGCTCATTGAAGCCGATATGTCCGTTATGTCCCAGACCCAGAAGCTGGATATCCACCCCGCCCATAGAATCAATCAGCGCCTCGTATCTCGCGCACTCTTTGTCCGCATCCGGTTCGGTTCCGTCCGGCACATTCGTGTTCGCCGGATCGATATTTACGCGGTCAAACAGATGCTCATGCATGAAATAATAGTAACTCTGGTCGTTGTCCCGTGTCAGTCCCCTGTACTCGTCCAGGTTCACGGTCTTAACTTCCGAGAAATCCAGATCGCCGCTTTCACAGCGCGCTACCAGTTCATCATATGTACCAATCGGTGTGGAGCCTGTCGCAAGCCCGAGCACACAGTCCGGTTTCAGGATAACCTGAGCCGCCAGGATGTTGGCTGCTTTTCTGCTCATTTCCTCATAATTTTCCGCTTCATAGATTCTCATTTCACATTCCTCCTTAATATTCGCCGGACAGCTGCCAGATACGCATAAAAAAGAATCCTGCTTCGCAGGATTCTCCGCCTGCGGCGGGTGGCGCAGGCGACATCTCCCATTCTGCCGCAGTGCGATCCTCTCAGAGCGTTTTCATCTCACAGGAAAGCAATTTCCTGTGAAATAAAAAACAGATTTCCAGGCATGACAATCTACTTCATCACCCGAAAATCTGGTTTTGCCTTCTGGAAGTAACAATCCAGCCTTCTGCTATCTTTTATAGTAGCAACCGGAGCTGTTTTTGTCAAGGTTGCGCGGCGTTTTCCGGCAACTATTTCCCGCCGTATTCTATGCTTTTAAGGACCAGTCCCTGAGGCGGCGCTGTCGCACCGGTTTTTCCTTTGTTTTCCCCTTTGATCAGCTCCTTTACACTTTCCGGAGAACGGAATCCCCGCCCCGCCTCAACCAGTGTGCCGGTGATGATCCTGACCATATTGTAGAGGAACCCGTTCCCGCTGATCCGGAGCGTAATCAGGTCGCCCGCCCGCTCCACATCCAGACTGAAAACCGTGCGCACGGTCGTCTTCGCCCCGGTGTGGATATTACAGAAATTGCGGAAATCATGTTCCCCGACAAAATAAGACGCTGCCAGACACATCTTCTCCTTATCGAGGGGAAATGACACATGCCAGGCGTCCCGTCTGCGAAGGGGATCCGGCATCTCCCGGTTCAGAATGCGGTACTCGTATGTCTTCACCGAAGCCTGACGCCGCGGATGCCAGTCCGTCGGCACTTCCTCCGACTGCACCACCACGATATCCTCCGGCAGCAGCGGATTCACCGCACAGGCGAACCGCTCCGGCGGAATCGTAGACGACGTGTCAAACACCGCCACATTTCCCTCGGCATGCACACCCGCATCCGTCCGGCTGGCGCCAGTCACCGCAATCTCTTCCCCCGTCAGCCGGGAAAGCGCTTTATTCAGTACTTCTTCAATCGTGATCCCGTTGGGCTGGACCTGCCAGCCACAGTAATCCGTACCGTCGTAAGCGACGGTCAGCTTAATCCTTTTCATAGAATCTCCTTGATTGGGGACGTAGTAAAATTGAATTTTACTACGTCCCCAATTAAAGTTTGCCCTGTCCCAAAGGTGAAACAGATCAATATACCATCATCAGAATATCCACAGTTTAAAGGGTAAAAAACGTCCGACTACAAACATTATGACAAGATAGATCAAGGTGATAAAATATGCAGCCCGGTCTCTGCCGTGATAGTGCAGAGGCTTCATTTTTGTCCGACCGTCCCCGCCGTGGTAGCAACGCGCTTCCATTGCCATTGCCAGGTCATTGGCGCGCCGGAATGCGGATACAAACAGAGGGACCAGGATTGGCACCATGGCTTTTGCCCGCTGGATGATGTTCCCGCTCTCGAAATCCGCCCCTCTCGCCTGCTGAGCTTTCATGATCTTGTCCGTCTCTTCCAGCAGAATCGGAATGAACCGGAGCGCAATGGACATCATCATTGCCACTTCGTGAACCGGTACGTTGAACCGGTTCAGCGGATGGAGAAGTTTCTCCATGCCGTCAGTCAGGCCGTTTGGCGATGTGGTAAAGGTCATGATAGAAGACCCGGCCACCAGATACATGAGCCGGACCGCCATGAATACGGAAGTCCTGAGCCCGTTCTCTGTGATGGTGAAAATACCGAACTGTACCAGGATCTCCCCTCCGTCCGTCAGGAACAGGTTCATCACCACGGTAAACAAAAGCAGGATCACCACCGGTTTCAGGCCTTTAAGTATGTATTTGAGCGGCACTTTTGACAGACGGATCACGCATCCCAGATAAATGGTCGCGATCACATAGCCGGGCAGGCTGTTCTGGATAAAAAGCGACACGAGAAAAAGCAGGGTGCAGACGATCTTCACCCTGGGATCCAGTCTGTGTATCCGGCTCTCAGCCGGGTAATACTGCCCGATTGTTATATCTCTGATCATAATAGTTCCTCTTAAATCTTTCCACTGCGCCGGAAGCTTCCGAGGATCTCCTCCGCCGCTTCCCTGATCGTTGTGGCATCCGGGGACACGTCGAATCCCCGCGCCTGCAGGTCATGCATAACATAGGTAACCTGGGGCGCCGCAAGTCCGACCTTCTCCAGTTCTTTATAATGCCGGAATACCTCCCGGGGCGTCCCGTCCAGCATCTTCTCCCCGTGGTTCATGACGATGAGCCGCTCCACATAGCGGGCCACATCCTCCATACTGTGGGAGACCAGGATCACGGTCATACCCGTTTTCCGGTGCAGTTCGCTGATCTGGTCCAGGATCTCATCCCGTCCCTTCGGATCAAGCCCCGCCGTCGGCTCATCCAGAATGAGCACCTTCGGACGCATGGCCAGCACGCCGGCGATGGCCACCCGCCGCTTCTGACCGCCGGACAGTTCAAAAGGCGACTGTTTATAATATTTCTCAGGGAACCCGACGTGCTCCAGCGCTTCCCGTGCCCGCTTCTCGCACTCGTCCTGCGGAAGGCCCTGGTTCTTCGGCCCGAAGCAGACATCGCTTATCACATCCACCTCAAAAAGCTGGTACTCCGGATACTGGAACACCAACCCCACCCGCGTGCGCAGCTCCCGCATGTTATATCCGTCTTCGTAAATGTTCTGCCCGTCATAGAGGACTCTTCCGGATGTCGCACGGACCAGCCCGTTCAGGTGCTGGATCAGCGTGGATTTCCCGGAACCGGTATGTCCGATGATCCCCACGAACTGCCCCTGCGGGATCTCAAAACTCACGTCCCTCAGAGCATGCTTCTCATAGGCCGTGCCCGGACTGTATACATAACTTACATGTTCTAACGCAATCGACATAATGCTTCCACCAATTCTTCTCTTCTGAGGATCCCTTCCGGAAGATCCAGCCCCTGCCGGCGAAGCTCCTCCGCCAGCATCGTTACCTGGGGAACGTCCATACGGTAAGTCTTCAGCTCATCCACCCGGCTGAAAATCTCCCGGGGCGTCCCGTACATCACGATATGCCCGCCGTCCATGACAAACACCTGATCCGCATCGATCACTTCTTCCATATAGTGGGTGATCAGGATGACGGTAACCTGCTTCTTCTTCCTGAGTTCCTCCACCGCCCGGATCACTTCTTTTCTTCCGTTCGGATCCAGCATGGCGGTGGGCTCATCCAGCACAATGCATTTTGGCTCCATGGCCAGCACGCCGGCGATGGCTACCCGCTGCTTCTGCCCGCCGGACAGCCTGTTCGGCGAATCTTTCCTGCGCTCCAGCATGCCCACGGCCTTCAGACTTTCTTCCACCCGTTGCCAGATCTCGTCTGTGGGCACGCCCAGATTCTCCGGACCGAATCCCACATCCTCCTCCACAACCGTTCCGATAATCTGGTTGTCCGGATTCTGAAATACCATGCCCGCCGTCTGCCGCACATCCCAGAGCTGTGCCGGATCCTTCGTATCCCGGCCGTCCACCCACATGGTCCCGCCGGTGGGCACAAGAATGGCGTTCATATGCTTGGCAAGGGTTGATTTCCCCGACCCGTTATGTCCGAGGACAGCCACAAAAGAGCCCTGGGGAATATCAATATCAACTCCGTCAATGGCCCGCTCGGAGCCGATCACATTTCCCTCATCATCCCGCTTGTCATACTCATAGATCAGTTGTTCGGCATGTATCATCCCGGCCGGCATACTTTCACCTCCTGTTTAAAATGAGCCGCCTGCACCGCTGTTGGTCCACGGCCTCCCGCACGGCGAATCTGCACTTTATTTTACGGCATTGAAGCGCATTTTGCAAGACTTCCCTGCCCTTCATGCACGCCGGGCGCAAAAAACTCCCGGGACAGGACCCGGAACAGATCAGCTTTCCAAAGCCTCTTTATTCCAGTTCCGTCCCGGGAGAGGGCTCACATTTATCACATTCTCAAACACAGTATTATCGGTTAAGGGACGACGCCATCCGGTGATACGTATGCCGCACGCCCCGGATCACCTTCCCGTATTCCAGGATATTCTCCGGGAGAGCCATGCCCAGATATCCGGAATCCCCCAGATGATGAAGGTCCGTCCCGGTCATCTTGCACATCAGGGCAATCTCACGGATCGTTGCTGTATCCGCACCTTCCTGGGATGTTCCGATGGCAGTCAGGGTCAGTTTACCCAGACTGTGGGCGCAGGACACCAGCCCTCGGATATATTCGGTGGTAATGCCCGGCACCGTCCCCGGCGCAGGCATGAGCACCACGTCTGCGCCCGCGCCGATAAACGCCCGCACATCTTCTTCCGTGATGATATTCTCCCCGCTTTCTGCAAGCACGCCCGCCGCATGCATCTTCCCGGCAATGAGCATCACCCGGTCGCCGAATTCCTGCCGGAATTTCCGGAGCGTATGGATGATTGCCGCATTCGTCACGCCCACCCCCGGATTGCCAGTGAGGACGATAAAGTCCACGCCCATGTCTATGGCTTTGCGGACATTCTCAACGGTCGCCGCCCGCCCGGAAGTCAGATGCCATTCTCCGTTTGTCTCCACGGAACTCTCCACATCCTCCTCCAGAGGTTCCAGATTGATCCCCACAGCCCGGCCGGTCAGCCACTTCACTTCCCGGATCACATCTTCCGGCGCCGTCTCCGGCAGCCCCTGCACCTCCGGCTTATTTACGTCAAATAAATTCAGGATCAGCAGATCCGCACCCATGGCGCAGGCGAACTCTGCGTTGGTCACATCCCCGAGCATCGGACGCACCGCTCCGATTGTCTCACACACCAGAAGCCTTCCCTCGCTTCCCGCAATGGCGTCGATCAGCTGCGCGCTGTCCATCTTGAGAATATCCGACGCCGTACAGTTTAAATATCTTTTTCCCATTATTTCATCTCCGCTCTCGCTGCCGCGTTCTTGTAATATTTAAATTCTGTAAATACTTCGTTTTTATACGGATTGATCTTTTTCTTCTTAGACGCATAAATGATGTACGCAAGCGCCGCGATATTCGTCACCAGCGCCAGCACGCTCACCACGGTCATCATCGTCGGGTCTGCGTTCGCATTTCCGCCTGCGGCAATGCCGTTCAGCGTCCCGTCCGCGTAAAGCTTCGGAAGCGTCGCCCACGGGAAAAGCTGCGTCCCGTCGGAGAGCGTCTCCTGGAAGAGCGGAAACACCTGGGCAAACATGCACCAGATGCACAGCGTGTTCGCACGGTTCATGATCCAGCCGCCCTTGTTCCAGAGGAGCGCCGCGATGGTCGGCGCCAGAAGGAGCGCCACGCCGCAGAACCAGGAATGGGTGGGCAGACAGTTGTATGTATAGGCGAAGTTCCAGATATCATAGACGATGATGTAGACCCAGATCATATCCGGCCAGATCATGTCCTTCTTATCCTTTGAACTGTACACCGCCCACCAGCCGGTCATACAGAAAATGTTGATGATGCCGGCAAGTCCGTTGAACACATTGTGCCAGCCGCCGAAGAGCCAGACGTCCTCGGAGGACAGCCACCAGGAATACCATCCGTTGATGGCGGATTCGAAATCACTGGCAACCGCGATCAGGATGTTGATCGCCACGATCACGAACGGATAGGCTTTAAACCAGTGGGTCCTGCCGATGCCCCACTCATACTTGATCATCATAAATCCGATACAGCCCGCCAGCGACGCATAGAGCTTCGCATAGTGGAACCAACCGTTCATGTAGACGTGGGTCTGATTGGTCAGCGCCCACTCCGCGCCCATCCCGGCGCCTACGGCAATGGCGATGAAGTAAACCGTCAGCGCCGCCGGGATCACGAAGAACATGATGATCCCTCCGGCTTTCGTTCTCCTCGCAAATTCATTGAGCAGGATCAGCGCCGCCAGAACTCCCAGCATGGCGATCCACTGCGGTACAGCCTCCGCACCGTAAACATGAAACAGCATAACAAATGCCCCCTTTTCTCTCTTTTGTTAATTTTTAATGGAACGGTCCGGACTTTTCTCCGGGCTCAGCACGCCTCGATCTCCCGGATATTGCACTCGTCCCCCGCCGCCAGGTATGTATCCCAGCTGCCGCAGTGCGGGCACTGACGGCCATACTGCACGGTCGGGTATGTCTTTCCGCAGGCTTCGCAGTACGTCACCGCGGGCAGGATCTCGATCTTCATCTCCGCCTTCTCGATGAGCGGGAACTTCTTCCGGTAATACGCCCAGCAGTCCGTCAGATAATCCGGGACGATGGAGCTGACCTCCCCCACCTCCAGGGTGACCGAGCCGATCTCATTTAAATGATTTTCTTTTGCAACACTCTGAAGCGTCTTTGTGATGTGTACGATTATCCCTAATTCATGCATTTTTCTCTTCCGGCTTTTCAGTTCTTCTTAAATTTGATCCTGATGGCGCGTTTGAGCGCATAGGGCAGGATGCCTTTCAGCTTGTCCTCCGCTTTTCTCATGGTGCTCATCTCCGGCAGGTCGCGGCTTAAATGAATAGCGTCGAACTCGCATCGCGTCGTACACAGGCCGCAGCCGATGCATTTATTCTCATCCACGACCGTGGCTCCGCATCCGAGGCATCTGGCGGCCTCGATCTTCACCTGCTCTTCCGTAAATGTACTGCGCAGGTCGCGGAAGCTCTCTTTCGCAATCCCGGCTTTCCTTCCCGGGATCTGCCGCTTCGCGTTGTCAAACTCCTCCAGCACCACATCGTCCTTGTCAAGCTCTGTAAACTGCCGCAGGTCGCGCCCCAGCGTCAGAGAATGCCCTTCATGCACGAACCGGTGGATGGATTCACAGCCCTGTTTGCCCGCCGCGATAGCATCGATGGCAAACTTCGGTCCCGTATAGACGTCGCCGCCCACGAAGATATCCGGCTCTGCCGTCTGGTATGTCACCGGATCCGCCTTGGCCGTCCCGTTGGGATTGAATTCCACTGCCGTACCTTTCAGGAGTTCGCCCCACTGGATGGACTGGCCGATGGACAGGAGCACATTTTCGCACGGTACGGTCATGCACTCGTTCTCATCATATACCGGTGCGAACCGGCCTTCCGCATTAAATACAGATGTACACTTTTTGAGGACAATGCCTGTGACTTTACCGCCTTCCGTCAGGATCTCTTTCGGTCCCCATCCGTTCCAGACGATCACGCCTTCTTCCCGGGCCTCCGCCACTTCGTCCGCAGCCGCCGGCATCTCTTCCGGGCTCTCCAGACAGTACATGCTGACCGCCTCCGAACCGGAGCGGAGCGCTGTCCTGGCCACATCGATGGCCACATTCCCGCCGCCGACGACCACAGTTCTGCCGGAAAGTTCTGCACGGCTCTCCGCCAGATTGATCTGGTACAGGAATTCTACGCCGGTCTGCACGCCATCCGCATCCTCGCCGGGAACGCCCGCTTTCCTGCCGCCCTGGGCGCCGATGGCCACATAGAAGGCGCGGTAGCCTTCTTCGCGCAGCTGCGGGATCGTTATGTCTCTGCCTGCTTCCACTCCACATCGGAACTCCACATCCATCTGCCGGAGTACGTCGATCTCCGCTTCGATCACGGACTTCTCCAGCCGGAATGTTGGAATGCCGTTCAGCAGCATGCCGCCGGGCCGCTCAGCTTTTTCAAAAACGGTTACCGGGTAGCCCTTCGTCTTCAGATAATATGCCGCCGACATGCCGGCCGGCCCTGCGCCGATGACCGCGATCTTCTGCTCAAACTGTTTTCCCTCATGGTTCTCGCAGAGCGGAACATACCGGTGTTCTTCATGGAGCTCCTGCTCCGCGATGAATTTCTTGATCTCATCAATGGCAACGGCCTGATCCACCGTGCCCCTTGTGCAGGCATCCTCACAGCGCCGGTTGCAGATCGCGCCGCACACGGCCGGGAAAGGATTGTCCTGTTTGATCAGCCTCAGCGCGTCCAGATGCCGTCCCTCCGCCGCCATCTTTATGTAGCCCTGCACTGCCAGGTGCGCCGGACAGGCTGTCTTGCACGGCGACGTACCGGTCTCGTAGCAGTTGATCTTCGCATGGTCCCGGTAATCCGGATCCCATTTGTCACGTCCCCACTTCTCCGCATCCGGGAGCAGCGCTTTCGGATATTTGATCTCGCCGTGCTTCGTGCAGAGCTTCTGCCCCAGCTTCGCCGCGCCCACGGGACAGACCTCCACGCACTTTCCGCAGGCAACGCATTTTTCTTTCTCCACATGCGCCCGGTATGCGGAACGGGACATGTTCGGCGTATTGAAAAGCTGGGACGTCCGGAGTCCGTTGCAGACGCCCGGCGCGCAGTTACAGATGGCGAAGATCTTCTCCTCGCCGTCGATATTGGTAATCTGGTGTACGAATCCGTTCCGCTCGGCGCGCTCCAGGATCTCCATCACTTCGTCCAGATCGATATAGCGCCCTTTTCCTGTCTCCACGAGATAGTCCGCCATGTCGCCCACGCCGATGCACAAGTCGCCCTCGATCTCTCCGCACCCCTCGCCGCGCATGGTCTGCTGCCGGCGGCAGGAGCAGGCGCCCACTGCGTATTTATCCTGATATTTCCTAAGCCAGTGGGAAATGTGCTCCACACTCGCAGACTGCTGCTGCGCCGGGATCGCCTTCTCCACCGGAATGACATGCATCCCGATGCCGGAGCCGCCCGGCGGCACCATCGGCGTCACCTTCTCAAGGGGCAGCCGGGACATGTTTTCAAAGAAATCCGCCAGCACCGGATGCTCCTCGGTCTGCTTCTTGTTCATCATCATAAACTCCGCGCAGCCGGGCACGAACATGGGGAGCACGTATTGTTTATGTCTGTCCTCATTTTCCCAGTTGTACTCGATCATGCCGATCACGGACATCTCATCAAGGAGCTGCTGTACTCTCGCCTTGTCTTTCCCCGACTTCTTCGCGATCTGCTCCAGTGTCATCGGCTTTCTGACTTTCATGGACAGACATACTTCCGCCATCTCGTCGGTAAGTACTTCCGCAAGCCCCCAGTACTCGGGGTCGTCCACCGTCACCTTATGCCCGATCCGGTCTGTGATCATCTGCCCCAGTTTCAGGATCAGTTTTCTCTCTTCACTCATTTATCCGCCTCCTTCCATTCCTTTACCTGTTCTCTTATCCAGCCGTACCACTCTTCCATCCCCTCGCCCGTCTTCGCAGAGACCGGGATGATCTTCATATCCGGGTTCAGCCGCAGCACCCGCTCCCTGCAGGCGTCGAAGTCGAAGTCAAAACAGGACGCCGCATCAATCTTATTGATCAGCAGGCAGTGGGACACCTGAAACATGAGCGGATATTTCAGCGGCTTGTCATCTCCCTCCGGAACGCTTAAGATCATCACGTTCTTCACCGCGCCGGTGTCAAATTCCGCCGGGCACACCAGATTGCCCACATTTTCCAGGATGGCCAGATCCACGTCGTCAGTCCCCAGTTCTTCCAGCCCCTGGCGGGTCATATCCGCATCCAGGTGACACATGCCGCCGGTGTGGAGCTGGATCACCTTCGCCCCGGTCTCACTGATGGCGTCCGCGTCAACCGCGCTGTCAATGTCCGCCTCCATCACGCCGATGCGCATCTCATCCTGCAGCGCCCGGATCGTACGCTGCAGAGTGGTCGTCTTCCCGCCGCCCGGCGAAGACATCAGGTTGATCAGGAAGGTGCCGTTTTCTTTCAGCTCCTTCCGGACCTTGTCCGCCTCCTGGTCATTGTCGTCAAATATCCGTTTCTTGATCTCGTATACTTTGTACATCGTCCTCTCTCCTCTAAGCTTTCAGTCCGTCGATCATGAGCTGCACCGCGATCTTCACCTGCAGGAGCAGGCTCACCTTCAGATCCAGGTTCAGCATGCTCCCGTTCCACGCCAGACGCTTCATCAGGCCGAACAGCGTATGCGCCAGAGAATAGCAGACTTCATCCGGCGTCCATTCAAAAGACAGGGTCCGGTCATTCAGCCCCTTTTCCAGTGCATCCGTGACCCGCGGCTTCAGGCTCATGATGCAGGCCTCATACTCCGTCAGCTTCTCTTTCGCCACCCGGTTCTGGAAAATGAATACGTCAAATTCCTGCAGATATTTGAAAAACGCTTCCTCATGCTCAAAGATCCGCACAAGCGCATTCAATATGTACTGCAACTGCTCCAGCCCGGTCATGTCCGGGTAGCCGGCGACGCCATTCACATCCAGGTATTCACTGTCGATCTTTCTCCAGTAAGCGACTCCCGCTTCCACGGCAAGTCCGGCCTTGGTGTCATAGTAACGGTAGATCGTGGCGCTTCCCACGCCGGCACGCGCGGCGATCTCATCAACCGAAGTCTGCTCGATCCCCTTTTCACAGAACAGCTCCATGGCCGCCGCGATGATCTTCTGCGAACGGTACCGGGAGCTGCGGATCCGTGCCTGGGATTCTTTCATAGGGCACCTCTCCCTTCTGTTCCTTATGATAGTCATACTATCATATTTATATATTGCTTTCAATATTTTGAAAATATTATTCTATTCTTTATATATATTGCACAACCCATACCCGGTTTCAGTCACTCTGCTTTCCCCTGGAACCCTTCTCCGAACACCTCGCTTGTCTCGGTAAACATACAGAACGCCCCGGCATCCGCTTCCTGCACCGCCTGTTTTATCAGCCACGCCTCCGCCTTGGCGCAGGCGCACAGCAGTACATCCCGATGCATGCCGGTGTAGCCGCCGGACGCCGGGATCACCGTGACGCCCCGCCGCACATTTTCCCGGATCCGCTCCGTAACCGCCGCCCCCTGCTCCGTAATAATAATGGCCAGCGCGCCCGCGCCGGCGCCGTACAGGATCTTGTCCAGCACGATGGCGGAGATCCCGGTCGCCGTCAGCCCGTAGAGCGCCGCATCCACATCCCCGAACACCGACCAGCCCAGCAGGATCACCGCAAGGTCAATGGCCATGGTGATCACACCGATCGACAGGTACGGCTTTTTCTTCTTGATCGTAAGCGTCAGGAAATCAATGCCGCCCGAGGATGATCCGCGGATATAGAACAGCGCCATCCCGCATCCCAGAAATACGCCGGAACAAAGCGCCGCCATCAGCCTGCTTCCGGAATACACGGGCAGCACCGGAAAGACCGCATCAAGGAAAAACGAAGCGATCACCATCGTCTTCGCGCTTTTCAGGAGCAGCCGCTTTCCCACCGCCTTATAACTGATCAGGACAAGCGGAATATTAAAAAGAAGGGTCAGTGTTCCCACCGGAAAACCGGTCAGATCATTCAGGATAAGCGCCAGGCCGGTCACGCCGCCCGGAGCAAAATCCGCATTTCCCGCAAAGGTATAAATGCCGGCAGCATAAAGGATGCTGCCGGCAATATCATAGAGGAGATCCCAGAGCAGGATCTTCAGATTAAAACTGTTCTTTAAGCCTGAAATCATTTCCTCACCATTCCCATCCGATCTGTTGGAAACAGCATTTGTATTCTTCAGACAGATTATGCATTCGTTCCCGTTCTATCTGTGCCCGGCCGCCTGATGCTTCGGAAGGGTGAAGCCTTTGCCGCTGACTTCGTTTACTTTCGCCACTACCATAAATGCGTTGGGATCAATCTCCGTGACCAGCCGGTTCAGATGCGCCAGCTGCCGGTTGGAGATGACGGTCATGATCATATCCTGCTCCTTTTTCAGATAGCCGGTCGCTGTATGGATCAGGGTGGATCCGCGGTCCATCTCCCGGTTGATGGCGGTATTGATCTCCTCCACCCTCTCGCTTATGATCTTCACCTGGGTCTGCGCGCGTCCGAATACCAGCACTTTATCCAGCACGATCGTATAAGTCATGACCAGGAGGATCCCGTACAGGATCGCTTCCTTATCCGAGAACAGCATCTGGCCGATCAGGATCACAATGTCAAATGCGTACAAAAGCCCCGATACCGGCAGCCCCAGCTTTTTGTTCAGGATCAGCGGCGGGATATCCATTCCGCCTGTGGATGCTCCCGCCCGGATCACGATGCCCAGGGCAAATCCGATGAACAGTCCGCCAAAGAGACTGGACAGGAGCCGGTCATCGGTGATCCCTTCCGCGACAGCCGGAATGCGCTGAAAAAACTCCAGAGCAACCGGATAGAAAAACGTGCTGAGCAACGTCGTCATTGCAAATGCTCTGCCAAGGACAACCAGGCCGAGAATAAACATCACGGCATTGAACAGAAAGACAAACGCCGAGATCGGCAGGCTGGTATAATGCCCGACGATCAGGGACAGGCCCGTCGTCCCGCCCGTCATCAGGCCGTTCGGCAGGATAAACATAACGATCCCCAATGCCATGGCCGCATTCCCCAGCAGGATCATAAAAATATTAGAAAGCTTAAACACGGAATTCATGTTTTTGTATCTCCTTTAATGAAAATCTAAAGTCAGGTTTATTTTATCCTTACTGCTCTGTCAGGAATTTCAGTGCATTCAGATGTATGATCCCCTCTCTGGAAAAATCCAGCTTATCCATGGATATCACATATTTCGGATAATTATCCTGTATATTGGAGTACGCTCCGAACTCCCGGTCGATCACTTTCTGATCATACAGATAATAGGCCACCTGATAATATTCTTTCTTCCCGTCTTTCAGAGCCACAAAATCCACTTCCCCCCTCGGGATCTTGCCGACATATACCTCGTATCCTCTGGCGAGCAGTTCGTTGTAAATTACATTTTCCAGAAGCGCTCCCATCTCCAGTTTGAAGCCGCTGTTATGGATCCTTCCAAGCCCCGGATCTGTAAGATAATACTTATCCAGCGTGGTCAGGATCTTCCTGCCTCTTATATCATACCGCTGCGCTTTCGACACAATAAGAGAAGTCTGTATATGGTCCAGATAATTATATAATGTCTGCGTGCTCACATTCCGATCCACACTTTTAAAATACTTCAATATGCCCTGGGAGGAAAATGTCTGGGAAGGGTTTGCCATGAGATATTCCATAATCCGGTTTAACAGATCCACATCTTTTGAGCCCGTTCTCTGCACAATATCCCGCAGTACAACGGAATTGTACAGATCCTGCAGAACAGTCCGGATCTCGCTCTCTCCCTGCATGGAAAAACGCTGCGGCATGCCGCCCCAGTTCATATATTCTGTGAGATCATTTTCATCCGGACTGTCAATCCGTCTCGCCTCACACGCTTCCTTAAACGAAAAGGGCATCACCCGGAACGTAACATATCTGCCCGACAGCAGCGTCGCAAGCTCTCCCGATAAAAGCTTACTGTTTGAGCCTGTGATAAAAATACTTACATCCCAGGTCGCCCGGAATGAATTGATCACCCTTTCAAATTCCGACACCATCTGGATCTCATCAAAAAAGAGATAATATCTTCTTTCATTCTGCCTTCTGTCACAGATATAATCATACAGCCGCTGCGCATTTGTGATTGAAGAATACTGAAAATCCTCAAAATTCATGTAAATGATCTGTTCTTTCTCCACGCCGGCCTGCAGCAATTCGTCCATGATCTGATGCAAAAGCACGGATTTCCCGGAACGTCTCAGACCGACCAGCACCTTGATCAGTTCATTATCGTAAAACGGACGGATCCTTTTTAATATATTTTCACGTTTGATCATAAAAACACCTCCGTTTCTATATTATTTACACTTCAATTTTAGAATAAACGCGCAAAAAAGTAAAGTTATTTTGATGTATCAAAATAACTTTACTTTTTGTTTCCTGATATAATATTCTGCTTAAAATCAAAAGACCCAGCATGGTCCGCATCGTTAATATCAGGTATTTATGCATCTTTTCTTTTCCCGGAACAGTATATATAGTCAAAGAGGAGGATAAACACATGAACGATAAAGAGCTCGAACTGATCCGGCGCCTGAAGAAAAAGGACCAGGAAGCCCTGGAAGAGATCATTCGCCTGTTTCATCAGTATGCTGCCGCAATCATCTCCCGGATTCTGTACGGACAGGCTGAAGTCCTATATCGGCGCGCTTGCAAGGAACACAGCTATTGCCGAAAAGAAAAAACTGCGAAATACCGTTTCTCTGGAAGAAGACATTTTCGGCAATCTGCCCGACCAGTTCCACCAGGCTGAATTACGGAGCGTCATCCTTTCCGCCCTTAAGGAACTGAAACCGGAAGACCGGCTCATTCTTCTGAAATATTACTTTCAGGAACTGACGCTGCAGCAGATCGCCGATGAATGGCGGCTGCCGCTTCCGACCGTCAAGAGCCGTCTGCAGCGAAGCCGGAAAAAATTCAAAACAATACTGGAAGAAAGGGGGTTTTCTTATGAAGATCACTTACTATGATTTATTCGATCTCATCGCAGAAGATGCGGGGATCATGCTGGCACAGTCCGAGAATTCCATGATCCGGCCAGATCTCTGCGATATAAACGAAACGGTCCGTTCTGTCATGGAACAGGCCGCCCGCAGCGGCAGCCATACTGCGAAAAAAAAGGGAACGCACCGGCACAGAAAGATGCTCCGCCTGCTCATCGCCGCCATCCTCATCCTCTCTGCTTCCGGCATCGCATTCGCAGCCTATCAGTATGATCTTTCCAGAGACGGAGCTGCACTGATCACAGATGAAAACCGGGACCTGATCGGCAAAGACGCCTGTCTCACATGGACCGTGTATGACAAGGACGGTAACTATGTAAGAGGGACGCCTCCTGCTCCCGAGCCGACATTTCAGGATATCTTTGGTGACAGCAAGATCATCACCAGCGCAGCGGATCCGGACGTACTCCCCCATTCAGTCGCCTGGTTCCAGGCAGAAGAAAGAAATGTCTGCGAAGTAACTCCTGAAGTCATTTTCGAGAACGGCACGATGATCGTCTTCACGAAGGCAGACGGCAGCGGCTGGCACCTGTCAGAAGGCGATACCCTTATATTCGAAACAGAAACATACCCGCTGGACCGGGAGCCGGATAAAGCCCAGCATGTCGCATCCTGCTATGTACTTGATCATACGCTCATGAACAACGAAATCGTTCCGGTGACAGGTCCGAATCTGAAATATGAACTGACGGCAGAAAAAACCGGCGAGTACTACATCTGCTTTATCGGTGCAAGTTCTGAGCCGATCTCGCTGAAAGAAGGGACGATCCGTATCCAGACAAAGGATCAGCGCTGACCGGCAACCCAGGCTTCCTGTCCCGGATCAGAAGCGGGATCACGATCCTGTCGGGCCATAGCCGCATTGCCCGGCAGGATCATAAAAATATTGATTTTCATGCTGTTTTTGTTTCCTTTCGTACTGCTCTGCCAGATATTTCAGATAAGATTGCACGGTATAAAGCTGTTCCTGCTATTAATCGGTATCACTTCTTCACACATGCATAAGATCCCGCCGGCGCCGATCTGCATACCTGTCTTTTCAAGCACTTCGTATTTCTTTATCTCCCGCCGGTTCGGATTTGCCGATTTTTTTATCTCCAGCGGATGTATCTTGCCATTTTCCTCAATAAGCACATCAATTTCTTTTGCGTTAGAGTCACGGTAATACGTCAGATTAACTTCTGACTGTAAATAAGAATAATTCTTCAACAGCTCTGCAACCACATAGTTTTCAAAATAATGTCCGCTTGCCGCTCCGTTCATCAATGTATCTCTTGTGAGCCACATTGAGAGATACGCACACAGGCCCGTATCGCAGAAATATAATTTCGGCGTCTTTGCCAGCCGCTTTATTTCGTTATTGGCAAAGGGCTTCAACAGGTAAATAATCCCAAGACTTTCCAGAAGAAGAAGCCATGCTTTTGCAGTGGGCTGAGAAATATCCGCCGCTTCCGCCAGAGTACTGTAATTGACCTGCTCCGCCGTCAGCGCAGCACAGGCGTTCAGAAACCGCCGGAACCGGACTGTGTCCGTAATCCCGCCCTCTTCCGATACATCCCGCATCAGATAAGTCTCAATATAAGAATTGAAATATTCCTGCCGCTGTTCCTCATCTGCATTCAGAGCCGCAGGCATGCCGCCTTTCCATATATGATCAAATATATCTGTGATATCATTTTTCCCGGATACCTTCTGTCTTTCCAGCAGACAATCCAGCGTAAAATCTAGTTCATTCGGAAATATTATATTATCTGTTTCATTCTTTGATAAACTGTACAATTCAAGTATCCCGATTCTTCCCGCAAGAGTCTCGCGGATATTGGATATCATATGATACTGCTGCGATCCGGTCAGCCAGAAAAGTCCTCTTTGATCCGTTTCGTCACACATTATTTTTATCTGTTCAAAAAGTTCCGGCGCCTTCTGGATCTCATCTATTATGATCGGAGGCTTATACATCTGAAAAAACAGGACCGGATCCGTCTTTGCAAGCGCACGCGCCATCTGGTTATCCATTGACACATAGGTTCTGTTCTCATTTTCTGCAAGGTGTTTCAGCATTGTTGTCTTTCCGACCTGCCTTGCCCCGGTTACCAGCACCGCTTTAAAAAAAGAACTCATCTTAAGAAATTTACGTTCCAGAGTCCGATGGATATATTGCATATGCGCTGAACCTCCTTTTTATGAAAATCTAAAGTCAACTTTATTTTATCCTAAAATCATGGTTTGTCAATCAAATTTTCAATAGAATAAACGTACAAAATTGGAAGATATTTTGATTGACTTTCCAATATAAATTCAAATTCACCTTGAGATCACAGCAATTCTACAATGCATCGAGTGACGAATATCATGGTTATGTGTATAATAAAACCACAATAAAAAAGGAGTTCATTATGGACAACAAAAAATTTGGACAGTTCATCTTAAAACTCAGAAAAGAAAAAGGATGAACGCAGCTTGAACTGGCAGAAAAACTCAATATAACTGATAAAGTAGTCTCAAAGTGGGAAAGAGGGACCGGTTTTCCGGACATTAAAATGATCGAACCTCTGGCCGAGGTATTTTATGTCAGCATCCTGGAAATAATGCAGTCAGAAAGAATACCTGAGCAGACAATCCCCAAAGATAATGCTTCAGAAGCCATCAATAACGTTATTGATGTTGTTGCATTTCAAAGAAAAATCGAAAGAAGAAACATAATCATAACTGCAACAGCTTTTTCAACACTCATTATGCTGCTGTTTCTTATTGATACAATGCAACCGGAAGGGTTTATAATGATCTGTTTACCTCTCATTATGCTCGGCACAGGACTTTATCTGACAGGACTCAGTATTTACAGAGCCCGGCATCGTTTAACTTATACTGCCACATTGGTGTCCGGAATACTGGCTTTATTATTTCCGTTACTTATTTTTCTGTTTTTATGCTTTGCTTTCGTATTGGGCGGACCGGTTCCGACTTAGGAAAAACAAGGATTCTCGAATGATTTTTCCGCCGTGCGCAGTTCGATTACGCGCTTCGCGCTTCATCCCCTCTGTGTACCTTCACACCAGGCTCGAAAGCACCTCGCCAAGTGTTCAGGCATCACTCGCGGGCTGGCGCCCTATGCACTCCGCCGTGCGCAACGAGACACCTCGATTCCGCTTTGCTTCATCTCGGTCGCGGCAGTCGCCGCATGCACTCCGCCGTGCGCAGTTCGATTCCGCTTCGCGCTTCATCTCACTCGCGGGCTGGCGCCCTATGAAAACGCAAAAAAATACAGGGAAGAATGCAAGCATTCTTCCCTGATTTTATTTGCATTTTCGCACGGCTTGTAGCCTTACGCGGACTTATTCGATGATGGATGCTACAGTACCTGATCCTACTGTACGGCCACCCTCACGGTATCAGACTGGTATATTAGAATATGTAAAGCGTATTTTTCAATTCATTCTGTGTAATAAACTACGATTTTTCCACTGATTTCGCATAGTTTCAAAAAGTTTTGTTATCATACTGTTATCATTTAAGAATCATGTTGTAGCAATTCTTTCTGCGTGTCTATAAATACCATGATTATATTTTATCTGAGCATATATATACATGATCCGAGCGCGAGGAAACCTCTTTAAACACTTTCGATTATATCTATTGCTTTTTCTATCAGCTCATCCCTTCCATCTCTGATTCCCTCTACCGTTGGATAGCATTCTACATCCGGTTCAAGCCCACATCGCTGAGTCGGTTCTCCTTGTGGTGTGTAAACTCCTAATCCGGTCATATACATCCTAATCTGCCCGGGTAAATAACATTCAACAATGTCTCCGTCTGCTCCAAGCGACGGACTTCCCACAACTGTAGCTTTGGGAGCCTGGCGGAGTGCCATAATTGTAAATTCTGCCCGGCTAATACTTTCTTCATTCATTAAAAGAATAATTTCCCCACGATATAACTCATCTTCTTTTAAATTTTGCTCTTTCCCTACTACTAATTCACTTTTTAAATATGCACCAGGCATTGCTGGGTTAGGGGTAGTCATAATAGTAAATACTTTCTGAGTTGGTACAATATATTCTCCCAATAAATACGGGATATAAACCGAGGGATAGTACCGTAGATCTATGATAATACCATTCGTATCATGAAATCTATCCATTAATTTCTGCAGTTCTCCCTCTTTAAGGACTGATGGATCAATATATCCAATTGTATTTTCTTTTAAAAGACCATTTTCAATAGGATTTTGATAAGCATAGGGAGAGTTCTGTGTCGTGATCTGCACTGTTTCTTCAGATTCTCCTCGGGCAATTCGCACTTCAGCCTGTTCCTTTTTCGATTGGAGTAATAAATTTCTCATTTTATAAAGGATTTTATCCGACTCAGGTATAGCCTGATATTTCTTTTGTTCCTCTATCCGCTCTTCCATTGTCATTCCATCAATTTCCAGAAGAATGTCTCCTGGCTTTAACTGACAATTACTCTGAGCTGTCTGAGTTACTACTGCCTGTCCATCAACCATTTTAATACTACATGGCAAAAAATGATCGCCATAATAATACTCCAGTATCTGCTCTTTATCACTAATTGTAATATGTGCATCCCCCGTCATAGCCGCAGTTTGTGCGATTGCAAGAACATAGCTGCGGTAATCGGAGGATTCTGCAACTACAGGAATGGATTCTTTTAAAACTGTATCCCAATCTTTTACCGTAATATCAACATTTGGAGAATAATATTCGTACATGTTCCAGAAACGAAACAACCCCAGTAATTTCATTCCCATATCTGTATCTTCCACCGGATATCTTTTTTCATTGTGAAAAGTAACTTTTGATTGATTCTCAAAAGGTGCATAAGAATCTTCCCGTGTTAAAATATAAATCTGAGACAAATCGCAGAGATATCTGCTCAATTCATTTCCAAGAAATTCTTTATCTTCTATCCATGCAGTATCCGCAACCTGAAGCCCCTTCCTATCCTGAAGGGACTTCAGGTTCTTGGTTTCCTTGCTGTCCTTTACATCATATGGGAATTTCTGCAACCAATCCAGGAGAATCTCATTTGTTGCAGCACAGTTCTCGGATTTTAATACTTCAGGCATTACCCGAAAAAGTTCTGCATCCCAGTTTATATCTCCTGAAACAACCAGCGGATGACGATATTTAACATATCCCCACACTTTACATAACTTGTAAAGAGATTCTTCCTGGACCTCAGAAAGCACTGTCCTCTCAATTTTAGAACCATTTTCGAATTCTTTATCTTTATCCCTTGGCAATGGCTTAAATCGTAAAAATAAAGATACTGTCAGTAATAATACCGCACCCAATATTGCTGCTAATCCTATAATTGACAGCCCCCTCTTGGAAATCCTTTTCATTTTTCTCCCTCAACTTTCTGTCATAGACAATACATAATCTTCTGTACTACCACTCTCTCAGCAGCAATCCGATTTATTGAAATGTTCAGTTTCTACCGGAAATATATAAAAACACAAACATACCCCTAATGCAAACTTAGACGTTATTGTATAATTTCTCATTATCTTTCTCCCCCATTAAGTAAATTGTAATTTATGAAAATCTTTTTTGT
>DWUU01000055.1 GCA_019120575.1 Candidatus Mediterraneibacter quadrami
AGAAAAAGGTATATATTAAACCCCGCTGGCCCCGTAGTTTGACAGGACCCGGGCGGAGGGATCGCTTACATCGCATCCTTCCCATTCTTTATTTGGCATCCAGAAATCTTTGATCATGTGGGCCTGGCCGGGATAGAAGGATTCGAAGATCTCCCGGTACAGGAGGGATTCTTTGGTAAACGGAGCGGCATAGCTGTAGCGTGCCGCTTTTTCTGCGAATTCTCCGTCGGTGTAGACGGACGCTGCATATTCTTTCAGGTCATCCACCATGGAGTGGCCGACCGCGTCGGAGAAGGCGGCTTTCTCCCGCATCAGGATGGAATGCGGAAGGAGGGCGTCTTTTTCAAATGCCCGGCGCAGCAGATATTTTCCTTTGTTGTAGGTATTCATTTTTTTCGCCGGGTCAATGGACATTACATAGGAGACGAAGTCCAGGTCGCCGAAGGGCACCCGGGCCTCCATGGAGTGGACGCTGATGCATCGGTCCGCGCGGAGCACATCGTACATGTACAGTTCTTTTACACGTTTTACGGATTCTTTCTGGAATTCCTCCGGGGACGGGGCGAAATCCGTATATTTATAACCGAACAGCTCATCCGAGATCTCCCCGGTCAGCAGGACGCGGACGTCCGTCGTCTCGTGGATCGCTTTGCAGAGCAGATACATGCCCATGGAAGCACGGATGGTGGTGATGTCATAGGTGCCGAGCGCTTTGATGACTTCGGGCAGGGCTTCGATCACCTGATCCCGGGTGATGAGGACTTCCGTGTGCTCGCTTCCGATATATTCTGCGGCTTCCCGGGCGTATTTCAGGTCGATGGCGTCGGTCTCCATACCGATGGCAAAGGTGCGGATCGGTTTCTCAAAAACAGAAGCGGCGATGGCGCACACCAGGGAGGAATCCAGGCCGCCGCTTAAGAGAAATCCCATGGGCGCGTCGGAATCCAGACGTTTTTTTACGCCGGCGATGAGGCGGTCGTGAATGTTGCGGCAGATTGTATCCAGGTCGTCGTGGCAGATTTCCGGAACGGCCGTAATATCCCGATAGCAGATGAATTCCCCGTCTTTATAATAATGTCCGGGCGGGAATGGAAAGATCTCGTCTGTCAGGCCTTCCAGGTTTTTGGCTTCGCTGGCAAAGAGGATATTGCTGTCCCGGTCGTAGCCGTAGAAGAGTGGGCGGATGCCGATGGGATCCCTTGCGGCGATCCAGGATTCCGCTTTGGCGTCATAGAGGACCAGGGCGAATTCCGCATCCAGCCGGGCAAACATATCCGTACCCATCTCTTCATAGAGGGGCAGCAGGATCTCGCAGTCACTGTCGCTGGCAAATGTATACCCTTTCCGGATCAGTTCGTCCTTTACCGGGCGGAAGCCGTAGATCTCGCCGTTGCAGACAAGGAAGTTTCCGTGCAGGGTAAAGGGCTGCATACCTTCTTCTGTAAGGCCCATGATGGACAGACGCTGGAAGCCCATGAGCCCGGCACCGGTGTCAAGGATCCTGGATGCGTCGGGTCCGCGGGAAATGGTTCTTGAAAGTCCGCCGGCAAAGCGGCCGTAATCTGCTCCGGGCGAGCAGTAACACATGATCGTACACATAGATGATACCTTCTTTCTGTTATTTATATGGATGAGCTGAGACCGGGGCTGTCCCCTTTCTCAGATCTTCATCGGATAATGACCGTCGAAACAGGCCCTGCACAGCGGCAGATCCCCGGCCATGGCCGGCAGGTCTTCGATCCGCATATAGGCGAGGGAGTCCGCGCCGATCATTTCCCGGATCTCCTCCGTTGAATGGGAAGAGGCGATGAGCTGCCGGTTCGACGGGACGTCCGTCCCGAAGTAGCAGGGATGGAGGAAGGGCGGGGAACTGATGCGTACATGGACGCTCCGTGCGCCGGCTTCCTTCAGCATCCGGATCAGGCGGGAGATGGTCGTGCCCCGGACGATGGAGTCGTCCACCAGCACCAGACGCTTCCCGTTTACCACGGATTTCAGGACGGACAATTTCAGGTGAACGCTGTTCACCCGTTCTTCCTGGGTGGGTTTGATAAATGTCCTGCCCACATAGCTGTTTTTATAAAAGGCCAGGCCGAACGGGATGCCGGACGCTTCGGAATATCCTTTCGCCGCGGGGACGCCGGAGTCGGGCACGCCGCACACCAGATCGGCTTCCGCCGGAAATGACTGCGCCAGGGCGGCGCCTGCACGGATCCGGGCGTCATAGATATTGATCCCGTCCAGGGTGCTGTCAAGCCTTGCAAAATAAATGTATTCAAAGATGCAGTGCGCCTGTTTGTCCCGGCACAGCTCCGTATTGGAAATGACCTCGTTTTCTGTGACCGTGACCATTTCGCCCGGGCGGATGTCCCGGAGAAATTCTGCGCCGACAGTCCGGAGCGCACAGTCTTCCGAGGCGATCACATAGGCGGATCCTTTTTTCCCCAGGCAGAGCGGCTTGATGCCAAGGGGATCCCGGATGGCGGTCAGCTTCCGGGGGCTGGCGATGACCAGGGCGTAGGCGCCCCGGATCAGACGGGCGGTATTCAGGACGGCCGCCTCCACGGTTTTTGTATGGACACGTTCTCTGGCGATGCAGTATGCGATCACCTCGGAGTCCGTATCGGTGTGGAAGATGGCGCCGTTTTGTTCCAGGTTCTTCCGGAGCGCGCCGGCATTGACCAGATTGCCGTTGTGCGCCAGGGCGAGGGTGCCCTTTATGTAATTCATGACCAGCGGCTGGGCGTTTTTCAGCTCCGGCGCTCCGGTGGTGGAGTAGCGGACATGTCCGATCCCGAGATTGCCGGGCAGCTTTTCCAGATCCTCTTCGCGGAAGACTTCATTTACAAGCCCCATGCCCCGGCGGCAGTTGATATTGCCCTTCGGCCCTTTTGTGTCGCAGACTGCGATGCCGCAGGATTCCTGGCCGCGGTGCTGCAGGGCGTTGAGCCCCATATAAATGGAATGTGCCGCAGGTCCGCCTTCCAGATCATAGATGCCGAAGACGCCGCAGGCTTCTTTTAATTTGTCCTGATGTAAAAGTTCCATATAAACTCTCCTTAATAAAATGAAAAAGGGCGCTCTGGGACCAACCCAAAGCGCCTTTGCTTTTCATGCTCCATAGTATATTCCCGGTTCCGGCTGATTGTCAATCTTTTTTTGGAAATTTTATTTCCGGGGTTTACAAAACGGGAAAATTCGGGTATAGTAAACAGAAAATTGAAAAAACTGCGACAAAGACGTCAGAATTTCCGAGAGGGGGATTCTGACTTTTTTTGTTCTTTCAGACGGATCTGTCCGGATAAATGAAACTCAGGACCGGCAGACAGAGGAGGTTTGTATGATGAAAGACCAGGAGATGAGGGGGCTTTATTCCCCTGCTTTTGAACATGACAACTGCGGGATCGGCGCGGTGGTGAACAAGGATGGAAAGAAGAGCCACCTGACCGTGGAGCGTGCGCTTCATATTGTAGAGAACCTGGAGCACCGCGCGGGAAAAGATGCGGAAGGGAAGACCGGGGACGGTGTGGGCATCATGCTGCAGATCTCCCATAAATTTTTCTCAAAGATCTGTAAAAAAGAAGGCATCCGGATCGGCGGCGAACGGGAATACGGCGTGGCCCAGCTCTTCCTGCCCCAGGATGAGCTGAAACAGAACCAGGCCCGCAAGATGTTCGAGATCATCGTAGAGAAAGAAGGAATGGAGTTCCTGGGCTGGCGTGAGGTGCCGGTCTTCCCGGACGTCCTTGGACAGAAGGCAAGATCCTGTATGCCCTGCATTGTCCAGGCATTTATAAAGAAGCCGGAGGATGTGGAGAAGGGGCTGGATTTTGACCGCCGGCTGTACATCGCCAGGAGAGTGTTTGAGCAGAGCAGTGATAATACGTATGTCGTATCCATGTCCAGTCGGACCATCGTATACAAAGGGATGTTCCTGGTGGGACAGCTCCGGGCCTTCTTCGCGGATCTCCAGGATCCGGACTATGAGTCGGCCATGGCGACGGTCCACTCCCGGTTCAGCACCAATACGAATCCAAGCTGGGAGCGGGCGCATCCGAACCGTCTCATCGTCCACAACGGTGAAATCAACACGATCCGGGGCAATGCAGACAAGATGCGCGCCCGGGAGGAGAATATGGCGTCCGGACATCTGAAAGGCCAGCTTCACAAGATCCTTCCGGTGGTGAACCGGGATGGATCCGACTCAGCCATGCTGGACAATACGCTGGAATTCCTGGTAATGAGCGGGATGGATCTGCCGCTGGCAGTGATGATCACCATTCCGGAGCCGTGGGCGAATAATGAGACCCTGTCCCAGGAGATCCGGGATTTCTATCAGTACTATGCAACCATGATGGAGCCCTGGGACGGTCCGGCGGCCATCGTATTTTCAGACGGGGATGTGCTGGGGGCGGTTCTGGACCGGAACGGCCTGCGCCCGTCCAGATATTATGTGATGAAGAACGGCGACGTGATCCTGGCATCCGAAGTGGGCGTACTCCAGGTTCCGGAAGATGAGATCCTTTTAAAAGAACGGCTTCATCCGGGCAAGATGCTGCTGGTGGATACGATAAAAGGCCGGATCATCGACGACCGTGAGCTGAAAGAAGCCTACGCGACGGCGCAGCCCTACGGAGAGTGGCTGGACAGCTCCCTGCTGGAATTAAAGGATCTGAAGATCCCCAACAGAAGCGTGGAGCAGTATACGAAAAAACAGCAGAAACAGCTTCAGAAAGCGTTCGGATATACATACGAAGAGTATCGGAAGTCCATTTATGAAATGGCGCTGAACGGCGGCGAGGGAACCGCGGCCATGGGTGTGGATACACCGCTGGCCGTACTCTCAGAGAAGCACCGCCCGCTGTTTGATTACTTTAAGCAGCTCTTTGCCCAGGTGACCAATCCGCCCATCGATGCGATCCGTGAGGAGATCGTTACCGGAACGTCGGTCTATGTGGGGAAAAACGGCAATCTGATCGAAGAGAAAGCGGAGAACTGCCAGGTGCTGAAGATCAAGAATCCGATTCTGACGAATACGGATATGCTGAAGATCAAAAATCTTCACCGGGACGGGTTCCGCGTGGCGGTTGTTCCGATCATTTACTATAAGAGTGCGAAACTGGAGCGCGCCCTGGAGCACCTGTGTGTGGAGGTGGACAAGGCATACCGGGACGGGGCCAATATCCTGATCCTGTCCGACCGGGGTGTGGACGAGAACCATGTGCCGATCCCGTCCCTTCTGGCGGTGTCGGCGGTCCATCAGTATCTGGTGGAGACGAAGAAGCAGACGTCCATGTCCCTCATCCTGGAGTCCGGAGAGCCAAGAGAGGTTCATCATTTTGCGGTGCTGCTCGGATACGGGGCCTGTGCGGTGAACCCGTACCTGGCGCTGGAGTCCATCCGGGAGCTGATCGAAGAGGGGCTGCTTGATAAGGATTATTACGCGGCGGTGGATGATTATACCCATGCGGTGCTCCACGGCATCGTGAAGATCGCGTCCAAGATGGGCATCTCCACGATCCAGTCCTACCAGGGATCCAAGATCTTTGAGGCGGTGGGGATCTCAAAAGAGGTGATCGACCGGTATTTCGCCGGGACCGTGAGCCGGGTGGGCGGCATCACGCTGGAAGATATTGCCCGCAATGCGGACGCCCTGCACTCTGCGGCATTCGACCCGCTGGGCAGGGATACGGACCTGACGCTGGACAGCCTTGGGAAACATAAAGCAAGAAGCGGCGGCGAAGAGCACCGCTACAATCCGGCAACTATCCATATGCTGCAGAAATCAACCCGGATGGGGGACTACGGCATGTTTAAAGAATATACGGCCATGGTGGATGCGGAGCGCAGCGGAAATCTGCGTTCTCTGCTGGAGTTCCGGTATCCGGAGCAGGGCGTGCCGCTGGAGGAAGTGGAGAGCGTGGACAGCATTGTGCGTCGCTTCAAGACGGGCGCCATGTCCTACGGGTCCATTTCACAGGAGGCCCATGAGACGCTGGCCCTTGCCATGAATATGCTCCACGGGAAATCTAATACCGGCGAGGGCGGCGAGAGCGAGGACCGTCTGGATTCGGCGGGAACGGAACACGACCGCTGCTCGGCCATCAAACAGGTGGCCAGCGGCCGGTTCGGTGTGACCAGCCGGTATCTGGTCAGCGCCTCCGAGATCCAGATCAAAATGGCTCAGGGCGCGAAGCCCGGCGAGGGCGGACATCTGCCGGCAAGGAAGGTATACCCCTGGATCGCGAAGACCAGACATTCCACGCCCGGCGTGAGCCTGATCTCTCCGCCGCCGCACCATGACATCTATTCCATCGAGGATCTGGCGCAGCTCATCTATGATCTGAAAAATGCCAATAAATATGCCCGGATCTCGGTGAAGCTGGTGTCTGAAGCCGGCGTCGGGACTGTCGCCGCAGGCGTGGCCAAAGCGGGCGCCCAGGTGATTCTGATCTCCGGCTATGACGGCGGAACCGGCGCGGCGCCGGAGAGCTCCATCCACAACGCAGGCCTTCCCTGGGAGCTGGGCCTTGCGGAGACTCATCAGACGCTCCTTCGAAACGGGCTTCGGAGCCGGGTCATGATCGAGACAGACGGCAAGCTGATGAGCGGCCGGGATGTGGCCATCGCCGCACTCCTCGGCGCCGAGGAATTCGGTTTCGCCACCGCGCCCCTCGTGACCATGGGCTGTGTGATGATGCGTGTCTGCAACCTGGATACCTGTCCGGTGGGCGTGGCCACCCAGAATCCGGAACTTCGGAAACGCTTCGCGGGCAAACCGGAATATGTGGTGAACTTTATGCGGTTTATCGCGGAAGAACTGAGGGAATACATGGCCCGTCTGGGTGTCCGCACCCTGGATGAGATGGTCGGGCGGACCGACCTGCTGGCGCAGAAGACCGATGCGAAAAGCCCCATGGCAGGGAAGCTGGATCTGAGCGCCGTGCTCGATAACCCGTATGCCGGGGCGCAGAAGGTGACCTTTGATCCGGCGGACGCCTATGACTTTGAACTGGAAAAAACAATGGACGAAAAAGTCCTGCTTAAAAAACTGGGTGAGGCGCTGGGTAAAGGCGAGAAAGCCTCCGTCAGCGTGAAGGTGGGCAATACGGACCGGACCTTCGGCACCCTGCTCGGCGCAGAGATCACCCGGCAGCATAAGCACGGGCTGCCCCAGGATACGCTGACCGTGAACTGCAAAGGCGCGGGCGGACAGAGCTTCGGCGCATTTATCCCCAGGGGCCTGACGCTCTGCCTGGAAGGCGATGCCAACGATTATTTCGGCAAAGGTCTCTCCGGCGGCACGCTGGCGGTCTATCCGCCGGCACAGCGCGCGGCGGATGCGGGAAAGAATATTGTTGCCGGCAATGTGGCGCTCTACGGCGCGACCAGCGGAAAAGCATTTTTCTGCGGAATGGCGGGAGAGCGGTTCGCCGTCCGGAATTCCGGCGCTCTGGCCGTGGTGGAAGGCGTGGGCGAACACGGCTGCGAGTATATGACCGGCGGAAGGGTTGTCGTCCTGGGAAGCACAGGCAAGAATTTTGCGGCCGGTATGAGCGGCGGCATCGCCTATGTGCTGGATGAGGGGAATACCCTCTACAGGAATCTGAACAAAGAGATGATTTCCATCGAAAA
This sequence comes from Candidatus Mediterraneibacter quadrami, assembly GCA_019120575.1. Classification (GTDB taxonomy): domain Bacteria; phylum Bacillota; class Clostridia; order Lachnospirales; family Lachnospiraceae; genus Mediterraneibacter; species Mediterraneibacter quadrami. The sequence goes on from DWUU01000055.1 coordinate 7,636, forward strand.
GATGGAGAGCCGGATGGATATCCATGAGCTGAAGAGCCTGATCAAGGAACATGTGGAGCGCACCGGTTCCCGCAAGGGGCAGGAAGTGCTGGATCATTTTGAGGAATATCTGCCGAAATTCAAGAAGATCATCCCCTATGATTACAGGCGGATGACGAACCTGAGCATGAAGCTGGAGGAGAAGGGCATGAGTTCCGAGCAGGCGCAGATGGAAGCGTTTGCAGAAGTATTCCAGAAGAAACAGGAGGGAAATGACTGATGGGAAAGCCGACGGGATTTTTAGAATATGAAAGAAAAGACGCGCAGATTCGGGAACCCGGTGAACGGATCCGGGATTTCCATGAATTTAAAAAGCCGCTGTCTCTGGAAGAGCAGCGGATTCAGGGCGCGCGGTGCATGGAGTGCGGCGTTCCTTTCTGCCAGTCCGGAATGATGATCGCGGGCATGGCTTCCGGATGTCCGCTCCACAATCTGGTGCCGGAGACCAATGACCTGGTCTTCCGGGGAAAATGGCGTCTGGCCTATGAACGCCTTTCAAAGACGCACAGTTTTCCGGAGTTCACATGCCGGGTGTGCCCGGCCCTCTGCGAGGCGGCCTGCACCTGCGGCCTGAACGGGAAGCCGGTGGCGGTGAAAGCCAATGAACAGGCCATCATCGAGACAGCCTGGGCAAAAGGATGGGTGAAGCCCCGGGTTCCGTCTGTCAGGACCGGCAAGCGGATCGCCGTTGTGGGAAGCGGGCCCTCCGGGCTTGCAGCCGCCCAGGAGCTGAATCGGATGGGCCACACGGTGACTGTGTTTGAGCGCAGCGACCGGTTCGGCGGCCTGCTCCGGTACGGGATCCCGAACATGAAGCTGGAGAAAAGCATCATCGACCGGCGGATCCGTCTGATGGAGGAGGAAGGCGTGATCTTCCGGGCAAATGCGGACGTGGGAAAAGATATTCCGGCGAAGGATCTGCTGCGGGACTACGACCGGGTGATCCTGGCCTGCGGCGCATCCAACCCGAGGGATATCTCTGTTCCGGGCCGGGATGCGGGCAATATCTTCTTCGCGGTGGACTATCTGAAATCCGTGACAAAGAGCCTGCTGGATTCAGACCTGAAAGATAAGGGCTTCGTTTCACCAAAAGGACGTCATGTGCTGGTGATCGGCGGAGGCGACACGGGCAATGACTGTGTGGCGACCGCGATCCGGCTGGGCGCGAAGTCCGTGACCCAGCTGGAGATGATGCCGGAACCGCCGCAGAGCCGCACGCCGGGCAATCCCTGGCCGGAGTGGCCGAAAGTTCTGAAGACTGATTACGGACAGGAAGAGGCCATCGCCCTGTTCGGAAAGGATCCCCGCGTCTATCAGACCACGGTGACGGAATTCCTGAAGGACGGGAAGGGAAATGTACAGAAAGCGAAGATCATAAGCCTGGAGCCGAAGCAGGATAAAAAGTCCGGCCGGATGATCATGTCCCCGGTGGAGGGGACGGAGAAGACCGTGGACGCGCAGCTCGTCCTTATTGCCGCCGGATTCCTGGGCAGCCAGAAGTATGTGACGGATGCATTTCAGACAGAGACCGATCCGAGGACCAATGTGAAGACAAAGCCCGGGGATTACGAAACAACGGTACCCCGCGTCTTTACCGCGGGCGACATGCACCGGGGACAGTCCCTGGTAGTGTGGGCCATCGCAGAAGGACGGAATGCGGCGCGGGCTGTCGACCGGGACCTGATGGGATATTGACAGAGCGTTTTCTGACTGATATAAAAGGAATATCAGGAAAAATGATATGAAATAATATCAGATTAAAAAGGAGCGGACAGTTATGGCAAATTATACGAGAGAGGATATCCTGCGCATCGCAGAAGAGGAGGATGTGGAATTCATCCGTCTGCAGTTCACGGATATTTTCGGGACGATGAAAAATACGGCGATCACGTTCAGCAGGCTTGAAAAAGCACTGAACAACGAATGCATGATCGATGTGTCTTCCATGGAAGGATTTTACCGGAACGGAGAGGAGGAACTGTATCTCTATCCGGTTCTGGATACGTTCTGCATTCTTCCATGGCGTCCCCAGCAGGGCAAAGTGGCGCGCCTCATCTGTGACGTGTACCGGGCGGACGGGACGCCTTATAAAGAAAGCCCCCGGTATATCCTGAAGCAGGCGAAGGAACTGGCAGCAGCCAAAGGATACACCTTCCAGGTGAACCCGGAGTGCGAGTTCTTCCTCTTCCATACGGACGACAACGGCCGGCCCACGACGACCACCCACGAGCAGGCGGGATACATGGATTTAAGTCCTGTGGATCTGGGCGAAAACGCCAGAAGGGATATCGTGCTTACGATGGAGGATATGGGGTATGACGTGGCGTCCTCTCATCACGAGATCGCGCCTGCCCAGCACGAAATCGACTTTACCATGTCGGATGTGCTGGAGACGGCGGATAAATTCATGACATTCAAAGTGGCGGTGCGCACGGTGGCAAAGCGCCACGGGCTTCACGCTACATTTATGCCGAAGCCGAAGGCGGATGTGAACGGCTCCGGCATGCACATCAATATGGCTCTATATAAAGAAGGGAAAAATGTGTTTGCGGACGCATCGGATCCGCTGAACCTGAGCCGGGAGGGACGTGCGTTTATCGCCGGGATCTTTGCCCATATCGAAGGCATGACGGCTTTCTTTAATCCCCTGGTCAACTCCTACAAACGGCTGGTCCCGGGTTTTGAGGCACCGTCGGATATCACCTGGTCGTCTACTCAGCGGACCGCCCTTATGAAAGTGTGCCGGAACAGCCGCCGGGAGCAGACCATTGAACTGAGAAGTCCGGATCCGTCCGCCAATCCGTATCTTGTATTCGCTCTCTGTCTGGCGGCAGGGCTTCGGGGGATTGAAGCGGGACTGGAACTTTCTCCGGAACTGGAAAAAGATCTGCGGAAGCTGTCCGGAGAAGAGAAGCAGGCGCAGGGGATCCGCAGTCTTCCGAAGAATCTGGACGAGGCTTTAAATAAAATGGAACAGGACCCGTGGATCGGACAGACACTGGGATCTCTCTATACAGAACATTACGCAAAACGAAAACGTGAAGAGTGGGAAAACTACAGCAGACAGGTGTCAGAATGGGAACTGGGCCAGTACCTGTACCGGATCTGACGCACGGACTGCTGATCCATACAGGACTCAGATGAAAGGGCGGGAGCGGGATTGAGCGTGATTATCGTGGCATTACCGAAAATTGAAGACGCGAAACGGGTGCGCAGGGTGCTCTTAAGCCATGGATATGACAATGTGGTGCCCTGCGGTACAGGGGCTGCGGCGCTGATGGAGGCGAACAATGAGAACCGCGGTCTGATCATCTGCGCCGCAAGGCTTCCGGATATGCATTACAGCGAACTGCTGGAATACATGCCCCGGTTCTATGAACTTCTCCTGCTCGGCTCCGGGAGTACGGTGAGCGCAGCGGGCGGGGACGTGATGGCGCTGACCATGCCGCTGAAAATCCATGATCTCGTTAATACGGTGGAAATGCTCCTCGCCCAGGCGGACCGGCGGTACAAAAAAGAAAAGAAGAAGAAACCGCCGGCAAGGAACGAGCGGGATGAGAATTACATCCGCAACGCCAAATTTCTCCTGATGGACCGGAATCATCTGACAGAAGAAGCGGCCTACCGGTATATCCAGAAACGGAGCATGGACAACGGGACCAATATGGTGGAGACGGCCCAGATGATTCTGATGCTGATCTGGGATGAGACGGATTAACAGAAAAACAACAGAAATATCGTTTCTCCGGCAATTGGGGATTGCCAAAAGTTTATACTTTGTTTATAATTAGTTCCATATTGTGTCAAAGAAAGGAACATGTGGAATGGGAGAAACATTACAGATACTGACTGCCATGATCATCTACATGGCAGCCGTTATTATTTTAGGCGTAACTTTTGCAAGAAAAGCCAACGCAAGTTCAGATGCCTATTTCCTGGGCGGCCGCAGCCTCGGACCCTGGGTGACGGCCATGAGCGCGGAGGCTTCGGATATGTCCGGATGGCTGCTCATGGGCCTGCCGGGCGTGGCTTACTGGTGCGGGATCGCGGATGCGGCCTGGACGGCCATCGGACTGGCTGCCGGTACATACATCAACTGGCTGATCGTGTCCAAACGGCTCCGCCGGTACAGTGAGAAGGCCGGCAATGCGATCACGCTGCCGGAATACTTTTCAAACCGGTTCCATGAGAAGAAAAAAGTGATCATGACCATCGCGGCCGTGTTCATCCTGATCTTCTTTACGGTATATGCGGCCAGCTGTCTGGTGACATGCGGCAAGCTTTTCTCCACGTTATTTGATCTGCCTTACATCCCGATGATGATCGTGGGCGCTGTATTCGTGCTGATCTACACGATCATCGGCGGATTCCTGGCGGAGAGTGCGTCAGACTTCATGCAGGCGATCGTGATGATCGTGGCCCTCGGTGTGATCGTGCTGGTGGGCACCTACGCTGCAGGCGGCCTGGGCGCGGTCATCGACAATGTGAAGGATATCCCGGGCTTCCTGGAGTTTTTCGGCATGGCGACCCCGCATACGGTTGACGGGGTACAGCAGGCGGCGGACGGCGTTCCGCTCTTTGGAGAGGCCGCGCCGTACGGTCTGATTTCTGTGGTATCCATGCTGGCATGGGGACTGGGATACTTCGGAGTTCCCCAGGTGCTCCTGCGGTTCATGGCGATCCGTCACGAGGATGAGCTGACCCGGTCCCGCCGTATCGCGACGGTTTGGGTAGTGATCTCTCTGGTCATCGCGGTATTTATCGGCGTGATGGGACGCGCCCTTTATCCGACGGCGCTGACCACTTCTTCGGATGCTGAGAATGTATTTATCCTTCTGTCAACGAACCTTCTGCCGCCGCTGATCGCCGGCTTTGTAATGGCGGGCATCCTGGCGGCGACGATCAGCTCCTCGGATTCCTACCTGCTGATCGCAGCGTCGGCCTTTGCGAAGAATATTTATCAGGGGCTGCTCCGCAGGAAAGCATCTGACCGGGAGGTGCTGAATATTTCCAGGATCACCCTGCTGCTGATCGCGGTAGTGGCAATGATCATCGCCCTGGATGAGAACAGCGTCATCTTTACCATCGTAAGCTTTGCCTGGGCCGGATTCGGCGCCACATTCGGACCGCTGATGCTCTTCAGCCTGTTCTGGAAGAGAACGACCAGAGCCGGCGCCATCGCCGGTATGCTGGGCGGCGCAGGCATGGTGTTTGTATGGAACCTGCTGGTGCGTCCGCTGGGCGGCATCTGGGATATCTATGAACTGCTTCCGGCGTTTATCTTCTCCTGCCTGTGCATCGTGGTGGTATCACTGGCATCACCGAAGCCGTCACAGGAGATCGAGAGAGAATTTGAAGAAGTACAGATGATGGGAAGAAAATAAAAACTGAATATATGATCAAAACAGCAGTCGTCACGGCTGCTGTTTTGTATTTCACAGGGGAAGCGTCAGTGGTATACTAAAGAGTAACAGAAGGATGGAAAGGAGGAAAGGAAGATGTCAGTAAAAGGTGCTGTGATGGTTCCACATCCGCCGCTGATCGTGCCTGAGATCGGCCGTGGAGAGGAAAGAAAAATACAGGCGACCGTGGATGCTTATCATCAGGCGGCCCGGAAGATCGCCCAGTGGAAACCGGATACAGTGGTGGTTATCTCGCCTCATTCCGTGATGTATGCGGAATATTTCCACATTTCCCCGGGAAAAGGAACGACGGGAAATTTTGCCCGTTTCCGTGTACCCCAGGTAAAGTTCCGGGCAGAATATGATACAGAGTTTGCGGGACTTCTGGAGCAGGAGGCGGAAGCGAGAGATATCCCGGCCGGCACGCTGGGGGAGCGGGATCCTTATCTGGATCACGGGACTATGGTGCCGCTCTGGTTTCTGGATCAGTATGACAGAGATTACCGGCTGGTCCGGATCGGCCTGTCCGGTCTGCCTCTGGCCGTACATTATGAACTGGGACAGTGCATCCGGAAGGCGGCGGAACTTCTGGACCGGAGTATTGCGGTCATCGGAAGCGGTGATCTGTCCCATAAGCTGAAAGAAGACGGACCGTACGGGTTCCAGAAAGAAGGACCGGAGTATGACGCCCGGATCATGGATGTGATGGGCCGTGCCGCATTCGGGGAGCTTTTTGATTTTACGGACAGTTTCTGTGAGAAAGCTGCGGAGTGCGGACACCGTTCTTTTACGATCATGGCCGGTGCGCTGGACGGGCTGGCGGTGAAGACGGAGCGGCTGTCCTATGAAGGGACTTTCGGCGTCGGTTACGGGATATGCACTTATGAGGTGACGGGGCGGGATCCGGACCGCTTTTTCCTCGAAGCATATCGGAAAAGGGAAGAGGAGAAAACCGCGAAACGAAAGGAAGCGGAGGATGTATACGTGCGTCTGGCCCGGGAGACCATCGAGACTTATGTGCGCACCGGCAGAAAGATCTGTGTGCCGGACGGTCTTCCGCAGGAAATGTATGATCGGCGGGCCGGCGTTTTCGTCTCCCTGAAAAAAGACGGACGGCTCAGGGGATGCATCGGGACCATTTCCGCTGTGCAGGGCAGCATTGCCGGAGAGATCATAGAAAATGCCGTCAGTGCGGCAACCCGGGATCCCAGGTTTCATGCGGTGGAGAGGGAGGAACTGGACAGCCTCGTGTACAGTGTAGATGTCCTGGGCGATACCGAAAGGATCAGCTCTCCTGATGAACTGGATGTGAAACGGTACGGCGTGGTCGTGAGCCGCGGATACCGGAGAGGACTGCTCCTTCCGAATCTGGAAGGGGTGGACACGGTGGAAGAACAGATCGCGATTGCCAGACAGAAAGCCGGCATCCCCAAGGATGCGGATGATATTGTGCTGGAACGTTTTGAGGTGGTGAGGCATCAGTGAGAGAAGCTGTATGTCCGGTCTGCTTTCATCACTGCCGTCTGCGGGACGGGCAGTATGGCAGATGCAGGGCAAGAAAGAATAAAGAGGGAAGGATCATCTGTGATAACTACGGGAAGATCACGGCGCTGGCGCTTGATCCCATCGAGAAGAAACCGCTCCGTGATTTCTTTCCGGGAAGCCGCATCCTGTCTGCAGGCAGTTACGGATGCAATCTGTCCTGCCCGTTCTGTCAGAATCATGACATATCCATGAACGGGGCAGAGAAGGCAGAATGGCGTATGATGACGCCGGAAGATCTTGCAGATCTGGCGGAACAGTGCAGGCCGGAAGGCAATATCGGGATCGCATTTACCTACAATGAACCGCTGATCGGTTATGAGTATGTGCGGGATACGGCCAGACTCATCCGTGAGCGGGGCATGAAAAATGTGCTGGTCACCAACGGTACGGCGGAACTTCAGGTCCTGGAAGAACTGATCCCGTATATTGACGCTATGAACATTGACCTGAAAGGGTTCACAGAGGAATATTACCGGAAAATTGGCGGGGAGCTCGAGGTCGTAAAGCGCTTTATCACTCGGGCGGCTGCGGACTGTCATGTGGAACTGACCACCCTGATCGTGCCCGGGGAGAATGACCGGACGGATGAGATGGAGCGGGAGGCAGAGTGGATCGCTTCGGTAGATCCAACGATCAGCCTCCATGTGACACGCTTTTTCCCGCGATACCGGATGACGGATCGGGATGCAACAGAAGTGGAAACCGTATACCGGCTTAAGGATACGGCAAAGAAATATCTGAAGAATGTATATACGGGGAACTGCTGAGACGGCAGTTCCCCGTATTGTATAATGCGATATTCTGAAACTATATTAAGCCTGCGACTGCAGCGCATCATACCCGGTCTCGCCGGTGCGGATCTTTGTGGCGCTGCGGATCTCATAGCTGAAGATCTTGCCGTCGCCCATTTCACCGGTGAAGGCGGCTTCGCGGATCGCATCGATCACCTTTTTCTCCCATTCTTCGGATGAGACAACGATCTCGAATTTTACCTTCGGAAGAAGGACAAGATCGACTTCGGAGCCGCGTATGATCTCGCTGTATCCCTTCTGGGCGCCGCATCCCATGACCTGGGAGACGGTGATGCCGTTTACTTCGATCTGGTTCAGGGCGGCTTTCACATCCTCGAACATTTCTTCCCTGACGATTGCCTCTACTTTGATCAGCATAATGTTTCCTCCTGTTCTAATCTGTTTTTGACGTATTTAGTCGAAACCATTGAAGGACGGATAAGCATGCTCGCCGTGCTGTGTGATATCAAGGCCGAGCGCTTCGTCTTTTTCATCAACACGGAGTTTCGTGAAGATCCGGATGATGCCGATGCAGATCAGTGATCCTACGACCGCGACTGCGACCGTAACCAGGATGCTCAGAATCTGAGCGGTGAAAAGACGTGTTTCGCCGAATACAAGGCCGTCCCACCGGGCAACCGGGTTGATGGCATTCTGTCCGAACAGGCCGGTGGCGATGCCGCCCCAGATCCCGCCGATGCCGTGGCATCCGAAAGCGTCCAGGGCGTCGTCCACTTTGAGCCTGTGTTTAATCACATTCATCATACAATAGCAGATCGGGCTGACAAGCGCGCCGATGATAAAGGATGCCCAGACCGGGACGAATCCTGCGCCCGGTGTGATGGCGACCAGACCTACGACCAGGCCGGTGGACGCGCCGACCAGCGTCGGCTTTCCGTCTTTGACCGTATCGATCAGCATCCAGGAGAGGAGGGCAGTCGCCGCAGAGATGGACGTCGTCATAAATGCATGCGCGGCAAGTCCGTCCGCTGCGAGGGCGCTCCCGGCGTTGAACCCGTACCATCCAAACCACAGAAGAGCGGCTCCGAGCACAACGAAAGGAATATTGTGAATGCGGTAAGAAGTCTTCTCGTAACCGCGTCTTCTGCCAAGATAAACGGCGAGCACCAGGGCGCTCACGCCGGAGCTGATATGTACCACATTTCCCCCGGCAAAATCAACCGAGCCGATCTCCGCCAGAAATCCGCCCTGGCCCCATACCATGTGGGCCATCGGGTAGTAGACGATGACGGACCAGAGGGCGATGAAGGCAAACAGCGCTTTGAATTTCATCCTGCCGACCACCGCGCCGGTAATAAGCGCCGGGGTGATCATGGCGAACATCATCTGAAACGCACAGTATACCAGATGTGGGATGCTGTCTGAATAGGGGCCTGCATCCCATCCGACCCCGTTAAGCCCCAGCCATTCCAGGCTTCCGATCACACCGCCGTGATCGCTCCCGAATGCGAGCGAATATCCGAACAGCGTCCACATAAATACGGAAAGGCCCATAATGGCAACGCAGGCCATCATCGTGTTTACAACATTTTTTCTCCTGACAAGTCCCCCGTAGAAGAAAGCCAGGCCCGGCGTCATGATAAAGACAAGCGCCGCGCAGATCATTATAAATCCAGTGTTTCCAGTATCCATAGAAATACCTCCCATTTCCATCAGAGTGAACGGATTCTCATGAAAATCGCTTTATGCAAAAAAGAAAAGACGCCTGAGCGGTGAGGGCGTTTCATTCGCCTCAACGTCAGACGTCTTTGTCTTATGCGGGTAAGTTTAGCAGAGTGAAAAACAAAAATCAAGAAAAAACTGCCAGAAAAAATATATTTGTGAAAAATTCAGAAAAATCAGGGCGCTTCAAACGAATAATCGTCGGATTATACTATACTTATAGAATCTAAACATCCGCGCAGGCAATATTATCACTCTCTTAACAGAAAATAGATTATGCTACAGATAAGAAAAGAGGGTGATGGATATGTTAAGAGATTTGTTATTATTTTTGATCATAATTGCAGGCGGCTCATACGGATTATGGCTGATGCGCGGACTGGACGGACTGGTGCGGCGCAGACGTGAAGAAAGCCGGTGAATAAGAAAATGAAATGAAGGCACTGTCAGAGCAGAAATGTTCCGGCAGTGTCTTCTTTTTGCTGATGATCAACTGCTTGTAACTGTAAAAATGATTCGCTATAATGAGAAAAGATAATCAATGACAGGAGACGGGACTCATGGAGAAAGAAAAATCCGGAGATAAACGGGAAATGTACCGGCAGCGGCTGATCTGCCTGGGGCGGACGGCGCTGATCGTCCTGGCTGCCGGTCTGGTCAGTCTTTATCTGAACTGGTCCGGCGTGATGAAGGAGAATATCCTCATGGTCCTCCTGATCGGCGTCCTGCTGACCGGGGCGTTCACATCGGGCTATGAATACGGGGTGATCGGAGCGGTGGCAAGCGTTCTGATCTTTAACTTTTTCTTTACTGTGCCGGTGCACACGTTTGCCATTATGAATCCGGATGACGTTGTGCTGATGGCCTTTTTCCTTGCGGCGGCGTTTATCTCTTCCGGGATGACGGCGCGTTTCCGCAGGCAGGCGGCCATTGCCGGGGAAAATGAACGGACGGCGCGGAAGATGTCGGAGATGTCGGAGCGCTTTATCAATGTGACCGGGGAAGAGCAGATCATCGCCCTGGGCGTGTACTACATCCGGGAAAATACCGGATATGAGGCTTCGGTCAGACTGACCGATGATGAAACAGCAAACCATACAAATGACCGGAGGGAGATCGTGATCTTTCCCATCGGCGGCATCATGCACCAGACGGGGGAACTTCGGATCTGGACAAAGGACCGCGGGATCAGCGCGGAGCATGAGATATTTATCCGCGCGGTGGCAGGACAGATGGGCATCGCGCTGGACCGGGAGAAGATTTATTCCGAACAGGAGAAGACCCGGCTGCAGGTGGAGCGTGAACATCTGAAAAGCAGCATGCTGCGCAGCATTTCCCATGATTTCCGCACGCCGCTCACAGGGATCATCGGCGACTGCGACCTGATCCTGCAGAAACGTGTGACGGATGAACGGGAGAAGGACGGGCTGGTGAAAGATATTCGCGAGCAGAGCATGTGGCTGACGCGAACGATGGAGAATATTCTCAGCATGACGAAGATCGAGAGCGGCGCGGATTTTATCAGCCGCAAAGAAGAGGTCCTGGAAGATCTGGTCTACGAGGCGGAGCGTCATGTGAGCGGCCTGAAGGATTCGAGAAAATTCGAACAGACCATGCCGGAGGAAGTGCTTACCGCAGATGTGGATGCGCGTCTGATGGTGCAGGTGCTTGTCAACCTTCTGGACAATGCGGTAAAGAATACGGCGGAAGGCGGATCTATCTGGCTTCGGGTCTATTACCGGAACGGCCGGGCGTATTTTGTCGTTGAGGACAACGGGCGGGGGATCGAGCCGGGGCAGGAACAGGCGATCTTCGGCGAATTCGTCTCCCTGTCCGGACAGGGGCCGGACCAGAAGCACGGCATGGGACTGGGGCTTGCTATCTGCAGGCAGGTGATTGAGGCCCACGGCGGAGAGATCTGGGCGGAAAACCGCGCGGAAGGCGGCGCCCGTTTTACATTCTGGCTGAATGCAGCGGACGCGGCAGGAGCCGGGGATCAGAAATAACAGCGAAAGAGGAAATGATCATGGAGAACAAGCGGACCATACTGATCGTCGAGGATGATAAATACATCATACATTTTCTGTCGGTCAGCCTGAAAGAAGAGGCGTATACATTCTGGACAGCCGGGACGGTCAAAGAAGCCCTAAGCCTTTTTTATGCCAACCGGCCGGATCTGGTGATCCTGGACCTGGGACTGCCGGACGGGGACGGGCTGGATGTGGTGAAGCGCATCCGGGAGATCGCATCCACGCCGGTGATCGTTGTATCGGCGAGGCAGGAAGAGGGAGAGAAGATCCGGCTTCTGGACGCCGGGGCGGATGATTATGTGACCAAGCCGTTTTACATGGGCGAGCTGCTGGCGCGGATCCGTGCGGCGCTCAGAAAAGCAGAGAAGAGCAGCACCGGTCCGGGCTCCACATTTGAGGACGGGGATCTGCTGGTGGATTATGAGAAGCGCCGGGTCGAGGTGGCCGGGCAGGAGGTCCATCTGACGCCCATCGAATATAAGATCCTCTGTCTGTTGATCTCAAACCGGGGCAAGGTGCTGACCCATCACTACATGCTGAAGGAGATATGGGGATACGCCGAGGGCGTGGAAGCGGGAACGCTCAGGGTATTTATGGCGACCCTGAGGCGGAAGATCGAGAAAAACCCGTCCGAGCCGGAACACATTGTGACGGAAGTCGGCGTGGGATACAGATTTAAGTGAGAAATTAAAATAACAGGCGCAGGAGACGAGGCGTTTATGAACCTTCATCTTCTGCGCCTGTTCAGCGCTTCCAGTATATCCGGTATTTCGCGGGAGTGTGCATACAGTTGGTATTCCGGTTCGCGGATGTCCCACAGATAATGGGCGTCGGAACAGCAGATCACATTGCAGTCCTGAAAATACGGATGCTCCCGGCGGATCCGGTGGAGATTGGCAAAATTATGGAATTCCGCGCAGGAAAATGTACTTCCCGGAGGGACGAACCCCAGATTGGATATCAGGCTGGTGGACGTTTTGTCGACGTGGGCGGGATAGGCGATCCCGTGATATTCCGACACAAGAGGAAACACATCGTCAAAAGAAACGGACACCGCGTTGATGAGCAGATTTTCCACGGTCCCGGTTACCTCGTCTTTTTCATTCATGATCTGCTGCTTCCCGAAGATGTCCTCCCGGTTCGGGAAGGGCATGAGTTTTGCCCCGATCCGTTTGTCAAATGAAAGGGCGTCCTGAAGGGAAGGAAAGAGGCAGATCACGTGGATCTCTTCCTCTGTCGTCAGTTCCATGCCCGGGATCACGGTGACGCCGTATTCTGCGCCGTGATGCATGGCTGCCGGACAGTTCTTACAGGTGTTGTGATCCGTGAGGGCGATCACGTCCAGCCCTTTTACGGCAGCCATCCCGACCAGATTGGCAGGCGTCATGTCATCATCTCCGCAGGGAGAGAGGCAGGAATGGATGTGCAGATCGTAATAGAGCGGGATCATAGGCCGCCCGCCTCATGGATCTCCAGCGCGATATCGAATACCGGAAGTTCGGTGGCGAGTACCGCGATGCCTTCTTCACCGGCTTTGGCCAGGGTCCCCTCATCCAGCGAGACGCCCTCCGCCAGTACGATGCAGGCGGCCTCGGTGAGGGAAGCGACGGCAAGGGTGTTCCGGTTTCCCATCACGGTCACCCAGACGCAGCCGGCAGGCGCTTTGCTCATGGCAATGCTTAAGAGATCGCAGCAGAAGATTTTTGTGACCTCCCGGTCCGGGTCTGCGCCGACCAGTGTCCGGCATTCCGGAAGATCCATTATATCCTGAAGTTTCACAGCCGTCAGTCCTTTCTCTGGTTTCTTTTATCGGGAACGCCGAAGGATGCCAGGTCGGCCGTCAGTTCCCGGATGTAGCGGTGCAGCAGTTCGTCCTCTTCGGCGGACAGCGCTTTCCCGGCGGTCACATTTTCGGTCAGGTCGTTGATCCTGCGGGAGAGTTCCGCGATGTTGGAACGGAGGACGTAGATGCAGTCATTGGGCGTTGCGTCGCCTCTGACGATATCCTCGGCCAGCGTCTGGCAGGTGGGCGCGCCGCAGGAGCCGCAGTCCAGGCCGGGGAACATGGCGGTCAACTTTTCCACATCACTCATCATCCGGAGGCTTTCTTTAAATGTATTTCCGAGCCGGAAGACCGGTTCATATTCTACATCGTCCGCCCAGTAGATGCTCCGGAGCTCCGGATTCTCGCTCAGATGGTTCCGGGATACTGGCTGGTATTTGGTCAGTCGTTTGGTCTTCGTGGCGGCGATGTAGGCATTTTCCACGGTGAGGGTGCCGCCGGCGCATCCGCCGTCGCAGGCGTTCAGCTCCACGAAAGTCAGGCCGTGCAGTTTCTCATCTTCCAGCTGTTCCAGCACTCGTAAGATATTGACGATCCCGTCCGCCGCCAGATAGTTTTCAACCAGCAGTCCGGCCACCTCTCCGCCGGCGTTGCTCCAGCCGATGCCGATCCGCCCGGAATGGGACAGGGGCTTCAGCTGGCTCTCGTCATGCTTCATGTGGGGCAGCAGGAGCGGATAGATGTCCTTGATCGCCACGACATTGTCGATGCGGCTTTTCTCGATCCCGAGAGGCGCTTTTGCGTAGGATACCTTGGACGGACAGGGGGAGATGAAGATAATGCCGATCTCCTCCGGCTTCAGTCCGGTCTTCTGCACGGCGCGCGCCCGGGCGATCTCCGCCGCCACTTCCACCGGCGCTTTGATGGGCAGCAGGCGGGAGATAAGGGACGGGAATTTAACCCGGATCAGCCGGATCACGGACGGACAGGCCGAGCTGATGAAAGGGGCCTCATCCATGTGTTCTCTGATGTATTCGCGGGACGCTTCGGAGACCAGCTCCGCTGCGGCGCTCACCTCATAGACGTCGTCGAATCCCAGTTTCAGCAGGGCGTTCAGCACGATGTCCACGCTGGTCAGATTGTTGTACTGCGCGTAGAGCGACGGCGCCGGCAGGGCCACCGCGTATTTGAAATTATTGATCACGCTTAAAGGATCATAGACTGCGATCTTTGCATGGTGCGGGCAGTAGCGGATGCAGCGGCCGCAGTCGATGCAGAACTTGTCTATGATATGGGCTTTCCCGTTATGTACGCGGATGGCCTGGGTCGGGCAGTTCTTGATGCAGTTGATGCAGCCCCGGCAGGCGGATTCGCGCAGACGTACCGAGCGTATGAATTTGTTGCTGTCCAAAAGCCCGCCCCCTTTCTCACGGTCCGTCGGAATGCAGGTTCACTTTCATGGTAATAGTCGTTCCCTTCCCGAGAACGGTGTCGATCTTCATCTCGTCTGTAAACCGCTTCATATTCGGCAGGCCCATTCCGGCCCCGAATCCGAGCGAACGGACTTCCGGGCGGGCGGTCGAGAAGCCTTCCTGCATGGCCTGGTCGATATCCGGGATGCCGGGCCCGCGGTCGGCCAGCACCATCGTGATAGCGTCGTCGGATATGGAGACAGTGATGGTGCCGCCGTCGGCATGGATCACCATATTGATCTCGCCTTCGTACATGGCGATCGCGGTCTTCCGGATCGCGGCGCTGTCCACACCCAGCATTTTCAGACGGTTCTTTACGGCGCTGCTGGCCTCCCCGGCGCGGGTGAAGTCGCTGCCGTCGATGTCATAAGTATAAATAAGAGGTTCTTCCATGCTCAGGCACCTCCCCGCAGTCCGTTTTCGTACAGGATGCCGCAGGTAGTGAACATGTAGTGCTCCGTGGCAAGGACGGCAATGGATTTGCCGCGTGCCAGCGCCAGCATATTTTCATCGGGCATCTTGCCGCGGACAAAGATGATGCAGCATATATCCAGCATTTCCGCCGTGCGGACGACCTGGGGGTTACAGAGCCCGGTGATGAGCACGGAACATTTGCCGCAGAACGCGAGCACATCGCTCATCATATCGGCGGAAAATACATACTGGGCGTCCAGGTCCGCCAGTTCCTCCCCGTAGAGAAAACGGGCGTCAAGTACCTTCTGCATTTCTTTGATCGTCATAATTCCTCCTCTTTGGACCCGGCCTGCGGGTCCCTTCCTGTCTGTTTCAGTTACAGAATCGTTCCATCGTTTCAGTCAGTATATCATCTGGCAGTTTAAAAAGCAATAATTGTGTAACTTGAGTTTCCGCAGAATTATCCTCATAAGACAAATCTGCTGCGTTTATTATCCACAACTTTCAAAAAATGCCCAAAATATAAGGAATCCTGTTCCTTTTTGATGTAAAATTAAGCTACCAAACAAAAACCTTACTAAACAGAAAGAAAGGGGATTCCTTATGGCTAATTCTACATCAATTACTTACCGTTTGAAAAGAAAAATTTTGACTTTTACAAATAAAATCTCCCGCAGACTTTCGAAACCGGACCGGAAGTTTACAGCAGATATGGTTTATGGCATTCTGGCATCCAGAAGCTGCCTGCTCACTGATATTTCCGACCAGCTTCATGAAACGGCACAGAAGGCGAATACTGTAAAACGACTTTCCAATCATCTTTCAGAAGGAACGCCGGCTTCTGCGGCTGCTTCTTATCTCCATACCATAAAGAGACTCGTTCCCTCTGAACCAGTGGTCCTCATTGATGAAAGTGATATCGTAAAACCAG
>DWUU01000010.1 GCA_019120575.1 Candidatus Mediterraneibacter quadrami
TTCTCTGCTGTCGGATGTTTTCTCGGCTGTTTCAATTCTTCTACCGCATTAGGGGCATCATACATTGGCAAGCCCAAACTTCTCTTTACCTCCGCTATATAAGCAGTATGTACCTTGAAGCCATATTTAGCTTCTATGTATTCCTTTATCATTTTGTAGGTAACTCGCTCTTTCGGCTTGTACGCCTCGGCTCTTTTAGCGATATTAT
Source organism: Candidatus Mediterraneibacter quadrami (assembly GCA_019120575.1). Taxonomy (GTDB): domain Bacteria; phylum Bacillota; class Clostridia; order Lachnospirales; family Lachnospiraceae; genus Mediterraneibacter; species Mediterraneibacter quadrami. The sequence continues at coordinate 209 of DWUU01000010.1, forward strand.
CAAGCGGCACTTTGCCCTCTCCCTCGCCAAACTCCACTTTTACGCTGATTGTGCTGTCAGGTTTTTTGTGGGAAAGCAGTACTACCGTCTCAACATGCACTGTCTCGCAGAACTGATCCACCGCCGTCATCTTCTCCACCCGGTACCCCGCGATCTGCATCATTTCCAGATCTCTCGCCAGGCTCGTCATCTTGCACGAGATATACACGATCCGCTCCACCCCGTAGCTCAGGATCTTCGGCAGCGCCTTCGGATGGATCCCGTCCCTCGGGGGATCGAGCACGATGACGTCCGGCTTCTCATCCAGCTCATCAAGCACCTGGAATACATCGCCTGCTATGAATTTACAGTTGGAAATGCCGTTCCTCGCGGCATTTTCTTTTGCCGCCTCCACGGCCTCCTCCACGATTTCCACGCCCACGACTTCCTTTGCCACCGGCGCCAGCACCTGGCTGATGGTCCCGGTGCCGCTGAAGAGGTCGAAGACGGTCATGTCACGGATGTCTCCGATGTATTCCCGCACAGTCTCATAGAGCACTTCCGCCCCTCTCGTATTCGGCTGGAAGAAGGAGAACGGCGTGACCTTGAATTCCAGATCCAGCAGCTTCTCATAGAAGAAATCTTTCCCGTACAGGATCCGTGTCTCATCGCTCTGCACCACATCCGCCAGGGAGTCGTTGAGAATGTGAAGGATGCCCACGATCTTCCCTTCCAGTTCCAATTCGAGCAGACGGGAAACGAGCGGCTGCAGGTCGTGTTCCTCCTGGGTGGTCGTCACCAGGCTGACCAGGATCTCGCCGGTCGTGTCGCCCCGCCGCAGGAGCAGATGCCGCAGATAGCCGGTGTGCTGCATTTTGTGATAATAGCTTACATTCCGCTCTTTAAAATAGTCCAGCACGCACACGAGGATCCGGTTCATGTCCGCATGAACCAGCTTGCAGTCCGCTGCCGTCAGCACATCATAGGTGCTGCCTTTTTTATGAAGCCCGAGGGAAAGGGGACCGTCTTTATACTCGTCGCCGAAGGAGAATTCCATCTTGTTGCGGTAGCCGAATTCCTTCGGGCTGGCCTTTACGCCCTCGAAAATGTAGCCGCCCCGGACCGCTTCGTCCATGAGCCGGCGGATCTGCCCCTCTTTCATCTTCATCTGCTCTTCGTAGGGCATGGTCTGGTACATGCATCCGCCGCACGCCGGGAAGATGCTGCACACCGGCTCCCGCGTCTCCAACGGAGACTTCTCCAGCACTTCCAGGAGCCGTCCCTCTGCATTTCCTTTTTTAAACTTGTTGATCATGAAACGGACCTTCTGTCCCGGGATGCCGTTTTTCACGGTCACATACCGGTCTTCCTCCGGCACGTGCACCAGCCCTTTATTCGGGAAATCCCCCCGTTCGATCACGCCTTCATATATCTGTCCTTTTTTCATACTGCTCTCCATTTATAATTAAAAGAGGCAGGGTGCAATCTGATCACATCCTGCCTGCTTATCTGATTTTTCTTATTCTTCCGCAGCGGTCCTATACCTGATCGTCTTCGTCAAAATAATCATCAAAGTCATCATCGAAATCATCTTCGAAGTCTTCCAGATAATCCGGTGTGAAGAAACGGTATACCGCGTATGCGATCGCTGCCACTGCTGCAACTGCCCCGATGATAGCCAGTACCCAGATCACTGTATTTTTCTGTTTTTCAGCCTCATTCTTATGCAGAAGTTCACTCAGTTTGGATTCAGCGATAAACTCTTCTACCTTGCTCATAATACACGTCCTTTCCCTGTCTCTGAGACAGTGCTTACTTTCTAATTATTATAACACTAACATTTTCAGATTACTACTATATTTTCACCAATTTTGCAAACATTGCGAACATCTTGCGCACGCCCGCGGTGTCGAATTCCACCGTCACCTCGAAATCCCGGCCGCCTTTTCTGATATCCAGGACGGTCCCTTCGCCGAATTTCACGTGCCGGACACGGTCGCCCACACCGTAGGAAAGGGTGTCGGTCTTCTGCGCCGTGAGCTGGCTGCCTTTCGTAAGGGAGTTGAAGCTCACCCTGCTGCCGCCCGTCCCCGGAAATGTTTTTCCGAAGCCTGCGCCGCCTCTCCTGTTTTCGAAACTGTTCTTATAACCGTTTTCTTCCGTATCGTCGGATCCTGTCAGGTATGTACGCATCCCGCCGCCCGTATCCAGCAGGTTCCGCGGGATCTCCTTAATGAACCGGGACATTTTATTGTACTGAGTCTCGCCCCGGACCATTCTCCTTCTGGCGCAGGTCATGGTCAGTTTCTGCTCCGCCCGGGTGATGCCCACGTAGCAGAGCCGGCGTTCCTCCTCCAGTTCCTCCGGGGCGTCCCCGGTTATGGTCATATAGCTGGGGAAGAGGCCATCCTCCATGCCCGCCAGATATACGTGCGGGAACTCCAGACCTTTCGCGCTGTGCAGGGTCATGAGCACCACATAGTCCTGGTCTTCGTCCAGGCTGTCGATGTCCGCCACCAGCGCCACTTCCTCGAGGAATCCGCTTAAAGTCGGCTTCTCATCCCGGTCCTCGCAGTCCTCCTCATAGGACGCCGCCTTGTTGACCAGTTCTTCAATATTCTGGAGGCGGCTCTCCGCATCCACCTCGTCGTCCGCTTCCAGGTTCCGGGCGTAGCCGGTCATATCGATGATCTCATTTAACAGGTCGCTGATGCTCTCTTTCTCCGACTGCCCCCGGAAATATTCGATCAGCGCCGCGAAAGAATCAAGCTTCGACGTGCTCCTTCCCACGCCCGGGATCATTTCCGGCGCCAGGAGCGCTTCGTAGAAACTGATGCCCCGCTCATCCGCCGCCTCCTGGATCCGGTTGATGGTGGTCAGGCCGATGCCCCGCTTCGGCACGTTGATGATCCGGCGCACGGCCAGGTCGTCCTGCCCGTTGTCCACGGTCTTCAGGTAGGCCAGCAGGTCCTTGATCTCCCTGCGGGCATAGAAGTTGATGCCGCCCACGATCTTGTAGGGGATGTTCATGGCGATGAATTTCTCCTCGAAGAGACGGGACTGGGCGTTCGTCCGGTAGAGCACGGCGTTGTCGTTGTAGGCCGCGCCGTCCCGCACTTCCCGCTGAATGTCCTCTGCGATAAATTCCGCCTCATCGTATCCGGTGTCGAACTGCCGGAATACGACTTTATCCCCCTCCCCGTTGTCCGTCCAGAGGGTCTTGTCTTTTCTCCCTTTATTGTTTTTGATCACGCTGTTGGCCGCGTTCAGGATATTTTCGGTGGAACGGTAATTCTGCTCCAGCCGGATCACCCTGGCGTCCGGGTACTCTTTCTCAAAGTCCAGGATATTGCGGATGTTGGCGCCCCGGAACTTATAGATGGACTGGTCGTCGTCGCCCACCACGCAGAGATTCCGGTACTTGCCCGCCAGCAGGCTCACCAGTTTGAACTGGACGGTATTCGTATCCTGGTACTCGTCCACCATGATATAGCGGAACCGTTCCTGATAGGATTCGCGCACATCCGGCTGGGTCTGGAGAAGCTGCACCGTCCGCACCAGCAGATCGTCGAAATCCAGGGCATTGTTGGCCTTCAGCTGCCGCTCGTACTCCCGGTACACCTTCGCGATCTTCAGCCGGGCGAAATCCCCGCCTGCATTCAGCTCGAACTCTTCCGGCAGGACCATTTCATTCTTCGCCGAGGAGATGACCGAGAGGAGCATCCGCTCTTTGAACTGTTTCGTATCGATGTCCACTTTTTTGCACACAGCTTTCATCAGCGTCTTCTGGTCGTCCGTATCATATATGGTGAACCGGTTGTCATAGCCCAGCCGGTCGATGTATCTCCGCAGGATGCGCACGCACATGGAATGAAATGTGCTCACCCAGATGCTCTCCGAACCGAAGCCCACCAGATTGTCCACGCGCTGGCGCATCTCCCCCGCCGCTTTATTGGTGAATGTGATGGCCAGAATATTCCACGGATTGACGCCCAGTTCCTCGATCAGGTATGCGATGCGGTGGGTCAGGACGCGGGTCTTGCCCGAGCCGGCGCCCGCCAGGATCAGAAGCGGTCCTTCCGTGCAGAAGACGGCCTCCTTCTGGGGTTTATTTAATGTATCGTATATGCTCATAAGCAGCTCCTTATTCCAACTCATTTTAAGACTGTGAACGTAATTATAATATAGATAAAATCCCCCTGTCAACGCACCCGGCAGGCTTACATTTTTCTTGCCATACGGTTTTGAATACTATATAATAGATGCATCGGGGTGATATTATGGAAATTAATACGAATGATATATTGAACAGCATACTTGAAAGTCTTGACCACGTCGATTACATCCGGCCGGAAGAGATTCCCAATATCGATCTGTACATGGACCAGGTCACGACCTTTATGGACGAGCATTTCTCTTCCACCAGGCGGTACAGCGAGGACAAGATCCTGACCAAGACCATGATCAACAACTACACGAAGAACAATCTTCTCCCGCCGTCCGTGAAAAAGAAGTATTCCAGAGAGCACATGCTGCTCCTGATCCTGATCTACTATTTTAAAAACATCCTTTCGATCCGGGATATCGAGACGGTGCTCAAACCGCTCCGCGAGAAATATTTCTCCGGCGAAAATGCCATCCTGCTGACGGATCTTTATAAAGAGATCTGCGAGATGGAGAAGACCCGCATCGAGCCGATGAAGGCGTCCGTCCGGGAGGCGTACGAGAAATCCCAGTCCGCATTCGCAGGCATCGGGGACAAGGACGCCCGGGACGAGCTGAAGCTCTTCGCTTTTATCTGCAGTCTCAGTTTCGACGTCTACCTGAAGAAAATGATGATCGAGAAAATCATCGACAAGCTCGCCGCAGAGCCGGACGAGTCGAAATAGCCATACAAAAACAGCCGGGATCATCCGGCTGTTTTTTACTGCCTGTCTACTTTTTTTCTTCTTCCGGATCTTCTTTGCCGATCCGCTCAAAGACCATGTCGTAACCGTCATTTCCATAATTCAGAGAACGGTTGACCCTGCTGATGGTCGCGGTGGACGCCCCGGTCTTCTCTGCGATCTCCAGATAGGTCTTCTGCTCACGGAGCATCTTCGCCACCTCAAACCGCTGGGATAATGAAAGCAGTTCGTTGATCGTGCAGATGTCCTCAAAAAAGATATAACATTCTTCTTTATTCTTCAGACTGAGTATGGCTTCAAAAAGAGTATCCACTGCCTCTGTCCTGATCTTTTTGCTCATAATCATCTATCTCCTTTTCACCGGTAGGTATATTTTAACACACTAAACTTTTAAAGTCTACCACTTTATTATTTTACACCGTATGCCCGCCCGGTCCGGAGCAAAAAATACACGATATCAGAATTCCTTACAGTTCAGATAGGGCTTCAGCTTCTCCAGGTCCGTCGTCACGACCAGTTCCTCCGGGAAACCGCAGTATTCAAACAGCTCGCTCACATAGTTGAATTTCCCCGCGTCCGCATCCACATGGGCGTCGCTTCCGGTTGTCACCGGCACCTCGTACTGTTTGCACAGGTCAAGCATGGTCAGGATATTCTCCCTTGTCCCTACCCTGCTGCTCGCCGGACGCATGGAGGAATTGTTGACCTCCAGGAGCGTTCCCGTCTCCTTCGCCGTCTTCACCAGGATCTCATAATCAAAGGGGAACCTGCCGTCGTCCGGATGCCCGATGATATTGACATAGGGCTTCTTCATCACTTCCACATATGCCCGGATATTCTCCTCCGGCGTATGCTCCCTGCCGTAGCACGGCGTATGCATGCTGGCAACCACGATGTCCAGCTCGCGGCAGGTTTTCTCCGGCAGGTCGATCGTTCCGTCCGGATCCATAATATTCACTTCCGCGCCCATAAGGAGCCGGACATTGCCGCAGGTCCGCGGCACCACATCCATGTTCTGGAAATAGAAAAGGCCGCAGGTCCCCGGCATCTTCGGCGCATGCTCCGTAATGGCAAGAGCCTTCAGCCCCCTCGCCTCCGCGGCCGCCGCCATCTCTTTGATCGTACTGTACGCGTGGCCGCTGGCCAGCGTGTGGGAATGTGTATCTGCTGTAAATTTCATGATCCATATCACCTCATAATCTTTCTGCGCGATTCATAATTATACCACATTTCTCCAATAATACAATTTCCGGAGAAAATTCGACGAATCCGGTCTTATAATTCATTTTTTCATTGTTCTTGTCGACTCTTGATGCTATAATGTATTTGTTGTAAATTTTGTTCAACAAAAGAGAGGAGTATAGATTAATGAAGTGTCCAATTTGCGGCAAAGAACTTGAATTGACGAAGAAACAGGTCGGCACCGGCGAAAACGGCGAACCGGTCTTTAATGAATATGCGATCTGCCGTGACTGCAGAAAGCAATGGAATCTTGACAA
>DWUU01000056.1 GCA_019120575.1 Candidatus Mediterraneibacter quadrami
GTGGTGCCATGAGTGAGCATACGCTGCAGAAACAACTGAAGCGGCTATTCATCGCTGAATGCGCTGGCCGGGCTGAAGATCGATGAACTGAAGTTTGACAGAGGATTTCTGTCCGGATTAAAGGATGCGGACAGGGCTATTATTACAGCAGGCCGGTGGGGGTAAAAGAATTTTCAGCGAAATTTCTGCACCGGAATACGGCATGAAAAAAACGCGTATTTATGTTGAATCATAAATACGCGTTTCTGCATGGAGCATAGGGGAGTTGAACCCCTGGCCTCCACAATGCGAATGTGGCGCGCTCCCAACTGCGCTAATGCCCCACGAGTGGACCTGGCGGGAATCGAACCCGCGTCCAAAAACCCATCCCATGTACTTCTACTATCATAGTCCGTTCTTTGTCATTCCCTCTGCCGTACGGAAACGAACATCCTTACGGGGTCAGTAGCTTCATGTTACGCCTGCCGGTTCAAAGCTTTGCCGGCATCGTTTCTCACATTTTTGATACCGGATCCCCGATGTGTGAGTGCACCGGGAGCGGTATGCAGCATTTAGGCTGCAGCTAATTCGTAATTATCGTTAGCGTTTAATTTTAAGTCTGCGATTTGACGCATCAGCCTGCGGATAGCTTCTCCATCTTCAGGATCCCTGTCGAAACCAGTACAAGCCCATATAGACTGCACAATATATAATATAGGACCGACGCGTATAAAAGTCAAGATATCCATCACAAAAAATTAACATACAAAGGGGGTCTGCCGGTAGATTTTTTACATAAGATATGTGATAATAAATGGTGGATAACTATACATCAGAAAAGGGGAGAATCTATGCCTACAACATACGCACATTACAAGTTCGGAGAAGAAGTTATCGGCACGCTTCCGCGGCTGCTCAGGAGCGCCATCGAAAATAACCGGGAGCTGTTCGATCTCGGGGTTCACGGTCCGGACCTTCTTTTTTATTATAAAGCGCTGACAAAAAATCCGGTCAACGGACAGGGATATGCGCTCCATGACCGGCCGGCTGACGCTTTTTTCCGCCATGCGGCTGAGGTGATCGCCCGGGCGGAGAATCCGGCTGCGGCGAGAGCCTATATTTACGGGTTTATCTGTCATTTCGCGCTGGACAGCGAGTGCCATCCGTATGTGGAGAAAATGATTCACGACAGCGGGATCGGACATTCGGAGATCGAGATGGAATTCGACCGGATGCTCATGAAAGAAGATTATATCAATCCGGTCCGCTATCTGCCGACAGGGCATATCCATCCGTCGAAGAAAAATGCGGAAGTGATCGCCCCGTTTTTTGAGAATATGACGCCGGAGCTGATCGAAAAATGCATGAAAGGAATGCTGTTCTGCCTGAAGACGCTGCACGCGCCGAATATGCTGAAAAGACGTCTGCTGTTCGGCGGCATGAAGCTGGCCGGACAGGAGAATAAGAAGGGAATGGTCATGAGCCTGGAGCCGAACCCGGCGTGCCGGAATTACTGCAGGATCCTGAAAGGGCAGTATGCGGGCGCGGTGCCGCTGGCGGCAGGGCTTATCATCCGGTATCAGAAGACCCTGTTTGAGGGGGCGGAACTGCCGGAACGGTTCGGGCATACATTCGGCGCCGGCGATGACTGGGAGAAGATCCGGTTATGATCGGGCGGAGAAAGCGGGGATACTGAGATGAAATTTAAACTGACTTCACTGGAGAAAAAATGGGTGCTCTATGATGTGGGAAATTCCGCATTCACCATGATGGTCTCGACCATCTTTCCGATCTACTTTAATTCCCTGGCGGAGAGCGCGGGGATCTCGGACGTCAATTATCTGGCATACTGGGGTTATGCCACATCCGTCTGCACGCTGATCGTGGCCCTCCTGGGCCCCACGCTGGGCGCGGTGGCTGACACGAAGAACTTCAAGAAGATCGTTTTTTCCGTGGCCATGGGCGTGGGTGTGTTCGGCTGCATCCTGCTGGGCTTTCTGTCGTCCTGGCTCTGGTTCCTCGGGATCTTCGTCCTGGCAAAGACCGGCTATTCGGCCAGCCTGATCTTCTATGACGCGATGCTGACGGACGTGACGGAACCGGACCGGATGGATTCGGTGTCCTCCCACGGCTATGCCTGGGGTTATATCGGCAGCTGCATCCCCTTTGTGATCTGCCTGGGCATCGTGCTGGGCGGCCCGTCCCTGGGACTTGATATGCAGCTGTGCATGATCCTGGCGTTTATCATTACGGCGCTGTGGTGGCTGATGTCCTCGGTGCCGCTTCTGAAATCCTATAAGCAGAAATATTATTCAGAGACCGGCGCGCATGTGGTGCGGGACAGTTTTAAACGCCTCGGGAAAACGTTCGTCGAACTGGCGAAAGAGAAGCATATTTTCGTGTTCCTGCTGGCCTTTTTCTTCTATATCGACGGCGTCTATACGGTGATCGACATGGCCACGGCATACGGGCAGGCGCTGGGGCTCGACAGTACGGGGCTTCTGCTGGCGCTCCTGGTGACACAGATCGTTGCGTTCCCGAGCGTGCTGATCTTCAGCCGCCTGGTGAAGAAGAGCCGGCCGGAGACCATCATCACCATCTGCATCGCCGCGTATTTCTGCATCGCGGTCTATGCGTACTGGCTGGATACCCAGTTCGACTTCTGGCTGCTGGCGATTCTGGTTGGCATGTTTCAGGGGACGATTCAGGCGCTGTCCCGGTCCTATTTCGCCAGGATCATCCCGGCGGAGAAGTCAGGCGAGTTTTTCGGGATCTATGATATCTGCGGCAAAGGGGCATCCGTGATCGGAACGGCGCTTGTATCCTTTTTAAGCCAGGCGACGGGAAGCATCAATATCGGAGTGAGCGCCCTGTCAGTCATGTTCCTGATCGGGCTTGTATTATTCCGGTATTCGGCGAAGCTGAACCGGGGGGATAAAAACGCGTAAAAATGCAGACGGAAACAGGAGCGGAGCATATGAAAGATTTCGTGAAAATGCAGGATATTACAAAGGTCTACAGGATGGGCGAGGTGGAGATCCGGGCGGCGGACGGGATCAATTTCTCTATTGATAAAGGCGAGTTTGTCGTGATCGTGGGTCCCAGCGGCGCAGGCAAGACGACAGTGCTCAATATCCTCGGCGGGATGGACACGGCCACTTCCGGGACGCTGCTTGTGGACGGCGAGGAGATTACCTCCTACAATTCCAGGAAGCTGACAGAATACCGGCGGGAGGATATCGGCTTTGTATTCCAGTTCTACAATCTGGTCCCCAATCTGACGGCCCTTGAAAATGTGGAACTGGCGCTGCAGATCTGCCGGGATCCGCTGGATGCGAAGGAAGTGCTGGAGGATGTGGGACTGGGCGACCGGCTCAACAACTTCCCGGCCCAGCTCTCCGGCGGGGAGCAGCAGCGGGTGTCCATCGCGCGGGCGCTGGCCAAGAATCCGAAACTCCTGCTCTGTGATGAGCCGACCGGGGCGCTGGACTATAATACCGGCAAGTCGATCCTGAAGCTTCTGCAGAATATGTGCCGGGAGCGGGGGATGACCGTGATTGTGATCACGCACAATCAGGCGATTGCGCCCATGGCGGACCGGCTGATCCATATTAAGAACGGACAGGTGTCCGGGATGGAACTGAACGATCATCCCACATCGATTGATGAAATAGAATGGTAGGGTAACGGCAGATGAAGAAACGGGCGTTGAGAAAAGATTTTTATATGGAGATCAGGCGCAGCATGGGCAGATTTCTGTCCATTTTCTTCATCGTTGCCATCGGCTGTGCATTTTTCTCGGGGATCCGTGCCTCCGAGCCGGATATGCGCTATTCGGGGGATGCCTATTTTGACCGGAAGAATATGATGGACATCGAAGTGATCAGCACCCTGGGCCTGACAGAGGATGACCTGGCGGCCATTCGGGAGGTGGACGGCGTCTCCGCGGCCGAGGGCGGGTATTCTTCGGATATGCTCTGCACGGAGGGCGACAATAAGATCGTCGTGCATGTGATGTCCCTGCTGCCGTCCATGAACCAGGTGCAGCTTGAGGAGGGAGAACTTCCGGAGGCGGACGACGAGTGTGCGCTGGATGTGGATTACTTAAGCGAGAGCAGCCTGGAGATCGGGGATAAGATCACCCTGATAAGCGGAACGGACGATGACATTTCGGATACGCTGAAAAACGATACATATACGATCACCGGCGCGGTCAGCAGTCCGGAATATATTTCGTTCCAGCGTGGAAGCACGACCATTGGAAACGGCAGTGTGACCACTTTTATTGTTGTGCCGGAAGAGAGTTTCGCCCTGGATGTCTACACGGAGATTTATGTTCAGGCGGACGGCGCGAAAGAACTGACGGCTTTCACGGATGCATATGACAGCCGGGTAGATGAGACGGAAGACCGGCTTGAGGCTATCCGGGAAGACCGGGAGAAGGCCCGCTATGACGAGATCATGGATGAGGCGCAGACAGAGATTGACGACGCCCGCGCGGAACTGACGGATGCGGAAAAAGAGCTTGAAGACGGGCGCGCGGAGGCGGAGAAGGAACTGGCGGACGCGCGCAGAGAACTGGAAGACGCACAGGCGGAAGTGGACAGCGGACGGCAGGAACTGGCGGACGCAAAGAATGATCTGGCATCGTCCAGACAGAAACTGACGGACAGTCAGACGCAGATCGATCAGGGACAGAAAGAACTGAATGCGAATATTGACAGTATGAACGCGCAGATCGATGAACTCAATGCGGCAAAACAGCAGTACAATGCGCTGGCGGCATCCGGAGCGGATGATCCGGTGACGGTCGCTACGCTGAACGCTATGTATGAAGAGATCCAAAGCGGCGAGGCGGCGCTTGCACAGGCGAAGGCGCAGATCGAATCGGCAAAATCCGAACTGGCGTCCGGCCAGCAGCGGATCAATGACGGCTGGCAGCAGATCGAAGAAGGCGAGCGGGAGATCGCAGACGGTGAGGCGGAACTGGAAAACGCCCGGCAGGAGATCGACGACGGCTGGGAGAAATACTACGAGGGCGAGCGGGAAGCGCAGGAAGAGATTGCGGAGGGCGAACAGAAGATCGCGGACGCAAAGGAAGAACTGGCGGCTGCGGAAGCTGAGCTTGCAGATCTGGAGGAACCGGAGTGGATGATCAACGACCGGTCCGGTCTGCCGGATTATACCGGATACGGCGAGAACGCCGACCGGATGCGCGCCATCGGACGGGTATTCCCCGCCATCTTCTTTCTGGTGGCGGCGCTCATCAGTCTGACAACCATGACCCGCATGGTGGAGGAGCAGCGGACCCAGATCGGAACTTTCAAAGCGTTGGGGTATGAACGGCATTCCATCGCCGGGAAATACCTGGGTTACGCGCTTCTCGCCACCGTGTCGGGAAGCGTGCTGGGGATCCTCTTCGGAGAAAAAGTATTCCCGTATATCATTATTACGGCCTATGGCATTATGTACCAGCATATGCATGAGATCATGCTTCCGTATAATATCCAGTACGGACTGGGGGCGGCGGCAGCGGCGCTTGCAAGTACGCTTCTGGCGACCCTGCTGGCATGTTATAAAGAACTCCGGGAGCAGGCGGCGGAGCTGATGCGCCCGCCGGCGCCGAAACAGGGGCAGCGGGTGCTGCTGGAGCGGGTGCGGTTCATCTGGAAGCGGCTGAACTTCTCGTGGAAGGCCAGCGTCCGCAATCTGGTCCGGTATAAGAAACGGCTGTTTATGACCGTATTCGGTATCGGCGGCTGTATGGCGCTGATGCTGGTAGGGTTCGGACTGAAGGATTCGATTTTTGCGATTGTGGATATCCAGTATGACGAGATCCAGCTCTACGACGGAAATATTATTCTGGAAGATGATATTACGGAGAACGAGAAGAAAAACCTGATCGCGGAACTGGAGAAAGATGAACTTATGACCGGCGCGGCGGAAGGGCTTCTGACCCAGGTGAGTCTGGGCGCCGGGGAGAAATGGCACGACGTATATCTGGATGTTCCGCAGGATGTGGAAGAATTTCCGGAGTTTGTGACGCTTCAGGACCGTGTGACAGATGCGCTGTATATGCTGGATGATTCCGGAGCCATCCTGACGGAAAAAATGGCGACGGAACTGGATGTGGAGCCGGGGGATACCCTGATGATACGGGATGATGATCTGGGCGACCTGGAAGTGAAGATCCGCGCGGTCTGCGAGAACTACATGGGGCATTACCTGTACATGACGCCGGAATATTATGAAGAAGTGTATGGAAGCGCACCGGAGTATAACTGCATCTTCTATAAGACGGCCGACCGGATCACCGAGGAGGCCGAGCGGATCGGCGAGGAAGCCCTCGCCGTGCCGGGCGCGCTCAGCGTCAGCTACACCACGGATCTGAAAGAGCAGGTGGACAATATGCTCGGCGCCCTGGATTCGGTGATCGCCGTGCTGATCATTTCGGCGGGGATGCTGGCTTTTGTGGTTCTGTATAATCTGAACAATATCAGTATTACGGAACGGCAGCGGGAACTGGCAACACTTAAAGTGCTGGGATTTTATAATAGCGAGGTGACGATGTATGTATACCGGGAGAATATCCTTCTGACTTTCCTGGGCGCTCTGTTCGGAATCATTCTCGGGAAGATCCTCCACCGTTTCATCATCGTGACCGTGGAGATTGAGTCCGTGATGTTCGGACGGAATATTGATCTGAGCAGCTTTGTGTACGGATTTCTGCTGACGCTGCTCTTCTCGCTGCTGGTCAATGCGGCGATGTATTTCAAACTGAAGAAGATTGATATGGTAGAATCATTAAAAAGTGTGGAGTGACC
>DWUU01000057.1 GCA_019120575.1 Candidatus Mediterraneibacter quadrami
ACATGAAGCGGGAAAGTGAGGAGATACGCTATGCCGAAGGGAACGAATCAGAAATTCAAGCTGTACCGTCTGGCGCAGATCATGCTGGAGCAGACGGACGATGAGCATTACATTACCATGCCGGAGATCAAGGAGGCGCTGGCCCGGTACGATATCACGGCGGACCGGAAGAGCATTTACGCGGATCTGCGGGACCTGGAAGTGCTCGGGATCGAGGTCGAGGGCGAGCCGGTGGGAAAGGGCTATCACTACCATGTGGTCAGCCGGCCCTTCGAGCTGCCGGAGCTGAAGCTTCTGGTGGACGCGATCCAGTCGTCGAAATTCATTACCGAGAAAAAGACGAACGCCCTGATCCGGAAGCTGGAGAAGCAGGTCAGCAGATACGAGGCCATGAAGCTGCAGCGGCAGGTCTTTGTCTCCGGCCGGATCAAGACGATGAACGAGAGCATTTATTATACAGTGGATGCGATCCACAATGCGATCTCGGAGAATAAGAAGATCCGGTTCCAGTACTATCAGTGGAACGTGAAGAAAGAAATGGAACTGCGGCGGGATGGCGCCTGGTACCACATCAGTCCGTGGGGGCTGTCCTGGGACGATGAGAATTATTATCTGGTGGGCTATGATTCCGACGCCGGGGAGATCCGGCATTACCGGGTGGATAAGATGCTCCATATCCGGATGAGCGACGAACCCCGTGAGGGGAAAGAACATTTTCGGAAGCTGGACATGGCGGATTACGCCAAGAAAAGCTTCGGTATGTTCGGCGGGAAGGAGCAGAAGGTGAAGCTGCTGGTGGACAACAGCCTGGCCGGGGTGATCATCGACCGGTTCGGGAAGGAAGTCATGATGATCCCTGCGGATCCGGAACATTTCACCGTCAATGTGACCGTCATGGTCAGCAGCGTATTCCTCGGGTGGATCTTTTCCCTGGGCGAACGGGTGAAGATCCTGGGGCCGGAGGAAGTCGTGGAGAAGATGCGGGAAGAAGGAGAGCGGCTGGTGCGGCAGTACGGCGGGAAATGACAGGCGGGAGCGGCCTGAGCAAAACAGAATAAAGAAGATGGAAATGCCACGGGAGCGAACATGCTTTCGTGGCATTTCTCTTGTAGGGGGACGGTGCATATGCTAACATAAGAACAGAGATGTTCGAAGGGGATGAAGTCATGAGACTGTTTATCGCGATCCAGTTATCGGATGAGATGAAGAAGGCGCTGGTCGCCTGTATGCACGACCTGAAAAAGCAGGGGGTGGAGGGCAATTATGTGCCGGCCCAGAATCTGCATCTGACGCTGGCATTTATCGGGGAATACGATGATCCGGAAGGCGGCGTCGAAGAAACCGTATCAGGTGCATCTGCCGAAGGCGGAGATGACGGTGAAGAAAGTGGCGCTGATGAAATCGGAGATGAAGAACGGGAAAGTGGCGTATCGGGAGATATAAAAGGTGGAAATGCAATGATAGATATGATCTATGCCAGACGCGCCTTTGACGCATATCTGGATCAGTTTGACCGGACGGATGAGAAGATCCGTCTGAAGATCGTACATACGGACGGTGTGGTGCGCTATATGACAGAGATCTGCAGGCGCATGGGCCTGCCGGAAGAAGAACGCCGGCTGGCAGAACTGATCGCGCTGCTCCATGATATTGGAAGATTTGAGCAGCTGAAGCGGTATGACAGCTTTGAGTGGGATACGATGGACCATGCGGCTTACGGTGTGCACATCCTCTTCGGGGAGCAGCGGATGATCCGGCGTTTTGTGGAAGAAGACACATGGGACGATATTATCCGGGAAGCGATCGCGAGGCACAGCGACTTCAGCGGATATGATCCGTCCCTGACCAGCCGTCAGCTGCTGCACGTGCAGCTCATCCGGGATGCGGACAAGCTGGATAACTGCCGGGTCAAGCTGGAAGAGCCGGTTGAAGTGCTGCTGGGATGTACGGCGGAAGAAGTGGGACGGCAGGATATTTCGCCGGAAGTCTGGGAGGAATGCCTGGCCCATACATCCGTACATCTGGAAAAGCGGAAGACGAAGATGGATTACTGGGTGTCCTATGTGGCGTATTTCTTTGATATCGCCTACAGGGAAACGCTGGATATCATCCGGGAAGAGCGGTATACGGAGCGGATCATCGGCCGGATCCCGTATGAAAATCCGGAGACGGAGCAGAAGATGAGAGAACTGTGCGGGATGGTGGGAAAATACTTTAGAAAGAAATGTTTATAAAATGTTTATTGACAGGTGGCTTCGATGTGCTACAATAAACTTACCTAAAAGGTAAGTTTGTTCTAGCGAGGAGGTGACCTGGTTCTGTACGTTGAATTTGAAGATGGCAGAGTCAAAGAGTTATTTGACGATGTAAATGATGTATGTAACTGTAAAAAATTAATGCAAAAAGAAATCGGCGCAGAGCTAACAAGGGCCGTTAAGAAACGGTATAATCAGATTGTGGCGTTTTCTACGTTTTTTGCGCTTCAGCAATCGGGACTGGGCAAACCGGAGGCTCTGAGCGGAGATCTCAAGGGTTCATACTCATTAAGAGTATCTGCTAATTTTCGTCTGATTATAAGACCGAAAGCTGAAGGACAGAGCGCAGAGAGTTTGAAATTATGTGACACAATTATTATAGAAGGGGTAATTGATTATCATGGTAAAGGGAAAAAATTTAACTGGCTTATCCCGTGATTATATTATTCATCCGGGAGAAACCTTGATAGAAGTTTTGGAAGACCGGGATATGACACAGCGGGAACTGGCGGTAAGAACTGGCATGACAGAGAAGCACATCAGTACGGTTGTTCATGGACAAAAAGGTATTTCAGCGGCATTTGCCCGAAAACTTGAGTATGCCCTGGGTATAGAAACTTCTTTTTGGATGAACCTTCAGGCTAATTATGACCGTGAACTGTTAGAGTTTGAAGAAGTAAACAACATTACTGCGGAAGAACTTGAAGTGTTGAAAAACCTGAGAGACGTTACAGAACTTTGGACTTCTTTTGGCTGGCTTGATAAAGAGGGGAATCCCGCTGCAACAGTACTGGATCTGCGGATGATCTTTGGGATAAGCAATCTGCTTGATACTCCCAAAATATCATATGCCGCTGCATACCGTGCACAAAGTAAAAATACAAATGTTGACCCATATGTTTTGTTCGCATGGCAGAGGATGTGTGAATTGCTTACAAAAAATATAGATGTAGCGGATAAGGTTGATGTTGAAAAACTCAGGGAGAAAATCCCGGAAATTAAACAGACTATGTTCATGCGGGCAAATCAGATCCAAAATCGACTGACATCGATCTTCGCAGAGTGCGGGATCGCTTTTAAAATAGTGCCTAATTTTAAAGGTGCGCCGGTCCAGGGTTTTATAAAGAAAACAGAGGACAGTTCACTGATCCTCTGTATGACGTTGCGACAGAAATTTGCGGATATTTTCTGGTTTACTTTATTTCACGAGATTGCTCATATTTTGAATGGGGATACCAAGCGCGAATTTATTGATTTTGACTCTGTATCGGGAGAGGCAGAATCAAAGGCAGATAGTATGGCCGGTGAGTTTCTGATCGATCCGAAGGCGTACAGATCGTTTGTCGGAATTGAAGGGTACAGGCAGCCGCATGGTATAGAGGATTTTGCCAGACAGCAGAATGTAAGAGATTATATTGTCCAGGGACGCCTCATGAAAGAGGAGATAATCCCATGGAAAGCCAGACCACGGTATGAATGGGCGTAAAAATGTTTAAGGAAAAGGATGAATAATGTGAGTCAGGAAACAATCGAACAGGTATTAAAATTCAGAGATGAAAGAAACTGGAAACAATTTCATAATCCAAAAGATCTGGCGTTATCGATATGTCTGGAAGCGGCCGAACTTCTGGAGACATTTCAGTGGAGCGGAGAGGATGTATGGTGCAGTGAGAAAAAAGATAAGATCCGGGAAGAACTGGCGGATGTGGTTAATTACTGTATCCTGATGGCGGATGCATGCGGTCTGGATCTGGATGAGATCGTACAGGAAAAAATACGGAAAAATGCAGAAAAATATCCGGTCGAGAAGGCGTATGGAAGCAAAGAG
>DWUU01000058.1 GCA_019120575.1 Candidatus Mediterraneibacter quadrami
CACGATATCCAGAACCACAATCTGGCGCGCTAACCAACTGCACCATACCCACCATAACGAGCCTGGGGGGATTCGAACCCACGACCTACGGCTTAGAAGGCCGTTGCTCTATCCAGCTGAGCTACAGACTCATTTCGTCATATGCTCCTGCATCCTTGCAGGAAAGCGGGTGATGAGAATCGAACTCACGTATCCAGCTTGGAAGGCTGGTGTTCTACCATTGAACTACACCCGCACATGATCGGGGTGACAGGATTCGAACCTGCGACCTCCTGGTCCCAAACCAGGCGCTCTAGCCAAGCTGAGCCACACCCCGGCGTACTCGCTGAGATCCTGTCTTCCCACAGCGCATGGATTATTATATTATACAGTTCCCTGCATGTCAACAACTTTTTTTATTTTTCATACCGGTTTCTTCAATATTTGTTATTATGCCGGGAAATCATGCCAGGTACTTCTGTTCAAACGACGCCGTGCCGTCCTCCCCGATCTCCATGATCATATAGCTGCCTTTTCTTCCGTCCTGCCTCGGGAATGAAAGACTGCCCGGATTCAGTACGGTAAGTCCGTCCTTCTGCTCGAAGAAAGGCTTATGGGTATGCCCGAACATCACGATATCCGCCTCCCGCGCACGCCCTTCTTCTATAATATACTCCGGATCAAGCGATACATAGTATGCATGCCCGTGGGTGATAAAAACTTTATTCTTTCCCAGATTGAATTCTTCCTCCCGCGGCAGATCCGAGAAGAAATCATTGTTTCCCCGGACGATATGCTTCTCGCAGTCCACGACTGCATTGATATAGTCCTCTCCGCCTTCCACATCGCCGAGATGGATAAATACATCGATCTTCCCGGCTTCTTCCAGCGCCCGGTCCAGAGCGCCATGTCTGCCGTGTGTATCGCTGACGATCAAAATCTTCATTCCTGTCCCCCGTCAAGTTTCTCTTTCAGTATGGCCCGCATGGAGCGGAGCGCTTTGCCTCTGTGGCTTAATTCATTTTTCTGTTCCGGAGACATCTGCGCCGTCGTGCAGCCGTACTCGGGCACATAGAAGATCGGATCGTAGCCGAATCCGTTGTCTCCTGCCGGCTCATAAGCCACACGGCCTTCGATCGTCTCCCGCACCACATCGACCGTTCCGTCCGGAAATACAGCCGCTACCGCGCACACAAACCGCGCCGTACGCTCTTCATCCGGCACTCCTTCCATCCGGTCCAGCAGGATGTTGTTCTTGATATCATAAGAGGTATCCTCTCCGGCAAAACGTGCGGAATAGATCCCCGGCGCTTTGTCAAGGTAGTCGATCTCAAGGCCGGAGTCATCCGCCAGCACGATATCATTCGTCAGTACTCTGGCCACCGCCCGCGCCTTGATCTCCGCGTTTTCCTCAAAGCTTGCGCCGTCCTCGACGATATCCACATCAACGCCCGCCTCTTTCATCGAAAGGATCTCCATCCCCAGGTCTTCGAGGATCATGCGGATCTCCTTCATTTTATTTTCATTTCCCGTGGCAAATACAATTCTCTTCATATTACTCTGTACCTTCTGTCTTTCTTCTTGCCGGCGGCTTCGGCCCCGGATACTGATAGAAATAAGTCCGGATCATCCCGTTGTATATTTTCCGGTTCTTCTGTGCCTTTTTCCCGAAATACCGCTGGGCGTCCTCATAACTTGTGATCATATAGGCGGACCAGCTGTCAAGCTTCATGAACGCCTCGCCGAAATCACGGTAGATCTGCGGCAGTGTCGCCCTGTCCTCCAGCCGTTCGCCGTAAGGCGGATTGGTGATAATGAATCCGTATTTTTTCGGATGGCTTAAGTCGCGGACTTCCCGCTGCTGGAAATGGATCAGATGATCGACCCCTGCCGCTTCGGCATTCCTGCGGGCCGTGCGGATCACTTCCGCGTCCGCGTCATACCCCTGAATATCCGTCTCAATCCGGTCGTCGATCAGATCCTGCGCCTCATTGACCGCCTCGTACCAGTATTTTTTCGGGAAAAGGTTCGCCCAATCCTCCGCTGTAAATGAGCGGTTCATCCCCGGCGCGATATGCGCGGCCATCATCGCCGCCTCGATCGGAAATGTCCCGCTTCCGCAGAACGGGTCCACCAGAATGCGGTCTCCACGCCACGGCGTCAGCATAATGAGCGCCGCCGCCAGGTTCTCGGCGATCGGCGCCTTGCCCGCTGCCGGACGGTATCCACGCTTGTGGAGGGACGTTCCCGTTGTGTCAATCCCGACCGTGACGATATCCTTCATCAGAAAAACCCGCACCGGATAGGCCGCCCCACTCTCCGGGAACCATTCGATGCGATATCTCGACTTCAGCCGTTCGACCATGGCCTTCTTCATTATAGACTGGATATCCGACGGGCTGAACAGCCGGCTTTTCACGGACGCCGCCTTCGCCACCCAGAACTTTCCGTCTTCCGGTATGTAATCTTCCCAGGGGATCTCCCGGGTTCTCTCAAACAGTTCCTCAAACGTCTCTGCGCGGAAGCTCCCGACTTTCAGCAGGATCCGCTCCGCCGTGCGCAGAAAAATATTGGCTCTGGCCGCCGCTTCGATCCCGCCGGCAAACGTCACACGCCCGTCCTCAACCTGAACGATCTCATATCCGAGTTCCTGAAGTTCACGCTTCAGAACCGACTCAAGCCCGAAATGACAGGGCGCGATCCACTCCATTTTATCCATGAAAACTATCCGTCCTTACATTTTGTCTCCTTACATATTACTATAAATCCGGGACAGAGTAAAGGTGAACTTTACCTGTCCCGGACCCGATCCTACTGTTTATCCGGCGATATCAGACGCAGTCCTAATAACGGTCTGACTCGTCATATGCATCCGAGTTTTTCCCGCAGTTTCTGCTGTCAGACATTTTTGAACGGGAATTGCTGTTTCTGGAAGCATTTTTATTCTTGTTCTGGCTGTCCCCGTAGGAAGTGCTGTTTTTTGCATTTGAGTTCCTGTTGGAATTGTTTACGTTGCTGTAGTTCTTTGCCATGAGTAATCCCTCCTGTTTTTTTGTTCACTCTTAGTATGTCTGAAGATCACATTTTTATTCTCCGATTTATGACGGATACATTGATTTTCAGTTTTACAAAAGTTTTTCTTGCTTTTTCCAATCCGCTATATTATACTGTTCAATGTAGAAAGCATATTTCTACAACCCCTTATTAATTATTTATACTCCCCTCAAAAGACCGATGGCTCCCCCATCGGTCTTTTACTTTGCTCTGGTGTTCATATTTTGTTCATTTATCATTTAAAAAACTTTCATTATCTCAACACGTTTTCTTCATGAATCCAAAGTATACTTTAACCATCGAAAGAAAAACATATAATTAAGACGCTGCAAAGTTATCCAGAAAAAACTTTTTCATAATACATGCCGGGGACTGAGAGATCAGTCACCCGGCATCCTCCCTTTTACGGGGCTTTTTCGATTTCTGTTTTTTTCTCTTTGATTTCCCTGATTTCCACCGGATCTGTTTCATCTTTCAGCAGCCGGTCGTAAACATCGAGCAGTTCCTGCTCCAGTTCCCGGATCCTGACCTGTTCCTCCTCAGCCTTAACCAGGCTCTTCTTTTCGACGCCCAGCATGACGCACAGGCAGAGGCAGGCCGCGATGGCAAGTCCCACGCCGCCGGCAATGCGCTTCAGGCTCTGCTTTCTCCCCTGCGGTTTTGCAGCGACCGCTTCCGGGATCTGCGGCAGCGCTTTCAGCACCTGCCCGAAATCACTGTACCGTTTGCCTGATTCTCCGGTGCACCGGCCGATCACCCGCTGCAGCTTCATTTCTTCCAGTCCGGTAAGGGCCGGCCGGACTTCCGCGCAGGCCATCATAAACTGAACGATCTTTCCATAAGCAAACAGATCCGCTTCGTGATTCCTGCTTATCCCCAGATCATAGACCGGCCGCACAAAATGATCTCTGACAGCGCCCGTCTGCATTTTCTTAATTACAGAAGCATTATCCGGCGCTTCCAGATCCAGCAGCCGGAGTCCGTCTTCTTCCGTCACGATAATGCTGTACGGGTTCAGATACCGGTAATCCTGTCCGCTCCCCGACCGGTGGTACTGATCAACGCACCGCGCAATCTCCCGAAGCCAGATAAGCAGTCCTCTTCTGTCCATCCCCGGGTGCTCCTTCATCCGCCGGATCAGACTGACGCCCTGCACGCAGTCCAGACTGCGCCTGCAGGCTGTTCCGTGTTCGATAAACTTCAGCACTTCATACATTTCTTCCATATGCAATTTCCTGTTGGCTGCGCATGAGACCGCCGGCATTCCCTCAACTGCCGTTCCCGGCCTGACACATCCTTTTCTTCTGTGGATCTCATCAGAAACCGATGAAGAAAACATAAGAGCATTCTGAATCAGAGCGATTCAGGTACAAGTATCATAATAAAAAAACGCAAAAAAAGCAAGCACCATTTTCCGGTGCCTGCTTCACAGGTTTTCTTATAAAAGTCAATCCATTCTCTCCAGCTGCTCAAGCGCCGCCGCGATCACTTTATCCATATCATAGTATCTGTAATTGCCGAGCCTTCCGCCGAAGATGACATTTTCTTCCTTATCCGCAAGTTCCCTGTACTTCTCAAACAATGCATTGTTCTTCTCGTCATTGACCGGATAGTAAGGTTCCATTCCCACCGTCCACTCGGATGAATACTCCCTGGAGATCACAGTCTTCTCCTGCTGTCCGAACTCAAAGTGCTTGTGTTCGATCACGCGTGTGTAGGGCACCTCGCGCTCCGTGTAATTGACAACCGCATTGCCCTGGTAATTCTCGCAGTCCAGGACTTCCGTCTCAAAACGGACGGAACGGTATTCCAGCGCGCCCAGCTGATAGCCGAAATATTCATCGATCTGCCCGGTGAAAATGATCTTCTCCGCGATATCCGGATTCTCTTTCCGGAACTCAAAGAAATCAACACCTGTGCGCACTTCCGCACCCGCGAGCATCTTCTCCACGATCGGCGTGTAGCCTCCGACCGGGATTCCCTGATAGCGGTCGTTAAAGTAGTTGTTATCATAAATGAACCGGCAGGGGAGACGTTTGATGATGAATGCCGGAAGTTCCGTACAGCTTCTGCCCCACTGTTTCTCCGTATATCCTTTTACCAGCTTTTCGTAAATGTCCCGTCCCACCAGGAACAGCGCCTGCTCTTCCAGGTTCTTCGGCTCTGTGATCCCGGTCTCTCTGCGCTGGCGCTCGATGATCTCTTTCGCCTCCGCCGGCGTACGGATCCCCCACATCTTGCTGAATGTGTTCATATTGAAAGGCAGGTTGTAAAGCTCGTCCTTGTATACCGCCACCGGAGAATTGATATAATTATTGAACTCCGCAAACTGATTCACATAATCCCAGATCTTCCTGTCCGAAGTATGAAAGATGTGCGCGCCGTATTTGTGCACATGGATCCCTTCAATATCCTCACAGTAAATATTTCCCGCAATATGGTCCCTGCGGTCGATGACCAGGCAGCTTTTCCCTTTCCGACCGAGCTCATACGCCATCACAGCGCCGTACAGGCCCGCTCCTACGATCAGATAATCATATTTTTTCATTGTCCACCTCTTCCGCGTGTCCGCTTTTCATTTGAACTGATTATATCATCATCCGACGGGTTTTCACACTATCACCGTCTTTTTCGTCATTTATACACATTTTTAACATTTTTTCATTTACAAATTAGCCATAATGCACTAAAATGTATTGGTAGGTGCTTTTCAGTCGAAAAAGCAGAACACGAATTGCAATATGGAGGTACTTGAAAATGAAAGGAAATGTAATCGTCGGACAATCAGGCGGACCGACAGCTGCGATCAACTCGAGCCTTGCGGGCGTATACCGCACAGCTAAGGACCGCGGAGCCGCTAAAGTATACGGAATGCTTCACGGAATTCAGGGACTGCTGCAGGAGCGCTATATCGATCTGTCCGAATATATCACAAATGAACTGGATGCAGAGCTCCTGAAGAGGACGCCGGCCGCTTTCCTCGGTTCATGCCGCTACAAACTGCCGGAGATCCATGAGAACCGCGAAGTATATGAGAAGATCTTCGAGATCCTCAACAAACTGGATATCGAAGCATTTATCTACATCGGCGGAAATGATTCCATGGATACGATCAAAAAGCTCTCTGACTATGCGATCATCACCGGACATCCGACCCGTTTCATCGGCTGCCCGAAGACCATTGACAATGACCTTGCCCTCACAGATCATACGCCGGGCTACGGAAGCGCCGCAAAATACATCGGCACTTCTGTAAAAGAGATCATCCGCGACAGCTTCTGTCTGGAATATGAGAAAGGCCTTGTGTCCATCATCGAGATCATGGGCCGGAATGCCGGCTGGCTCACAGGCGCCGCTGCACTTGCCAAAGGCGAGGACTGCGCAGGTCCGGACCTGATCTATCTGCCGGAACTTCCGTTCGATATCGAAGCGTTCGGCAAAAAAGTAAAAGCCCTGCTTAAGAAGAAATCTTCCGTAGTCGTTGCCATCTCCGAAGGCATCCGCCTGGCGGACGGCCGCTACGTATGTGAACTGGGCCAGAGCATTGACTTCGTCGATGCATTCGGCCACAAACAGCTCTCCGGAACAGCGAACTACCTTGCAAGCTATATCGCAGGCGAGATCGGCTGCAAGACCCGTTCCATCGAGCTCAGCTCCCTTCAGCGCTCCGCTTCCCACTGCGCATCCCGCGTGGATATCCTGGAAGCATACCAGGTCGGCGGTGCGGCTGTGAAAGCTGCCGATGAAGGCGATTCCGGAAAAATGGTTGTCCTCACCCGTCTCTCCGATGATCCGTATCAGAGCGGAACCGAGGTAAAGGACGTTCACAAGATCGCCAACGACGAGAAACTCGTTCCGCGCGAGTGGGTAACCGAGGACGGTTCCTACGTGACCGACGAGTTCGTCAACTATGTACGCCCGCTCATCCAGGGCGACGTATCACCTGTAATGGTAGACGGTATACCGCGTCATCTTTTCCGTCAGATCTGATCCATTCAGACGATATGATCGTCCGGATACTGCCGGGAAGTTCAGTCTGTTTTATGCAGGCTGGGCTTCCCGGCTTTTATATGCTATACTGGAGTCAGATTATCGCAGGGAGGTTTCAAAATGATCATTAAAAACGGACACATCATGGACCCCGCTTCCGGGAAATCGTATTTTGCCGATATAAAAATCACAGACGGCGTGATCGGGAAGATCGCGGAAATCATCGACGCTTCAGATGATGAGGAAATCATCGACGCCAAAGGGCTCACCGTCGCTCCCGGGCTGATCGACACCCACGTCCATTTCCGGGATCCCGGATTCACCTATAAAGAAACGCTGCATACCGGCGCGCTTGCCGCGGCAAAGGGCGGCTTCACCACCGTCATCTGCATGGCCAACACTTCGCCGGTCGTTGACAATACGGAGGTCCTGTCTGACATCCTTGAGCGGACCGCATCAGAGAAGATCCGGATCCGCCAGGCGGCCAGCGTCTCCCGCGGTCTGAAAGGGGAAGAACTGACCGATATGAAAGCGCTGAAAGAAGCCGGCGCCTGCGGGTTCACGGACGACGGCATCCCGCTCCGCAACGGTGCCTTCCTATACGAGGCCATGAACCGGGCGAAAGAACTGGATGTACCGGTCAGCCTCCACGAAGAGGATCCCGCCTTCATTAAGAACAACGGGATCAACCACGGCACGGTTTCCGAACAGCTCGGCATCTACGGTTCGCCGTCCATCGCCGAAGAGTCGCTGGTGGCCAGGGACTGTATGCTTGCCCTGCGCTCTGGCGCCCACGTGGTCATCCAGCATATCAGCTCCGGCAGATCCGTGGAACTGGTCCGCATCTTCAAGGGCCTTGGCGCCAACCTCCACGCGGAGGCCACGCCCCACCATTTCACCCTGACAGATGAGGCCGTTCTGAAATACGGCACGCTGGCAAAAATGAATCCCCCTCTCCGGAAAGAGGAGGACCGTCAGGCCATTATAGAAGGACTCGCGGACGGGACCATCGACCTGATCGCCACGGACCACGCGCCCCACAGCAAAGAGGAAAAGGACCGCTCCATCACCGCCGCTCCAAGCGGCATCACCGGGCTTGAGACATCCCTGGCTCTTGGCATCACCTCGCTGGTGCGCCCGGGTCACCTCTCCCTGATGCAGCTCCTGGAAAAAATGACGGCCGGCCCTGCCGACCTCTATCACCTTCCCGCAGGGAAGATCATCGAAGGCGGCCCTGCCGACCTGGTGATTTTTGATCCGGACGAATGCTGGAAGCCGGAAAGTTACGCTTCCATGTCATCCAACACCCCGTTTACCGGATGGGAACTGTATGGAAAAGTAAAATATACGATCTGCCGCGGAGAAACTGCATACCGCGACTGACCCTTTTGATCATTTTTCGGACCGCTGATCATCAGCGGTCCGTTTTCTTATCCGTTATCTTCACCGCAGGAGCTGCCGCCCTGAACGGAAATATGGTTCCTGCGGCTTCCCGCTCCGGCGCGGTCCTGGTGTACCGGCAGATGCTGAGCAGGAGCCCCAGCAGCACATAAGTAACGATCGTGCCTGTCCCGCCGTAACTCAGGAAAGGACAGAATACCCCGATATAGGAAACGCCCAGGTTGCTCACGATATAGCCCGCTGTTTCTAAAAGGAACAGGATGGAACACGCTGTCCCCATCAGCATGCCAAGCTGATTCCTCTGTCCCAGGGAAATCTTCAGGAAGCGGAACAGAAGAAACAGCAGCACCCCGGCCAGAACCGCCGCGGCAAGGATCCCGTAGTAGGCGATCACACCGGTCAGTGCGAACTGGGAAACTTCCGGTATCCGCAACACATCCGCATCAGCGGCTCCCGCCCCTGCGATCCGGCTGCTGTCCAGGAACTCCCGGACGACCCGAACCACATAGCCGCCGGCTCCCGGCCCCTGATTCGGATCCCTCAGGATCGCCTGCACTCGTTCCTGCTGATACTCCGCTCCAAAAAACCAGAGCCAGGCAAACAGCGCAGCCGGCAGGCAGAAAATGCAGACAAGTACTCCTGCAAAGGTCCTTTTCTTCGACACCCGGAACCATCC
This sequence comes from Candidatus Mediterraneibacter quadrami, assembly GCA_019120575.1. GTDB lineage: Bacteria > Bacillota > Clostridia > Lachnospirales > Lachnospiraceae > Mediterraneibacter > Mediterraneibacter quadrami. Next base: position 9,101 of record DWUU01000058.1, read on the forward strand.
TTTCCACACAGCCGCCGCCAGGACCGCCATAAAGGAAAAGAGCAGGATGCAGGCTGTTGTAAATCTCGGGATCCGGAACGTCAGTACAACCGGCACCAGCATCCACAGGACCGCCTTCCCGAGCGCCCGGTATCCCTGCCCCCGGTATGCATACAGCACCGCCGCGTAAAGCGGGACTGTCAGGAGCATCAGATATTCCACCGTAACATATCCGATGATTGGAATATCCACATAATTTGTTACTCCGTTTATCGTGAACCCAATCATAAGTGCCGCCAGCATCCCCGCATCAAACAGGATCATCAGAAACCTGACATGTCTTGCGATGCGGGTATAGTCCGCAAAACAGACCGCCATCATGACCGCCAGCCCGATGATCATAAAAAACAGATTCCTTGATATGCTCATCCAGCCATAACCGCCTGCCGTCTCCACTTTTCCCTGCATGGTCATCTGGATCACAAACCCGATGATGCTGAGCGCCGCGACCAGCGCGATCATCCCCCAGGGCATGACCGGGCGGTGGATCCGGTCCAGTTCATTCCCCGTCTCCACAGGGTCGCCCATCTCCTTCACAGCCGCTTTCTCAGCCTCTTTCCTGTCCATCCCTTCACTCATGAAGTCCTGCATCTGATCCTCAATGTGGGCGCAGTATTCTTCCTTCACCGCATCCCGCGCCATCCGGCAGCGGATCTGGTCTGTCAGGATCTGTAAATACTCCTCTCTCTTCAAAACTGCTCCCCCTCTCCTACACCGCCGCCAGGCTCATCACACTGGCCACGGCTCTCGAGTAAACATCCCACTCGGCCTTCTTCTCTTCCAGAACTTTCTTCCCGGCTTTCGTAATACTGTAATACTTGCGCAGCTTCCCGCCGGCCGGCTTCTCGTAGGACTTCAGGCATCCTTTCTCCTCCAGCCCGTGAAGCAGCGGGTACAGCGTTCCCGCCTTCAGCTCAAACACATTTTCCGAGCGCTCCCGGAGCTTCTCGATCATCTCATACCCGTACATGTCGTTTTCCTCAAGAAGCTTCAGCACCAGCATGGCCGTACTCCCTGATACCAGACTCTTGTCTATCTTCATTTCAACGCCTCCTTCATTTATATTTATATAGATTATCTATATATTATGGTTTTATTATATATAGATAGTCGATATAAATCAATGCAAATTTACATAACTCCGGAGAAATTGATTTTTAATGGATTTTTTGAAAATTGGGGGTTTACAACTGCTTTTGATTATGATAGAATACCTTTTGTCGAGCGGAAGTGGCGGAATGGCAGACGCGCTAGATTCAGGTTCTAGTGGGAGTTAATCCTGTGAGAGTTCAAGTCTCTTCTTCCGCATAAAAAAACGGAGATCCTTATAAGGTCTCCGTTTTTTGTTTATCATTTGCATTTCTGTTTCAAAGTGCTATAATGTCTTGTATGGAAGCATAGCTCAGCTGGGATGAGCGTTCGCCTCACACGCGAGAGGTCATGGGTTCGAGCCCCATTGCTTCCATTTTTTAATGCTCGTCTTCCGTCAGGATCCCCGACCGGATCAGGTCCGTGAGCAGCACTCTTGCCTGGGGAAGCAGCTCATTCATCGGCGTATTTTCCTCCCTGGACTCATTGACAAATCCGAACATCCCGAAGCATACAAAACCGGCGATCTTTCTCGGCGAATACTTGAGCCGCATCCGCTTCTTTACATGCAGCGTATGCTGCTCCACCGTCTCCAGAACGATGCTGTACAGTCTGGACGCCAGATAGGGATTCTTCTCCGGGTCTGTATGCCGGAAGAAATCAAACCGGTCTGAATAAAGCTGCAGGATCGCATCCAGCATGTTCACATACCCGGCGGCCAGCCTGCCGGTCGGATTGTTCTCCCGCTGCCGGCGGTAATAATCCTCGGTTCCGAGCTTAAGCATATCATCAAATATCTCATCCAGAAGCGCATACTTGTCGCTGTAATGCGAGTAGAACGTGATCCGGCTTATCTCCGCTGCCCGGCACAGTTCTGTGATTGTGATATGCTCAAAATCTTTTTCACCGAGCATCGTGATCATCGCGTTTTTCAAGTTCTTTTTTGTCTTGGCGATCCGTTTGTCTTCCATTTTCTTACATTTCCTTTTGTGTTGTATAGATAACTAACATTTTCTCACTTTTGTAAATTGTTATCCTGAATATGTTTTGCTATAATTTTAACACCTGTTATAATAACGGTCAATTATGCAAATGCTATACTGACAGGAGGAATACGTATGTCGGCTATTGCGATCATGACAGACAGCAACAGCGGGATCATGCCATCGGAAGGCCCGGATTACGGGATCCATGTGCTTCCCATGCCGGTCATCATTGACGGGAAAACTTATTTTGAAGGAATTGATATTACACCGGAAGTGTTTTATGAAAAGCAGACTTCGGGCGCTGTGATCACCACGTCCCAGCCTTCCCCGGGAGATGTGACGGATATGTGGGACGAACTTCTGAAAGAATACAGCGAGATCGTATTTATCCCCATGTCCTCCGGTCTGAGCAACACATACCAGACCTCGGCCCTGCTGGCGGAGGACGAACCCTATGCGGGAAAGGTCTTTGTGGTTGACAACCACCGGATCTCTGTGACGCAGTCCATGTCCGTGCTGGACGCTGTCACGCTGGCCGGTCAGGGCAGATCCGGCGCCGAGATCAAAGAGATCCTGGAAAAAGAGGCGCTGGACGCTACGATCTACATCGCCGTGGATAAACTGGAATACCTGAAAAAAGGCGGGCGCATCACTCCGGCCGCCGCGGCCCTGGGCACCATCCTCAAGCTGAAGCCGGTCCTGACGATCCAGGGGGACAAACTGGATTCCTACGCCAAAGCCAGAGGAATGAAATCGGCCTTCCGCACGATGCTGGACGCTCTTGATGCAGACATCGCCGGCCGGCTGTCCCATCTGCGTGAGAGCGGGCGGCTGAAGATCGGCATCGCCAATACGCACATGGACGCCGATAAACTGGAGAATTATAAAAATGAGCTCCAGAAGGCTTTCCCTGATCTGGAACTCATCTATTTCCCGCTTACTATGAGCATCGGTACGCATGTCGGCCCCGGCGGCCTCGGGATCGGCGCCGTGATAAGCCATTAATATGCAGATCTGATCTGTACGCTGACAGTCCGCGCAGCACTGCTGCCGCTCTGTCAGCTTTTTTTAATAAATGTGGTGCCGCATTTCGGGCAGCGCACTTCGATCTTTCCTTTCCCTTTCGGGATGCGGATCTTCTGCTTACAGGACGGGCATGTATAAATGTGATATACTTTCCGCTGCTGCCAGATATTCTTCTGCTTCTGGAAGAAATTCCGGATCCCGTAAGTCTTCGCCAGGAAGGTCTGGTTTTCCGCATAACGCTTCGTCACATTTCTGGAAAACACCCTGTAATAACTGTAGATCACCAGGATCCACCCCAGAAAATAAGGGATCAGCGCCGCCGGATGATCCCCGAACAATGCGGAGATCAGTACACAGACCACACCGATCACCAGTATAAATTTTGACAGCTGATCGATCCCGTATCTTCCCTGCATGAACCGGATCAGCTTTTCTCTGAAATTCATCTGTTCATCCATCCTTTTTATCAAGTATGGAATACATTTTCCTCTGTTTTCCAGGCAAAGTCAATTAAATTCCTATAAAATCTTCAGAAAATAATTTCATGCAGGTTTTCCTGTTCGATCCCTTTCTTCTCCATCACCAGCAAAATGTTTTCCCGCTGATCCGGCAGGGCGCACCAGGCAAGTCCGCAGCCGGCGGAGATCTCTCTGGGCACCGGGATCAGCCTGCCGGGAACATCATTCGCCCGGCAGGCTTTCTCCATGGCCATGGCATCGGCCGTCGTATGAAATGTTACGATCAGTTTCAGTTCTTTCTTTCTCATCCCACGAACCCGCTATCCGATCACCACTGCAAAACCATCTTCCGTCTCTTCAGACGTGTATGTCCGGCCGTGGTCTTTCGCGCACTTCTCAACATTCATTCTCTGATGCGGCTCGGTAACGAGCACGCGCACAGGTTCATTTCCGCTTTTCAGGGCTTCTTCCGTAAGCATCACCGGTTCCGGACAGGACAGCCCTCTTGCATCTACTTCTTTCATCATAATTCTCCCTTCTTATCTTCCTTCCGTACGCTTATTCCCGAATCCGATGATAAAGCATACGGCAATGCAGATCACAACCGCGATCTTCCCGTTCAGCGGCACGCTGCCTGATACGATCTCCTGAGTCTCTGCATTCACTGCCGTGGCACTCGCCGCCAGTCCGAGATTATGCGCCAGTGCGGCACCGATCAGCATGCCGAGCACTGTAACGGCCGAATCCGACGATCCCTGTCCGGCCAGGATCAGCTGCCGGAGCGGGCATCCGCCTGCAAGCACAGCGGCAAATCCAACCGCATACATGCCAAGGATATTCCACAGATGCTCTGAATGTGCGATCACGCCCGGCGTATCGAATGCCGGGACAAAACTCCCGGACGCAATATTATAGACCAGCATGATTACAAAGAAGCTTCCAATGATCGTCAGCAGATCGAAATTTCTCATCAGGATCACATCCCGGATGCTTCCCGCAAAACACATCCTTGATTTCTGTGCAAACGCGCCGAAGACCAGGCCGCCGGCCAGCGACAGCAGGACCGGCGCATGCATACTTCCCGGTCCGCTCTGGCTTTCCTTTAACAGTGTGGTAGCCAGTGAAAGGATCAGGACTCCGAGCAGCAGGGCCGGAAGCACGGCGCCGCTCATGCGGCCGGCGAGATGTGCCCTGCCCAGACTGAACCCTTTCTTTAATGCAAATACGCCTGTCCCCACGCCCAGGACAAATCCAACAAGCGCCACCCAGGCGTTCAGATCGCCTGCGGACATCCGGATGATCATCCGGAGCGGGCATCCCAGAAATACCAGTGACCCGATGGCCAGGATCATCCCGAGCACGAACCTAGCCATCGGCGATGATCCCGCTGTGGAACGGTATTCCTTTGTCACAGCGGATATAAGAAAGGCGCCAAGTACAAGACCGATGATCTCCGGTCTTGCATACTGCACCGTCTCCGTGGAATGGAGCCCCAGCGCGCCGGCTGTATCCCGGATAAAGCAGGCGATACAGAAAGCCATATTGGCCGGATTGCCGAAATAGGCAAGCGCGGCCGCCACGATCCCGCAGACTGTGCCCGCAAGGGCAAGCTTTTTCTTAGAATCTGATAAGTTCATCTTTATTTCCTCCTGTCTCTCATTCCTCTGCCAGTTCTTTCACCGCACGGACTGCCGCATCAACCTCTTCTTCTGTATTGAAATGGGAGAAACTGAACCTCACAGCCCCCTGGTCCACCGTTCCAAGCGCCTGATGCATGAGCGGCGCGCAGTGGGCGCCCGGCCTCGTTACGATGCCATAGCGCACGTTCAGTTCATCGCTCACTTCCGAAGAATCGTAATCCCCGATATTAAAAGAAACGATCGCCGCACGGTCCTTCGTGCTGAAATCACCGTATACCTTGACGCCCGGGATTCCGGATATGCCCTGATAAAACCGCTGCATCAGCGCCAGCTCCCTCTCCCAGATCGTATCAGGTCCGATTTCCGTGATATAGGAAACCGCCGCGCCAAGCCCCGCGATCCCGTGCCCGTTCAGCGTCCCCGCCTCAAGGGCGGTCGGCATCTGTGCCGGATGGTGCGTATTATAGGTATCAATGCCGCTTCCCCCGGAAAGCAATGGCCGGATCTCCACACCGGAGCGCACATACATGCCGCCGGTCCCCTGCGGTCCCAGCAGGCCCTTATGTCCGGTAAAGCACAACACATCGATCCCCAGCTTCTGCACATCGATCTCCCACACGCCGGCGGTCTGCGATGCATCCACGATAAGCAGAAGACCGTGCCGCTTTGCGATCGCATGCACCCGTTCCAGATCGATCATATTTCCGGTCAGATTGGAGGCGTGGGTACAGACGATCATCTTCGTCTCCGGACGTACGGCCCGCTCCATCTCCTCATAGGAAATGTTCCCTTTCTCATCACACCCGAGGATCGTCAGGGCTGTTCCCCGTTCCCGGCACTCATACAGAGGCCGGAGCACGGAATTGTGCTCCAGTACGGTTGTGATCACATGGTCTCCGGGATCGCACAGCCCCTTAATAGCGATATTCAGGCTTTCCGTAGAGTTTACCGTAAACACGATCCTGGAAGGCGATTCCGCATGGAACAATCCTGCCAGCTTCTCCCGTGTCCCGTATATGACACGCGATGCATCCAGGGCCGGATCCGACGCCCCGCGCCCTGCGTTCCCCATCGTATCGAGCGCCGTAAGCACCGCTTCTTTTACCTGCACGGGCTTACGCAGTGTAGTCGCGGCATTGTCCATATAGATCATACTTTTCACCTCCGGCCGTCTGGCATACAGAATCATTATCCTATTTAAGTATAGATTTATCTCCCGCTTCCGTCTAATCGAAAACAAAAATAAGGAGCCGCCGCCTATAGATTTTTTCTATAAGTGTTAGCTCCTGTTTTTCAGTTTTCCGGATACATCTGCTGTACCGTTTTTATGAACTTTTCTGCCGCCGGAAGGCTAGGATATCCCGCATCATAGACCATATTGATATTCCTGGTGCCGCCCGCCTTTCCCAGTGGGAATGCCAGCAGTTTTCCGCTTTCGATCTCTTCCTTTGCCGCAAGATGCGAGAGGATCGTCACGCCCATTCCACCGGCTGCCGACCGCTTGATCGCCTCCTGGTTCTCCATTACCGCCGCCACATTCAGTCCGGACGGATCGATGCCGTTCTCACCGAGCATGCGGAACGCTTCTTTTCTCGTTCCCGAACCTTCTTCCCTGAGAATGACCGGCTCATCCAGGATCCAGGAAATGTCATCCTCCCCCTGTCTCCGGCAGAACCGCTCTTCCGGGGGCGCCAGGATCACCAGTTCATCTTCATAGAACGATACATACGTGCAGTTCCCGCGTTCAAGCACGGTTCCGGTAAATCCCACATCCGCCTTATGCGAAAGGATCATCTCCACCACGCCGCTGCTGTCCGTCTCAAAAAGCTTCAGCTGTTCCTTCGGGTATTCTCTGCAGAACCGGGCCATAATGTCCGGCAGAAGATACTGCGCCGGGATCGTGGATGCCGCAATGCGGAGCACGCTGCCAGCATACTTTTCTTCCAGACCGAACCGCCTGCGGATCTTCTGTTCCAGCTCCAGCATCTGCCCGGCATAGGCATACAGTTCCTTTCCCGATTCGGTAAGCGAAACTTCTTTTGTGTTCCGCACCAGCAGGCAGGTGGAAAGTTCCCGTTCCAGTGAAGCGATATGCGCGCTGACCGTGGGCTGGGTCAGATAGAGCTGTTTTGCGGCTTTTGAAAAACTCTTTGTCTCCGCCACGCGGACGAAAGCTTCCAGCTGTTTCAGGTTCATCTCCCATCCGCCTTTCTCAGAAGCCGGATGCACGGATGGTCTGCATTGCTCTCCACAACTCTTCCCACGACCGATACTTCTGTCCCGAGATCTGCTTCTGCAAGCGCCCGGAGCATCCCGTCCGCCTCTTTTTCCGGCACGGCAAACAACAGGCCGCCGGACGTCTGGGGATCACTTAAGAGATCCACATACACCTCGTCCACACCGCCGGCGTCGAGCATGCCGCTCACATGGCGCTGGTTGCGGTACGCGCCGCCCGGGATCAGCCCCATTTCCGCATATTCTTTTGCTCCGGCCATAAATGCGATGCCGTCCACGCCAATCTCGATCACCGCCCGGCTCGCCTCCGCCATTTCCGAACAGTGTCCGAGAAGCCCGAACCCGGTCACATCAGTACAGGCATGGACCGTAAAGTCCTGCGCCGTCTCCTTCGCCTTTTTGTTCAGCGTGGTCATCACGCGGATTGCTTCCTGCTCCGCTTCTTCCGAAGCCATCTCCGCTTTGACCGCCGTATTGATGATCCCGCTTCCAAGCTGTTTCGTAAGGATCAGGATATCCCCTTCCTGACAGCCGAAATTCTTATATATATGATCCGGATGTACCAGCCCGGTCACAGACAGACCGTACTTCGGCACATCATCCTGAATGGAATGTCCGCCCACCAGGACCGCGCCCGCTTCTCTCACCTTGTCCGCGCCGCCCCTCAGGATCTCCCCCAGGACATCCGGATCCACATTTTCCGGAAAGCAGACAATGTTCAGCGCGATCTTCGGCTCGCCGCCCATGGCGTATACGTCGCTCAGCGCGTTCGTCGCCGCTACCTGTCCGAACGTATACGGGTCGTCCACCACCGGCGTGAAAAAGTCCAGGGTCTGGATCACCGCCGTATCATCACTGATCTTATACACCGCCGCGTCATCCGATGTCTCGAATCCCACAAGCAGATCCGGATCGCTGAACTTCGGCAGCCGCCCCAGCACCTTTGAAAGGGTGTCCGGCCCGATCTTGGCCGCGCAGCCTCCGTGTTTTGCGAACCGGGTCAGTTTTATCTTTTCCTGCATGTTCTCCTCCGTCTTCCCGTCTATGGACGGATCACACTCATGGCATTCTGGAGTGTCTCCACAATGCTGTACATATTCGTCACGCCGCCGATCGCCAGCCTGTCTTTGATCCCGTAATAGTCAAGGCAGGTGCCGCAGGTCATGATCTCCACGCCCTGCTCCTCCAGCACTTTCAGGTCTTCCAGGCTTTCCGATCCTTCCACCGTGAGCTTCGCCCCGCCATTGTAGAAAAGGATCTTATCCGGCAGGTCATCAAGCTGAGTCAGCGCGAAGATAAAGCTCTTGATCAGGATGCGCCCCAGTTCCTCGCTGCCTTCGCCCATCCGGTCCGATCCGACCGCGACGACCGTTCCGACACAGGTCCGGCATCCGTCCGCTCCGTTTCCAGCCGGCTGCGCCGCGTCCTGCCCGCGGTCCTTAGATCCGCTCTGCGATGCCTTCATCTGTGCGGCCGCCGCTTCTCCCACGGTGATCAGCACCCGGTACTGCCGCTCCCCAAGCTGCTCAGACTCCGCAGACGCACCGGAGCTCTTCGCCATCTTCGTTACATTTTTTACAGCGGTTTCATTATCCACCAGCACCTCGATCTCGCCCGGGCCGTCCAGCTCATTCAGAGCCTTTTTCGTCTTCACGACCGGGATGGGGCAGATATCGCCCATTGCATTTACTGTGATCATCTTTCTCACTCCATTTCTGATCTTTCCGCATCATTCCGCCTGAATGACGCCCGTCTGCTCCGAGTATACCACACTCTTTCTGATCCGTCCATTGCCTGATCCGGTCCACCTGTGCTATAATCAGTTGAACTTTGAAAACGCTGTCCTGAAAGGAATAGAATCGATTATGTGGATTGCTGACAACTGGAAAGATTATGAAGTCATAGACTGTTCGAAAGGCGAGAAGCTGGAACGCTGGGGCGACTACATCCTGGTGCGCCCGGATCCCCAGGTTATCTGGGATACCCCGCGCGTCCACCGGGGATGGAAACACATGAACGGCCATTACCACCGCAGCAAAAAAGGCGGCGGTGAATGGGAATTCTTCAGTCTGCCGAAGCAGTGGCAGATCCATTACGGATCCCTCACCTTCAACCTGAAGCCTTTCAGCTTCAAACACACCGGTCTGTTCCCCGAACAGGCGACCAACTGGGACTGGTTCTCTGACAAGATCCGCCGGGCCGGACGCCCGGTCAAAGTACTGAATCTCTTCGCTTATACCGGCGGCGCCACTCTCGCTGCAGCTGCCGCAGGGGCAAATGTAACCCATGTGGACGCATCCAGAGGAATGGTTACCTGGGCAAAGGAAAACGCAGTGTCTTCCGGCCTGAAAGATGCGCCCATCCGCTGGCTGGTGGACGACTGTGTAAAATTCGTTGAACGTGAAATCCGCAGGGAAAATACATACGACGCCATTATCATGGATCCGCCGTCCTACGGAAGAGGACCCAAAGGCGAGATCTGGAAGATCGAGGATATGATCCACCCACTCATTAAACTGTGTACGAAGATCCTCTCAGAAGACGCGCTGTTCTTCCTGGTCAATTCCTACACCACCGGACTGGCTCCGGCCGTGCTGACCTATATGATCGCCACCGAACTGAAACCGTGGAACGGCCATGTGGAATCCCGGGAGATCGGCCTGCCGGTAACTGAATCCGGACTGGTACTTCCCTGCGGGGCGTCAGGGAGGTGGGAGCGATGATACGAAAAACCGCAGAATATTTTCTCTATTTCATCATGTATTCCGTCTTCGGGTGGCTCTATGAAGTCTTTCTCGAAGTTGTCGTATACCGCTGGGGCTTTTCCAACCGGGGCGTCCTCTTCGGGCCCTGGTGCGTGGTCTACGGCGTAGGCGCGCTGATCCTGATCTTTTCATTAAGCGGCCTCCAGAAGAAAAAGCTGTATCTGGGCAGGATCCTTGTCACCCCGCTTCTTGTCTTCATCGGCATCGTCGTCATCACAACCGTGGTGGAACTGATCGCCAGCTATATTATGGAGTTCACCCAGGGCGGCTGGCTCTGGGACTACACAAGATTTTCCTTCAACTTCCAGGGACGGATCGCCCTGAACCCGAGCATCCGCTTCGGCATCGGCGGCATGGTGTTCCTCTACCTACTGCAGCCCCTGTTCCGGAAGCTGACAGACAGGATGAACGGCAAAGTCCTTTACACGACTGCAGGAATTCTGCTTGCTCTGTTTACAGCCGATATTATTTATACATTTTTCATCCGATAGAACACCAAAAGGCTGAAATGCATCCGTGCACCTCAGCCTTTTCTCTTTTTCTTTTCCTTCAGACGTGAAGTCCGCTCATCACTTCCCCGATCGGCGCGGAAATGGAAAGCTCTGCCCGTACTGACCGGCCCGTGGATGATTTATTGATCACCACCAGATGTTTCCCCCTGAAATAGTCGATAAACCCGGCCGCCGGATAGACCACCAGAGACGTCCCGCCGATGATCAGCGTATCCGCTGCAGCAATGGCTTCCACTGCGCCCCGGATCACGTTCTGGTCAAGTCCCTCCTCATAGAGCACCACGTCCGGTCTGATCAGCCCGCCGCATTCGCAGCGCGGCACGCCCTCTGAATTTTTCACATACCGCGCATCATAAAACCTGCCGCATTCCATACAGTAATTCCTGTGGATGCTCCCGTGCAGCTCCCATACCGTCCTGCTGCCCGCCGCCTGGTGAAGACCGTCTATATTCTGGGTCACCACCGCCATCAGTTTCCCCGCCTGTTCAAGTTCTGCAAGCTTCAGATGCGCCGCATTGGGTTTTGCATCCAGGCACATCATTTTATCTTTATAGAATTCATAAAACGCCTCCGGATATTTCATAAAGAACGTATGGCTCACCACCTGCTCCGGCGAATATTTATACTTCTGATGGTAGATCCCGTCCGCACTTCGGAAATCCGGGATCCCGCTCTCCGTCGAAACGCCGGCTCCGCCGAAAAATACGATCCGGCTGCTATCGTCTATGATCTTCTGCAGCTGCTCTGTTTCTCTCTCATACATTGGCCCTTCTCCTTTCCCTGATCCGTCCTTTTCTTCCGGACCTGCACTGTATCTGTCAGTCCGCTTTCAGATGGCCTTTTGCAATATGATCATCCATGATCTCCAGCATCTTCTCCCATATGATCTCTGATGTCTCCGGGATCCGCTCATTCCGTCTGCACACCTGCGACTTATGCACGCCGTGCTCTGTCCAGCTCCTGCCATCCGACGCATCATTCAGGAGCAGCGGCTGGAAATTATCGAGAAGATGCGCGAACTTCGCATCCGCCGTCTCATACGCCTCAAACTCATCCCACAGTTCCCGGAAGTACGCCCCCTGGTCTTCCGGCAGGATGCCGAAGATCCGGTCCGCGGCTTTCACCTCCCGCTCCCGTTTGGTCCGCGCGCCGGCCTCATCATACGCATAGGTATCCCCGGCGTCGATTTCCACCAGGTCATGGATCAGGACCATGGTCATCACTTTTAACAGATCCGTATCTTCTTCCATATGCTCCTTTAAGAGTACGGCGCACAGGGCCAGATGCCAGGAGTGCTCCGCGTCATTTTCCCTGCGCTGCCCGTCCGCCAGATAGGTCTGCCGGAAAATGTTTTTCACCCTGTCCGCTTCGATAATAAAGCGGATCTGCTGTTCCAGCCGTTCCCGCTGTACGTCTCCCGTCGTTTTTTCCATCACAGTCATCTCCGTTTCCGTTCTTGTATATCTGATATCCATTGTAACACAAAAAGAGCTTCCCGAAGGAAACTCTTTCGCATTCTACGTATGTAGCCTTTCTGCTTACAGAATGACTTTTCCGCTCTCCTCGCCGTTTACCACATAGTATGCTGCGGACTCTTCCGGTTTCAGGTAAAGCTGAACGTCTTTAATCTCGTCAACATTTTTGCCAAGGTCATATGTCCAGATGTCTTTCACTTTCTGAACGATCTCATCCTGAGAATACTCTTTGCCTGCAAACTGCAGGAACATCTCAGTCTTGATCTCAGCCTTCTTTGCTGTTGACTTCTTAGCTGTCGTTTTCTTTGCAGCTGTTGTCTTCTTTGCTGTTGTCTTAGCTGCGGTTGTTTTCTTTGCTGTCGTCTTCTTTGCAGCCGGAGCTTTCTTCTCCTCTGCCGGTGTATCTACTAAAACTGCCGCTTTTGTCTCAAGCTTCTTTGTTGTGTCTTTCTTTGTCTCGATCGCTTTGGCTGTCTCTGCCTTTGCCGGAACTTCTTTTACTTCTTTCTCTGCTGCCTTAACCGGCTCTGTCTTTGCTGCCTTTGCAGCTGTCTTTGTTGTTGCAGTTGTTTTCTTTACTGCCATAATACTTGTCCCTCCTAAAAAATAACACACCAAGTATTTCCGACGGCGGTTTTTACCGCGTCATTGAATTTCAACTCAAACCTCGAGTTCCATAGGGGATTGTACATCATTTTTCTGAAAACGTCAAATTTTTTTATTTCTTTTTCAGTTTTCGTGGATTTGACTACCATATCCCCTGAAAAACTCTGCCAGATCCTTCAGCGCTTTCACCAGAACCGGAAGTTCTTCCTCACTCAGTCTGTCCAGCACGGCCTCCGTCATCTGCCGGTGATATTCCCGGTGATGTTCATATGCCCGCACACCTTTTTCTGTCAGGCGGAGAAATACAACGCGCCGGTCCTCCTCGCTCCTGTGCCTGGTTACATACTTTTTATTGACCAGGCCGTTGACGGAAGTGGTGAGCGACCCGGCCGTGATCCCGAGCCGTTTCGCCACTGCCGACATGGTATTTTCTCCGGACAGACCGATCGCTTCGATGATGTGCATATCATTATTGGTGATGTCTTTAAACTCATCCGTAATGATCGCCTCTTCTTCAAGCTTCAATATCTCATTAAACAGATTCACCAGAATATCATTAATGGTCTCTTTCGGATCCATCCGGATGCTCCTCTCCCTTTACGCTGTAATTCATGTTCTCAGGCAAACAATTCCTGTATGGCTTCTCTTACGGTATCGATCTTCTGCGCCTTCCAAGCCTTTGCCCCGCAGAAGAGAAGCGCATTCTCCACATTCCCCTTCACGGCACTGATCAGTCCGTCCGTAATGCAGTACGGGATCTCTGACGGCCTGCATTTTGCCAGGCACCCGTGACAGGGCGTATGGGGGATCTTTTCTCCCGCCATGACCCGCTTCATAAAGGGGTTCAGGATCGCCCGCCCCGGCATGCCCACCGGACTTTTGACGATCGCGATATCTTCTTCAGAAGCATGGATATAGGCTTCTTTGTAGCGGATGTCCGCATCGCATTCTTCTGTGGTGACAAAGCGGGTCGCCACCTGCACGCCGTCCGCGCCAAGCGCCATCGCCCGTCTGACATCATCGCTGTCATAGATCCCGCCGGCCACAACGACCGGGATATCCACGCCGTATTTCTCCCCGTAGCTTTTCACTGTACGGATGATCCGGCGGATCTCTTCTCCGTAGGATTCCGGCGTATACTCCGAAAGTTCCTCTTTTTTGAATCCCAGATGTCCGCCGGCCAGAGGCCCTTCGATCACGACCAGATCTGCGGTGCGCTTATATTTTCTGTCCCAGTACTTCAGGATCACCTGGGCGGATTTATCGGTGGAAACGATGGGCGCGATCTTTGTCCGGCTTCCTTCGGTCAGCGCCGGCAGCTCGGTCGGCAGCCCCGCGCCTGATATAATGATATCCGCGCCGGCTTTCACCGCCGCTTTAATATGCGCGGCATGCGCCCGCAGCGCAGTCATCACATTGTACCCGATGATGCCCTCCGGGGAAATCGCCCGCGCCTTTTTCATCTCACTTTCAATGGCACGGAGATTGGCCCCTTCCGGATCCGCGTCAAAATCCGCTTCCCTGTAGCCGATCTGAGCGGTGGAAATGATGCCGATGCCGCCCTCTTTCGCCACGGCCCCGGCAAGACTTCCCAGGCTGATGCCCACGCCCATGCCGCCCTGGATCAGAGGGACCTTTGTCAGCTTATTGCCGATTCTGATATTTTTCATGTCAGCCTCACATCTTACGAAATCTATTATAACGCCTGTCTGTCAGTTCGGATACACTAAGTCCCGTATATTTTTTCAGGAAACCGTCGATCCGGTTCTCCAGATCCCTGCAGACGACGTCCATGTTCCTGTCTGTAAATTCTTCCGGCTCCGGGATCACCTGCTCGATAATGCCGAGATGTTCCAGATCGCCGGCCGTCAGTTTCATGACTTCCGCCGCCTCACTGGCCCGCTTGCTGTCCTTCCAGAGGATGCTCGCAAAGCCCTCCGGAGAAAGCACGGAATAAACAGCATTTTCCAGCATCCACACTTCATCGGCAACCGCCATGGCAAGCGCGCCGCCGCTGCCTCCCTCGCCGATCACAACGGAGAGCACCGGAACTTCCAGTCCGGACAGTTCGTACAGGTTCCGGGCAATAGCCTCACCCTGCCCCCGTTCTTCCGCTTCAAGCCCGCAGAATGCTCCCGGCGTATCCACGAAGCAGATCACCGGCCTTCCGAATTTTTCCGCCTGTTTCATAAGGCGGAGCGCTTTGCGGTATCCGTCCGGCGACGGCATGGAAAAGTTACGGTCCAGGTTTTCTTTTGTCGTTTTCCCCTTGGCCTGCGCGATCACCGTAACCGGAACCCCGTGGAAATAAGCGATCCCGCCGACAATTGCATGATCGTCTTTGTAATAGCGGTCTCCATGGAACTCCATGAAATCCGTAAACAGCGCCTGAATATAATCCGTCCCGACCGGGCGGTCTTTCTGTCTGGAAAGCTGTACGCGGTCCCATGCGCTGACAGAGCCTTCCGACTGCCCGGCATCTGCATCCGGTTCAGACGATCCTTCCGGCTGTCCCGCTTTGCAGGTCATAATCCGTTCTTTCAATGCTTCTGCACCGGTTCCGGCGCTGTGCATATCCAGGATCTGAGCCAGTACATCTTTCAGTTCTTCCCGCTCCACGATCCGGTCCACAAATCCATGATCCAGAAGGAACTCTGAACGCTGAAAGCCTTTCGGCAGTTTCTGCCCGATGGTCTGCTCAATCACACGTGGACCTGCGAATCCGATCAGCGCCTTCGGCTCTGCAAGGATGATATCTCCAAGCATCGCGAAGCTTGCCGTCACGCCGCCGGTCGTCGGATCGGTCAGCACTGTCACATAGAGAAGCCCCGCATCGCTGTGCCTCTTCAGTGCGGCTGAAGTCTTCGCCATCTGCATCAGAGAGACAATTCCCTCCTGCATGCGGGCGCCGCCGGAACAGGTAAACAGGATCACCGGCAGCTTCTCTTCTGTGGCGCGCTCCACTGCGCGGGCGATCTTCTCACCCACGATCCGGCCCATGCTGGCCATCATAAAACGTCCGTCACAGACGCCCACAACCGCGGGATGTCCGCCGATCTCCACCCTGCCCGTCACGATCGCCTCATTCAGATGCGTCCGCTCTTTCAGACTTTCGATCTTCTCTTCATATCCCCTGAAATCCAGCGGATTGACGAAGTCCATCTCTTTATCCCACTCTTCAAATGTGCCCTCGTCCGCGATCATCTCGATCCGGCGGTACGCGTGAACTCTGAAATATCCGTGGCATTTCGGACAGATATAATAGCCGTTCTTCACATCCTCGGCAATGATTGCCGCACCGCATTTATTGCACTTGCGGAGAAGTCCTGTCGGGACTTCCGGGTGTGAATGTCTCAGTGAAATATAATGAGCCCGGGCATTTGTCTTTTTAAACATGTCTTTCAGATTCATCTGAGATCCCTCCTGATATCCTTACGAACATGACCGGTTCAGTCAGCGTCTCTGCTCATGTTCTCGATAAACTCAATATCAATGTTTCCTGAAATGAAATCCGGATGATTCAATATGTCATACTGATAATCTACGTTCGTATCGATCCCTTCGATGATCACCTCGCCGAGGGCGCTGCGCATCTTGCGGATCGCTTCGTTCCGGTTCTTTGCATGGACGATCAACTTCGCCAGCATGGAATCATAGTACGGCGGAACCGTATATCCGCTGTAGATCGCGGAATCAATACGCACGCCTTTTCCGCCCGGCAGGTACATATCCGTGATCGTTCCCGGCGACGGCCGGAAATTCTTTGCCGGATTCTCGGCATTGATCCGGCACTCAATGGCATGTCCCGTAATGTGGACGTCCTCCTGCCGGTAGCTCAGTTCCTTTCCATCGGCAATGCGGATCTGCTCTTTTATCAGATCGATCCCGGTCACCCATTCGGTCACCGGATGCTCCACCTGGATCCTTGTATTCATTTCCATGAAATAGAAGTTCCCGTTCTTCTCCAGAAGGAACTCGATGGTGCCTGCATTTGTATAATGGGCCGCCTTCGCCGCCTTCACGGCCGCCTCGCCCATCCTCTCCCGGAGTTCAGGCGTCAGGGCGATGGACGGGGATTCCTCGATCATCTTCTGATGATTCCGCTGGATGGAACAGTCACGCTCGCCGAGATGGATCACATTGCCGTGCTCATCGGCAAGGATCTGGAACTCGATATGACGCGGATGCTGGACAAAATGTTCGATATACATCGTATTGTCCCCAAATGCCATCTGTGCTTCTTTCTGCGCGGTATTAAAGCTATTCTCAAACTCTTCCGGAGTCTGTGCCACACGCATTCCCTTACCGCCGCCGCCAAGGGCCGCTTTCACGATCACCGGATAGCCGATCTCTGACGCAACCGCTGCACCGGTCTGTGCGTCATAAATTGGTTCTTTGCTTCCCGGAATTACTGGAACACCGGCATTTATCATGGTATTTCTCGCCTCGGATTTATTGCCCAGACTCTGGATCACCTGAGACTTCGGTCCGATAAATGTGATATTGCACTGCTCGCAGAGCTCCGCAAATTTACTGTTCTCCGAGAGGAAGCCGAACCCCGGATGGATGGCGTCCGCACCGGAGATCACCGTCGCGCTGATCAGGTTCTGCATATTCAGATAACTCTCTGAGGACGGGGCAGGGCCGATGCATACCGCCTCGTCCGCCAGCTGCGTGTGCAGGGCGTCGCGGTCTGCCTCGGAATAAACCGCAACCGTCTCAATCCCCATCTCCCGGCACGCCCGGATAATGCGGACCGCGATCTCACCGCGGTTTGCGATCAATATTTTTCCAATCATCTTCTTCTACTCTCCTACCATAAAGGTCAGCTCAGCGCTGACAACCACCTTGCCATCCACATACGCTGTCGCCTGTCCGACGCCGACCGGTCCTTTGCTCTTGATAATCTTCGTCTCCAGCTTCAGTGTATCGCCCGGCATCACCATGCCTTTAAAACGGCATTTCTGAACGCCACCGAAAAATGCGATCTTTCCCTGGTTCTCCGGCATACTTAAGATGGCCACCGCACCGGTCTGCGCCAGCGCCTCGAGGATCAGCACGCCCGGCATCACCGCTTTCTGCGGGAAATGTCCGCGGAAAAAATCCTCTCTGTATGTCACTGCTTTATAACCAACCGCATACTGTCCCGGCTCATAATCCTCGATCCTGTCAAGAAGCAGGAAAGGATGTCTGTGGGGAATGATCTCCTGGATCTGTTCTACTGTTAAACTGTTCATGGCTGTGCCTCCTAACCTATTACGAAGAGCGGCTGGCCGAATTCTACGCCCTGTCCGTTCTCAACAAGGATCTCTTTTACAGTTCCTGTATAATCGCTCTCGATCTCGTTCATCAGCTTCATGGCTTCAACAATCGCCAGCACCTGGCCTTCTTTTACACTGTCACCCACTTTTACGAAGGGTTCTGCGTCTTCTGCCGGCGCGGCATAGAAAGTGCCTACAAGCGGGGATTTCACGACATTTCCCGCCGGAGCTTCCGCCTTTGCCGCCTCTGCAGCCGGAGCCGGTGCTTCTGCCGGCGCAGCCATCGGAGCGGGGCCGGGTGCCGCAGGCATGACTGCCGGTGCCGCAGGCATAACCGCCGGCGGAACCATCGGGGCCGGTGCAGGCGCTGCAACCGGAATGATCCTGTCACTTGTTTTCTTCAGAGACAGCTTTACGCCGTCCTCCTCGTATTTGAATTCTGTCAGTTCAGACTCTGAAACAGCTTTTACCAATTCCAATACCTGTTCAACTTTCATGACCGCACCTCTTACCCTTCATATTTCTTTAATAACAGTGTTGCGTTGTGTCCGCCAAATCCCAGAGAGTTCGTCAGCACATAATTGACGTCTTTTTCTACAGGCGCGCCCACCGTATAGTTCAGATCGCACTCCGGATCCACATTTTCGGTTCCCACGGTCTGATGGATGAATCCGTCCATAATACTCTTCACGCACACCACGAACTCTACGCCGCCGGCCGCGCCGAGAAGATGTCCGATCATGGATTTTGTCGAATTGATGTGGACGTTTTTCGCCGCATCGCCAAGCGCATATTTGATCGCTCTCGTCTCAAAGAGGTCATTGTGGTGCGTGCTCGTGCCGTGTGCATTGATATAATCGATCTGCTCCGGCTCTACGCCTGCATCCTTCATCGCAAGCTTCATCGCCATGCCCGCACCCTCGCCGCTCTCTTCCGGAGAAGTGATATGGTAAGCGTCGCCTGTCGCGCCGTATCCCACGAGCTCAGCGTAGATCTTCGCGCCTCTTGCCTTCGCGTGTTCCAGCTCCTCCAGAACTACGATCCCGGAGCCTTCGCCCAGCACAAATCCGTCTCTGTCCTTATCGAACGGGCGGGATGCATGCTGCGGATCGTTGGTCGTGGAAAGCGCGGTCAGCGCCGTGAATCCCGCAATGCCGGTCGGACACACGGAAGCCTCCGTACCGCCTGCGACCATCACATCCGCATCTCCGTACTCAATGGCGCGGAACGCATCGCCGATACAGTGGGTGCCGGATGCACAGGCTGTAACCACATTCGTGCATTTCCCTTTCAGTCCCAGCTGGATGGAAATATTTCCCGCCGCCATATTGGAGATCATAAGCGGAACCATCAGCGGATTTACCTTGTTCGGTCCCTTTGTCATAATCTTCTCATAGTTCGTTTCCACGCACTGAAGGCTTCCGATCCCGGAGCCGACGATCACACCCACTCTGTACGGATCCTCTTTCTCCATATCGATCCCTGCATCTTCGAACGCTTCTTTCGCAGCAGCCACCGCATACTGTGAAAACGGCTCCATTCTCTTTGCCGCCTTGAAATCCATACGCTCTTTCGCGACGAAATCTTTTACTTCAGCCGCGATCTGCACTTTATACTCAGATGCGTCAAACTTTGTAATCGGCCCGATGCCGACCTTTCCTTCCCTGATGCCGGCCCAGAACTCCTCTACCGTATTCCCGATCGGTGTGACCGCTCCAAGGCCCGTAACTACAACTCGTCTTTTCATCTCAATAAAAACCCTGTCCTTTCCAAACATCCGACCTGCTCAGCTTAATTCACATAGCCATGCCGCCGTCTACATTGAGTACCTGTCCGGTAATATATCCGGCTCCGTCCCCCGCCAGGAACGCCGCTGCATTGGCGATATCTTCCGTCTCGCCGAATTTTCCGAGCGGGATCTGCGCCACAGCCCCCTCTTTTACCTTATCGGAGAGCACTTCTGTCATCTCTGTATTAATGAATCCCGGTGCGATCGCGTTTACAGTAATGCCGCGGCTCGCAAGCTCTCTTGCCGCTGACTTTGTCAGCCCGATCACGCCGGCTTTTGATGCGGAATAGTTCGCCTGCCCCGCATTTCCGAGTACGCCGGATACGGACGCCATATTAATGATTCGGCCGCCGCGCTGTTTGATCATCTGCCGGGCAACGAAGCGAATGCAGTTGAATGTTCCCTTCAGATTCGTATCGAGCACGGAGTCGTAATCCTCTTCCGTCATCTTCATCAGCAGGCCGTCCCGTGTAATGCCCGCATTATTTACAAGGATGTCCACACGGCCGAATGACCCGATGATCTCTTTAAACATTTCCTCACATGCATGATAGTCAGACACATTGCACTGTCTGATCTCTGCTGTTCCGCCGTTTTCCTCAATCTCTTTTTTCACCTCTTCTGCACGCGCCTGTGAACCGTTGTAGTTCACGACCACCGTTGCGCCTTCCGCCGCCAGACGGAGGGCGATGGCGCGTCCGATCCCACGTGAAGCGCCTGTAACTACCGCTACCTTACCATTTAACATAATTCACTTACCACCTTATCTGCATCTTCCCATGTGCCTACATTGTATACCTTCACGTCGCGGTTGATCTTGCGCATGAATCCGGCCAGCGTTCTGCCGGGCCCGATCTCCACAAATGTATCCACGCCGTCCGCAATCATATTCTCCACACTTTGCTGCCAGCGCACGGATGATGCGACCTGTTTTGCAAGAAGCGTTTTTGTCTCTGAAATATCTGTCACGTACTCCGCCGTAACATTCGTCACATAGGGGATACTAAGCGGGGAAAGCTCCACGTCTGCGAGCACCCTGCCCAGTTCTTCCCCGGCTTCACGAAGCATCGGAGAATGGAACGGACCGCTGACATTGAGCGGCATCACCCGCTTCGCCCCGGCTTCTTTCAGCGCTTCAGAAGCTTTCTCCACGCTTTCTTTCCAGCCGGTGATGACGATCTGGCCCGGACAGTTGTAGTTGGCGATCGTCACGCCGTCGATCAGATCTACCACTTTCTCGATCGCTTCCCCTGTCATGCCGAGCACAGCGGCCATAGTTCCTCTGCCGCCCGGCACCGCGTTCTGCATCAGGATCCCGCGTTTTCTCACAAGCATGACGGCATCCTCTGTGCTCATTCCGCCGGCGGAAGCGATGGCGCAGTACTCGCCCAGGCTTAAGCCTGCGGTGACATCCGCCTTCAGTCCTCTTTCGCGGAGGACATGCTCCATCGCCATGCAGACCGTCACAAGCGCCGCCTGTGTATATTCGGTCTGATCCAGCTTATCGTTTTCCTCAAAGCACAGCGCTTTCATATCTATACCCAGCAGCTCTGTCGCCTTATTGATGACTTTTGCCGCTGTTTCACTCTGTTCATAAAAATCTTTGCCCATTCCGGCTTTCTGCGCTCCCTGTCCCGGGAACATAAATGCGATCTTACTCATAGAAACCTTTTCCTCCGATCAGGTCGTCTGTCTCTTTCACGAGCTTCTGGATCAGGTCATGGCATGACATTTTTTCTTTGACCATGCCTGCGATCTGGCCTGCCATCACGCTTCCTGTCTTCACATCGCCGTCTACCACCGCGCGTCTCAGTCCGCCCAGCGTCAGGAGCTCAAGTTCTTCAAACGGAGCTCCTTCCTGTTCTTTCTGTAAATACTCTTTTGTCATCTGGTTTCTGAGAGCACGTACCGGATGTCCTGTTGAACGTCCTGTAACTCTTGAATCAATGTCTCTTGCCTTGATGATCATGTCTTTATAATTTTCATGAACCTGAGATTCATTCGTAACCACAAAGTGGGTTCCCATCTGCACGCCCTGCGCGCCCAGCATGAACGCCGCCGCGATCCCTCTTCCGTCCGCGATGCCGCCTGCCGCAATGACCGGAACGCTCACTGCATCTACAACCTGGGGTACAAGTACCATTGTCGTATTCTCACCGATGTGTCCGCCGGCCTCTGTGCCCTCGGCAACCAGCGCGTCCGCGCCGCATCTCTCCATACGCTTCGCAAGCGCTACGGATGCAACGACCGGAATCACCTTTACTCCGGCTTCTTTCCACATCTTCATATATTTTTCCGGAGAACCCGCTCCTGTCGTAACGACTTTCACGTCCTCCTCAACAATAACCTTTGCCACATCGTCCGCATAAGGACTCATAAGCATAATATTTACTCCAAAGGGTTTGTCAGTCAGCTTCTTCGCTTCCCTGACCTGTTCACGCACCCAGTCAGCCGGCGCACTCGCAGCACCGATAAGCCCCAGGCCGCCGGCCTCGGATACGGCGGCTGCAAGATGATACTCAGCAACCCATGCCATTCCGCCCTGAATGATCGGATATTCAATTCCTAATAATTCGGTTACTTTTGTTTTCATACTCTACAACCTTTCTTTCTCTTGAAATATAAATGTTATATTCTGTGTTTCTTATTTGTGTGCCTCAAGATATTTTACAACATCGCCGATCGTGTTGATCTGCTCCAGATCTTCTGACGGGATTTCTACCTCAAACTCTTCCTCAAAAGCCATTACCATCTCAAAAAGGTCCAGGGAATCCGCTCCCAGATCCTCTTTAAAAGAGGTTGCCTCTGTAAGTGTTGCTGCATCAGCATTTAATGAATCTGCTACGATTTCTTTGATCTTCTCTAACATGGTTTCTTTTCCTTTCTTTTTAAAAAATATATATTTTATGTTGTAATCCGGCTCTGCCGGGAATTACCATTCAAACAGGCTCGCAGCCCATGTAAGGCCCGCGCCGAATCCGGCGGTCATGATCTTCTGACCTTTTTTCAACATCCCGCCGCGGTTCATTTCGTCCAGAAGAATCGGCACGGTCGCCGCGGATGTGTTCGCATATTCCTCCAGGTTCATGGGAAACTTCCCGATATCCGTCTTCAGTCTCCTGGCCACCGCCTCAATGATCCTGCGGTTTGCCTGGTGAAGGACAAAGTAGTCGATCTCATCCAGCCCGGTTCCGGATTCCTCCAGAACTTCCTCTATAATCTCCGGGACTTTGCGGACCGCAAATTTAAACACCGCCTGTCCGTCCATATGTATAAACGATTCTTTCACCGAGCCGTCTTCCGGCTCTTTCTCCCAGTCTTTCCGGTGCCTGCTTAAGCCGGTAAGCGCCACACCCTTTTTACCGTCGGAATGGGCTGCCATATGGACCGGTGCCCCTTCCGCCGCGCGCAGGATCACAGCGCCGGCTCCGTCTCCGAAAAGGATACATGTTCCTCGGTCCGTCCAGTCCACCATATTGCTCATGCTCTCTGCTCCGATCACCAGAACGGTTCTGCAGAATCCTGCACTGATATATGCCTGCGCCGCATTGAATGCCATCACGAATCCGGTACAGGCCGCATTCAGATCATAGCCCGCCGCGTGTTTCGCCCCGATCATTTTCTGCACCTCACACGCGGCACACGGATAAACCGTTTCCGAAGAAGACGTTGCCAGAAGGATTATATCGATCTCTTCCGGATCGATCCCGCTCTGCTCCAGCGCCTTTTTTGCCGCCTGTCCGGCCATGTAAGACGTTGTCTCCCCGTCGATGATATGCCGCCTGCCGATCCCGGTCCGCTCACGTATCCACTCGTCGTTCGTGTCTACGATCCGGGCCAGGTCGTCATTACTCATTACGTGAGCCGGCACATAGGAGCCGGTTCCGCATACTTTTCCAACCATTTCTCTACTCCTGAACTGTATCTTCCTGATTACTTTGAATCTTAAATACTTTGACAACCAAAGTATATCATGACCTTTTTATTTGTCAATACATTTTTGTAATAAATCTGTAATAAAAAACAGAGTCCCTGTAAGAAACTCTGCCTTTCTTAAGACGGCTGCTATGAAGCAATCCCGAACTTGACCGCATTATATATATTGATGAGAATGATCACGATCATCAGAGCGATGAACAGCTTGTTCACGCCGTCATCATCAATCTTTTTATTCACCTTGCTTCCCAGCGTTCCGCCCAGAATGCCGCCCACGACCATTCCGACCAGATAATAGATCTTCACCTCCGGAACCGTTCCGGCAGCGATAGTCTGGAACAGGCTTGTAATCTGAGAAAACATAATAATGTAAAGAGAACTGAGCGCTGCCTCCTTCGTGCTCATTGAGAAGAAAAACGCCAGCACGACCAGATTGATCGGACCGCCGCCGATCCCGAGGAAACTGGACATGATCCCCAGCAGCACGCCGATCACGAAGCATAAAACAAGATTCGTATATTCCTTTGTTTTGATCCGGTTCTTATACACGGTGTAAATCAGCGTTCCCAGGGTAATGATAATCAGAACAATCGCCTGGGTCATACCGACAGCATTTTCATTTCCGACAGATTCTTTAAGCATCTGGAACATGCTCTTTCCGACCACTCCGCCCAGCGCCGCGCCAACCGCCAGTCCGGTCGCCGTCCGAACATTCAGCTTCGCCGTTCCGGCACGCACGTTCTTGTAAACCGATACAACCGACATTGCCAGAACCGTGCAGCCTGACAGAAAACTGATGCTGCTCACACTCATGATCCCCATGGCATCCAGCACCGGCTTGATGATCACACCGCCGCCGATCCCGCAGATCGATCCTACGATGGACGAAGAGATACTGACCAGAAAAAAAACAACTGTCATTAACATTATCATTCCCCCACTGATTCTACAAATTTTAACAGCTCGTCCAGTGTTCCGGCATATTCAGAGCTGACGGGCAGATTCTTTTTATTTTCCATTGTGTCTGTCACAAGGAACGTCTTCACACCGAGGCTCCGGATGGAGAGATCTTCCTCAACGTCATTTCCGACCATGAGGCACTCTTCCGGATCCAGCCGGAACTCTTCCAGGATCATCCGGAAATATTCCGGGTTCGGCTTGCAGTATACGCAGTCCTCATACGTCGTGATCACGCGGAAATCCGATGCATCCAGACCCGCCCAGCGGATCCGGTTCATTGTCGCGCACCGCGGAAATACCGGATTGGTCGCCAGGTAAGTCTCAATCCCTTTCGCTCTGGCCGTCTTAACAATCCGGTCCGACAGCGGTGTCGGCTGCGTGGTGCATATGGCCCTGTTGAATCCTTTCTCATAAAAATCAAGCGCAATCTTCTCTGACTCTTCCGCAGAAACCGGGAGTTCCGGATCGATATAACTCCAGAATGCCTCCCGGTTCGTCCTGCTCCCGTCATTTTTCACCATTGCCTTATATCCGGCCCACACAGCGCCGATAAAACTCTCCGGCTCGATCCGAACACCTCTGGATATGTATTCTTTCGCCAGAAGGGGCATATAAAATTTCACAAACTCATCCTGCACCATAGGCAGGAGGGTTCCGTCCAGATCGAACAAAATGTGCTTAATACTCATCACTTTGCGACTAAGCCATCATGATCTCAGAGATCGCATCCATGATCTTATCATGGCATCCGCCGCAGCCTGTAGAGCAGTGTGTGATCTTCTGAACCTCATCAAACGCAGAAAGCACATCGTCAAACTTATCCATCTGGTGAAGCGCATTCTCCACATCTGCATATGATACCTGTTTGCAGTTACAAATCATTCCTGTACTCATTATTCATTCTCCTTTTGTTTATTAATTGTCTTCGATACATAGATTCATTATATAGCTTCAGGACATGGATGTCCAGAATGTGTTGGAACAAATGAAAAAAGACTAAAACTCATATGTCTTAGCCTTTCAGAGAATGCCGCAGGCCGGGGTCGAACCGGCACGGGTATTACTACCCACGGGATTTTAAGTCCCGGGCGTCTGCCAATTCCGCCACTGCGGCAGTTCTTAAATTGTACCCGCAGCAACCTGCTGCGGAAACGACCCAGAAGAGACTCGAACTCTCGACCTCCGCCGTGACAGGGCGGCGCTCTAACCAACTGAGCCACTGGGCCTCGTTACGAGCACTTAGCGTCTGTCCTTCAGACGCTTACGTGCGATACATGCCGGCGCCCTTAGTGAGCGTCCGCGCGAGCTTAGTAGCCGGCGCGCTATGAGCACTTAGTGCCTGTCTTTTAGGCACTTATGTGCGATGCATGTCGCCGCTGTTAGCGAGGTACTTTCGAGCTTACAAGGCGACGCGTTATAAGCACTTAGCGTCTGTCCTTCAGATTCTAAGTGCGAATGGACCTTCGGGGACTCGAACCCAGGACCGACCGGTTATGAGCCGGTTGCTCTAACCAACTGAGCTAAAGGTCCGCGAAATGACCCCGACGGGAATCGAACCCGTGTTACCGCCGTGAAAGGGCGATGTCTTAACCGCTTGACCACGGGGCCATAATACATAAAATATAAGCCGCCGTCTTTAACGGCGACTTATATCATACCATAGGACTTGTATTTTTGCAAGCACTATTTGTGTCTGCAGCCGGCATTCTCTGTACTATTTCCGCTCCACATTTTTCGTTGCAACGATATCCACACCTGTGCCGGCCACGTCGGGCAGGATCACATCTCCGATATGTACCGGTGCTTCCACCGCAACGCCTTTGAGTGCTCTCACACAGTCAGATATTTTTCCTTTCGGGATATCGGATCTCGTCTTTACCGATACCATATCCGCTTTCCCACCGCTGACCCTGACTGTTGTTGTTATGATCCGGGTCGGATCCGTCACTTCTTTTCTGGCATAGATCTCACCGCGTTTACATGTATTCCCTGATACCCGGACCACTTCACTTCCGTCCATCTCCACAGTGATCTGGCATCCCATGGGGCAGCTGATACAGGTCAGATTTCTGGTCTCCATTTCCTACACCCCCTCTATCTTCACAGTGATCGCTTTCAGGCCGGAATGCTTAAGAAGCTGTTCTTTTGTCAGACGGATCTCTTCCATTTCACCCGGAGCCACGATCTGCCGTTTCCGGCGGACCACCCGCTCATCGTCCATATATGCGCTCACAAAACAGTTTTTATGTACGGCGCTGACGCGGAACCTTACCGTCAGCGTCTCATCCATCCGGTCCGGATCGATCATTGACGGTACCGTGTAGCGCACTCCTTCGGCCGGTACAAGTCTGATGGTCCGGGCGCTTTCAGCGCGCAGTTCTCCTTTCACATATGAAGCCGCATTCTTTCCCGCCGCTGCGGCCTCTTCAGATACAAAATCCACCAGGTCGTGCACATGAAGAACATTCCCGCATGCAAAAACACCTTCGATATTTGTCTCAAGGCTCTCATTCACGACCGGGCCGGAGGTGGCGCTGTTCATCTCCACGCCCATCCCGTTTGACAGCTCATTTTCCGGGATAAGCCCTACGGACAAGAGCAGTGTGTCACAGGGATATTCTTCCTCCGTTCCGGGGATCGGCTTTCCGCTCTGGTCTACTTCTGCCAGGGTGACCCCTTCCACGCGTTCCTTTCCTTTAATATCCACCACTGTATGGCTCAGTTTCAGCGGGATGCCGTAATCATCCAGACACTGGACGATATTCCGCTTCAATCCTCCTGAATAAGGCATCAGCTCAGCAACAACTTTTACCTTCGCCCCCTCCAGCGTCATACGTCTCGCCATGATCAGTCCGATATCTCCGGACCCCAGGATCACGACCTCACGCCCCGGCATCAGCCCTTCCATATTTACAAGACGCTGCGCCGTGCCTGCAGAATAAATCCCCGCCGGACGGTATCCCGGGATATTCAGAGCGCCTCTGGATCGTTCACGGCAGCCCATGGCAAGAATGACAGCTTTTGCCCGGATCTCGAAAAGTCCCTCTTCACGGTTCACCGCCGTGATCACTTTTTCCCGACTGATCTCCATGACCATCGTATTCAGGCGGTATCCGATCCCCAGCTCTTCGACCTGATCGATAAACCGCTGCGCATACTCCGGCCCCGTCAATTCCTCTTTAAATGTATGGAGGCCAAACCCATTGTGGATGCACTGGTTCAGGATCCCGCCGAGTTCCCTGTCCCGTTCCAGGATCAGGATGCTGCTGATCCCGCCTCTCTTTGCCGAAACAGCAGCCGCCAGTCCCGCCGGGCCTCCCCCGATGATAACAATATCATAGCTTTCCATGCCCGCGCCTCCTTCTACAATGTATCCTTATTGATACCGACAACCAGTTTTGACGCCCCGCCGGATTTTGTTATATCCGCCATACTGATCCCAAGCTCACGCGCCAGAATCTCCATCGTCCTCGGAGAGCAAAAACCGGACTGGCACCGCCCCATCCCGGCCCGTGTCCTGCGCTTCACGCCGTCCAGTGATTTCGCCCCCAGCGGGCGGCGGATCGCATCGATGATCTCGCCTTCCGTGACCATCTCACACCGGCAGATGATATTACCATATGCAGGTTCTCTCCGGATCAGTTCTGCGCGCTCTTCTTTCGTCAGTGTATCCGGATCAAGGATTCCTTTCCGTTCCGCGATGAAATCGTCTTTCTCCTCAAGATGCAGCTTCTCCCGCAGGATCCCTGCAGCCATTTTGCCGATTGCCGGAGCGCTTGTAAGCCCGGGCGATTCAATCCCTGCGCAGTCGATAAACCCTTGTGCATCCTCCGGTTCGCCTATAATAAATTCATCTCCATCCTCATGGGCGCGAAGTCCTGCAAATGATGTGATCACCTGACGCATGGGAAGATCCCTCACGCTCTGCCCGGCTTTGCTTATAACTTCATCGAGTCCGGCGGCTGTCGTATTGGTTCCTTCCTTATCCTCAACATCGATCGCCGTCGGTCCGACCAGCAGATTTCCGTGCACGGTCGGTGTGACCAGCACGCCTTTGCCATATTTTGTCGGAAGTGTAAATATCGTCCGCCCCACATGGCTGCCGGCGTTTTTATCGAGGAGACAGTAGTCCCCTCTCCGTGGCGTAATGTGGATCTTTTTCCCGCTGACCATATTGTGGAATTTATCTGCATAAACCCCCGCTGCATTTACGACATATCCGGTCTGAAAAGTCCCGTTGCCCGTACGGATCTCATATCCGTTCTCTATCTTCACGATCTCCTGCACTTCTGTGTCGAATTTAAAATCAATCCCATTCATGTATGCGTTCTCCGCCAGCGCAATATTCAGGCTGAACGGGCATACGATCCCGGCTGTCGGCGCATACAAAGCCGCATATACATTCTCCGCAGCATTCGGCTCCATTTCCAGCACTTCTTCCCCGCCCAGTATCTTCAGATCCGGCACTCCGTTTTCTATTCCTTTATCATACAGTCTCCGAAGGGCCGGCATCCCCTCTTCATCCCTGCAGATAACGAGTGAACCGGTCCGCTTAAACGGAAAATCCAGTTCTTCTGAAAGCCGCTCCATCAGCTTATTGCCCCGTACGTTCAGCCGGGCTTTGAGCGTACCCGGTTCCGCATCATATCCCGCATGAACAATTCCGCTGTTGGCTTTGGACGTCCCGCAGCAGACGTCCTCCTCCTTTTCCAGGACGCAGGCATTCACCCTGTACCTGGAGAGTTCCCGCGCTACAGCTGCGCCGCACACGCCGGCCCCGATTATGATCACATCATACATATCCTATAACCTCCATACATTTCGATTCGTAGAAGACACACAGACCGCACCGGCCGCCAAAGCAGCCATCACTGATTTTTTATCCGATATCAGTCCGCCCGCAATGACCGGCGTCTTAAAACTCTGACAGATTTCACGTATCACATCCGGCATCAGTCCGGGAAGCACTTCGATCATATCCGGCCGGACTCCGGACTGCTGAGACCGGATGTTTTCCAGCGCCATGGAATCGATCAGGAAATACCGCAGCACCGTAAACATTCCCAGCTCCCCGGCACGTCTGACCAGAGCTGGCTTGGTTGTTATGATCCCGTCCGCCTGAGTATTTTCCCTGATAAAGTCAACGGCGATCTCCCGGGTACCCAGGCCGTTGATCAGATCAATATGTACAACCGCCATTTTTCCCGCTTCTTTCACTTTCGCCGTAATATCCGGTATGCTGCATATATCCCCGAACAGAATGAATACCACTCTGATCTCCTCAAGTCCGGCGCACTCGCTGAGCCCGTCCATATCCTTGACTGCGGCGATCACCGGATTGCTTTCAAACATATCATACAGTCTCTGATCCATTGTTATCCCCTTCCGTACTAAATGCAAAAAGGAGAGCAAAACAAAACAACATCTCTGTTGTCCAGTTGCTCTCCCGTCTCAGCCATAATTATTTAACTAGGTAAAGTTTAGCACAGGAAAATATATTTTACAAGGCAAAAAATAAAAGCCTGCATGATAAATCTGCAGGCTTTCGCGCTCCCCCTGTTGGACTTGAACCAACGACACTTCGGTTAACAGCCGAATGCTCTACCGACTGAGCTAAGGAGGAATATTTAATTGTTGAAGTATACCTTCAAAACTACATACAAAGAAATCTCTACATCACTTACCTATTCCCGCTTTGGTTATGCCCTCGACCTATTAGTAACAGTCAGCTCCATGCATTACTGCACTTCCACCTCTGCCCTATCTACCTCGTCGTCTTCAAGGGGTCTTACTAACTTGACGTTATGGGATATCTCATCTTGAGGGGGGCTTCACGCTTAGATGCCTTCAGCGTTTATCCCTTCCCGGCTTGGCT
>DWUU01000059.1 GCA_019120575.1 Candidatus Mediterraneibacter quadrami
TCGATGATCTCTCGCCGCCTTTTCAGCATCCCCTCATATCGTTCCAGCTGTGCCAGACCGATCGCGGCCATGATATCCGTCATATTGCACTTATACCAAGGGCCCACAATGTCATATTCCCATGCCCCGAGTTTTGTTTTGGCAAGTGCATCTTTTGACTGACCATGAAGGGAAAGCAGCTGGATCTGATGGTAGATTTCTTCATCGGCGATCCCCGGTATCGTCCTCCAGGTAAGTGCTCCACCCTCTGCCGTTGTAAGATTTTTTACAGCATGGAAACTAAATGATGAAAAGTCAGCAATGCTACCCACTTTTTTCCCATGCCAGACTGCCCCGAATGCATGGGCGGCATCAGCATTTACCGCAATCCTGCCCATGGCTCTCTGGATCTTATTCTCCGGATGGAAAAGACCTTTCTTTCTCTCCACGATTTCAAAAATCCTGTCATAATCACATGGAACACCGCCCAGATCCACAGGAATGATTACTTTCGTCTTTTCTGTAATGACTGCCTCCAGCCTGTCATAATCCATTTCCAGCGAATCTTTCTGAACATCCACAAGTACAGGAGTCGCTCCCACATGACACACTACAGATGCTGTCGCAGTATATGTATAGGCCGGTACAATTACTTCGTCACCTGCACCAACACCCAGAATCCGCAGTGCCATTTCAGCACATGCCGTCTGGGAATTCAGACATACGGCTCTATTCACATTGCAGTATTCTGCAATTTTCCGTTCGAATTCTTTTGTTTTAGGGCCGGTTGTGATCCATCCGCTCCTCAGCGCATCTGCAACTTCGTTTATCTCTGCCTCTGTAATATCCGGCGGTGAAAACGGAATATTCATATGCTCACTCATCACTTATCCCTCTTTCCTTATTTATATTCAAAAAATAAGGACTCCCCTCCGGGAATCCCTACTCCGCCTCAATCCCGACCAGCACCGTCCGCTCTTTCCCGAACAGCGCCACGTTGATCATGACGTATCTTAACCTCAGTTTCTTTTTTACAATCTTCTTTATATAATGCTTCAGCGGTCCTTCCGCCGACTTGATTTCTCCATTCTTATCCAGCCGCACTTTTGACAGCCGGACTATATCTTCGGAATCGCCGTTTAACAGGTTCTCGAGGAATTCCTGCTCATCCGGCTCCACAGCCAGGAATACTTCATTCTCTGTCCGGAGCAGCTTTGTGAACTGCGGGATGCTTTTCAGCCGCCAGTACAACTCTTTCGGCTGATTGGTAATGACGAAGAGATAGCCCGGGAACATGGTCTCCACATGGAGGATGCACTGACCGTCCCGCCGCCAGATCCGCTCCCTTTTTATATAGAAGCAGCGCTCATCCGAGCCGGAATCCATCTCCCGCTCGATCAGCATTTTCATGGCTTCCTCTTTTCCTGTCGTCACCTGTATTACATACCACATTTCTCTTCGCTCCCGCTCTCAGAAGGGTAGGCTTCGCCACTTCGCAGGCGTTCCGCCTTTGGAACCGCCCCCGATTTCCTGTCTGCATTTATGTCACAGCACGGTCTTCTCCGGCAGTCTCTACTGTCGTGAATCATCTGCGCTGCTCTTATCTCCCG
Source organism: Candidatus Mediterraneibacter quadrami (assembly GCA_019120575.1). Taxonomy (GTDB): domain Bacteria; phylum Bacillota; class Clostridia; order Lachnospirales; family Lachnospiraceae; genus Mediterraneibacter; species Mediterraneibacter quadrami. Next base: position 1,590 of record DWUU01000059.1, read on the forward strand.
GGTCTATACGTTCTCTTCCAGGATCTCATCCCCCGGCATGCGGATGCCGAACAGGATGTCCTCTTTTCTGGAAAAGAGATCGATCTCCGCAAGTACATACCGTTTCCGGAGCCGTTTCCGGATGATCCGGTTCTCGTAAGTCTTGAGGATGCCGCCGATATGGATCAGGTTTCCTGCTTCGTCCGCTTCCACTTCTGAAAGCGCCATGGGCTTCTGCAGATCTTCTCCGCAGACATTTTTCAGGAATTCCAGATCCTTCTCTTCCACCGGGATGATCTCTGCTTTCACATTTCCGATAAGTTTCGGATATTCACGGGATCGCTCCAGCGCTTCCGAAAGCTCCTTTGGATGCTCCGTCTCCACGAAAATGTAACCGGGAAACAGATCTTCCACATTCAGGAACAGATGTCCTTTTACCCGGAAGAGTTTCTGTTTCTTCAGGATCCGCCGCTTTGTCCAGAGGCGGGGATCCACCGTGCGCCCCATCAGTTCCAGAGCTTCCGCTTCTTTCCCCGGAACGGTGCGCATGACATACCATTTCTCCACCAAAACGCCTCCCTGTGTCAGCTCTTGCCGGTGATCTCCAGTCCGGCCATGAATGACCGTTCCCGGCCTTCTGCCCGGAATCCGACCTGCGCCGTCCGTTTGTGACGGTCGATCTTCCGGATCTGCTCTTCCATCCCGGCCAGCGGGCCCTGCGTGATGTGCGTGATCCCGTCCCGGATGTAGCCACGGGACAGTTTCAGATGATGGCTGCTCCCGCCCAGCAGGCGAAGCAGTTCTTCCTCTTCCGGATCCACGCGGCGGAGCAGACTCTCGTCCTCCAGCACACTGACATATGCCCGGTACGGCTCTAATGCATCCGCAAGCTCACGGATATCCGCCGTCTCCAGAAATACATATCCCGGAAACAGTTCCCGCGTCTCCACATGCCAGCTTCCCTGATACCGCTTCATCCGGTCGCAGGTAAATATGAAAGCATCCTGCAGGATATCCGCCGGGATGTTCCGGCGGCAGGATTTCATGATGTCACCGGCATCTTCCGGCCTGCATCTCAGCACGCACCACATAAGATCAGCTCCTCAGTATTTTCGTAGAATTATCTATTCTACGAAAATTTCCGGGCCTGAAATTCCAGGAATCCGACGGGATAAACGCTTTTCGATGAGAAATTCAGGATAAAAGTCGCGCAATCGCACAAGATATAGTGATTCATATGTCAGATTTGGCAGTTTTTTATCAAAATAAATGGAAAATTAGTAAGAATTTCTATTGAATAGACGTATTAGATGCGATATACTTATATAGGTTTCGTAGAATAGATAACTCTTCGAAAATCAGATAAAAAGTGCATTACAAAGCAGATACATCAAAAAACTTGACGTATCTGCTTTTTTACATGCTTTGCATATTATATTTCTATAATGAAAGAATCTCAATTTTCCCAGTCCATCGCAAAGTACATCGGAATACATTCCATATCCGATTCTTCTTTTGCAAAACTCATATCATCTTCAATTTTTTCAAATCCATTTCGAATATACAAATTATACCCTTCTCGCGTGGAATTTAGCGTTACAAATGAAAATCCGACATGTTCATTTCTAAAGTTCTCGATTCTTTCCATACAGTTATCTAATAATATATCTGACAAATTAATTCTGACACCTTCAGCAGTGTATGTTTGAACCAGCCCATGATACTTTTCATCAAGAGCAAAACAGTTAATATGTACTGCTCCCCCTGCTTTTCTTACTACACCACAATCGTTTTGCTCGATGTAGCCGAGGCCAAGATTATAGTAACCGATTATTGTATGACTATCTTCTGATAGAAATACATAGGTTTTACCAAAATTATCATCTAACGACCTGGAATCCCGTAAAAAATGATCAAGGAAATCATTCCCCGAATGGAAAGAAGATGCCAGCTTCTGTAAGCCGGCATCATACTGAACAACATTGATTCTATTTTTCATGTTACTCCTTTGTAATCTTTACATCAGCCTGTTGATTTGAAGGATTAACATTTAAAGAAAATTTATGAGATCGTATATATGCTTTTCTTGCTTTCACTTCATCAGAAAGTGTTTTTTTAGCCGTCAGATCTTTTTTAGTAATAAAAGCCCGATCTGAAATGCATGCATAGTTCATGATAATCCTCCTTTCTTTTTTTTGATTATAACATTATGCTTAAAATCTGTAAAGGTAATTTGTTGTTCACTCATATTCTATCCAAAAGATGGTAAATTTAATCCGAAAACAGCCCGTCGGATGATGTTTCATCCGGCGGGCTGTTTTTCCGCTTATCTTATTATTGTATGATACCAGGGGCAGATATTCTTCCCCGATATACCTTATTTGTAGCAGACGATCTTTCCGAAGTCTGCCTTCAGGGACGCGCCGCCTACCAGACCGCCGTCGATGTCAGCCTGTGCGAACAGCTCAGCTGCATTTCCTGCGTTTACAGATCCGCCGTACTGGATGCGGATTGCCTCTGCCGTAGCCTCGTCGTATACTTCAGCAACACACTCGCGGATGCCCTTGCATACTTCCTCAGCCTGCTCTGTTGTAGCGGTCTTGCCTGTTCCGATCGCCCAGATCGGCTCGTAAGCGATAACCATTGTCTTAGCCTGGTCTGCTGTTACGTTCTGAAGGCCTACTTTAACCTGCTGACGGATGAAGTCCATTGTCACGCCCTGCTCTCTCTGCTCCAGAGTCTCGCCGCAGCACATGATCGGTGTGATGCCGTGCTCAAATGCTTTGAGGACTTTCTTGTTCACGTCTTCGTTTGTCTCGCCAAAGTAGTCTCTTCTCTCGGAGTGTCCGAGAACTACATACTTAACACCTGCGTCAACGAGCATAGCCGGAGAGATCTCGCCTGTGTAGGCACCGCTCTCCTCGAAGTACATATTCTCAGCGCCGACCTGGATGTTTGTGCCTTTTACAGCCTCAACAACCGGTACGATGTCGATCGCCGGTACGCAGAATACTACGTCAACTTCATCATTCGCTACTAACGGTTTCAGTTCTTCTACCAGAGCAACTGCCTCGCTCGGAGTCTTGTTCATCTTCCAGTTGCCTGCGATAATTTTCTTTCTTGCCATTTTCGTATATCTCCTTAAAAAAATATTTTCTCCATCTGCCACGTTCACGATGCCGGGAAGCGGCAGAGGTGATTCAAATACAAGGCAGATGCGGCGCCGGCGTACATAGGAACGGTACGCCAAGCCGCATCTAACGCAGTAGTTGGATCAGATATGCTGCTTACCGGTCGTTCGCTGCCGCTACGCCCGGCAGTTCCTTCCCTTCGAGGAACTCGAGTGAAGCGCCGCCGCCTGTTGAGATATGTGTCATCTTGTCGCCGTAGCCGAGCTGGTTTACAGCTGCCGCGGAGTCGCCGCCGCCGATGATGGTTACTGCGTCTGTGTCAGCAAGGGCTGCCGCAACCGTCTTGGTTCCGTCTGCAAACTTCGGCATCTCGAAGCATCCCATCGGTCCGTTCCATACAACGGTCTTCGCGGACTTAACAGCCTCTGCATACATTTTTGCCGTCTCCGGTCCGATATCGAGGCCCATCCAGCCGTCCGGGATCTCGTTCTGGGCTACAACTTTTGTATTTGCATCGTTGGAGAATGCGTCTGCTGCGATGGCGTCCACCGGAAGGAGCAGTTTCACGCCTTTCTCCTCTGCCTTCTTAACCATGTCAAGTGCGTACTGGAGGTAATCTTCCTCAAGAAGAGAGTTTCCTACGTTTCCGCCCTGGGCTTTTGTGAATGTATAGCACATTCCGCCGCCGATGATGAGGGTGTCAACCTTCTCAAGCAGGTTGTTGATAACGGAGATCTTGCTGGATACTTTGGATCCGCCGAGGATGGCTACGAACGGTCTCTCCGGATTCTCTACCGCGTTTCCGAGGAATTTGATCTCTTTCTCCATCAGGTATCCTACAACCGCTGTGTCTACGTACTGTGTCACGCCTACGTTTGAGCAGTGTGCTCTGTGGGCTGTACCGAATGCGTCATTTACAAATACATCGCAGAGAGAAGCAAGCTCTTTGGAGAATGCCTCGCCGTTCTTGGTCTCTTCTGCTCTGTAACGGGTGTTCTCAAGAAGGACAACGTCGCCGTCTTTCATGGCCTCTACGGCTGCTTTTGCGTTCGGTCCGACTACTTCCGGATCCGCTGCGAATTTTACTTCCTGTCCGAGATGCTCGGAAAGTCTTGCTGCAACCGGTGCAAGTGACAGCTCCGGCTTCGGCTCTCCCTTCGGTTTGCCGAGGTGTGAGCAGAGGATCACTTTGCCGCCGTCGGCAATCAGCTTCTTGATCGTCGGAAGCGCTGCAACGATACGTGTCTCGTCTGTGATCTGTCCGTCTTTGAGCGGTACGTTGAAGTCACATCTTACAAGGACTCTCTGGCCCTTTACGTTGATGTCGTCTACTGTTTTTTTGTTAAGTCCTGCCATTTTAATAGCCTCCTGATACTTTTTCTCATTAAAAGAGGCCCGGTCCTACAATAAGACCGGACCCCATTGTGAGTCAATTATTAGTCAGAAATTAATTACTCAGAGATTAATTTCCCGAAGTATTTGATTGTTCTAACCATCTGGCTTGTGTAGGAGTTCTCGTTGTCATACCATGATACAACCTGAACCTCTGTGTTGCCGTCGCCTGTCGGCAGAGCCATTGTCTGAGTAGCGTCGAACAGTGAGCCGTAGGACATACCAACGATATCGCTGGATACGATCTCATCTGTGTTGTAGCCGTAGGACTCGTTGGAAGCTGCTTTCATAGCTGCGTTGATCTGATCAACTGTAACTTCGCCTTCTACAACTGCTGTCAGGATTGTTGTTGATCCTGTCGGAGTCGGAACACGCTGAGCGGATCCGATCAGTTTGCCGTTCAGTTCCGGGATAACAAGGCCGATTGCCTTCGCTGCGCCTGTGCTGTTCGGAACGATGTTTACAGCTGCTGCACGTGATCTTCTCAGATCGCCTTTTCTCTGCGGTCCGTCAAGTGTCATCTGATCGCCTGTGTAAGCGTGGATCGTGCACATGATACCGGATTTGATCGGTGCAAGATCGTTCAGAGCCTTAGCCATCGGAGCGAGGCAGTTTGTTGTACAGGAAGCAGCGGAAATGATGTTGTCTTCCTTTGTAAGTGTCTCGTGGTTTACGTTGTAAACGATTGTCGGAAGGTCATTTCCTGCCGGAGCGGAGATGATAACCTTCTTAGCGCCTGCATTGATATGAGCCTGAGCTTTGTCTTTCTTTGTGTAGAAGCCTGTACACTCAAGAACTACATCAACACCGATCTGTCCCCACGGAAGGTTGTTTGCATCAGCCTCAGCGTAGATTTTGATCTCTTTTCCGTCAACTGTGATGGAATCCTCTCCTGCCTCAACTTTGTCAGCCAGTGCATATCTGCCCTGTGTTGAGTCATATTTCAGTAAGTGAGCAAGCATCTTCGGAGATGTAAGGTCGTTGATTGCCACGATCTCAAATCCCTCTGCTCCAAACATCTGTCTGAAAGCGAGACGTCCGATACGTCCAAATCCATTAATCGCTACTTTTACTGCCATGATTAATTCCTCCTAAAAGTTTAAAAAATATTTGACTGTAAGCCAGCCTTGGCGGTGAACCCTTTAAACACGTCGTCATCGGGGATCTCACCAACTAGAGATATTGTACTAAAATGAAAACAAAAATTCAAGTACTAAATCTGTTTTTAGTACGCAAATCTTAATATTTATGCACGGGTCCGCTCAGGGAATCTTCACGGATACGGGCTTTCGCCCGATGAATTCCGTGTAATACCGGAATCCGCAGGATTTCAGCAGTTCGCCCGCCCGGTCAAAGGCCCAGGCCACATGTTCCGGCCGGTGCCCGTCCGCTCCCACCGTCACCATCTCTCCCCCCAGCTCCCGGTAGCGCTTCAGCACGTCCGGATGGGGATTGGGGAATCCAAGGCCGTATTTCAGCCCGGCGGTGTTCATTTCCAGGGCTTTTCCCATGTCGATCAGCTTCTTCAGGACAGCGTCGATCTCATCGGCAAACATCCGGTATGAGTACTCCTCTGCCTGATGCTTCCCGTAGCGCACCACGTAATCCAGATGGCCCAGCGCGTCAAAGTCGCTGACGCCGTCCAGGCAGCGCAGGGTCTCGACAAACGCCTCCCGGTAGGCTTCCGCGTCCGGCCGCCCTTCAAAGAGCTTTCCGTAATAGGGGTCCAGCCCCCGGATCAGATGGACGGATCCGATCACATAATCAAACGGGTACTTTCGTACCAGCTCCCGGTACCGGCCGCCCAGATGGGGCTGCAGCCCGATCTCGATGCCGATCCGCACATCGAGCCGCCCGCGGTACGCTTCCCTCACCGGCGCAAGGGTCCGGAAATAGGCGTCCGCATCAAACCAAAACGGCGTCTCCCCGGGCGTGACAGCCTCGCCCTCCTGGGGCGGGAAATCAAGATCCATATGATCCGTGATGCACACCGCCCTCAGTCCGCGCTCCGCCGCCGCATCCAGCATGCTCCTGACAGGCGCCTGACTGTCCGTGGAGAATTCCGTATGCATGTGGCAGTCGCTTTGAATCCCGGATCCGCACTCCGGCGCACCCGGATTCTTCTCCCTGTTCCCGGCCTGATTCATAGGATCGTTCCTCCTCCCAGCACATATTCGCCGTCATAGAGGACCACCGCCTGACCGGGCGTCACCGCCCGCTGGGGCTCTTCGAAATGACAGACGATCTCATCTTCACCCGTCTTTTCCACGGTGCACCACGCACCTTTGTGGTTATACCGGATCTTGGCAAACACACGCTTCGGTTCCGGCAGGTCTTCCACAGACATGAAATTGATCCGGTCTGCCCGCACCGTGCGGGTCAGGGATTCTTCATAGGTTCCGATGACCACTTCATTGGTCTCCGGCCGGATCTCCAGCACGAAAGCCGGATGTCCGAGTGCCAGCCCGAGGCCTTTGCGCTGTCCCACCGTATAGTGGATGATCCCTTTATGTTTTCCGAGGATCGTCCCGTCCGGCGTGATAAAATTCCCTTCCGGGATCTCCCGGCCCGTATACGCTCTGATAAAAGAGGCGTAATCCCCGTCCGGCACAAAGCAGATATCCTGGCTGTCCGGCTTGTCCGCCACCGGAAGGCCGATTTTCTCCGCCATAGCACGGATCTCGTCTTTTGAATACGCGCCGGCCGGCATCAGTGTGTGCGCCAGCTGATCCTGGGTCAGGTTATAGAGCGCATAGGTCTGATCCTTTGTAAGGGACGCGGAACGCCGGATGGCATAACGGCCGTTTTCCAGTTTTTCGACCCGCGCGTAATGTCCGGTGGCGATATAATCCGCCCCGATGGCCCGGCTCCGGTCAAGCAGGGCCTCCCACTTTACGTACCGGTTACAGGCAATGCACGGATTCGGGGTGTGGCCGTGCAGATACTCATCCGCAAAGTAGTCGATCACATTGTTCCGGAAATCCTCTCTGAAGTTCATCACATAATACGGAATGCCGAGTGCAGCCGCCACTCCACGGGCGTCCTCCACGGCGCTTAAGCCGCAGCACCCGCCGTTCTCCTCCACGGAACAGGCGTCTTCCTCCTGCCAGATCTGCATGGTGACGCCGATCACATCGTATCCCTGCTCTTTCAGAAGGTATGCGGCTACCGAAGAGTCCACGCCGCCCGACATTCCCACGACGACTCTGCTCATTAATATTCCTCTTCTTCCTCTTCTTCGCCCTCATGGATATCGGACTTCGGCTTCTCCAGTCCTTCGATCTTGATGCCGTTCTTCTCTGCATAGTCCCAGAGCGCCGCGTGGATGGCTTCTTCCGCCAGCAGGGAACAGTGCACCTTCACCGGCGGCAGGCCGTCCAGCGCCTCCATGACCGCTTTATTCGTCACTTCCATGGCTTCCTGAACGCTCTTGCCTTTCACAAGTTCGGTGGCCATACTGCTGGTCGCCACCGCCGCGCCGCAGCCGAATGTCTTGAACTTCACATCCCGGATGATCTGGTTCTCATCGATATCCAGATAGATCCTCATGATGTCGCCGCATTTCGCATTGCCGACCGTGCCCACGCCGCTGGCGTTCTCGATCTCTCCTACATTTCTCGGATGCTGAAAATGATCCATTACCTTCTCTGTATACATTCTTCTATTCCTCCTGATGAATCCTTACTGATTTTTCTCCTGCTTCTTTACAAAATCCTCGTACAGCGGAGACATGCTCCGAAGCTGCGCCACGATTTCCTTCAGATTGTCCACAACATAATCCACGTCTTCTTTCGTCGTCTCCTCATCCAGCGTCATGCGAAGCGACCCGTGGGCGATCTCGTGGGGAAGCCCGATGGCCAGCAGCACGTGGGACGGATCCAGAGATCCGGACGTGCAGGCGGATCCGCTGGAGGCGCAGATGCCCTTCATATCCAGCATGATCAGAAGGGATTCGCCCTCGATGAAACGGAAGCTGAAGTTGACATTGTTCGGAAGACGTTTCGTCCGGTCGCCGTTGAGCCGGCAGTACAGAATCTCCTTCTCAATCCGGCTGATCAGGTAATCCCTGATTTCCGTTTCCTGATCCATCCGCGCTTTCATGGACGCCGCCGCCAGTTCCACCGCTTTCCCCAGGCCCACGATGCCCGGCACATTTTCCGTGCCCGCGCGGCGCTTCCGCTCCTGGGCGCCGCCGTGGATAAAGGAACGGATCTTCACGCCCTTCCGGATGTAGAGGAACCCGATCCCCTTCGGCCCGTTCAGCTTGTGCCCGCTGGCGCTGAGCATATCGATATTGCATTCATCCACATTGATGGGCACATGGGCGAACGCCTGCACCGCATCGGTGTGGAACAGGATCCCGTGCGCGCGGGCGATCTTTCCGATCTCGGCGATGGGCTCGATGGTCCCGATCTCATTGTTTGCAAACATGATGGAGATGAGAATTGTGTCCGGACGGATGGCCGCCTCCACAGCCGCCGGATCGACCAGCCCGTTCTCATCTACATCCAGATAGGTCACCTCATAGCCCCGCTTCTCCAGATATGCGCAGGTGTGGAGGATGGCATGATGCTCAATCTTACTGGTAATGATGTGCTTTCCTTTCTCCGCATAAGCCTCGGCCGTGGCGGTCAGCGCCCAGTTGTCCGACTCCGTGCCGCCTGCAGTAAAGTAGATCTCATTGGCTTTCGCCCCAAGCACGCCGGCGATGATCTCCCGCTGCTTTGCGATCACTTCTTTATTCGCGGACGCGAATCCGTATACACTGGACGGATTACCGTAATGCTCTGTAAAATACGGCAGCATTGCCGCTACGACTTCCGGTGATGTTTTCGTTGTTGCCGCATTATCTAAATAAATCAGTTTATTCATTTCCTGCCTCCTGTAATTTCTCTGTCTTTTTCCGGCTCTCTTCCACCAGCTGGTCCAGCATGATCTCATCCACAGTCCGGCTGATGCTCTCATTGATCCGCTTCCAGACATATTTTGATACGCAGCTGTCTGCAGATTTGCAGCCGCCGTCCGGATCAAGCCCCGGACACTCCACCGGTTCCAGATTTCCCTCCAGCGCCCGCAGAACATCGCCCACGGAGATTTCTTTCATATCCTTCGCCAGCACATATCCGCCTCCGGCGCCCCGGATGCTCCGGACCAGCCCCGCCTTTTTGAGCAGGGCCACCAGCTGCTCCAGATACCGTTCCGATATATCCTGCCGCTCTGAGATGCTGATGATGGATACCGGCGCGTCCCCGCTGTGCTGGGCGAGGTCGATCATTGCGCGCAGCCCGTATCTTCCTTTTGTTGACAGTTTCATAGCTTCACCTTCTCTGTATGTTCCATTCATTTCCATTCCGGTGTTTTATTCCCTAGTTAATTACTGGGGATTTCTTAAGTAGAATAGCACCTTCCGCCTGTTCTGTCAAGGCGGAAGCTTACATATATTGTAAAAACTCTGACCCGGAGCTGATCCTCATGTCAGCAAAACATAAACTCTTCCGGAACGCGGCCCTCCTGACTGCCGCAGGCTTTACAAGCCGCATCTTCGGATTCCTGTTCCGCATCTTCTTAAGCCGGTCTTTCGGGGAGGAAAGCGTCGGCCTCTATCAGATGATTTTCCCGCTGTACGTTTTATGTCTCTCCATAAGTACGGCAGGACTGCAGACCGCCGTTTCGCGAATCACGGCAGAGAAGACCGCGCTTGGCCAAAACGAAGAGGCAGAACGCGTCCTGAAAGCCGCGCTCTGCCTCGCAGTGGGTGTTTCTTTTATAGAAATTCTGGTGATCCAGAACCTTGCTGAATTCATCTCCGTTTCATTCACCGGGGATGCACGATGCCTTGATCTGATCCTTATTATTTCCTACGCTCTCCCTTTCGCCGCCGTCCACAGCTGTATCTGCGGACGAAGTCTGGGGCTTGGCGATGCAAAACTGCCGGCTGCGGGCCAGCTGACAGAACAGGCCGTACGGATCCTGACAACTGTTCTTCTCTGGTTGTCCCTGCGTGCGTCGGGCCTGACTCCTTCGATCCGCCTGGCCGCCGCCGGCGTAGTGACGGGAGAACTGGCCGCCGCCTTATATTCCATCCTGGTTCTTCGCCGGATGTCGCCCGTTTTCTGCAGTCCACCTGCCGGCAGACGGAGGGCCCGCGGCACATTTCCCCGCATCCGTTCCTCTCTCCGGGAGCTGCTCGCTTTCTCCGTGCCGCTGACCGCAAACCGGACCGCCCTTACGCTGCTCCAGAGCATTGAAGCCGCGTCCATCCCTTCCTGCCTCATCCGGTACGGGATGTCCGCCCCGGAAGCCGTCAGTATGTATGGCGTGCTGACCGGCATGGCGCTCCCATGCATCCTGTTTCCGTCGGCCCTCACCGGATCCGTCGGCACCGTCCTTCTCCCTGCCGTCAGCGCAGCCAGTACGTCCGGGAACCGGCAGTCTCTGTTCCGGCTTCTCCGGAGAGCGGTCGGGAGCTGTTTTGCGCTGGGGCTTGCCTGCTGTCTCTTCTTCCTGATCTTCGGACATATGATCGGGCTTGTTCTGTTCGGCAGCGAAGATGCGGGACGATTCATCATCACGCTGGCATGGATCTGTCCGTTCCTCTATGTCAACTCCTCGCTTCTGAGCGCCATCAACGGATATGGAAGAACCGGCTCCGTCTTTCTGATCAGTCTGGCCGGCCTTCTCATCCGCATCACCGGCGTCTTCCTGGCTGTTCCCCGGTTCGGGATCCGGGCATATCTGTGGGCGCTGCTTGGCGCGCAGCTGTGCACCTCCGTTCTCGCATCCGCCGTTCTGATCCGACTGAGCGGTAAGATCACGCCCTCATCTGAAACAGGGCGGTAAACGCCCGGACCAATTCCGGATTCACCCAGAGTTCCAGAACGATCCCCGCTGCCATGGCCGCGATCACAAATATCGTCTTCTGACGGTTCCACCGGGTTCCCGGGGCGCTTATGCAATACCAGAGCAGAATCACGAACGCGGGGATGTAAAAGAGAAACTGCGGCAGAAGCGCTGCCGCACAGAGCAGGCTCCCCCTAAGCCCCAGCCCGTATACCGCAGAGGATACGGTCACGCCGCCGGTAAAGCCCGTCCACAAAAGGAACAGGATTGCGGCGGCCTTTCGAAGTCTGGTAAATGAAACCGCTGCCAGAAGGAGCAGCGGGACCGCCCGGAGACGGATGAGATACGGAAGATACGACCGGATGTCAATCTGCATATCGGCAAACTGAGACAGAAAAAGATCACTGAATATTCCGGCCTCCGCCATATATTTCTCTGCGGCAAAATTTACATAAATAATGCCAAGCAAAAACCCCGGCACGAAAAAGGCAAGCATCTGCCTTTTCCCTAAATGAAATATCCTCATACAACCTCCTTACCGCCTCACATTACGGCGGATATTTCATTATATGCCGGGGTTTTTCACATATACTTTTATTTCCCGTATTTTGCGGCGTAAGCCATCAGTGACGCAACCGTTTTGGCGTCCTCGATCTCGCCCGAGAAAATCTTTTCCTTCAGGTCGTCCAGAGAATACGCCTTCAGATCGATAAACTCGTCCTCGTCCAGATGCTGTCTGGACGGGATCAGATCTTTCGCCACATATACTTCGATCTTTTCATTACAGAACGCCACCGTTGTCCGCAGCGTGATCAGCCACTCCAGATTCTCGCTCCGGTACCCGGTCTCCTCTTCCAGTTCACGGGACGCGCAGGCGAGACCCGGTTCATCTTCGGCGTCCAGCGCACCGGCCGGGATCTCCAGCGTATAGCGCTCCAGCGCATTCCGGTACTGCCGCACCATAAGGATTCTGCCGTCATCCGTAACCGGAACGACGGCCGCCGCCCCTTTGTGTTTGATAAAATCCCAGATCGCCGTATGGGTTCCGTCTTCACCGGTGATCTCCATCGTATCCTGATAGAAATCAACGATCCTGCCTCTGAATTTCAATTCTCTGTTAATGCGTTTTATATGCTGGTCCATATGCTCCTCCTGTATTTTATTTCCCGCCGGATCTTTCAGGATCCGCAGGGGGTTATCATAAAAGAAGGCCCTCGTCTTTCGACAAGGGCCGGTCCTTTATCTGTTGCTATGATCCAGGTTATTTCGCGAAATCTGTTGCCCGCGATTCTCGGATGACATTTACTTTGATCTGTCCCGGATATTCCAGTTCGAATTCGATCTGCTTTGCAATATCCCTGGCCAGAAGCACCATATCGTCATCAGATACCTGCTCTGGAACTACCATAACACGAATCTCTCTTCCTGCCTGAATGGCAAAAGACTTATCCACCCCTTTAAACTGGTTGGTAATATCTTCTAACTGTTTCAATCTGTTTGTGTATGTTTCGATCGTCTCACGTCTTGCGCCCGGCCTTGCCGCGGAGATCGTATCTGCCGCCTGCACGACGCAGGCAACCAGCGTCTGAGGCTCCACATCTCCGTGATGTGCCTCAACCGCATTGATGACGGTCGGGGATTCTTTGTACTTTCTGCAAAGATCCACACCGATCTGGATGTGGGATCCCTCTACGTCATGGTCGATCGATTTTCCTATATCATGGAGAAGTCCGGCTCTCTTGGCCATCCTTACATCGATTCCGATCTCACCCGCAAGCAGTCCTGCCAGCTGGGCAACTTCGATAGAATGCTTCAGTGCATTCTGTCCGTAACTTGTACGGAACTTCATGCGTCCGAGGAGACGGATCAGTTCCGGATGAATGCCCGGTACGCCGACTTCAAGAGCGGCCGCCTCTCCTTCCTCGCGGATCATGGCGTCAACTTCCTTCTGAGCCTTCTCGACCATCTCTTCGATTCTTGCCGGATGGATGCGTCCGTCCACAATCAGCCGCTCGAGGGCAATTCTTGCCACTTCACGGCGGATCGGATCAAATCCTGACAGTACAACCGCCTCCGGTGTATCGTCAATAATCAGCTCGACGCCTGTCAGAGTCTCAAGGGTGCGGATATTCCGTCCCTCACGGCCGATGATGCGGCCTTTCATTTCATCGCTCGGAAGCTGTACGACGGAGATCGTCGTCTCAGCAACATGATCAGCGGCGCATCTCTGGATGGCATTAACGACGTATTCTTTCGCCTTCTTGTCAGCGTCTTCCTTCGCCTGAGCCTCCAGCTCCCTGACCATCTTCGCGGTGTCATGCTTGACATCTTCTTCAACAGTTTTCAACAGATATTCTTTTGCCTGTTCGGAGGTAAGTCCTGAGATTCGTTCCAGTTCCTGCACACGTTTCTGATTCAATTCCTCTACCCTGGCTTCGCGCTGGCGGAGTTGTTCTTCCTTTGCCGACAGTTTTGATTCCCGGTGTTCAAGAGAATCTGACCGTTTTTCCACTGCTTCCTCTTTTGCAAGCACGCGTTTTTCGTAGCGCTGCAGTTCAGCTCTTCGTTCCTTGGTTTCTTTTTCGAGTTCATTCTTTGTCTTGATGGACTCTTCCTTTACTTCCAAAAGAGCTTCTTTCTTCGTTGTCTCAGCAGTTTTCACAGCATCGTCGATAATCTCCCTTGCTTTCGCCTCCGCATTGCCGATCTTGTTCTCGGCATTTTTCTTCAGACTGGAGACCGTTGCAAAATGGGAAATGATCCCAACTATCAACGCGAGGGCCACGGCAATGATAATCGTAATGATCATTGCGCAGGAGCACCTCCTTATTTAATTTTCATTGTACATAATACTTAAATACAACAGTTAAATTTTATACTGTTTTCACAACAATGTCAAGCATCGGATGTATAATTTTGTATCACTTGACGGACGGTCTCATAACTGAATCCTTTTCTTGCCAGATACCCGTATATCCGCTGCATTTCCCGCTCATCCGCGCGCGCCGGATCAAACCTCTTTTTCTCCAGAAGGCGTCTTACCGCGTCAGACTCTCCACCCTCGTCACCGCACGCTTCAAAGGCGTCATCGATCAGATCTGACGGCACGCCTTTCTGCTGGAGCTGCGCCCGGATTTCCCGCCGGCTTTTCATCCCCTGCCGGCTGCGGACATAGTTCTCCGCGTACCGGGCGTCATTGAGATATCCGAAAGATTTTACATATTCCACCGCAGCGTCGATGATCTCCGGCGGGTACAGGCCGAGCCGGAGTTTTTCGCGGAGCGCATTCTCGGTGCGGTCCATATCACTTAAGAGATGCATCGCCCGGAGTTTTGCCCGTTTCAGCAGTACCTCTGAACAGATCTTCTGCCGAGTCTCCTCTGAAAGTTCTTCACCTTCCCGGATATGAAAACGGGAAAGTTCGCCTTTGTAAAGTACAAAGGCGAATTTCCCATCTATGGATACTTTATATTTTGTTTTGGAACAGGGCTCGATCGCGGTAACTGTCACTCTGCCTTACCGCCTTCTTCTGCATTTTCCGCCGCATCCGCCTCTTCTGCCCCGGACAGATGGTAGTGGGCGCGGACCTTCTGATCCAGTTCCTCCATCAGTTCCGGATGCGTCTCAAGATAGATCTTGGCATTCTCCCGGCCCTGTCCGATCTTCTCTCCTTCATAGGCATACCATGCGCCGCTCTTCTTTACAAGGTCAATGCCGGTCGCAAGGTCAAGGATATCTCCGGATTTGGAAATCCCTTTTCCGAACATAATGTCGAACTCCGCCTCTTTAAACGGCGGCGCGATCTTGTTTTTCACGATCTTCACGCGGGTACGGTTTCCGACCATCTCGCCGCTCTGCTTTAACGTCTCGATCCTGCGCACGTCCATGCGCACGGAGGCATAGAACTTCAGCGCGCGTCCGCCGGTCGTCGTCTCCGGATTGCCGAACATCACGCCTACCTTCTCACGCAGCTGATTGATAAAGATCACGATACAGTTGGACTTGCTGATAACCGGCGTCAGCTTTCTGAGCGCCTGGGACATCAGTCTCGCCTGCAGACCCACATGGCTGTCGCCCATGTCGCCCTCGATCTCCTGCCTCGGCACCAGCGCGGCAACAGAGTCCACAACTATGATATCCACCGCGCCGGAGCGGACCATCGTCTCCGCGATCTCCAGCGCCTGATCGCCGCTGTCCGGCTGGGATATGTACAGTTCGTCAATATCCACGCCGATGTTCTTCGCATACACCGGATCCAGCGCGTGCTCTGCATCGATGAATCCCGCAATGCCGCCCCGCTTCTGAACTTCCGAGATCATATGAAGGGCAACCGTGGTTTTACCGCTGGACTCCGGTCCGTAGATCTCGATCACGCGTCCCTTCGGAACGCCGCCGAGACCGAGCGCCAGATCCAGGCTCAGACATCCGGTGGGCACCGTCTCAACCGCCGCGCGCGCGCCGGGATCCCCGAGTTTCATTACAGTTCCTTTACCAAAATCTTTCTCCAGCTTGGCAATCGCTGCATCAAGAGCTTTTTTCTTCTCGTCATTTCCTGCCATAATAATTCTCCTTCTCAAATCGAACAGTTGTTCGTGTTCGTTACTATAGTATTATACCCTGTCCAAAATGTCAACTACCTTTTCAAAAAGTTGACGTTTCTTTTGTCGCTGAGCCAGTTTCTGACAGCAGCGTCTGCTTTGCCCATAGGCACTTCCTCCTTTGAATTGATTTGATCAAAACTGAAATTACCGGCTGAAACAGCCCTGATAATAAGATCTGCTTTCTGATCTGATCAGAAAAACAGCCGCAGCATGATTTCCAGATTTGAAATGTGCTGCCGGAAATTTTGATGTGAATAAACTATACCACGATTTATTTCTGCCTGCAACCATAAAATTCTCAGCAGATCAGGGCCAAAAAAAGGCCGGGGAGCCTATTCGATCCCCAGCACTTTGTAATCCTGATCTTCTACGGTTTTCTTCAGCACCTCATCGCTGATCTCCGCGTTCAGTGTGACGACTGCCGTTCCGGCCTCGTGGCTGACTTCCGCCGCATCCACTTCCGGAAGGGCCTCCAGCACTTTCTTTACTCTGGCCTCACAGTGCCCGCACATCATCCCTTCGATCTTCATTGTTTTTGTCATTGTTGTTTCCTCCTTTTTCTTTTTTACTTTTATTTTCTTATCTCTCCCGGCGTCATACATTTTAAACCAGTTGAGCCTGAGCGCATTACTTACGACGCAGAAACTTGAAAGGCTCATCGCCGCCGCGCCGAACATCGGATTTAACTGCCACCCGAACACCGGGATCCACACGCCTGCCGCCAGCGGAATGCCGATTACGTTATAGAAGAACGCCCAGAACAGGTTCTCATGAATATTCCGGAGCGTGGCCCGGCTCATGCGGATCGCCGCCGGCACGTCGCTCAGACGGCTTTTCATCAGCACCACGTCCGCCGCATCGATGGCGATATCCGTGCCCGCGCCGATGGCAATGCCCGTATCCGCCCGTGTGAGGGCCGGAGCGTCGTTGATGCCGTCGCCCACCATAGCCACCTTGCCCTTCTTTTTCAGGGAGCGGATCACGCTTTCCTTGCCTTCCGGCAGAACGCCTGCGATCACTTCGTCCACGCCGGCCTGGGCGCCGATGGCTTTTGCCGTGCGCTCGTTGTCTCCGGTGAGCATGACGACACGGATCCCCATATTCTGCAGTTCTTTTACCGCCTGCGGACTGTCTTCCTTGATCACGTCCGCCACGGCAATGATTCCGGCAAGCTTCCCGTTCCGGCTGAAGAAAAGCGGCGTCTTTCCCTCTTCGGCCAGTGTTTCCGCCCGCCGGCGGACTTCATCCGGGACATCCGCCCTGCCGCTGATAAATGTCAGATTGCCGCCGCAGACAGACTCGCCGTTTATGGTACCGGCAAGCCCGTTGCCCGGAAGGGCCTGGAAATCTTCCAACCCGGGAACCGCTTCCGTCCCCGTCTCTCCGGCTTTGGCAATAATGGCCCGGGCCAGCGGGTGTTCGCTCTTCTGCTCCAGCGCGCAGGCCATGGACAGCAGTTCTTCTTCCGTCGTCTCTTCCGCCGGGATCATATCCGTCACCCGGGGCTCCCCGCTGGTGATGGTTCCGGTTTTATCCAGGGCAACGATCTCCGTCTTCCCTGTCTCCTCCAGGGAGACCGCCGTCTTGAACATAATGCCGTTCCTGGCGCCCATCCCGTTGCCCACCATAATGGCCACCGGAGTCGCCAGCCCCAGGGCGCAGGGGCAGCTGATCACAAGCACGGAAATTCCCCTGGCCAGCGCGAATCCCACCGTCTGGCCGGCGATCAGCCATACCGCGATGGTCACAAGGGCGATCCCGATCACTGCCGGGACGAACACGCCGGATACCCGGTCCGCCACCTTGGCGATGGGCGCTTTCGTGGCCGCCGCATCACTCACCATCCGGATGATCTGGGAGAGGGTCGTGTCCTCGCCCACCCGGGTCGCCTCGCATTTCAGATAGCCGGACTGATTGAGCGTCGCAGCCGACACCCCATCCCCGGCGTTTTTATCCACCGGGATGCTCTCGCCGGTCAGCGCCGATTCATTGACCGCGCTGGTCCCGTCCAGCACAATGCCGTCCACCGGTATATTTTCACCGGGCCGCACGACAAACACATCGCCTTTGCGGACCTGATCGATGGAGATCGTCTCCTCGGCGCCGTTTCTCACCACCGTCGCCGTCTTCGGCGCCAGTTTCATCAGACTTTTCAGAGCGTCCGTGGTCCGGCCTTTGGAGCGGGCCTCCAGCATCTTGCCCACCGTGATCAGAGTCAGGATCATGGCCGCCGACTCAAAATAAAACTCATGCATATAAGACATCACGCCCGTCATGTCGCCCCGCATCTGGGCGTCCGTCATGGCAAACAGGGCGTACAGGCTGTAGCCGTAGGATGCGCCCGACCCCAGCGCCACCAGGGTGTCCATGTTCGGCGCCCGGTGGATCAGCCCTTTAAACCCGCTGATGAAGAACTTCTGGTTGATCACCATGACAATCGTCGTCAGAAGGAGCTGGATCAGCCCCATGGCCACATGGTTTCCCGCCAGGAATGAAGGAACCGGCCAGTTCCACATCATATGGCCCATTGAAAAATACATAAGCGGGATGAGAAAGCACAGGGACGCAATCAGCCGGCGTTTCATTTTCGGCGTTTCCCTGTCCTTCAACGAATCCTCCGCTTCGGCAATGGACATCCCGCCGGCTCTTCCCGCTTCATGTGCGGCCCCCTTTTCCGACGCGCCGTATCCGGCCGCTTCCACCGCCGCGATGACCTCCGCCGGGGAGGCGGTTCCCTCGACGCCCATGGAGTTGGTCAGCAGGCTGACCGAACAGGATGTGACGCCGGGGACGTGCGACACGGCTTTCTCTACCCGGGCGCTGCAGGCCGCGCAGCTCATGCCCGTTACATTATATTGTTCCATCTTGATCCCTCCTATTTCATCAGTTTCTGAAGGACAAGGACAAGTTCGTCTATGGTCTCTTCCTTCCCCTCCCGGATGTCCTCCGCCACACAGGAACGGATGTGTTCGGCCAGCAGCACCTTATTAAAGCTGTTGAGCGCCGCGTTGACGGCGGACACCTGGATCAGGATCTCCG
This sequence comes from Candidatus Mediterraneibacter quadrami, assembly GCA_019120575.1. Taxonomy (GTDB): domain Bacteria; phylum Bacillota; class Clostridia; order Lachnospirales; family Lachnospiraceae; genus Mediterraneibacter; species Mediterraneibacter quadrami. Next base: position 20,572 of record DWUU01000059.1, read on the forward strand.
GACAGTAGGCATTGTTTTCCACCATTTTCCGGATCCCGCGCACCTGCCCCTCGATCCGGCTCAGCCGGTTGATCATGCTGCGCTTCTCCTTTTCCGACCGCTCTTTTGTGTTGTGCAGACAGTGGGGACAGACTTTCCCCTCTGCTTCCGCTGTATTTTTTGTATAGATTTTTTCTTCCATAGCTCTGCTCCTTATTTCAGAAACCCCTGTAGGGTATATCTGTCACAATCAGATTATATACCATTCCGGGGTATTTTGCAAGCGCTGATTTTATTTCTGTACGAAAACAAATACGCATATTGCGAATTTTATCTTTTATGGTAGAATAGAGTCGTTGGTAAATGTTTATTCATTAATGTCTTATATAAGGAGGATTTTACATGCACTGCTACAGAAAAATCACGGAAGATCTGTACTGGGTGGGCGCAAGCGACCGCAGGATCGAACTGTTCGAAAATATTTTCCCGCTCTCGGACGGGGTATCCTACAACTCTTATCTTCTGATGGACGAGAAAACGGTTCTTTTTGATTCCGCAGATTACTCTGTGGGACGCCAGTTCCTGGAAAATGTACAGGCTGTCCTGAACGGCCGGCCCCTCGACTATCTGGTTGTCAACCATATGGAGCCGGATCACTGCGCCATGATCGACGAACTGGCGCTCCGGTATCCGGAAATGCAGATGATCGGCAACGCAAAGACCTTCCCCATGATCGACCAGTTCTTCGGTTTTGACCTGGAAGAGAAAAAAGTCGTTGTAAAAGAAGGCGACACATTCTGCACCGGAAAACACACCCTGCATTTTGCGATGGCGCCCATGGTGCACTGGCCGGAAGTCATGATGACCTACGACGAGGCGGATAAGATCCTCTTCTGCGCGGACGCTTTCGGAACATTCAAAGCCCTGAACGGCAACATTTTCAATGACGAGATCAACTTCGACCGCGACTGGCTTGATGAGGCCCGCCGCTACTATACAAATATTGTCGGCAAATACGGCATGCAGGTACAGGCCGTACTGAAAAAGGCCGCAGGGCTTGACATTCAGATGCTCTGCCCGCTCCACGGACCCGTCTGGCGCACGGACCTCGATTACATCATCGGGAAATATGACAAATGGAGCCGGTATGAGCCGGAAGAAAAAGGCGTTATGATCGCCTATGCCTCCATGTACGGAAATACGGAAAACATGGCGGACGTACTGGCGGCGAAACTGGCGGAGGCCGGCGTGAAAAACATCTGCATGCACAACATTTCCAAAACCCACGTGTCCGAGCTGATTGCGGACAGCTTTAAATACAGCCACATCGTACTGGCAGCGCCGACCTACAACAACGGCATCTATCCGCTGATGGACAACTTCCTGGAGGATATGAAAGCGCTGGCGCTTAAAAACCGCACCATCGCCGTTCTCGGAAACGGAAGCTGGGCGCCCCAGAGCACAAAGCTCATCAGCAACAAAATCAGCGAGATGAAGGATATGACGCTGATGGTCACAAATGTAACCATCAAGTCTTCCCTCAAAGACGCCCAGATGGAAGAACTGGAATCTCTGGGCAGACAAATCGCCGAAGAAGTGTTATAATAGATTTTATCCTGAATTCAGTCTACAAAGGAGGAGTTCTTAATGAAATTAGTAATTACCATGAGCCGCCGTTTCGGAACCGGGGCAAGTATTATTGCGAAAGAACTTTCCGAACGGCTTAACATCCCCGTATATGACAAGGCGTACATAGAGGAAAAGATCCACGATCACATGTACGAGAGTGAGGCGGAGGCCATCCGGCGTCTGGCCGAGCAGCCCTGCATCATCCTCGGGCGGTGCGCTTCGGATATCCTGAGAGACCGGATGAATGTGCTGAACATTTTCGTCTGCGCTGACAAGGAAGACCGGATCCGCCGGATCATGGACAAGTACAGCTTAAGCTATGACGAGGCGAAAGAGAAAGTCGAGACAAATGACGAGGAACGTGCCGCCTACTATTACGAGCACACCGGCAGGACCTGGGGCGATGTGAACGACTATCATATGATCCTCGACACATCCGAACTCGGTGTGGAAAACTGCGCGGACATCCTGATGCATTATTTCGAAAAATGTGAATATATCTGATCTGATGCCGTATCGCATCACAAAAGGAGCAATGCAATCATATGCACTGCTCCTTTTTTATTTCCTGATTTGAAAACGGGAGAAAGTCTATTCCTCTGCGGACCCGTCTGCCGAACTGCCATCCTCTGACTCACTGCCTTCCTGCGTGTCTTCGCTCTCGTCTGTACCCGAGAGATCAGATCCGTCCTGTGCTTCAGGTGTGATGATCGTTACGCCCGTTTCATTAAAATCAATCTTGTCCCAGGCTTTTTCATCCACTTCGATCTTAACTCCGTCACGCCACTCTTCAAGCAGGGAATCATACTGTTCCTGACGCCGTTCTTCTACAATATTATTCTTTTCCTGATCTGTTGCATCTCGGTCCAGAAGGCTGGTCAGCTGGCCCACATAGATTCCGAGATCGCTCTCGATCGGACCGGTCGTCTCGCCTTCCTCGGTAAACCCGTCCACTTCCGCCACAAGATCCTCATTCGGACCGGTGCTCTCTTCATCAAAGGTCAGGTCATTAACAGTCAGCCCCATCTCCTCGGCAACTTCGGTCATATCTTCTCCGTCTTTCACCCGGTCTGCCAGAGTCTGCGCATCATCCCGGAGCGCCTCTTTCTCCTCATCCGTGAGATCCACGGTGTTGCCGGAATCATCAGTTGAACTGAATGAGAAGTATACATACTTCATTGCCTTCTGAGCGGCTTCCTCATCAGAAACCTCCTCATCGACGCCCTCTTTCATCTTGCTTTCCATTTTATTCTGGATCGTGAAAAGCTCCAGATATTTCTCAATGTCCTTCCGGTATCCGGATACCGCCTCTTTCGTCTCGTCTGAATTCCGCTCGTCAAACTGTGTGGCCGCCTCCCGGATCGCACCCTGCTCGTCTTCTGTCAGGGATACTTCATAATCTGCTGCGTGCTGAGCGATAATATAGAGATTCTCCAGCTCTGTCATAATGCTTTCCTTGACAGCCTGCTCATAAGTCTTTCCTTCCTCGACTTCCTGCGCCCACATATCTTCACCGGTCATTCCCATCATACCGGCATAATAGGTCTCATACTGTCCCTGCGTCATCCTTGCATAGAAATTGGCAACGCCCAGCGTGATATCCTCATTGCCCACCGTCGCTACAACAGCGTCTGTATTAATTGATCCGCTGCAGCCCGCCAGAGTCCCTGCGGTAAGTAATCCCGCAACTGTCAGGACTGCCGCTCTTTTTCCTGAATGTAACATAACAGCCTCCTCTTTCTAACGCTATACTGATACATTATAGCGTGTTTTGACGGAAGTAACAAGACTCAAACACAAATAAATCACGGTCCGGATCACGGGAGCGCAAGGCTCCGGATATCCTCCAGCACCCGCCGCACCGTATCCAGTACGTTTTCCTGTGCGGCCCTGCCGCTCCTTCCCGCCTTCCGGTACAGAAAATACGGCGGATCCTCCGTCCGGAACGAAAGGTCTCTTCCGTAGGACGCCAGCAGGGCCGGGATCTTTGCCGGATCGATCTTCGCCCTTTCGTACATCACGAACCGGATTGCATCCCCTTTCTGCTCCACCGCCGTCACATATGCGGCATGCGCCAGATTCTTCAATGCCGCCGCATGCAGGAGCTGCTGCACGGTTTTCGGGATATCCCCGAACCGGTCAATGAGCTCTTCTGTCATATCGTCCATATCCTCTTCATTTTCTATAGCCGAGATCCGTTTGTATATATCCAGTTTCTGATTCTCATTGCGGATATAGGAGTCCGGTATATAGGCATTGATATTGAGGTCGATGGTCGTCTGGAAGATCTCCGCCTCCTCCCCGCCTTTCAGCTGAAGAACCGCTTCGTTGAGCATCTTGCAGTAGAGATCATAACCCACCGCTTCCATGTGCCCGCTCTGGGCCTCTCCCAGCAGGTTGCCGGCGCCCCGGATCTCCAGATCCCGCATGGCGATCTTGATCCCGGATCCCAGATCCGTGAACTCCCGGATGGCGGACAGACGCTTCTCCGCCACTTCCTGCAGAAGCTTATCCCGGCGGTACAGGAGAAAGGCATAGGCCATCCGGTTGGAGCGGCCCACACGCCCCCTCAGCTGATAGAGCTGGGACAGGCCGAACCGGTCCGCATCCTGGATGATCATCGTATTGGCGTTCGGGATGTCCAGTCCGGTCTCAATGATCGTGGTGGACACCAGGACGTCAATATCCCCGTTGATAAAGTCATACATAATATCTTCCAGCTGGCGCTCCCGCATCTGCCCGTGGGCGTAGGACACCGTCGCGTCCGGCAGAAGACGGGCGAGCCGTCCGGCCACATCCGCAATGTCGCTGACCCGGTTGTAGACGTAGTAAACCTGTCCGCCCCGGGCGAGCTCCCGCTCGATGGCCTCCCGGACTACCTCGTCGCTGTATTCGATCACATAAGTCTGAATGGGCATCCGGTCCTGGGGCGCCTCCTCCAGCACGCTCATATCCCGGATTCCGATCAGGCTCATATGGAGCGTTCTGGGGATCGGTGTGGCCGTCAGCGTGAGGACGTCCACGTTTTCCCGGAGTTTCTTGATCTTCTCTTTATGCGCCACACCGAACCGCTGTTCCTCGTCAATGATCAGGAGCCCCAGATCTTTAAATCCCACATCTTTCGAAAGGACCCGGTGGGTGCCGATCACAATATCCACCAGCCCCTTTTTCAGATCCTCCGCGGTCTTTTTCTGCTGTGCGGAAGAACGGAACCGGCACATCAGGTCAATGCGCACCGGGAAATCTTTCAGCCGCTGTACAAATGTATTGTAATGCTGCTGGGCAAGGATGGTGGTCGGAACCAGATAGACGACCTGCTTTCCTTCCTGAACGGCTTTGAACGCCGCCCGGAGGGCGATCTCGGTCTTGCCGTATCCCACATCCCCGCAGATGAGCCGGTCCATGATCTTCGTGCTCTCCATGTCGTGCTTGGTATCCTCGATGGCCTGCAGCTGGTCTTCCGTTTCCTCAAAAGGAAACATTTCCTCAAATTCTTTCTGCCAGACCGTATCCGGCCCGTACACAAACCCGTCCACATGCTGCCGGGCCGCATACAGTTTCACCAGGTCCTCCGCGACCTCCCGGACCGCTTTTTTTACCTGGCTCTTTGTTTTGCCCCACTGGACCGTGCCCAGTTTATTGAGCTTCGGTTTGCGCGCGTCGGATCCTGCGTATTTCTGGATCAGGTCCATCTGTGCCACAGGGATATAGAGCACGCCGTTGTCCGCATAGGAGATCTTCATGTAATCCCGGGTCGTCTTTTCCACCTCAAGCTTTTCAATCCCCTGATAAATGCCGATGCCGTGGTTCTCATGGACCACATAGTCTCCGGGCTTCAGTTCCGCAAAATCCCGGATCTTCTGCCCCTCATATCTGCGGCGCCGCTTTTTCTTTTTCCTTCGCCCGAAGATATCCGTCTCGGAGATGACCATGAACTTCAGCATCGGGTACTCATACCCTTCGGCGACGTACCCGCAGCTGACCATGATCTCGCCGGGCTCCACGGTCCGTTCCGGATCATCACTGTAGAAGCTGCTCAGGTCATAGTCCCTCAGGTCCTCGGCAAGCCGCTTTGCCCTGGTGCGGGATCCGGACAGCAGCACCACCCGGTACCCGCTTCGCTTCAGCCGCTTCAGGTCCCGGGTAAGAAGTTCAAAACTGCTGTTGTACGGGTTCACGCCTTTTGCCTGGATGCTGTATGTCCTGCGCACTTTGAAAAGGCCGCACTTTGATTCCAGCGTCGTCGCCGCGATCCCGGAGTATGTATTCATTTTCCCGATGATATCGTCTGTCTGATAGACGGTGAGCGGTTCGGCTTCCGTTGTCCCGCGCTCTTCATTTTCTTTTTCACGGTTCTCCCTGCTCCGGAAATATTCCTGTTCCGTCTCCTCCGACATCTCCTGGAGCCGTTTCGGTTCATCCAGAAACAGGGCGGTCCTGTCCTTCGGGAAATAATCCAGAAACGACACGGTCTCAAGACCCGGCTTCCAGTTTTCCGAGGCCGGGTAGATCGTAATCTCCTCCAGATTTTCCACAGACCGCTGGCTCTCCACATCAAAACTGCGGATGGAATCGATCTCGTCATCCCACAGTTCGATCCGCACCGGCAGTTCTTCTGTAAGCGGGAAAATATCAATAATCCCTCCGCGCACGGCAAACTGTCCCGGCCCCTCGATCTGAGCGACCCGCTCATACTTCATTTCCGCAAGCCGCACCTCCAGATCCGCCAGATCGACCGTGCCGCCGCCTGCCAGACAGATCCGCTGTCCGCTGATCTCCGCCGGCGAGGCCAGTCCGTCCAGAAATGCATCCATCGTCGTAATGACCGTCACCGGTTCCCCGTCTTTCTTCTCGATCAGCGCCCGCAGCACCTCCATGCGGCGGTTCGTCAGCAGATTCCCTTTGATATCCGCATAATAAAACAGAAGATCCCGGGCCGGATACAGGTATACACGGTCCGTAAAAAGTCGGCATTCCTCGCACGCTTTCCCGGCTTTTTCCTCACTGGAAAAAGCGATGACTCTGTATTCACAGCCATCGCCCAGCGCATACATGAGATGGGTTTTCTGGGAATTCACGCAGCCCGCGATCTGAATGAGGCCGCTTTCCTTATCCCGCTCTTTTCGTATGTCCTGATAATCCGCCAGTTCCGCAAGCGGAGCCAGTAATGCCTTCATAGTCCGTCCCCTTCCGGTTATTCTTCCCGTTTCTTCCGGTTATATTTACTCATGGCGTCTCCGGTCCGTCCGGCGAGGATCATGGCCGCCGCATCCGCCGCGTGGTCATAGCCCTCCGCCATCTGTTCCTTTTCCGCTTTGGAAAAATGTCCGAGGACATAATCCGCCAGGTCATATCTGGACGGCTTCTCCCCGACCCCGACGCGGATCCGCTGAAACACCTGAGTCCCCAGGCAGGCAATGATGCTCTTGATGCCGTTGTGTCCGCCGGCGCTGCCTTTCTCCCGGATCCGGAGCTGTCCCGGTTCCAGATTAATATCGTCATAGATCACGACCAGCTCATGTTCCGGATCGATCTTGTAGTAATCCGTCATGCTGCGGATGCTCTCCCCGCTCAGATTCATATAAGTCTGAGGCTTGGCAAGAATGACCTTCTGCCCATCTATGACCCCTTTCCCGATCAGCGCCCGGTGCTTCTTTGTATCCACTGCTATATTGTATTTATCCGCGATCCGGTCTATAACATCGAAGCCGGCATTGTGCCTGGTTCCTTCATACTGCCGGTCCGGATTGCCCAGTCCTGCGATTATATACATTTTATCTCTTCCTTCCCGCCGCCTGAGCGGCCGCAGATTATTTTACCGTATCCCGTGCCCTTTGTCACCACCAAAACCATGAATATTTCTCTTTTTCCGGTCATACACTTAATAAAAAAGCAGACCGCCGTACAACCGGCAGCCAATCCAACCGGGAGGTCACTCTATGAGTTCCAGAACCAAGATCATCGTCCTGCACATGAAGGAGATCATATATACCGCCATATTTGCGGCCCTTGGCATTGTCCTGATCCTTCTCCTCGTCATTATGTTCCGGCCCGACAAAGGACAGCAGCAGAAAACAGACCGGCAGTACACGCCGGGGATCTATACATCCACCCTCACGCTCAACAACACGAATCTGGAAGTGGAGGTTGCCGTGGACCAGAACCGGATCAATTCCATCCGCTTCTCCAATCTGGATGAGACGGTCACAGCCATGTTCCCGCTGATCCAGCCGGCCATTGAAGAGATCGCGGAACAGATCTATGATTCCCAGTCCCTTGACGACATTGCCCTGCCGGAAGATACGCCATATACCTCCCGGATCATCCTGGACGCGGTCCGGGATGCCGTGGAAAAAGCCGCAGTCCACTGATCTGCGGCTTTCTTCATATCTGTCCTAACCTTCTACAATAAGGTATTTTCCGTCCGGAAGGGCGAATACTTCTGACGCCTCCTCCAGATCGTCCGGTCCGAGACCGTCCACATCCACGCCCTCTTCCTCAAAATACTCCCGGACTTCATCAATGGAATCCACCACCACTGCCATACAGTCCTCAAGGAAAGCCTCCGCCTCCTCCAGTGTCTCTGCAACAGGCTCGTCAAAAAGCTGTTCCTGGTCTCTCAGAAATATTTTCAGGCATGCTTCACTGTAATTACTCATCCGTCATTCCTCCTGTTCGTTATGATCTGCAGGATCTCCTCCGCTGTATCCGCGATCCGGTCCGCCCCGGCCACCTTTAGTTCCTCTCTGCTCCGGAATCCCCAGGATACGGCGATCATATCTATATGAGCCGCCCTGCCGGTCGCGACATCCACCTCCGAATCCCCGATATAGAGAACTTCCGCCGGTTCTGCGCCCAGCTCTTTCGCCAGCGCCAGAAGGGGCGCGGGATCCGGTTTCCGCGGGATGCCGTCCCGCTGTCCGTGAACACTGTCAAAGATTCGCTCCCCGAAAATATCCGTCACCACATGGACCGCCTGTTTATCCGGTTTATTGGAGAGGACGCCGAGCTTCATCCCCGCCTTTTTCATCCCCTCAAGAAGCGCCGGCACGCCCGGATAGGGCTTTACTCTGTAGGTGCAGCTGGCGTCGAATATCCTCTGATAGGCCGAAAACGCCTCATCAAAATGCGCCAGTTCCTCATCGCCTGACGCCCGAAGCGCTTTCTCGATCAGCACCTTCGCCCCGTTTCCGACAAAGGCCCGGCACTGTTCTTTTGTAATGGGCTCAAGCCCGGTTTCTTTCATTGTTTCATTCACAGAATACTCCAGGGAATCCAGCGTATCTGTCAGTGTCCCGTCTAGGTCAAATATGCATGCTCTGTACATGGTCTGTTCCTTTCTGTCCTACTCCCCGAGCAGATATTTCCGCATAGTCCGGAGCGCATTCTTCTCCAGCCGGCTCACCTGAGCCTGGGAGATGCGGATCTGATCCGCCACCTCCATCTGCGTCCGGCCTTCGAAGAAACGCAGGCGGATAATGCGTCGTTCCCGTTCATTGAGCCGCTCCATGGCGGCCTCCAGGGAAAGCTCCTCTACCCAGTTGTCTTCTTTATTCTTCTTATCGCTTACCTGATCCATTACATACAGCGTGTCGCCGCCGTCGCTGTACACCGGCTCCTGCAGGCTCATGGGGCTCTGGAGGGCATCCATTGCAAAGACCACATCCTCTTTGGCGATCCCGATCTCATCGGCGATCTCCTGGACCGTAGGTTCTTTCATATGCTGCCTGATATATCCTTCTCTCGCATAGATGGCCCTGTACGCCGTGTCTCTGAGCGATCGGCTCACCCGGATCGGGCTGTTGTCCCGCAGATACCGGCGGATCTCACCGATGATCATGGGCACCGCATAGGTGGAGAACTTTACCATCCGTGACGGATCAAAATGATCCACCGCCTTCATCAGCCCCACGCAGCCGATCTGAAACAGATCGTCCGCATTCTCATTGCTGCTCTCAAACCGCCTGATCACGCTCAGCACCAGTCTCAGGTTCCCTTTGATATACGTCTCTCTTGCCTCCTCATCGCCCGCCTGGATCCGCTCCAGGAGCTCCTCCTTTTCCTCTTCCTTCAGAAGCGGGAGCTTTGATGTATTTACTCCGCACAGTTCAACCTTATTCACCGACATCGCAAGAATCCTCCTAAGCATTTTCTACTTAGAATGATTCTCACCATGCCGGCATCGTATTCTGCTTACGCGGAAATTTTATAAACTTTTACTCCTTGACATCGTCCCATTTATCTGCCAGGTTATTGATCTGCGTTTCGAATTTCGCCTTGTCCTTATTGGACAGACCTTCATTCCGGCTGATCACATCCATCAGCCGGCGGCCTGCCGCCATCAGGCGATCAAACGCCGTATCCGCACGCTTCTGGGCCGGCTTCTTTGCCTTGACGGGAATGCGCACGCCCTCGCTGATCACTTCATTTGCCAGCAGGTCCACTTCGCAGCACGGATAGGGCGCCAGTGCGTCATAGCCGAATTTCTCCGTCACCGTCTCCGCGAACCGGTCCGTCACCGTATCCTCCCCGTGAACCACAAAGACCCGCTCAATGGGCGTCCGAAACGCGCCGATCCATTTCAGCAGGCCGTTCATGTCCGCATGGCCGCTGACGCCGTGAAGGCTTTCGATTCTGGCGTGCACTTCGATATCCTCACCGAAGAGCTTGATATTCTTCTCCCCTTCCATCAGCCGGCGTCCCAGTGTCCCGACCGCCTGATAGCCGACAAAGAGGACCGTACATTCAGGCCGCCACAGATTATGCTTCAGATGGTGGCGGATTCGCCCCGCGTCGCACATTCCGGAAGCGGAAATGATCACTTTCGGTTTCTCGATAAAATTGATCATCTTTGACTCATCACTTGTAGTGGAAGTGTGAAGCCCCGGGAACACCAGCGGGTTGATGCCTGCGTCCACCAGCTCCATGGCCTCTTTATCAAAACAGTCCCGCATATTCATGGTAAAGATCTTCGTCGCCTCGATGGCCAGCGGACTGTCCAGATACACCTCAAAATCCCGGTATTCCGGCAGGAGGTCCTTCTCCTTGATCTCACGGATGAAATAAAGCATCTCCTGGGTCCTGCCCACGGCAAAGGACGGAATGACCACATTGCCGCCCCGGTCAAAGGTCTCTTTGATGATCCTTGTAAACTCACCGATATAATCCGGCTTCTCCGCCGTGTGGATCCGGTCGCCGTAGGTGGACTCCACCACCACATAATCCGCTGCCGCCGTATAGCTCGGATCCTTAATGATCGGCTGGTCGATATTCCCCACATCTCCGGAAAATACCAGCTTCTTCGTCACATCCCCCTCGGTCGCCCACACTTCGATGCTGGCAGAGCCGAGCAGATGTCCCACGTCCGTGAAGCGGATATCAATCCCCTCGCAGATGCTGATCCGCTCCCCGTACTGACAGGGCACCAGCAGACTGATGGCATCCAGGGCGTCCTGCATCACGTACACCGGCTCATACTCCGGTTTCCCTGCACGCCTGCCCTTCCGGTTGCGCCACTCCGCCTCAAACTCCTGGATGTGCGCGCTGTCGCGGAGCATGATATTGCACAGATCCGCGGTGGCAAATGTGGTAAAGATCTGTCCTTTGAATCCCTCTTTCGCAAGTCTGGGGAGCATGCCGGAATGATCAATGTGGGCATGGGTCAGGAATACGTAATCCACTTCCGTGGCTGCGATCGGAAGCCCCGGATTCTCATAGAGATCCGGCCCCTGCTCCATGCCGCAGTCGATCAGGATATTCTTTCCAGCCGCCTGAAGGAAATGACAGCTGCCCGTCACTTCATGGGCTGCTCCTACAAATGTCAGTTTCATAATGTCACCCGCCTTTTCTGTATTCGTCCTGTTCTTATTGTATCATACGGTCTTCCACTTTTTCACCTGTTCTTTATAAAAGATCACGCCTTCTTTCAGGATCTCCGTTTTTCCGTTTTCAATGCGCACCATCGTCACCGAACAGTTGGGCGGCACTTCATCCTTCCAGAAATGTTCCACGGACAGGTTTCCTTTGATCCGGTTTAACAGGGCGGTCATGGCCGCGCCGTGGGTGGATACAAGAATGCTTTTATCTTCCAGATCCTTCCTCGTCTCCAGTTCGTGAAGGAAATCCCCGGTCCGTTCATACAGCTGACGGACCGTCTCCCCGTCGGCCGGGGCTTCATAATGCGCCGTATCGGAGAAGAACCGTCCGAATGCCCGGCTGTCTTCATCCTCCCCGCCGATCCTGACCCCTTCATATCTGCCGAAGCTGATCTCTTCGATCCGGGGCTCGTCATACACCGGGATCTGTCTGTCACCGAGCACGATCAGCGCCGTTTCTTTTGCCCGCTTCAACGGGCTTGTAAAGCACAGATCCAGCCGGATCTCCTTCATCCCTTCCGCCGTCTCTTCCGCCAGTTTTCTCCCGTAATCATTCAGTTCTATATCCGTATGTCCCTGCACACGGCGCACCCGGTTCCAGTCCGTCTCGCCGTGCCGGACGATATATACGATCATCTGTCTGTATCTCCTTTCCGCCTCTTTATTCCCAGTATACTCCCTTGCCTTTTCTCGTGCAACCAGCTATAATATCTGACAATGACAGAAAAACAGCGCCGGATCACACCGGCGCCGGAAAGGAATTCAATATTATGGAAAAAATCGCAAGCTTTACCGTGGACCACATCCGTCTTCTTCCGGGCATCTATGTGTCCAGAAAAGATCACGCGGACGGCGCGGTGATCACTACATTTGACATCCGGATGACCAGCCCCAATGACGAACCGGTCATGAATACCGCCGAAGTCCATACCATCGAGCATCTGGGCGCCACCTTTTTAAGGAATCATGAAACCTTTAAAGACCGGGTGATCTACTTCGGCCCCATGGGCTGCCGCACCGGCTTCTATCTCCTGCTTGCCGGCGATTACAGATCCGCTGACATTGTCCCGCTGATGACGGAAATGTTTTCCTTCATCGCGTCCTTTGAAGGAGAGATCCCGGGAGCCTCCCCGAAAGACTGCGGCAACTGGCTGGATATGAACCTGCCTATGGCCCGTTATCTCGCGAAGAAATATCTGAATGAGGTGCTCACGGACATTCAGGAATGCCGTTTAACCTATCCTGAATAACTGCGGCGCCGGCCCCTGTGCCTCAGCACCTGCTGCCGGATATATCGGTACGTCCGCTCTTCCCCCTGTTCAGCCAGCATGTACAGCAGTTTCTCGAGAAGCGCTCTTGTCTCCGGATGCATCATGTCGCCGGCTTTTCCGCCGAGATAATACTCCAGCGGATCGCTGTCCTTATAGGCATCCCCTTTGTAGACTCTGCTGGCTGCAATGCGGTCCAGGAACATTTCCACCACATAGCGGACCGGCATCTTCATGCCGGCGAGCATCCGCTCCCCGTCCCCGCTGTAGTCGATCCAGTATTCATAATGATGTTTATTTCTTCCTTTGTGGTGAAGCCAGGCGGACGAATAGCCTCTGTCTTCACGCTCCGCGTTATTCGGGCTTCTCGTCCCCTGATAATACCGGCAGCCCACCAGGAATTCCGACGGGCTGTACTTCGACAGATCATGCAGAAGCCCCTGCCGGTACAGACCCACGCGGAAGCACTCTTTCATTACCAGAATCTTATGCTTTGTTATTGTATTAAAATGCTGCAGAGCCTTCATTTCTTACCCTGACCATCCTCACCTGTGATCTTTTTGCGCCGCGGACGGCTCTTTTTCTTTTCTTCCTTCTTTTCGCAGGGCGCGCTCACAAGCACGGAAACGCTGCGGAACGTAAGTTCAATGCTCTTCTGCTCCGCCAGTGCCGCAGGCGTCTCCAGCATCCCTTCCGCCGTATCGCCGGCCAGGCACCATTCCCGGTCCTTTCCCGGAGACGGAAGCGCATAGGTATGCGGCAGCCAGTGCATGTTATAGGCGATAAAGCAGTTCTCCGTTCCGGTATCCGCTCCGGCATAGAGAACGCCAAGCTGGCGGCTGGCTACATCCGCCTGCACGCGCCACGCATGCTCCCCGTGCCAGGATACGTCCGGCATGCCGCATGCGCACCGGTCCAGTCCCTGGAGTTCCTCTTTCCTGTGGAGGCACGGATACTTCTTCCGGAAAGCGATCAGTCCCTTTACAAACCGGAACAGCGAGTCATCCGTCTTCAGTCTGCTCCAGTCAACCCAGGCCGTCTCATTGTCCTGACAGTATACATTGTTATTTCCGTGCTGACTGTTGTAAAACTCATCTCCCGCCAGCAGGCACGGCGTACCCTGGGCTGTAAGAAGAAGGAACATTGCGTTCCTGACCTGATTTTTTCTCAGGTTAAGAACCGCTTTCTTCCGGCTTGGTCCTTCCGCGCCGCAGTTCCAGCTGAAATTGTAATCCGGTCCGTCCGTATTGTTCTCCCCGTTCGCCTCATTGTGCTTCCCGTCATAGGACACCAGATCCCACAGGGTAAATCCGGTCTGCGCAGTGATGTAATTGCACTTCCCGTCCGAGGAAGAATGGCGGCGGAGTTCACGGATCACATCATTCACCATATTCTCATCGCCTTTTAAAAACCGGCGCATAATATTCTGAAATTCATCGTCCTTGCGGATCAGCTTGATATCCTTCAGGAACGGGTCATTGCTGAACATATCCCAGGGAACCGTATAGGGATTGATCACGAAGCCGTCGACATGATACTCCATCATATAAAAACGCAGGCACTCCAGCGCTGTCTGGGGGGCTGTTTCCGAAGTGAACGGCATCTCCAGCACAACTTCGATTCCCGCTCTGTGACATTCCCGGATCATATCTTTCAGTTCATGAACCGCGGAATGTCCGGCCGCATAGGACTCCTTTGGCGCAAAGAAATATGCCGGGCCGTATCCCCAGTAATTGATTCTGTCCTTCGCGCATTCGTCAAATTCGTATACCGGCATGCACTGGATCTGATTGATCCCAAGCTCCTGCAGGTACGGGATCTTCTCGATCACGCCCCGGAAAGTTCCCTTGTGCGGAACTTTAGAGGAACGGTGCTTTGTAAACCCGCGGACGTGGAGACTGTAAGCGATCACCTCATGCCACGGGATGTGGAGCCGCCGGTCCCCCTGCCAGTCATACTCAGCCGATACCAGCTTGCCGCGGATCTGATGATCCGGCTTCTCCCCGCGTTCCGGACCGCCCTGGACCGGAAACTTTCCGGAAAGCTCTGTCATTCCCGACGGTTCAGCCGGCACAGAGCGCTCCGGGAACGCAGCCTGCCGTTTCCCGAACTGCCGTTTTCCCGCGATTTCTTTTACATACGGATCAACATACACCTCGTCATCGATCATAAAATTGTATTCATATTTCTCAGCCTCTATCCCTTCCACGGCCAGGAAACGCACTTCGCCGATCCCGTCCTCCTCCGGCATCTCATATCTGTACCGGGGCTGCTGTTTTCCGGCTCTGTAGAGAAGCACCTCACACTTCTTTCCTGCCGGCACCTGCACCGCAAAGTTCACTTTTCCGCCTTCAACA
This sequence comes from Candidatus Mediterraneibacter quadrami, assembly GCA_019120575.1. Lineage (GTDB taxonomy): Bacteria > Bacillota > Clostridia > Lachnospirales > Lachnospiraceae > Mediterraneibacter > Mediterraneibacter quadrami. The sequence goes on from DWUU01000059.1 coordinate 35,680, forward strand.
TATGCGCCGAAGGGCTGTGGTTTTCCCTGTATGATTTTCATATTCCGTTCCTTTCCTACTGCCAGCCGTCTGTTCCATACATGTCTATATTTTCCCTGTCGATAAAGAACGTCTCAACATAAATCTCCGGTTCACACGCACCGTTTTCAAGAAGTACAGATGCTGTTTTTACTGCAGTCCTTCCCATATTGATCGGGGAGAGCGCCCCGATCCCCGCCAGCGCCGAATCTGTTTTCTTCAGCGCGCTTTTGACAGCCGGCGAGCCGCCGATGCTGTATACGATCACATCACTCCGCCCGGAAGCCTGAAGAACATCCATCGCGCAGAGCGCCATCCGGTCGTCCCCGCACATCAGCACATCCGGCAAACGCTTATCTGAAAGCATTGAACGCAGTTCTTCTCGGATCTTTTCCCCGTCGTCCGGCATGGCGCTGATCCGGCCCGTAACTTCAAATCCCGCGTTCTGAACCGTCTCCTCAAACCCGTTGATCCGCTCCACAACCGAACTGATCTCCGTACATTCAAGGATCCCGATCTGCCCGCCGTCCGGCATTCTCCGGATCAGGTCTTCGGCGCAGAACATCCCGGCGCTGTAATTGTCTGATCCGATGAATCCGTCCGTCAGTCCCGCTTCCTGTACGCGGACATCCAGATTGATGACCGGGATCTCCGCCTCTTTCAGGCTCTCCAGCGCACCCGTGATCTTCTCCGGATCCGCAGGGATCAGAAACACGGTCTCAACACCGCTTTCGATCATCTCCAGAATCTGATCCGCCTGCACTTCCGCGCTTTTCCCGGCATCCCGGACAAGGATCCGGTCGCCCTGCTCTTCCAATGACACAGAGACGGAATCTTTCAGCACTTCACAGAAGGGGTCCGACAGATCCGCGCAGCTGAAGCCGAACAGGCGGTTCGTCTGCCCTTCACCGGTATCTTCTTCTGTTTCTTCCACGACCGCATTATCCTCGGGCGTTCCTACATTCTGTTTACATCCGGTCACGCCACAGCTCAACAGTACCGCCGCCAGGACGATAATAAGCCCCTTCTTCACCATTTCCACGTCTCTCCCTGCCGCAGTTTGCGAAATTCTGCTTCTCTTTCATTCTACCGTGTTTCAGTAGAATGTCAATACAGTGAACCGCAACTTGCAATTTATGCGTCTTTCTGATACTCTCTTTTTAGAACACCAGAATATGCATGAAGGAGAAAATCATATGATTGAAAATGAATCCCTGAGCGTAACGCTTACGCTGGAAAACGACGAAGAACTGGAATGCGACGTGATCACTATATTTGAGACGGACGCCCGTCAGTATATCGCTCTTCTCCCGGTCAACGCCAATGAAGACAGCGAGGACGGGCAGATCTATCTGTACCGTCTGATCGACAATGGTGAGGGCGAAGAGCCGGGACTCGAAAACATCGTGGATGACGACGAATTCGAGCGGGTCTCCGAAGTATTCAATGACTGGATGGAATCCCAGGATTTCGGCGACATCGATCTCGACGATATTGATGATTAATCCGTATTTTCCAGAAGTTCCTCAACAAAACGGGAAGGGCTCATCTCTTTCCCGTTTTTTGTTTTCACATAACAGATCTTCAGTTCATCCATGGCCCGGGTCATTCCGACATAGAAGAGCCGCCGCTCTTCCTCGATCTGCGCATCCGTCTTCGCTTTCTGATAAGGCATCCGCCCCTCATTCGCCCCGATGATCAGCACACTGGCGAATTCCAGTCCCTTCGCCGCATGGAGCGTCATCAGCCGTACGCCTTCTTCCGAATGATTCCTCTCTTTTTCTTTCATCCGGAGCATCTCCGTATATTCCCGGATGTGCGCAAGCCATTCCTCCCCCGATGCGTAAGGCTTTGCCGCCTCTTCGATCTCCAGCAGCACTTCGTTCAGGTCCGCCCGCGGGATCCCGGATGTGTATGCATAATCCTTCAGGAAATCATCATATCCGATTTTCTTTTTAATATACTGGATCGCCGCATAGGGCGCCATCCGGGCGATCATCTTTATATCCCACTCAAACTGGTCTACCCGATCCATCATCCAGTCCTTATCCGAATAAAACGTCCGGACCGCTTCAAAAGAAACGCCTTCGCCGGACAGGCTGTCCCGGCCGATATACCGTTTCGGGCGGTTCATCACCCGCAGGAAATCCGTTCTTGATCCCCGCCCCAGCGACAGGCGGATATAAGCCTGCAGGTCCTGTGCGATGAAATGTTCATAAAGATTGGGCAGGCGCTCCCGCATCCGGAACGGGATCCGGCGCCTTACCAGCTCCTCTGCAAGCGGACGGGCGTCCGTGTGGATCCGGAAGAGCACGGCGATCTTTTCCGCCGGGATCCCCTGCCGGATATACCCTTCGATCTCATCCGCGGCATACTGCGCCTCCTCGTTCGGATCTTTCAGTTCCTGGATGTGGAGACATGCCCCGCTGTCCCGCGCAGCTTCCAGATCTTTACTGTAACGCTGTTCATTATTGCCGATCACCTTCAGCGAATTCCGGACAATATTTCCCGTCGACCGGTAATTCGTTCCGAGAATGATCTGCTCCGCATCCGGATAATCCTTCCGGAAACAGAACATCAGCTCCGGAGCCGCTCCCCGGAAACCATAGATCGCCTGGTCGTCATCTCCCACTACAAACAGATTGTTCTCCGGCTGTGCCAGCATCCGGATCACATCATACTGGACCCGGTTGATATCCTGGAACTCGTCCACCAGGATATACCGGAATTTCTGCTGCCAGAGCTTCAGCACATCCGGCCGGGATGCAAACAGCTCATAACAGGTGGTGAGCATATCGTCAAAATCCAGCTTCCGGAGGGATTTCCGCTTTTCTTCATACTCCCTGTAAATCTGCCTGAACCGTTCCGGCGCGCATTTATCGGATACATATTCTTCTACCGGGATCCGGCCGTTCTTCACCCGCCCGATCTCCTCCGCCAGATCGCGCAGGAAATCCGTCTCATCCTGCGCGTCTGCGTCCCGGCTGTTGATCACCAGACGGAGGATCTGATACTTCTCCTCCTCTGACAGAATATTCTGACTGCTGATCCGGTAGGCCCATTTCAGGATCCCGTAAAAGATCCCGTGAAAAGTCCCCGCCGTGACCGGCACACTGGTCCGGCCCATCAGAGCGCACAGTCTGGACTTCATCTCTGCCGCCGCGTAACGGGTAAATGTAACGACCAGAATTTCCTCCGGCCTTATATTGCATTCTTCGATCAGATATCTGATCCTGTTCACGATCGTAAGCGTCTTACCGGAACCGGGCCCTGCCAATACCTGACAGGGCCCGGTTCTGTAACAGACCGCCTTCATCTGTTCCTGATTAAATCTCATGCAGCTTCTCAATTCCTTTTCGGATCCTGCGGACGGACTCTTCTTTTCCAAAGACCTCCATCAGTTCGGTGGCGCCTCCCGGCGTGCTCTGCCTGCCCGACACGGCAGTCCTGAGCGGCCACATCACATATCCGATCTTGTATCCTTTCTCCTCCGCGAACCCTTTTAAAAGCTCGAAGAGCGCGTCATTGCTGTAATCCTCCTGCGCCTCCAGGACCGGAAGCACTTCCTCGAGGAGCGCCAGACCTTTCTCCGGATCCGTCTTCATCTTCTTATGACGGTACAGTTCACAGTCGTATTCCGGCAGTTCCTCAATAAAATCAATCTGGTCATTAATGTCCGGGAAGATCTCGATCCTTGTCTTGACAAGCGCCGCGATCTTCTTCAGATCATAATCTTTGGTCACGGTTTTCCGGATATACGGCTCCGCCATCTCATAGAAGCGGTCAGAATCCATGGCTTTGAGATATTCCCCGTTCATCCATTTCAGTTTCACCGTGTCAAATACCGCCGGCGACTTACTCATATTGCGGTAGTCAAACTCCTTCACCAGTTCTTCCAGAGAGAAGATCTCCCGGTTGTCCGCCGGGCACCAGCCCAGCAGCGCCACATAGTTTACAACGGCTTCTGATACGAATCCCTGATCGATCAGATCTTCATATGAGGAATGGCCGCTTCTCTTGCTCAGCTTCTTATGACTCTCATCCGTGATCAGCGGACAGTGTACATAGACCGGGATCTCCCAGCCGAACGCCTCATAGAGGCGGTTGTACTTTGGTGCTGACGCCAGATATTCATTGCCTCTTACCACATGGGTGATCCCCATCAGATGGTCGTCTACCACATTGGCGAAATTATAGGTCGGAAAGCCGTCGGACTTGATCAGGATCATGTCGTCCAGTTCACTGTTCGGCACGGTGATGTCCCCGTAGATCTCGTCATGGAAAGTGGTCTCCCCTTCGTTCGGCACGTTCAGGCGGATCACCCACGGCTTTCCTGCCGCCAGATTCGCCTCCACCTCTTCTTTGCTCAGGCCCAGACAGTGCTTGTCGTAGACAACAATCTCCGTTCCTTCCTCTGAGACGGATGTGCGCAGCGTATCCAGACGCTCTTTGTCACAGAAACAGTAGTAGGCGTCCCCCTGATCCACCAGCTGCTTTGCGTATTTCAGATAGATGCCGGACGCCTGGCGTTCACTCTGAACATAAGGGCCGTATCCACGGTCCTTATCCGGCCCCTCGTCATGGATCAGGCCGGTCTTTTCAAGCGTCCTGTATATGATATCCACAGCGCCCTCCACATAGCGCTCCTGATCCGTATCCTCGATGCGGAGGATAAAGTCCCCGCCTTCATGCTTTGCGATCAGGTATGCATAAAGCGCTGTTCTTAAATTTCCTACATGCATGCGCCCGGTAGGACTGGGCGCGAATCTTGTTCTAACTTTGCTGCTCATTTTTTCTCTCCAAATCAAGTCTTAATTTTATTTGTCGCATTCTGCCAGTATATCGGAAAGGAAGCGGTCGCTTCTTCCATGGATGATGATGTCCGCCCGCTGGTCTGAATAATGCTCCGTATCATTTACAAGGATCAGGTTCGATCCTGTAAAATACTGGATCATCTGCCCGCACAGCGGAGATGTGAGGCTGGCTCCCAGCACGATCAGCACATCGGCTTTTTCCACCTCCTGCGCCGCACGCGTCATGCGTCCGTTGTCGATCATCTCGCCGAACAGACACACGTCCGGCCGCAGAGCCGTCATACAGGACTCGCACAGCGGCACGCCTCTGGCCTGCTTAACGTATTCAACCGGATATTCCCGGCCGCAGTTGGGGCACCGGTTTTGAAAAACCGTCCCCTTCAGATTGATCACATCCCGGCAGCCGGCCCGGTCCTCGAGCCCGGCGATGCGGCGTGTGATGACCGGCCCGATCAGGCCGCGGTCCTGCAGGCTTTTCAGGGCATAAAACCCTTCGCCCGGCGGGCGTTCCACAATTTTCAGGAGAACCTCTTTGTAGAAACGGAAAAACAGTTCTTTCCTCGCCGCATAGAATCCGCTGCTGAAGATCTCTTCAAATGAATAACCGTACTTCTCCTCGATCTCGTAGGATTCCTCCCCGTCGCGAAGAAGCGGGTACCCGCTCTCGGCCATCAGGCCCGCTCCGCTCAAAACAACCGTATGCCTGCTGTTTCGCAGAATCTGAAGTATGTTTTTCTCTTTCATAAAGATCCCTCCTTTCTGCCGCTGTATCCCGTCAGCAGAGTGCATTTTTATGAAAGTATTATAAAACAAATCACAGAAATCTTCAATAAGCTTCCCTTTGGACCACTTCGATATACCCCGGCAGGTCCGACGGAGCCTCAGCGGTACATTCCGTCAGATCAAGCGCCGTGATGACTGCGTCCGCAAATGCATTTTCCGCAAATCCGGTAATTTCCGCAGGAACCAGGTAGCTTCCTGTTCTTCCGGCCGGAAAGGCAAAGATGCGTGTCCCGTTGTCCGAAAGAAGCACGCCCATATTATCTGAAAATCCGCTGCCCGGTTCCGCCGTATACCATTCCACGTTCGTAAGACCGGCAAACGCACCGGCTTCAATCTGCGTAATATTCGCCGGAATCCAGATTTCCCGCACAGAAGACAAACCGTCTGAAAATGCTCCTGCCCTGATCCCGATGCATCCTTCCGCCGGGAATTGCATCAGACCGCGTGAAACCACCAGTTCCGGATCCGCCACACCGTAAATCATCCCGTTCTCATCTACGAGAAAGCCGTCAATGATTCCGGACGGCGCCGTCGTATCTTCGGACTCATCCGGAACAGCCGGTGTAACGGATGTGTCCGGGACAGCCGGCGCATCCGGTTCTGTGGGCATATCCGGCACGATCGGCGTCTCAGGCGCGGCCGGTGCATCCGGTTCGGCAGGCGTATCCGGCACAATCGGCGTCTCAGGCACGGCCGGCGCGTCCGGTTCTGCAGGCGTATCCGGCACGATCGGCGTCTCTGGGGCGGCCGGTGCGGCCGGTGCGTCGGGTTCTGCAGGCGTATCCGGTATGATCGGCGTCTCCGGAACGGCCGGTGCGGCCGGCGCGTCGGGTTCTGCAGGCGTATCCGGTATGATCGGCGTCTCAGCTGCCACCGGCGTCTCCGGTATGATCGACTTTTCAGCCACAACCGGCGTCTCCGCTTCTGCCGGTGTCTCCGGTATGATCGCCGTCCCGGGCAGGACCGGCGTTTCCGACTCCTTTTCAACCGGCGCAATGTGATCTGCCTTCGCACTCTGGTCCGCCGGCTCTGTATACATGCCGAGCCAGACCAGCACGGCCCCGAATGCCAGAACGGCTGCCAGTACTTTTACCGTTCTTCGCAGTCCGGCATGTCCGGATGTACGCCATTCCTCATAAATATTCAAACACCACTCCATAATTCTCCCATTCCTTTCCCCTTCTGCAGCCTTTCCTGCAGGGTCTTTCCCATAAATTTCCGGAAATACGGTATCACAGAAAAAGGAATGCCGCAATCCCCCGCAACATTCCTTTGCCTTCTGATATGGTGTCGATCTCCTTAGCAAGCCTGAACTATACGTTAATTTCCGCAGTCATGCCGAGTACATCTTTATTCTTTTCCAAAAGCGGGTTGATGACATTTCTCAGGTATGCTTCCACCTGTTCCTTTGCCCTTCCCACATATTTTGACGGATCCATGGTCTTCTGGAGATCCTCCTGACTGAGATTAAACGCCGGATCTGCCGCGATCAGTTCAAGCAGATTGTTGTCCAGCCCCTTCTCTTTCACGTTTCTGCCGGCTTCCATAGAGAGTTCCCGGATCCGCTCATGCAGCTCCTGACGGTCGCCGCCTGCCTTAACCGCATCCATCATAATATTCTCCGTTGCCATGAACGGAAGTTCGGACATCAGCCGTTTCTCAATCACTTTCGGATATACGACCAGGCCGTCCACAACATTGAGGCACAGATCCAGAATGCCGTCAATGGCGAGGAAGCCTTCCGGAACACTCAGGCGCTTGTTCGCCGAATCATCCAGCGTACGCTCGAACCACTGGGTCGCCGAAGTGATCGCCGGATTCAGGGCGTCGATCATCACATACCGGGACAGAGAAGCGATCCGCTCGCTGCGCATCGGGTTTCTCTTATAGGCCATGGCCGAAGATCCGATCTGGGTCTTCTCAAACGGCTCCTCAACCTCTTTCAGATGCTGGAGAAGGCGGATGTCATTTGAGAATTTATGCGCGCTCGCCGCAATGCCCGCCAGCACATTCAGCACTCTCGTGTCCACTTTTCTCGAGTAGGTCTGTCCGGATACCGGATAACATGCCCTGAATCCCATCTTCTCCGCAATCATCGGATCAATCCTGTCGATGGTCTCCTGATCCCCATCGAAAAGCTCCAGGAAGCTTGCCTGGGTGCCGGTCGTACCTTTCGAGCCCAGCAGTTTCAGGCTGCCCAGTACATATTCCAGATCCTCCAGATCCATCTCAAATTCCTGCATCCACAGCGTCGCTCTCTTTCCGACGGTCGTCGGCTGCGCCGGCTGGAAGTGCGTGAACGCAAGCGTCGGCTGGCTCTTCTGTGCATCCGCAAACTTTGCCAGTTCAGCGATCACATTGACAAGCTTCTTCCTCACGAGCTTCAGCGCCTCGGACATAATGATGATATCTGTATTGTCCCCCACATAACAGGATGTGGCGCCGAGATGGATGATCCCTTTCGCCTTCGGACACTGCACGCCGTATGCGTAAACATGTGACATCACATCATGGCGGACAATTTTTTCTCTCTCTTTTGCCACATCATAGTTGATATCATCCGCATGGCTCTTAAGCTCCTCAATCTGCTCGTCTGTAATGTTAAGCCCCAGCTCTTTTTCCGTCTCCGCCAGAGCGATCCACAGTCTTCTCCAGGTGCGGAACTTCTTGTCCGGTGAAAAAATGTACTGCATCTCTTTGCTCGCATAGCGCTCCGAAAGTGGGCTTACATAGCGGTCATTTGACATAATCCTTTATCTCCTTTTCTGAATCCCCCGGATCGAATTCCCGTCCGGCATCATTCCTCTTCGCATTGTGCAAATTCGATTATAATATAAGGCAGACGGAAAATCAACATCTTCCGCCTGCCTCTTCTCATCCGTAATTCTATCCGTTTGTGTACCGGGACAGGAACTGTCTGGTACGCTCTTCCTTCGGATGTCCAAACACATCCTCCGGCGTGCCGCTCTCCAGGATCCGTCCGTCGTCCATGAAGATGACCTGGCTGGAAACATCCCGGGCAAACGCCATCTCATGGGTGACAATCACCATGGTTGTCTCCTCATCCGCCAGTTCCTTGATCACCCGGAGCACCTCGCCGGTCAGTTCCGGATCCAGCGCCGATGTAGGCTCGTCAAAGCAGAGAATGTCCGGACTCAGCGCCAGCGCCCGTGCGATGGCCACACGCTGGCACTGCCCGCCCGAGAGCTGATGGGGATAATTATTGATCCGGTCTGAAAGCCCCATCTGATCCAGCAGGCGTTTCGCCTCCTGTTCGATCCGGTCATGGATCTCTTTTTTTCTGGCCTTATAATCCGGTTTTTCCTTTTCCAGCAGTTCTTTCGCCAGCATTACATTCTGCAGCGCCGTATACTGCGGGAACAGGTTGAATGACTGAAATACCAGGCCGAAATGCAGCCTTTTCTTCCGGATCTCGCTCTCCTGCTTCGTCCCCGGATCATCCGCATCAAAAAGCGTCTCTCCGTTTACACGGATCACACCGCCGTCGGGCTTCTCAAGAAAATTCAGGCACCGCAGCAGCGTGGTCTTGCCGCTTCCCGATGAACCGATCAGGGAAAGGACTTTTCCCTTCTCCAGGGAGAAGCTGATATCCTTCAGCACCTCTGTATTTCCAAAACTTTTGCTTACATGCTGTACTTCCAGTATTGCCATTATGCCGTCCTCCTACCTGAAATACTCCAGTTTTCTCTCCAGACGCCCCAGAAGGACGGTCAGGATGCCGTTAAAGATCAGATAGTATACCGCCGTAAAGAACAGCGGCCAGATCACGCCCGCGATCCCCATGTTGCCTTTCATGAAAGACTGGCCCGCCCAGATGATCTCCTGGAGCGCGATGATGCGGGAAAGGGAGGTATCCTTTACCAGCGTAATGATCTCGTTTGACATGGGCGGAACGATCCGCTTGATCATCTGAAGCAGTTTGACCTTAAAGAAGATCTGACTCTTCGTCATACCAAGCACCAGGCCGGCTTCCTCCTGCCCCTTCGGCACGCCCTGGATGCCGCCTCTGTAGATCTCGGAAAAATAGCAGGAGTAGTTAAAGATAAATGCGACTGCCGCTGCAAGGAATCTTCCGCTCTCGCCGCCGCCCCAGATATTCCTTCCCATAAGGCCCGGCATAAAATAAATGATCAAAAGCTGGATCATCAGGGGCGTACCTCTGATGATCCACACGATGATCTTTGTAAAATAGCTGAGGGGTCTGAACCGGGACATGGATCCGAAAGAAATGATCAGGCCCAGCGGGATCGCCCCCAGAAGCGTAACAAAAAACAATTTTAAGGTCTGTAAAAACCCGGTGTTCAGCGCCCCCACAACAATGGGGAACTGTTCTGAAAATGTCATGACTTATCTCCGTCCGTCTTATTATGGTCTCTTCTATTCTGCGATCAGCGCAGCCTGAACGCCGTAGGTCTCGGCAATCTCCTGCATGGTGCCGTCCTCATAGCATGCCGCAAAGAAATCATTAAGCGCTGCCGTGAGATCCGAACCCTGTCTGAATCCAACGCCGTACTCCTCATTGTTCAGATGTACCGTATACGTAAGATCCGCGTAACTGGTTCCCTCGCCGATCATGGCAGCCGCCATCAGAAGGTCGATCACCGCCGCGTCAGACGTACCTGCCGCCACTTCCATCAGGGCGTCCGCCTGGGCGGTCACCGGCGTCACATTCAGTTCCCTCGCCTCCAGCTCGGCCTCTCCGGCGCTTCCCGCCTCAGCCGCGAAATTCAGGTCTGCAAGACTCTCTTCATCCTGGTACTGGTCCGCCACGTCTGACGGAACAACTACAACCTGTGCATTCGTCAGATAGGCATCCGTGCAGTCCATGGAGCTGGTCACCTCGTCCGTCAGCGTCATGCCGTTCCATACGCAGTCGATGGTCTTGCCGTCCAGTTCCATAATCTTATTATCCCAGTCGATCTCCACGAATTCCGCCTCAACGCCAAGGCTTTCCGCGAATGCTTTTGCCAGATCCGCATCGAAGCCGACCCATTCGCCGCTCTCGTCTTTGTAATCCATAGGTTCAAAATTGGTGATGCCCACGACAAGCGTTCCCTTGTCCTCTACGTATGCCTTATCGCTCTCACTCTCACCGCCATTGTCTGAGCCGCCGCATCCCGCCAGCATAGATACCGCCATCGCTGTGCAGAGCAGCACGCTTATTACTCTCTTCTTCATAATACCCTCCGTCACCGGATCAACCGGTTATACTTTTTTTCTCTACCAATGAGTCACTGTACCACGGTAAAGTTACCGTTGTATTCTACCACATGAAAATCCTCCTGTCAAACCAAAGTTCACACAACCCCGGTTCCGACAGAGGGTTTTTATCTGATATCGCGGTCTGTTGTCCGATGCAGATCAGGAGTGATTCCTCCGGTGCTGGCGCTTCCATTTTTCCAGATATTCCGGCCCGATCTCCTCCGGAACCTCCTTTTTGATCTCATCGATCTCACGCCTCATCTGCGCATTGATCTCCATATATTCATCCTGCTTCGTGATCAGAATATGGTACTCCTCAAGCGACATATATTTATAGGACGCATACAGATAAGGCTTTATAAGCGACTTATCGCCTGTGAGCTGGTAGGCCCGGTCGTACATGCGGGCCGCCTCCTGATAGAGGAAAAGCCTGCCGTATCCCGCTCCAAGCCCGGCATACACGCCGCCGTAGAACTTGTCATCCACGGACTCGTCTTTTTCGCCGTTCAGGATCGCATGATACACGAGGATGGCCTCTTCAACCTCCCCGCTCTCCAGGAGATTGTCCCCCTTGTATTTCTGACGTTCGATATCCTTCTGGTTTTTCAGGTGTTCCAGAACATTCTGGATGCGGATCATTTCCGGTTCCCGGTAGATCTTTGACGACTTGAGGATCGTAATGACAAACTTTTCCACCGACCCTCTGAGGCGAAGTACATCCCTGAGTTCCGCCGCAAGACGGTCCATCCCCAGCTCTTCTTCCAGCCAGTCGCACAACTGTTCATTCATGATCGTATAATCGATCAGATACAGATTGTTGCAGAGATAATAACACAGTTCTTCAATTGTAAAGATCCGGCAGTGAATTCTTGTGATCTCATAAGGATGCGCCGCGTGTCTGTCATGACAAAGAATTAAATTTCCCATCATTTCCTCCTAAATGTATCGTCTTCTCCGCCTGTGAATCCGTCGACGGGAAAAAGTCTCCGAAACCGGCGTCCCGCACGGTGATCCTGCAGGTCCTCTCATCAAGGAACAGGGTCTCCAGCTGCAGCCGCATGGAATATTCGGAACGTTTGGGGAAACTTGCCAGCGAGATCTTCTCTGTCCGGACATTTCCCTGGATCAGTGATTCGATGTGAAGTTCAATATCCTCCATATCCTCGCACAGCACTTCCCACTGATTATTCGACTCATACCAGTGGGCGCCCCAGGACACGATCGGGTACCACATCTCCTGCCCGTCCACACGCATGTTGACTGTAATCTGGTCTGTCAGCTTCGTCTCCGAAAGATAGACCGGGTTCTCGATATGCATGAACAGCTTTCTGTATGCGGTATAGCAGGCTCCTTTGCTGTACAGGTTATTTCCGATGAACGCCCGGCGCCCGTTGCAGAGCACGCGCAGCGATTTCGGATACCAGTTATTCTCGAACCCCTCTCCCGTAAGGAATACCGAGGATACGATCCGCTTGTCGAATACACTTTCAATAAACCTGCAGAACATCTCATCCACTTCTTTTGCCTTATCCTCGTTGAGGACCGGGTAGACCATCGCAAGTTCTTTCATATGGGCGCTTGCCACTTCATCCACGGTTACAAAAGTCGTTTTTCCGCCGCCGAGTCCCGGCTTCAGCCTGCGCAGCATGTACGCTTTGATCTCATTGCGGTCGCAGCAGAACAGCGCCGCTTCATACTGCCAGAGTTCCTTCGGCTGATAAAACAGATAATTGCAGAAACTTTCCTTGTAATCCTGAATAAAAATGTGCCGCTTGTCAATATTCATCCGCACCGCGATCCCCCGGAGCATCTGGGCAAGTTCTTCACTCAGGGCCGGCACCGTAAACACAATCCCCTCGATCTCAGGGAATGACTGGAGAGACATCTGGATAAACTGCGACAGCAGCCACACCGCGTCGTACGTCTCTTCCCCGAATTCGATCCGTTCACCCGCAAGGCTCTTGCTCAGCAGGCGCGTTACCGTAAAGCCCTCTTTGATCGAGACAAGGCGTTTCGCCTCTTTCCCGTACGCCCATGTATCGCGCAGCTTTCCGATGATCAGCGGAATCTGATAATTGTCCGAATCCACCTCCAGCGTATCCGGCTCCATCTGCTGCTCATTGTAAAAACTGATCTGACATGTCTTTTCATTTATTTCATAGCCGATAATACTGCCCTGTCCCATGAAAAAACAACCTCCTTATTCCCGCGCAAACATATGAGCGGCTACTTTATCTTCCAGCGCATAGGCCTGCATCTTTTTTCTGCGCTCTATTTTGTCATCCTCTGTCAGGATGTCATTCAGACGGCCGTACCTTCCCTGCTCGCCGGGTTCCGTCGTCCGCACGCAGCTTTCCTTTTCGCTGCGGTATGAATTGCCGTCTATTGTTTCTTTGAAATAGTATTTCAGCCTTTCATTTGCAAAGAGGACAAATTTCTTTACATAAAGGTTCTCATACATCGGAGTCAGGATCTCCGTCGAATAATCCGCCCGCTCGTCGCCGCCCTTCTGAAGCTGATAATACAGCATTACGCGGCTGCCTTTCTGTCCTTTGTACTCGACCAGCGTCTTGTCCCACAGCTGCAGCTCGATGAGCCATTCCTTTTCATATGAAAGAAAGAAGGGGAAGTAAATCTGTCTTCCGCACAGTTCCTGAAGAAACTTTTTCAGCGTTTTGCGCGTCTGCGCGCTGTACTCTCTGTCCGCGTAGTATTTTAATACGGCAATCTTGCAGATATCGCCGGTTTCCTCGCCCTTTTCATATTCTTTACAGATGATGTCTATCACGCTTCGTCCGATCTTGCGCTCTTCCACAACATACTCTCTGGAAACGTAAGTCAGGTACGCCTGCTGAAGCCGGAAATACGCCCCCTCGGCATAATACTGTTCAAAGATCGGCGCCTCCTGGAAAAGCTCCTCCGAGAATAACATCTGTGTCAGGATCCGTTCCGACAGCTTGTGCGTATGCACTTCATAATCACGCGCCTCTCTCCACAGAAGCTTCATGTCTGACGTGGCCCCGCAGTAGAAATTGGCCAGATATGTAAGGATCACCTTATCATACTGTCCGTCTTTAAAAAGCCTAAAGCAGACATAGGTAAGAAAATCATCATTTTCATAATTATTTTCACGGATCGTGCGGCTGCAGAGCCCGAGAAGTTCATCTTCTTCGTAATTCTCCACCCCGTTCTGATGAACCACCTCAAGTGTAAGTTCCTGAACCTGTTCCTCTTCCCGGGTCCTTCTCAGACCATTGATATATTTCCGGCACATATCCATATAACGCAGTTCATAGAACAGCCGCTTGCTCTCATAGGGGATGGAATCCGTATAATGTCTTCCGTCCTTTCCCTCCCACACAAGGCGGTCAGTCTTGGAATACAGGAACACCTTTGCCCCGTTCTCCGTGTACGGCGCCTTCTGGGTGATCGTTCCGTCCTCCGCGATCACATGGACAAATTTCATATCCGGCACCCTTGTTGTGATCCAGTACGCATGGCACACATCATAGAGCGCTTTGATGCGTTCCGGATTCATGGACGACTCCACAACAAACCTCTTGTATATGATCCGGAGCTGAGCATCCACATTCCGGCGGTCCAGCTGATTCCAGGCGAACGCCTCCATTTCATCCCGGTAGTGGGCATAAATCTCACTGGTCTCATCCTCGTATGTGATCAGATTGGAATACAAAAATGCACACTTATGGAAATTCAGATTATTGCCATGCATAAAATACAGGTATACAGACCTCGGAAGCGGTTTGTGAAAGGCTTCCGGCGTCACGGTTCCCATATAATATTCATAGAGCTGGGCGATCTTAAGCTCTTCCTCGACCGCCTTTTCAAACCATCTGAAATACCGGCTGTCCATACAGTTTCCTTTGATCAGAAGGGTACAGATCGACGTAAGGATCATGGACTCATTGTACATCCCGTAGGACTGTACAAGCACATCATACAGATGTTTGTCAAATGTCTTCATCTGGCTTGCCAGATTGGCCGTATAAAGCGCCAGCTCCCTGGTCATCAGTTTGTACTTAACCGCAAAAAGGAGCACCCGGATCTCAAATGTGCCCAGCTTCTTCAGGGAAGAACTCTTATCCCTGTAGCACCGGAACGCCTGGAAATAGAACCAGATACTGTGGGACTTTTCCTCATTAAACTGCTTTTCCAGCGCATGAAGCCGCTCGCTGTAGATCTTGTACTCGGAATCCACATCTACAAGCATGCACAGAATCTTCCAGCTGTCCGGATTCTTGATAAACGATTTTGACAGCTCTTCGGCAACCTTTCTCTGTCCGATCGTATCACTGGAAAGAAATGTTGTCAGATAGAGATAGTAGGAACTGAGTTCCACATCTTTTCCGATCGCAAACCGGTTATAATTATAAGACTCAAGAATCATCTTGGCCTCATCCGTACGTCCGCCGATCAGACAGATATGCGCGTGGGCAAGAAGATAAAGTTCATTGCTTCCGTCCATGTCCCGCAGATGCATGATCCGGCGCACCGCTTCGTCCGTCCACTCTTCAAGCGTAAGCTTCCCGCCCTCGTATTTCAGATAATTTCTGACAATGCCTGCAAATTCCCGGTCATTCGCCCGCCGGTCCTCGTCGCGCACGATGTCCTTCTCAACAACCACCTCGTAAGTCAGCTTCTCATACGGAGACTCCAGAATCACCCGCCCGAAATTGCTGCCCCGGTGAAGCTTCTCTGTGTCAAGGAAGTATTCCAGACGGTATGAGTTGCCGATAAACTCCTCCGTTGTGATCCGCGTGTGCTCAACATAGAGGAAATCCCCCTCCGTGCGCACATCGATTTCCTGATAGCCCCACGTATTCTTCCTGATTGCAAAGGTCTCTTTGCGCGGTTCCGTCAGGGACATAAACGCCCGGCTCTCTTCCTCCAGTGTCAGGAAGATCTTTTCCTTCTGCTTGCAGCCGACGAGAAATTCCTCCAGCGCCTGCTGATCCAGCTCCCACCGGCGCATATTATCGTAAAGCGCCTGGATCCTCCTGTCTTCATATTTCAGAATCTCATAAAAATCCCTGGACCGGAACAGACGGACAGCCTCGGCTGAATCACGGAATGAAAGCTTTTTAAAATCATCCAGACTCTGCACTTTTCCGTAACTCGTCATGACATACGGCTTCTCTATGATCGCCGTAAACGCGATATCGAATTCGCCGCCGTTGCAGACGATCGTAAACTTTCCGTGTTCTACATGCCCCGGAACGAGTCCGCTGCCGTCATACGTATAATAAATATTGACCGGATTGGCATCAAATCCCTGTTCATCGCACTGCACACGGTATGAAGAGGGATACACGATCCCGCGGATCGTTCCTTCCCCCTGATTCTGCAGAGAAAAGCTGCCTCTGTACTTTTCTCCTTCTCCGACGCGCATAATGATGCGGGTTTCCGGGAAAATAATCTCCGGCTGAGGAATATGAAAATCTCCTTTGGCAAAACGCTTGATCTTGTTCTTCAAATCAGTCACCTACTCAAATTTCTTCTTCTGCCCGGAAGATTATTTGACTTCGTATTAAAGGGCAGAATTTCACTACTGTAAATTATACATTGTTGTACAATAACATGCAATGCCTGATTAAAATAATTCAGACCAGATTGTATACATGTATCCATTTTACCGGATTTCTTTTATCATCTGCGTATAATCCAGAACCTCATATCCAAGACGTTTATACAGAGATATCGCGCGGACATTATCCTCTTCTACTTCCAGTCTGAAGCGCGCCGCCCGCCCCTCATATTTCTTTTCCACATATGCGAAGAATTCGCTTCCAAGTCCTCTGGAGCGGAACTGTTCCCTGATATAAAGCTCCTCCAGCCAGATCACATATCCTCCCGCTTCCTGGGAAAAAGTCTTTGCAGTCAGGCCGTATCCCGCCGGCTCCCCGTCACATTCAAGCATATAGATCTGCGCATAGGCCTCCGACGCCAGCGCCTCGTCCGCCGTCCGTTCGAAAAATTCATCCGGCACCGGATGAAGGACCGCCGGCGAGTGATAAAACTCCGAAGCCATCTCCACATAAAGTTTCCTGTCCTGAGACGTAAATTCCCTGATCATGATCTGTTCTCCTTTTCTATGCCATGTTGTCATTCAATAATATACCGGAAAAAAATTCTGACGAAGTGAGACTGAACGCATCTTTCACTTCGCCAGAATCCGTTTTATCTATGAAGCAGCCGGTCGATCAGCCGGTGTCCTTCTTCCACGAATATCCCGGTTTCTTTCCCGGTCTTCTCATTATAGGTTTCCATTCCCTGTGCCGGGGCCGCGCTGTCATAGAGCATATACGGCACAGGATCGGATGTGTGTGTACGCACATGCACTGGTGTCGGATGATCCGGCATGACAAGCATGCGGAAATCCACGCCGGCTTTTTCCAGCGCATCTGTCACCGGGCCGATCACCTGCTCATCAATGTACTCGATCGAGGCGATCTTATCGGCAATGCTTCCCTGATGTCCCATCTCGTCCGGAGCTTCAATGTGCACATAGACGAAATCATACCCGCCTTCTGTCAGCGCTTTCACCGCCGCCTCGCCTTTTCCGCGGTAATTCGTATTCAGGCCGCCGTTGGCGCCTTCGACTATAATATTGTGCATACCGGCCCCCACCGCGATGCCTTTCAGAAGATCAACCGCGGAGATCATGGCCCCTCTGACGCCGTTCTTCTCCTCAAAGGATGTAAGCGCCGGCCTTGTGCCCGCGCCCCAGAACCAGGCAGAGTTTGCCGGATTCTTTCCTTCCGCCCGCCGTTTTACATTGATCGGGTGGTCCTTCAGTATATCATAGCTTCTGACCATCATGTCCCTGAGCACCGGATCAGACGGCAGATATTCCCCGATTCTTCTGGTCAGGATATCGTGGGGCGCCGTCAGTTCCATCACCCGCCCGTGATGCCGGATCAGCAGATGCCGGTAGCTTGTTCCCACGTAGAACTCATGTCCCTTCGCATAGCAGGGACGCTCCGTCTCCTGCCCTTTTGCAAATTCTTCCTTCAAAACATCCAGAAGGACAGCCGCATCCTCCGTGCTGATCTCTCCGGAACTGTGGTCCAGGATGATCCGGTCTTCATAACAGTCTTCGTCTTCAGACAGCGTCACCAGATTACAACGGAAGGAGACGTCGTCTGCTCCCATTTCCGCCCCGATGCTGAGCGCCTCCAGCGGAGACCTGCCGGAATAATATTTTTTCGGGTCATAGCCGATCACTGACAGATTGGCGGTGTCACTGCCCGGCGCCATGCCTTCCGGGACCGTACGGGCCATACCGATCTCCGCGGTTTTCGCCAGCCGGTCCATGTTCGGCGTGCGCGCGGCTTCAAGCGGCGTGCGCCCGTCCAGTTCTTCCAGCAGATCGTCTGCCATCCCGTCACATAAGATCACAATATATTTCATGCTCTACCTCTGCTCTCTTCTTTGCAACCTGACAGCCGGCCGCCATTAATCTTCTATGCGGATCATATGCATGATCCCGTCAAGCTTTGCGGATTTATCCTTGTATTCCCGCTCTGTCATCACATCTGTCACAAATCCGAACTCGCCCTCGAGTCCTTCCACCGTCACCGGTTCCACCGGCCCGAATACGGCCGCCACTTCGCTGTAACGCGCCTCTTTTGCGCCTGAAATGCGGACGAAGAACCGCCGCTCGATATCCTCGCTCGGCATCAGCTCCAGTTTTTCGTTTTTCCACATGGTCATGATGTTGCGCTGAAGATGCTTCGCCTCGTCCACCACATCAGCCACGACAGCGCTGGCCGTCGGGAGCTTGCCCGCGCCGCTGCCGTAGAACATGGCGTCGCCAAGCATATTTCCGTGTACGAACACTGCATTGAATACATCGTCCACGCTGTAAAGCGGGTGTTCTTTATTCAGAAGCATGGGCGCAACGATGGCATGAACGTGGCCGCCGTGCCGCTTGCTGGAAGCGATCAGCTTGATCGTCATCCCAAGCTTCTTCGCATACAGCATATCTTTCTTCGTGATCCTTGTGATGCCTTCCGTATAAATATCTTCATAATCCACCTGCCGGCCGGAGATCAGGGATGACAGGATCGCAATCTTGCGGCATGCGTCATATCCTTCCACGTCCGCCTCCGGATTGCGCTCCGCATAACCATTGTCCTGGGCTTCTCTTAAGATCTCATCGTAATCCGCGCCTTCATAGAACATTTTGGTCAGCATATAGTTGGTCGTACCGTTCAGGATGCCGGTGATCTCCTCAATCCGGTCTGCAGTCAGAGAAGAATTCAGCGCGCGGATGATCGGGATTCCCCCGCCGACACTCGCCTCGAAAAGGAAATTCAGTTCCCGGTCGCGGGCGATGGAGAGCAGTTCAGCCCCGTGCTTCGCCACCAGCGCTTTGTTGGATGTAACAACGCTCTTGCCCGCTTCCAGACATCGTTTTACAAACGTATATGCCGGCTCGATGCCGCCCATCACTTCCACGACGATGCGGATCTCCGGATCATTGATGATCACATCCACATCATGGACGATCTTTTCCTGGATCGGGTCTCCCGGGAAATCCCGGAGATCGAGCACATATTTAATGTTAATCTCGTTCCCTGCACGCTGGTTGATCACATCGCCGTTGGTGTTGATGACTTCCACCACGCCCGAGCCTACGGTTCCATATCCCATTACTGCTATATTTACCATGATCTTCTCCTTCTCTGTACTCTGTTATTCTGCTTCATCCGTTTTCCCGTCCGCGCTTAAATAGGCATTGATAAACGGATCGATATTGCCGTCCATAACGGCGTTTACATTGCTTACTTCTGCATTCGTCCGGTGATCCTTGACCATCGTGTAAGGCTGCATGACATAGGAACGGATCTGATTGCCGAAATTAATGTCCCGGACTTCGCCGCGGATGTCCGACATCTTCTCCGCCTGCTCCTGCTGCTTCATCAGATACAGCTTGGATTTGAGCATCTGCATGGCCTTATCCTTGTTCATGTGCTGGGAACGTTCATTCTGGCACTGGACCACGATCCCGGTCGGCAGATGGGTGATCCGGACCGCGGACGACGTCTTGTTGATATGCTGGCCGCCGGCGCCGCTTGAGCGGTACGTGTCGATCTTCAGATCGTCGTCATTGATCTCGATATCGATATCTTCCTCGATATCCGGGATCACATCGCAGGATGCAAATGACGTCTGCCGCTTGCCCGCCGCATTGAACGGGGAAATGCGCACCAGTCTGTGGACGCCTTTCTCGGAGCGGAGATATCCGTATGCGTTCTCACCTTTTACTTCAAAGGTCACACCCTTGATCCCGGCCACATCACCTTCCAGATAATCCAGTTCTTCCACGTCATAGCCTTTTTTCTCCGCCCATCTCGTATACATGCGGTACAGCATGCCCGCCCAGTCGCAGGATTCCGTTCCGCCGGCTCCCGCGTGGAGCGTCACAATGGCATTGTCCCGGTCATAAGGTCCGGTCAGCAGCGTGCTGATGCGGAGTTCTTCGAACTTCACTTCAAAGGCTTCCAGTTCCTCCCGGATCTCTTCCGAAGTCTCCTCATCCGGTTCCTCCTCGCTCATCTCGATCAGCAGCTTCATATCATCATAATCTGCAAAAAGCTGTTCGATCTCTTTGACCGAGTCCTCCAGTCCTTTCAGTTCTTTCATCACCTGCTGGGAAGTCTCCGGATCATCCCAGAATCCAGGCTCCTCCAGCCTCTTCTGCAGTTCTTCGATCCTCAGCTTCTTTGAAGCCGTGTCAAAGTGAATCCCTCAGATCTTTCAGCGGTTCTTCATAGGCTGTCAGTCTTGACTTTAATTCATCTAATAAAACCACCTTATTCACCTCTTTCATATTTCTTTTTTGATATTTATTCAAGGATTTTATACTCAGCCAACCTGCTTCCGGCCGCAGCACTGCTTATATTTCTTGCCGCTTCCGCAGGGGCAGGGGTCGTTCGGGTAGATCTTCTTCTGCTCGCGCTTCTTCGGGGCGCGCACCGCAGAATCATCCTTGTTTGTCCCCGTTACTTTGGCCACTTCCTCACGCTCAACCTTCTGCTCCACACGGATGTTGAACAGCATGCGCAGCGTCGTCTCGGCGATCATGTTCGTCATCTCTCCGAACATGTTGTAGCCTGTCATCTTATATTCCACGAGCGGGTCTCTCTGTCCGTACGCCTGAAGCCCGATCCCCTGGCGGAGCTGGTCCATATCGTCGATATGGTCCATCCATCTCGCGTCGATGACCTTCAGGAGCACCACGCGCTCGATCTCACGCAGCTGCTCGGATTCCGGGAACTCCGCCTCTTTTACCTCGTAGGCTTTGACCGCGCGTTCTTTCAGAAGGTGTTTGAGTTCCTTCTGCTTCATATCCTGGCATTCTTCCTTCTTCGGAAGTTCCATCTGCGGGATCACATTGTGAAGGTTCACATCCAGTCCCCTGATATCCCAGTCTGTGGAATCCGCCTCCGGAGAAGCGAAACGGTCTGTGATGTTCTCCACATACTCCGTAATCATATTGTAGATCGTATCCCGCATGCTCTCGCCGTCCAGTACGCGGCGGCGCTCGGCGTAAATGATCTCTCTCTGCTCATTCATGACCTGGTCATACTCCAGCAGGTTCTTACGGATGCCGAAGTTATTGATCTCGATTTTCTTCTGCGCGGATTCGATCGCATTAGAAAGCATCCGGTGCTCGATCTGCTCGCCTTCCTCCACGCCAAGGGCATTGAATACGCCCATCAGCCTGTCGGATCCGAACAGTCTGAGAAGATCATCTTCAAGGGAGATATAAAAGCGGGATTCACCCGGATCGCCCTGACGTCCGCTTCGTCCGCGGAGCTGATTGTCGATACGTCTGGATTCATGGCGCTCCGTACCGATGATCTTCAGACCGCCGGCTGCCCGCGACTCATCATCCAGCTTAATATCCGTACCACGTCCGGCCATGTTTGTGGCAATAGTAACCGCCCCGTGAACACCAGCGTCCGCTACGATCTCCGCCTCCTGTTCATGGTACTTGGCATTCAGCACGTTGTGCCTGATGCCCTCTTTGCGGAGCATCCCGCTCAGAAGTTCGGACACCTCGATGGTGATCGTGCCGACCAGCACCGGCTGGCCTTTGGCGTGCGCCCGCTTCACCTCTTCAATGACCGCTTTATATTTCTCTTTCTTCGTCTTATATACCGCATCTTCCAGATCCACTCTCTGGACCGGTTTGTTGGTCGGGATCTCGATCACGTCCATTCCGTAAATATCACGGAACTCTTTTTCCTCTGTAAGGGCCGTACCGGTCATACCGCTCTTCTTGTCAAACTTGTTGAACAGGTTCTGGAAAGTGATCGTCGCCAGCGTCTTGCTCTCCCGGCGCACTTTCACATGCTCCTTCGCCTCGATGGCCTGATGGAGTCCGTCCGAATAACGGCGGCCCGGCATGATACGTCCGGTAAATTCATCGACGATCATAACCTCGCCCTCTGCCGTCACTACATAATCCTGATCTTTGTGCATCAGGTTGTTGGCCCGCAGCGCCAGGATGATGTTGTGCTGGATCTCCAGATTCTCCGGATCCGCCAGGTTCTCGATATGGAAGAACTTCTCTACCTTCTTCACACCGTCCTCGGTCAGGTTGACGGTCTTTTCTTTTTCATTAACGATAAAATCTCCGGTTTCCTCAATCTCCTCGCCCATGATGGCGTTCATCTTGGAGAATTCCCCGCTCGCCTCGCCTCGCTCCAGCTGACGTGCAAGGATATCGCATGCCTCATAGAGCTTCGTGGACTTGCCGCTCTGTCCGGATATGATCAGCGGGGTTCTCGCCTCGTCGATCAGGACGGAGTCCACCTCATCGATAATGGCAAAATGCAGCCCTCTCTGAACCAGCTGTTCTTTGTAAATGACCATATTGTCACGAAGATAGTCAAAGCCCAGCTCATTGTTCGTCACATAAGTGATGTCACAGTTATAAGCCGCCCGGCGTTCTGTGTTGTCCATGCTGTTGAGGACAACGCCAACGGTCAGGCCCATAAACTCGTGGACTTTCCCCATCCACTCGGCATCACGCTTTGCCAGGTAGTCATTGACAGTTACGATATTGACGCCTTTGCCCTCCAGCGCGTTCAGGTATGCCGGCAGCGTAGATACAAGGGTCTTACCTTCACCGGTCTTCATCTCGGCAATGCGTCCCTGATGAAGGATGATGCCGCCGATGATCTGCACCCGGTAATGCTTCATGCCGATGGCGCGGTATGCGGCTTCCCGGACCGCGGCATATGCCTCCGGGAGAATATCGTCCAGCGTCTCTCCCTCAGCCAGCCTGTCCCTGAATTCCCGCGTCTTTCCCCTAAGTTCTTCATCGGAAAGCGCCTGCATCTCCGGCTCCAGCGCTTCGATCCGGTCAACGATCGGATAGATCCGTTTCAGTTCGTTCTCGCTGTGGGTGCCGAAAATCTTTTCTATAATGCCCATATTACATAAAAACTCCTTTTTAAAGATTCGCTCACGTTTCTCATTTTAACACTAACCATGTATGAATTCAACAAATTCATAAGTTGTTAACATTTGTACGCCCGTACCTTATCATAAGGGATACTTCCTCCGAACAGGTCCAGCGCGCTTCCGATGGTGAAATCCACGCTGCCGCCGGTCATCCGCTCAAACCGGGCCAGATCCTCCATGGAGGCGATGCCGCCGGCGTATGTAACCGGGCGCTTTGCCCACTGTCCGAGCATAACGGTCAGTCCTTCCTCCATCCCGGCCTGTTTCCCTTCCACATCCACACCGTGGATCAGGAATTCATCACAGTAAGCCGCCAGTTCATCAAGGATATCCGGCGTCAGCTTCATCTCCGTGAACTTCTGCCACCGGTCTGTCACCACATAGTAATCCCCGTCTTTCTTCCGGCAGCTCAGATCAAGGACAAGATGCTCTTTCCCGGTCTCGCGCACCAGTTTTTCCAGACGTTCCGGATGAAATCTCCCGTCCCTGAACACATAGGATGTGACGATCACATGGCTTGCGCCGGCCTCCAGATATTCCGCAGCGTTTTCCGGCGTGATCCCCCCGCCGGTCTGCAGGCCGTCCGGATATGCCCGGAGCGCGGCAAATGCCTGCCTCCTGGTCTCTTCGTAGTACGGCGATCCTGCAGCATTGAGCAGGATGATGTGCCCCCCTGAAAGCCCGTCCCGCCTGTACATCTCCGCATAAGCCCGGGCATCCAGATCAGACGCGAAATTCGTCTGCGCATAATCCCCCTCGTCCCGCAGGCTGCCGCCCACGATCTGCTTTACCTTCCCGTTATGAATATCAATACATGGTCTGAATCTCATTTTATGTACCTTTCTTTCATCGGATAAAACTGCCGCGGCGGCGGTATCATCCCCGCCCCGCGGCAGTTTCCCTCTTTCATCTTCATGTCCGGCTATTTCCGGTCCTTCGTTGCCTCATCCGTCACTTTATCGATCTCATCCGTCACATCATCCGTCGCTTTATCGACGCCCTCCGTCACATCGTCCGTCACTTTGTCGACGCCCTCCGTCACGTCATTGACCGCGTCGTCGAGGATCCCGTTGTCCGGATCCGTGCGGTCGGCGCACCCGGCGGCTGTGCCCAGGATGCATGCGGTCGTCATGACCAGAAGCAATGCTTTTATTCTTTTCATAAACTGCTCTTCCTTTCCATATAAATCTGTCATGCTGTTACTATCTGCATGTTTTTCATAATTTATACAGCGGAACTGCAATTTCTGATTTTTATTTACTCTGCCTGTTTTCGCAGCTTCTCCATGGCCCGCGCCTCGATCTGCCTTACGCGCTCTCTGGTAACCCCAAGCATGCTTCCAATCTCTTCCAGCGTCTGCGGTCGTTCTTCTCCCAGTCCGTAACGGAGCCGGATCACCTGCTGCTCCCGTTCCGTCAGGCTTCCGAGAAGTTCCCGCACTTCTTCCTGCCGGGCCAGTATATTCATGGCTTCCTCCGGCGTCGTCTCCGTCCGGTCTTCCACCAGGTCCCCGAGGCTGTCCTCGCCGTCTTCCCCGACCGGACTCTCGAGGGAAACCGGACTCTGCAGGTAGGAAATGATATCTTTCACTTCCTCTTCTGTCTTGTCCCCCAGTTTCTGTGCGATCTCCGCCGGCGTCGCATCCCGGCCCAGCGACTGCTGCATCTCCCGGGCCGCTTTCTGCACCCGCTTCATGTTCTCCGCCACATGGACCGGCACCCGGATCTCCCTGGACTGCTGGTCGATCGCCCGCTGCATGGCCTCTTTGATCCACCATGCCGCATAGGTGGAAAAACGGTTCTCCTTTGTGTGATCGTATTTTTCCGCCGCATGCATCAGGCCCATGTTGCCCTCCTGGATCAGATCCATGATCGGCACGCCGCGTCCGGTATAGTGTTTTGCCAGAGAGACGACCAGTCTCAGATTGCCCTCCGCCAGCCTCTGCCTGGCGGCAGCGTCTCCGGCCGCGCTCTTCTCTCCCAGTTCCCTTTCCTCTTCTTCACTGAGAAGCGGGATCTGCCCGATCTCGTTCAGATAGATCTGAAGCGGCCCTGTCATCTCCGCTGTTATCTGCTGCTCATCCTTGTTCATGTCTTTCCCTTTCTACAGTTTCTCAATGATCTCGCCGTTTCTGTAAGCTGCCAGCAGGCGCTCCAGATCCCCGATCTGTTCCGTAATATCTCTGCCCACGTCCGTATCCCCGACAGCCAGCCGGTCTTTCAGACGCTTCACAACCATTACTTCCGAATGGATGTCATTCTCATTGGCAATCGCCGCCTCCGTCGATTCAAACGGTTCATGCGCCACCAGGAGCAGCCCGTAGGAATTATAGACAAGGGTATATCCGGCGATCCCGGTTTCTTTCTGATATGCTTTGGAGAAGCCGCCGTCAATTACCATGACTTTTCCGTTGCACTTGACCGGACTCTCGCCGTCCTTGCGCTTCACCGGGACATGCCCGTTCACAATATGCCCGTATGCCGGATCCAGCCCGAACTCTTCCATGATGCTGTCGATAACTTTCTCATTTTCAATATAGGAATAATACGGGTTCTTTTTCTCCAGATGGGTCTCTTTCTCCTCCAGGAAGTACCGCTCAAACGTGGCCATTTTGTTCTTGCCGAACAGCGGTGAATCCGGATGGAGCCAGATATACCACATGATATCCTTCCCGTCTTCCCTGTCCTTCCCGTCGAGGGCGAAAAACCCCTTTCTCACATAGGAATCCAGCGTGTCGTACAGTTCCCTGCCCTTATACAGTTTCCCGTAGACTTCCACTTCTTTCAAGCTGCCGTCCTCATTGAGCGGCACACAGCCGTGATAGAGCAGATTGTCATTATATACCTTGTAGAGGCCGCCTTTGGCCAGCAGGAAACGCATATGCTGCTGCAGTTTTTCGCAGTTGACAAACGCTTTCTCCAGCCGCTCCATGATCTCTTCCTCTTCCGCCGTCAGCGCGTACGGATCATCCGGATCGATGGTCGGGAAGTTCGTGTCAAGCAGTTTGTATTCTTTTCCGTTCAGGCAGATCGTCCCTTTCTCATAGTCGATCCGGTGAAGCATCGCGCGGTCTTCCAGATGGAACGACTTCTGCCGGGCAATGATCTGCCCCTCCACCTTGAACTGAATGACGGAGATCGCCTTGTGGATGCGCAGGTTCATCTCCTGTTCATCTTTGTCCGCCCCGCCGGACGCTTTCAGCTTAAAGCATTCGCACGGATCGTCCCCGTACACCCGCAGGGCAAATGTGGCAAGCGGCAGAAGGTTAATCCCGTACCCCTCCTCCAGAATGTCCAGGTTGCCGTACCGGGCGCAGATGCGGATGGCATTGGCAATACAGCCCTTCTGTCCGGCCGCCGCCCCCATCCAGAGGACATCATGGTTGCCCCACTGAATATCCAGCGAATGATAGGTCATCAGCTTGTCCATGATAATATGGGGTCCCGGGCCTCTGTCATAGATATCCCCGACGATATGCATATGGTCCACGACCAGACGCTGGATCAGTTCGGAGATAGCCTTGATAAACTCCTCCGCCCGACCGATGCGGATGATCGTGGAAATAATCTCATTGTAATACAGCTCTTTGTCATTAACCTCCGCTTTCTCCGTGATCAGCTCCTCGATCACATAGGCGAAATCTT
This sequence comes from Candidatus Mediterraneibacter quadrami, assembly GCA_019120575.1. GTDB lineage: Bacteria > Bacillota > Clostridia > Lachnospirales > Lachnospiraceae > Mediterraneibacter > Mediterraneibacter quadrami. The sequence goes on from DWUU01000059.1 coordinate 62,663, forward strand.
TCGGAAGCGATTTTCTCACTTTCGAACGGGTATACTTGCTGGTCGCCCGTTTGCTCACCTGGATCAGCAGGTACAGATGAACCCTGTACCAGTCTTCCATATTCGTTTCCGTCTTTTTGATCATATCCATCTTCTGCTTCGGATAATAGATCAGCGTGGCAAGCGCCTTTTTATCTTTCATGCTCATCGTGTTGCCGAACACTTCTTCAATCTTCCGGCGCACGGATCCCGAACCGTTCTTCAGCACATGGGAAAATGCCTCGTACTCCCCGTGCACATCCGTCAGAAAATGCTCCGTTCCTTTCGGAAGATTCAGGATCGCCTGCAAATTGATGATCTCCGTCGACGCCGCCGCGATGGTCGGATAAAGTTCAGACAGCCGTTCCAGGTATTTTGTCTCCAGATCTTTCATTTCATCCTCCTGTGGGTCTTTCACTCTAAAGGCCTACAACATCCCCCATATCATACATTCCCGGCGCTTTTCCCGCCAGGAACCTGCCCGCCTCAACTGCCCCTTTCGCAAATACGCTTCTGGAATATGCCGTATGAGTGAACTCGATCACCTCGTCGGTCCCTGCGAAGATCACATCGTGGATCCCCACGATCGTGCCGCCGCGGACCGCCGAGATGCCGATCTCTTTTTTATCTCTTTTTCTGCGAACCTGGCTGCGGTCATACACATACTCGTATTCGCCGTTCATCTCTTCATTGATCGCATCCGCCAGTGCAAGGGCTGTCCCGCTTGGTGCGTCCAGCTTCTGGTTGTGGTGGCGCTCCACGATCTCCATGTCGTACCCGGCCGGAGCCAGCACTTTCGCCGCATCCTTCAGAAGCTTCAGAAGCAGGTTGATGCCAAGGGACATGTTGGCCGATTTCAGGACCGCCGTCTCCTTCGCAGCCTCCTCCACTTTTTTCAGCTGGTCTTCCGAAAGACCGGTGGTGCACAGGACGACCGGAAGCTTTTTCTGTACGCAGTAATCAAGAAGCCCGTCAACCGCCGACGCCGTCGAAAAATCAATGACCACATCCACGTCCACATCGCATTTGTCAATGGACTCGAATACCGGATACTCGTTCGGGACGCCGGTATACGCATCCACGCCGGCCGCTATCACGGCATTTTCATCATTTTTCACAATCTCCGTGATCATCCTGCCCATTTTTCCATTGCACCCGTGCATCAGAAACTTTACCATAATTCTATTCCTCCTGACTGTATATGAAAATATAAATAAGTTTTCGTAATATAAAAAGGATATCATATATGAGAGCGAATCTCAACATATGATATCCTTTTAACGATCACTCTTCCATGCATTCCAGCTTGCTCACCGACACCTCATAGGCCGTCCGTGTCTCCGTCTCGGTCTCCGACAGCTTCTTCACATACTCCCGGCTCTGGATCCGACCCAGTACCCGGACATGCTCGCCCACATCAAACCCGGAGGCATACCGGGCGTTCCGCCCCCAGCAGATGCATGGGATATAATCAGACTTTCCGTACGGCCGGTTCACGGCCAGCAGAAGATCCGCAATCTCCCGTCCAAGGGGCGTCTTCCTGTATACCGGTCGTTTGCACATATAGCCTTCCAGCATGATATGGTTCGTCCGCGCCCCGTCCGGCTCCTCGTCCACAAACTCGATCTCCCGCGCGAACACGGACAGAATCAGCCGGTTCTTCTGTTCCTCATGGCGGTTGTACGACCGGAACTGCCCGGTCACCTTAATGCACTGTCCCCGGCAGCTCTGCGTCACATCCATCAGCCGCTCGGACACCATCACCGGGATCGTGTCATTTGAACTGCTCAGTCTTCTTACGAGGATGTCGATCATAAAAAATCCCTCGCCGAATACTTCGTGGCTGTATGTAAATTCCGACACCACGGTTCCGATAACTGTTACCTGATTGTTCTCAATGATCTTATCTGACATAATCTGTAGTTCTCCCTTCCTCTTTCCGGTATTTTTGAGTCACTACTAAATGTATGTGCCGCACTTCTGCTTTAGAACTTCATTTCCGCGGGAATCGTTCGACATCATTTTTCCCGTTCCCGGTGTTGTAAATTACGGATTTTGTGATAAAATAAAAAAGTTGCAGTAAACGAAACAGCTTATTATAAGGAAAGAGTGCGAATATTTATGAAGACAAAACGTGAAGATGTAAGAAATATTGCGATCATTGCTCATGTTGACCACGGCAAAACGACCCTGGTCGATGAGCTGTTGAAACAGAGCG